>CAKUZB010000004.1 GCA_934717745.1 uncultured Candidatus Melainabacteria bacterium | reverse complement strand
TTACCTTACATTTATATAAAGTATTTTGTAATTCAATAATTGCCATGTTTTGAGGGGTTTGTTAAGTTTTGTTAAGATGAAGTCTAAAATAAATATATATTTAAAACATTAAAGGGTAGTTAACCTTTGACTGCACCTTCATTTTCGCCGGAAATAAAATATCGTTGCATTGCTAAAAAGAATACCAAAATTGGAATAGTTGAAAGGATTGAGCCGGCAGCGATAAATCTCCAGTTTGAACTAAACATACCTTGTAAGTTATTTACACCTACAGGAAGTGTGTACATTGATTCTTTTGTCAAAACAATACTAGGCCATAGAAATTCGCCCCAAGAACCGATAAATGTAAAAATTGCTAATACTGCAAGCGAAGGTTTAACCATTGGTAATAACACTCTTAAAAATACTTGAAATACGTTGCAACCATCAACAATAGCGGCTTCTTCCATTTCTTTTGGAATAGCCATAAATGCTTGTCTCATTAAAAATATTCCAAAAGCACTTACCGCAAATGGCATTACAAGTCCAAGGTAGCCCATAAAATTATTTACAGTATCCATCATATTTAACTTAATTGTAATCAAATATACAGGTAACATTATTGCCTGAAATGGAATCATTATCGTTGCTAAAATTGCAAAAAATGTAATTTTTTTTCCGGCAAAATTCATTCTTGCTAAAGGATATGCTGCAAGTGAGGATAAAATAAGGTTTAACAGAACTGTCGCCCCTGCAACAATCATACTATTCCAAAAATAAGCCATAAAATCGACTTTTTTCCACACACCTATATAATTATCCAAAGTAAAGTCTGTCGGAATTATCGTTGGCGGATACGCAAAAATGTTCTCTCCAGCACCTTTCAATGAGGTTGAAATCAACCAAATAAAAGGAAATATTGACAATAAAGAGATAGAAATTAATACAAAATGTGATGTTAATTTTTCAAATAACTTTTTCATAAAATACTAACCGCCCGGGCACATGCTTTCCCAGTCGATATCGTCTTCATCTTCCCCCGGTTCTGGAATATCTTCGCCATCTTCAAGCATTAACATTAACTGTAATTTTAATTGATGTTTGTAGTTTTCTCTTGCTTTTTCTATAGTTTTTGCACAAAATGCAAAACTTGGAATTTCTTTAATTTCAATATAGAAATAAGGGTTACCGTTGAAATCTAGGTCTGTACCCTCAATTAGCGTCCAATCAAGGTTTAAATAATAATCTAAATCTTTATTCATTTGCAAAATCCTCACTTAAAGGTTGATTTATCATAATTCCTTCGCCACCGATAACTTCAACTTGCTTTCCGTCAAGTTGTAAGTATAGTGGTAAATTAGAATTAATTTTTACTGTTTTTATTAATTGAAATAGTCTTTTGTATAAACTATCGGTTCCGCCACCATTTTCAAAGTCTGATGTTAGGTTAATTACGACTCTTGACGGAGATTCAGTGATAGAAATAAGTCTTGTACCTGCCGGAATTTCAGAGTATACACCAAGTTTCTTTTCTTTTGCACTTGGTCCATTAATTAGTGCTTTAACTGCAAACTTTAATTTTGAACCATATTCGGGAAGATATTCTCTTTTTACTGCACGATAAACTTCTTCTCCGTTTGAATTATGTGCAATGAAAAATACATTCGCAACTTCATAAGTCAAAGTTTTTTCTTCTGTTTTCTTTTGTTCCTCTTGAGTTTCTGAAACTTCTTCTGTTTGTTGAACAGGTTCTTCAATTACGTCAGGACTGCCAAAGTATGCCATTTTAACGTATATTGCTGCAAGTATTATAACTATTATTAAACCTATTTTTTGAAAGTAATTCATTTTTATAAGCCTCTATTTGTGTTCTTCACTTGTACTCTTAGGGATAAATATAGAACCGTCAAGGACTAATTTATTTCCTTTTATATCTAAATTATTAAGTGCCAATTTTGAATGTGAATTGCCTAAAACATCAACTGTAAAATTCAACGGGTTAATCAAATTAAGCAAATTTGTTAATTGTGTTAGGTTTAATTTTTGATTTAAACCCTCTGAAGCAACCTCTGTTACTTTGATTTTACCATTTTGAATTTTCATTTTTGCTGACAAATTCATACTTAAAGGTACATTATAATTAAACATTTTATTGTTCATTTTTAAAACAAAATGAAATTTATCATCTTTTAGGTTAACATCGACATCTTTCAATTCTAAAAGACTTAAGCCACCGAATTTCACATTTAAAGATTTTAAAAAAGTCAGATAATCTTTTGATAAAACTGTCTTTTTTAAGTCGCTATCAGTGATTGTCATTGAATATGTCATAGGAAAATTATCGACAAAAGTAACCGTTTTTGGAGTTGCTTTTACATAATTAAAATCGCAAACTGTTGATGCATTAAATTTTGTTACATAAACTCCGTCAAAATTTAAGTTATTACCTGAAATATCAAGCGATTTAAAACGTCCTGCCATTAAATCATTTGCACTGAAAGATTTCATTTTTACTTTAAAGCCTTTAGAACCTGTACTTTTTGCTAATTCTTTTTTCACAATTGAATTTGCAATTGCTTGAGATAAAGGTGTAAAACCTGTAATTGTACTTAGAAATCGTGTACTTTTTAATGACATATTATGTGGTTCAGCACAGTAAATTGATAAATCATTAGCATTTGCTGATGTTACTGCCATTGTTAAACACACACATATCACTAATATTTTTTTAATCATCATTAAATACCTTATTAACTTTGATGTAATTCCCGTCAACTTTTGCAACGGCTTTTATTCTATTATTATAAACCAAAATAATAAAATCGACACTTTTAATACTTTTGTTAAGCAATGGCTGACCATGTTGAATTTTCTGACACTCAACCTCATTTAACTCGTACTTTTCTAAATTAAGCATGTCAATTGGATTAATAAGGTTCTTTTTAATAAATTCAATATTTATAAAATCTTCCATTTTAATTGAATTTTCTATATCAAATTTTCCGGCCTTATTTCGGATTAATCGATAAAGGTATCCTCCGCACTCTAAAAAGTTGCCTAAATCGTTTGCTATTGAGCGGATATAAGTACCTTTTGAACATTCAATATAAATTTGTGCAGTTTGTTTTTCAAAGTTAAAATCTATCAATTCAATTTTTGAAATAGTAACTTTTCTCGGTTTTATTTCAATCTCTACACCTTCTCTTGCATATTCATAAAGTTTTTTGCCATTAACCTTTATTGCAGAATACATCGGTGGAAGTTGCTCGATTTCACCTGAAAAACGAAGTAGAGCATGCTCAACTTCTTCTTTGGAAACTTTTTTATCACTCTCAAAAACAGTTATCCCCTCTGTATCGTATGTTTCTGTCGCTTTCCCGAATTGGATAAATGCCGTATAGGATTTGTCATCTGGTAAATATTCAATTAACTTAGTAGATTTTCCTATACAAATTGGTAAAACACCCTCAGCAAAAGGGTCTAATGTGCCGGTATGTCCTATTTGTTTGATTTTTAATATTCTGCGAAAATAAGCAACAACATCATGAGATGTTTTGCCTACAGGTTTATAAACATTTAAAAATCCGAACAACTACACTTCTCCACGTGAAATTTTTTCAAGAATTTCATTCACTCTTGAACCTCTTTCAATTGAGTTGTCTTGAATAAATCTCAATTCCGGAGTTAGTCTTAAACGAATACGTTTACCAACTTCATATCTAATTTTTGAAACATTTTTATTGATAATTTGAACAGATTTTTCTTTCTGTTCTTCTGAGCCATAAACACTATAAAAAACTTTTGCAAAAGAATTGTCATGGCTAACTTCAACGTCAGTTATAGACACAACACCAGCCAAACCTCTGATTTCTTTTCGTAAGATTTCAGAAATTTCACGCATTAATTCTTTTCTAACTCTTTCGTTGCGTAAGTTACTACTCATAATTGCACCTATAACTTTTTACTATAAACTTTGACGTTCAACTTCTTCTGTAGTTGATACTTCAATAATATCGCCCTCTTGTAAGTCGTTGAATTTAGCAAATGAAATACCACATTCAAAACCTTGAGCAACTTCTTTTACATCGTCTTTAAAACGTTTTAATTGGTCAATTGCACCACGGAATATTTCTTGTCCGTTACGAACCAATACAGCAGTTTTATTACGTAAAATTTTACCTTCAAGTACGTAACAACCGGCAATCTTAGTTGTTTTACCAATAGTAAATACTTGTCTGATTTCTGCCTTACCAAGTGCAACTTCTTTGATTTCAGGTTCAAGAAGTGATAACATTGTTTTTTCCATATCTTCCAAGATTTGGTAAATAATATCATACTTCTTAATTGTAACGTGTTCTCTTTCGGCTGCTACAAGAGCATTTGAATCTTCTTTTACAGTAAATCCTAAAATCAATGCTTTTGATGCAGAGGCTAACATAACATCGGCTTCAGAAATATCGCCTACACCAACGTGAATGATTTTCGTTGCAATTTCTTTAGACTCCATTTGAGCGATTGCTTGAGAAACCGCTTCCGCAGCACCATGAGTATTTGCTTTGATAATTAAGTTTAATTGAGGAATATCTTCTTCTCCAGAAACCGCTTCTTTTCTGATATGTGCCGGTAGCATTTCATCTAAACGTTTTGTTCTTTCTGTTTCTTTACGTTTTTCAATGATTGCTTTCATTTCTTTTTCATTTGCAACTACTTCAAATGTATCGCCTGCTTGTGGAACTTCTGTCAATCCAAGAATTTCAACCGGAGTTGATGGTTCTGCGTCTTTGATTTTTTCGCCTGAATCTGAAAGTAATGCTCTTACACGACCGCATGCAGTACCAACTACAACACAGTTTCCAACACTTAATGTACCGTTTTGGACTAATAATGTTGCAACAGGACCTTTACCTTTGTCTAAGTTTGCTTCAATTACAACTCCTGATGCTTTCGCTTTTGGATTTGCCTTCAAATCTTGCATATCAGCAACTAACAAGATGTATTCTAATAACTCATCAATACCTTGTCTTTGTAGTGCTGAAACGTTACAAGTAATTGTATCTCCGCCCCATGCTTCCGGAACTAAGCCATGCTCGGTCAATTGAGTTAAAATTCTATCAGGGTCTGCACCTGCTTTATCAATTTTGTTTACTGCAACAATAATTGGAATTTCAGCCGCTTTTGCGTGGTTAATTGCCTCAATTGTTTGTGGCATAATACCGTCATCAGCAGCAACTACCAAAATTGCAATATCCGTTGCTTTAGCACCTCTTGCACGCATTTCTGTAAATGCTTCGTGTCCGGGAGTGTCTAAGAATACTACTTTTCTGTCGCCTAAATAAATTGTGTAAGCACCAATCGATTGAGTAATACCACCAACTTCGGTATTAACAATTTTGTGTTTTGATGCACGAATACTATCTAATAAAGTTGTTTTACCATGGTCAACGTGTCCCATAATACTAATAACAGGGGCTCTTGAAACCATGTTCTTTTCGTCGGCTTTAAGTTTTTCTTTCTTTTCTTCCTTTTCAATTTCTTGTTGAACGTATGCTTCTAAATCTTCATCAAGGACTTCTAAGCCGTATTCAGCACAAACTTTTTTAATTACGTCTACATCAATAAGTTGGTTTACAGTTGCCATAATACCGTTTAACATCAAGAATTTAACAATTTCCGCAGGTGTTTTTTGAATTTTATCTGCAAGTTCCTGAATTGTCATTGCAGTATTTACAACTAATTGTGTAACGGCTTCTTTTTCTTCCTCTTTGTGAGAACGTTTTTTATGCTTTTGTGCAGCAGCCTTTTCTAAAGAAATTCTTTCTTGTTCTTCTTCTTTAGAAATTTTATCTTTTCTTTTATCAGCCTGTTTATGCTTAGAAACCGGACCTTTATTTTCATAAATATCTTGCGGAATAATATGACGTTCAATTGGTTTTCCTTCTTGTGTACGTTGAGGTTTACCATTTTGTGGTCTTTGTGAACGTTCAGAATTTGCACGTTGAGGTCTATCTGAAGTAGGTTTTGATTTGTCTGTTGGTTTTGCGTGTCTTACTATTTCCAATCTGTTAACAGGGGCTTTTTTTACCACTTCAACCCTAGGACGTTCAACTTCTTTAGGTTTTGAAACATCTTCTACTTTTGATATTTCAACTTTTTCAGCCTTTGGCTCATCTTTTTTCTCTGGTATTACTTCTTTTTCTACAACCTGAACTTCAGGTTTTGCTTCTGCCTTAGCCTTTTTAACAATAAATGCTTTAGGCTTTTTAACTTCAACTTTTGAACCGCCAGCAATAAAATCTTTCAATTTTTTCACTTGCTCAGGAGTAACCGAACTTGAATGAGTTTTTACAACAATCTGAACTTGAGCCAATTTTTCAATTACCTCTTTACTAGTTAGTCCTAATTCTTTTGCTAATTCACTTACACGCATATTATTCAAACTCAATTAATTTTCCTTTCAATTCTTCTGAAATTGCTGTTTTCAAAATTTTTTGTAACTTATTTTTCTTAAAAGCATTTTCAATACACAATTTATTATAACAAAGATATACTGATCTGCCAAATTTTTTCGTATCCGGATTAATAAAAACTTCATCTAAACTTTTGTCGTGAGTAATTCTTATTAAATTCTTACGGTCATTAATTTGACCACAACCGATACATTTTCTTAAATGTTTCATTTTAGTTTACTTCTGCCAATTTTTCCAATTTAAGTTTTTGGTCATATTCCATCAACAGTTTAAGAAGTTCGTCTAAATCTCCGTCAATTACTGTCCAAACATTTAAGTTTTGACCTATTCTGTGGTCTGTTAAACGACCTTGTGGAAAGTTGTACGTTCTAATTCGTTCACTTCTATCACCGGAGCCTACTTGAGAACGACGTAAATCAGTGATTTCTTTTGTTTGTTTTTGAACTTCTAAATCGTATAATTTAGCCTTCAAAATTTGCATTGCACGTTCCTTGTTTTGTAATTGAGAACGTTCTTCAGTACAGAATATCATTATTCCTGTTGGTTTGTGGAATAAACGAGCCGCTGTTTCTACTTTGTTTACGTTTTGACCGCCGGCACCACCTGAACGAGCAGTAGACATTTCAATATCTTCAGGTTTAATTTCAATTTCAACATCGTCAACTTCAGGCATTACCGCAACAGTTGCAGTTGATGTGTGAACACGTCCTTGAGATTCTGTTTGCGGAACACGTTGAACACGGTGAACACCTGATTCATATTTTAATTTTGAATATACCGCATCACCTTTAACTGAAATAATAACCTCTGAAACACCACCGGCTTCGCATTCAGTCATACTTAATACTTGAGTTTTCCACCCTTGTTTATCTGCAAAACGCATATACATTCTCATCAAGTCGCCGGCAAAAATATTTGCTTCATCACCACCAGCACCGCCACGAATTTCAAGCATAATATCCTTATCGTCCATCGGATCTCTAGGAAGTAATAAAATCTTCATTTGTTCTTCGTATTGAACAATTTTTGCTTCATTTTCCTCAATGTCAGCCTTTAAAAAGGATTTCATTTCATCATCAGATTCACCTTTTAGCATTTCTTTTGCATCTGCAATACTATCAATGGCTTTTTTCCACGCATAATACAATTCAACAGTTTCTTCCATTGATTTTCTTTGCTTAGATAAATCTCTAAATCTGTTATAATCTTGAATCACAGCAGGATCAGAAAGAGTAATACCGAGTTCGTTATACTTTGCCTCGATTTGCAATATTTTATCCATCATATCTTTCATAGTAAGACCTCACTTTGATAAAATTATATCAAAAACATACTATATGTAAAATGAGGAATTTTCAGAAAGTATTAAAGTTTAAGAAATTGCCTTTAATTTGTTGTCTGCTTCGACTACTTCTGTCGGTAAACCTACGTGGTGAATTCTTGGAACTAAGTAATCTTCGTGATATTCAACCAATTCAGGAGAATCATCATCTGTATCATTACATACAAAAACTAATTTTCCATCGCCTGTTGTTTTAGCACCAACAACAGTGATTTCATGACCATTTATAATATTGTTATTTTCATCAGTTGAAGTATAGCCAATAATTACATTTTGACCTTGTGCTAATGAGTATAATAAACTTCTTTTGATAGTGTTAGCATCGGCTTTATAACCAACTAATTTCGCAACAGTTGCACCGTTTTCGTTTGCTTCTTGAACATCTTGGAAAGTTACGGAAGTTTTGTTTGAATCTGTTACGATAGATTCTGTAAATGTTTTTTCAATTTCAACAAGACCTCTGTCCCCAGGGCCAAATGATGCTACACGAATATCATTCAATGTATTATAAGTTTGTTGAGAACCTACATTCATAAATGTTGATTGCATTAAAACATCTAATGGAGAACGTTCCAAAGCATCTCTATCAATAGTTTGTATATGTGCTCTAAAAATTGCATTCTTATCAGGTGCAAGAGTAACTTCTGCTTTATTATTATCTTTCATTTGATAAGGAATTTTGAAGTTATCTAACAACCATTTTGCATCATCTTTATCAGCACAAAGATTTTTTAAATCAATTGTTTTGCTACTTGCCATTTTTTCTGAAGATAAACCTTCTGCGACACGTGCAAATTCTGCCGGCATTTGACTTGCAAGATTATACTCAATACTTGCCGCAACACAACAGCCGGAATGCGTTACTTCTTTTGTCGACGGATCATAAGCATTTAATGTATCTTTAATATTATCAGGAATATTACCAAAATGTTGAGTGATTATTGCAGGATTTGCAATTGTTTTAACGGTATCATTCAACATAGTTTTTGAATCTAACCCTTTTGCTCTTTGATTTGTAATCATTTTGTGCAAATTATCAAGAGTTGTTGATTTGTCGTTTGAATTATTACTTAAAAGAGTTCCTGTTTTAAGCATATAATCTAAAGATTTTTTACCATCAGAATCCAAATTTGCTGAAATTTCTGTATATTTTTGAACATCTGCGGGTGATGTCAAAGTTGTTTTTACAACATTTACAGGATTATATGATGTAAAAGAAGGACGATTGGCTGGACTATTGGCATAAGCACAAGTAACACCTGCTGAAGATGTTGTCTTTGCAGGTTTTACACTATAAATATTAGATGTTTGAATATTGTTTAATGATATCATGTAATAAATATGCCTTTGCCCTTGTTTAAATAAACGTAAATAGTTTTGAAAATTTGCGTTTTTATTGTACAATATATTAAAATTGTTACAAATTTACGGGGATATGTTACGAAAGAAAAGATTAAAAATTTAACTAGAGAACAAATTATCATCTCTATTGATAGACTTACTCGTTTTAAATTTACGGAAGATAAGTATTTAAGAGTATTTAAAGACATCATTTTATCAAATCTAATTGAACCAAAATTCAAAAGAAAAGATTTAGAAGAAATGAATTACTCTGAGTTAAAAAAATATGCTGAACTTATTATTAATCTTTCCCTTGAAGAACTTTGTACTCAAAAAGAAAATGATTTGAAAATCAACCAAAAATTAGCAGATTATGAGAATAAGATTTTCAAATTAAACAACGACATAAACATTTTATTAGATAACAAAATCAACTATAATCAGGTTTTAGAATTTATAGATGATAATTCCGTTATAAACCTACGTTGGTTCAAGTCTTTAGCCACTGACAAAAATAACAGAGATGAATTATCACTAAGATTTCCAATTGAATTAGTAGTTATTGCTGAGGGAATTACCGAAGAAACTCTTTTACCTGTTTTTGCAAAAAAATGTAATTTTGATTTTAATAAAAATGGGATTCAAATTTGTTCCGCAGGAGGCAAAAATCAAGTAGTAAAACTATTTTACACTCTTTCTGAACAGTTAAAAATTCCCATTTTTGTATTATTAGATAACGACGCAAAAGAAAATTTAGAACAGATTAAACCAAAATTAAGAGAGTTTGATAAAATACATTTACTTAATGGCGGTGAATTTGAGGATATTTTGCCTAAAGACCTTATTTTAAGAACATTAAACGATTATTTTGTTAACCTAAATTCAATTGATGCGTCGGATTTTCAAGAAGATAGAATGGTTTTAAATCTCGAAGAAATCTTCAAGAAAAAAGGATTTCACGAGTTTAAAAAGGCTGAATTTGCTCAACTTGTCAAATCTCATGTGCAATCAGATACGGATATTTCTTCAGAAATTAGAGAAATTATCAATGAAATTAGCGTTTGCCGTTCTTCTGTTCTTCAATAACACTTTTTAAATAATATTTAACTCCGTCAGTTATAAACAATTTTGGTTCATTCATTACAAAATTGTCCAAAACAGTAATCCCCTTTTCTGTATTACCTTTAGCAATATAAAGAAGTCCTATTGTTATATCATCAAGAGGGTTTTTCTTATTTTTTGTATAATATTTTAATTTACTATCTGTAATTCCCTGCATTTGATATGAAGTTACAAGGTTTAAGTAGTACCTAAAAGTTAAAGGTGCTTTTTCTATTGCGTCTTCAAAACAAGTTTGTGCTGCTGAATAATAGCCCAGTTTCAAGTATGTTTCGCCTAGATTATTCAAATAAAGTGCGGTTGCTTGCGTATTTGGATTTAAAGAAATTGCAATTTTAAATTCCTGAATTGCAGCATAATATTGACCCATATCTAAATATCCAAGTCCAAAGTTATTATGAACGTAGGCATTTTTTTCAGGGTCAATAGTCATTAATCCAATGTAGTTTCTGTCTGCGGAAAATACAGGATTCATAAAGATAATTGATATTCCGAATAAAACAAGAAGTTTTTTTATCATAAAATATTAATTTCTAGTCCTTCATAAGCAAAATCAGCCTTATCTGCCATATCGCCATAAAATTTTGCTATGCTGTTTAGTTTTTCATCATCGTAACTTGGGTCATAGTGATAGAAAATAACCTTTTTAGCATGGCAATAGTCTAATGATTCTAAAGCCATATCAAATGTTGAATGTCCAAATCCTTGTTTTGGTGCGTGAGGGTTTAGATAATCTTCTGTTGTATATTGTGAATCATGAATTAATAAATCGCAACCTCTTGCAAAATTTGCCAACTTTTTATCACCGCCAAAATAAGTTTCTTTATCTGTTGCATAAACAAGACTTTTGCCTTTATACATAATTTTATAAATAACAACACCTTCTTGTGGGTGAGCATAAGATTTGTATGAAGTAATAATTACATCATCTTCTTGAGGTTCAAATCCGTCATCTGCTGTCATGTTTCTGACAATTGGCTCATTTGAGCCATGTCGTAAAATTATACATTCAGTATCGTTAATATCACAAATATTTAAATTTGCAGCAATATCACCTAAATCAACCGGAAATGATTTTGTAAATAACAATTGAGCCAATTCATCAGCAAGGCTTTCGTTATAGTTTACGCCCCCAAAAACATTGATTTTTGACGTTGCAATATGGTTTGGAACAAAAAATGTAAAACCTAAAATATGATCTTGATGAATATGGCTTAACAACATTGTTGCCTCAATTGGTTTTCGCTCCATTAAGTGAGAGCCACTCATAATATGTTCTTTCAATAATTCGTTGCCTAAGTCTATCAAACCTGTACCTGCATCAAGAATTATTAAATGTCCGCCAACATTTACTTCAACACAAGAGGTATTTCCACCGTATTGTAAAAAGTTTTTATTCGCACAAGGATAACTTCCACGTACACCTCTAAATTTAATTTTGAATTCGTCAGTCATTATTTTTGTCCTTTATCTATTGTAATTGTAACTGTTCTATCACTTTCTGAACCGTAAAACATTGATGAATGAAATACTAACAATTTTGCTTTTGTTTGCAGTTCAGCAAGTCTTGTCGGAGTGTATTGAATTTCAAATACTACTTTATTTTTATAATTATTTATTGTAACAAATCTAAACGCATTTGGGTATGATATTAATGCCGGTGTGCTTACATGAATAATGTTATTATCTCGGGTAACTTTTGTTGTATGATAATGACCTGTAAACACTGCTATTGGATTATTGTATTTACGCAGAATTTGGTACATACTTTCAGCATTTAAAAGTCTATGGCTGTCGCTTGTAAAAGGCTGTTTAAGAGGAACATGCATAAAAATTAAAATGACATTATTTCCTGCATTACTAATTTCTTTATCCAAAAAATCAAGTTGTTCTTGAGGTAACTCCCCATTTGCGGTTAACCTACTATCAATAATAGGGTCTAAAGCGATAATTTTATAACCGGTTTTAGGTGTAAATGAATAATATGTCTTTTTAAATTTAAAATTTTTATTATACTGACGCATTAAATCTACGAACAAGGATTTACTCATATATCCGCCAACACAAATATCATGGTTTCCAGGAACAGCATAATATGGATATTTCAAACGATTTGCATGTTCTAAAAACATTTTCATATTTTTTTCAAACGGAACATCAATAACATCTCCGGTAAAAAATACAAAATCTAAGTTTGGTGTTTCATTAATTTCGTTAATGGCATCGTCTAAAAGTTCTTTTGAATTTGCTGTAAGACGATACCCCTTATTAATTGTTTCGCTTGAAAGGTGATTGTCGCTAATTTGAGCAAACTTTAAAGTTGTTGCCCCTTGAGCAGTATTAAAATACATTTGAATTCCAAATGCCGTCAGCACAACTAATACTGTTGTAATTAAAAAATTAAAAATTTTACTTAAACAACTTGGTTGCTTTTTTCTTCTGCTCATTTGAATTAAATCTCGTTTCTATAAGTTTTTTAGTACTGTTATAATTTACATCATCATCTAATTTGTCATATAAGTTTAACAAAGCCATATAAAGAGGTTTTGCATTAGGTAAAACATTTATTCCGTTTTCTAATGTTTTTATCGAAAGGTTAATTTTACCTGTGTTGTAATAAATACAACTCAAATCAATATAATCTTGATAAGTTACAGGTGTTATTTGCAAAGCGGTATTCAAGTATTGAACATATTTTTGCTTTTCATCAAGTGCGTTATATGCTTGCGATAAATTGTAATAATAAATCGGTCTGCGGTTATCTGCCACAATTGCTTTATTAAAGTTTAAGATAGCCAATTCATAGCGTTTTAACATTAAATTACATAAACCGATATAGTTATAAATTTCTGCATATTGAAATTCAGGCTCTAAGATTTGAAAATTCAAAAGTGCTGATTTATATTCTCCGGCATTAAATTGAACCTTTGCAAGTTCCATTCTATATGTAGATGTCGGATTTAAAGAAAATGCTTTTTTCATAAACTTTTTAGCCGTTTCGTAATCGCCCATTATGTAATAATTCTTTGCGAGAATTGAATATGCAAAATCCGAATTTGGATTTAGTTCCAAATAATTTTTTAATGCAACAATAGATTGATTATATTTATCAGTCTTAAAATAAGATATGCCTAAAGCCAAATATGGTGGTGCAAAATTTGGATTTATGTCGATTGCATTTATATAATGTGCAATTGATTCAGGGTAATCCTCAATTGAAGTATAATAATCTCCTAATAAATAGTATGTCCAATAGTTATTAGGATTTACCTCTAATGCCTTTTTTAGATATGTTAAATGCTTAGCCATATCTCCTTTTTGCTTGTATAACAAAGCCAAATTAATGTATGGTTGAGGATAATATTTGCTGACAGATGCGGCTTTTTTAAAGTATTTTTCAGCACAATCTAAGTTATTTTTCATCCAATATGTCATACCCAGATTGTTGTATGCAATGTAATTCTTATTATCGATTGATACCGCATGGAAGAAACTTTGAATTGCACTGTCATATTCTTCATTTAAATAAAATTGTTTACCTTGTTTATTGTAATATTCTGATGAATTTTCAATTTTGTATTTATCAGATTTTGGAATATCTAAAATCGCCAAGTCCGCAATGCTTTTTTGTTTAGATAAGATATTAGCAGTTCTGGACAAATCGTCATTTGTTTCTTGAGGAATTAACTTGTTTTTAAACTGAATAGCCTTTGAAGATTTAGGATTTAATGTTAAAACATAATTAATATACTCTAATGCTTTTGTTGTATCTCCGGATTGAAGATAATTTTGGGCAATATCAAAATAATCATCGGTTAATTCATCAGAATTACACGGTAAAACAAAACATGTTATTAATAATATCAATATCCCCAATTTTTTCATTTATAGTTTAATCCTGTTGGTTTAGCCTAATGTCTTCAATTACACTCATTATTTTCTTAGGTTTGCAAGCCGAACAAGAATTCCACAATAATGTCGTAAAGACATCATCAGGCTTTTTACCTGCAAAATTATAACTGCATTCACCATGAACCATGTTTTGAGTACCATCTACGATACTTGAAAAATATTCACAGCAATAACAAATTTTTAAATTAAATCCATAATCACTTAATTTTGACGTTAATTCGTTTAAAGCCTCAACCATACGAATTTGCTTACTTGAAGTAAATTTTTTCTTTTTAAAAGTAAACACAACTTTTGCCATGCCGTTTTCAGAAATTAAATCTAACTTGCATGGAATATTTGCTTTTCCATTAGAAGCCATTACTTTAACAGAATATTTTTGAACATCTTTAGGTTTTCTATCAGTTCTGAAAACATATTTTTTCAAAAATCTGTATGGTGGTAAATTATCCAGAATATGTCCAATTGAATAAAACGGATACATTGCAAGATAAAAGAAGTCTTTTGCAAAAATTTCTGCTTTCAATACACTTATTGCAAAACCTAGCAATAACATAGAAAATACCGTAAATACGAATATAAAATTAAATAAGAAATAGTATCTCAACGATAAGCATAAATAAAATATTGATAAAATTACTGCCACTAAACCACTTGGAGCAATTAAAGAACAAATATGTTCTGAGAATTTGAAATTAAATGTGAATAATTTAGTAAAACATTGTTTAAACAGTTTTACCCTGTAACTCAATGATGGTCTTTGTAATTCAAAGTTATAGGATTTTACATAAGTTTTTAGACTAGGAACAAAGATGCATGGATAACCTAAACTGGATAGTAAAATAGAATATTTTAATTCTGAATTAATATCTTTAATATCTAAAGCATCGACTTTTTCTACAAAATCTTTTTTGATACACATGAATGAGCCGTTAATTCTATCAGATAGCCCCATTAAGGCTCTTGCTTTCCTTAAGAAATTATTTAGATACCTGTTATAGCAAATTTTAATTTTTTCGGATTTTGTAAGGTTATCGTTTTCAATAACAATCGTTTGCCCTGTAACAACGGGATAAATAGATAATGCTCTGTTTACATTTTCTAAGAAATCTTCTTCAATAAATCTATCAATGTCAATAAATACGTATGAATTAATGAATGAATCTTGTCTTAAACTTTCTAACAAAATAGACACTGCTTGGTCTTTGCCTACTGTAACACCATCATTCAAATTTAAAACTCGAATATTGTTAGAATTTTCGATAAGTTCTTCTGAATGATCTGTGCAGTTATCCAAAATTACTTGAACAATATAGTTTTGAACCGGATATGTTTGATGCTTTAATTGGTTAAGCATATTTTTTAGAGCATCGTAATTATTATGAGAATACACAACTACACACAGAACCTCTTGTTCTGCATTCATTGAGTATTTATTGTCCAATCTAATTTTTTTATCGTTTAAACTTTTTATAGCCAAGATAAAGAAGTAGACTGAAAATATCCCTATATAAATATATATAAAATCTAAAACAAGTTCCATAACTATGCCTTATCTTCGTTCATTGTATATAAAAAATAGAAAAAAATCCAATTTTGAAGAAAAAATGTAATATTAATATATATTTTATTTAAAAAAAAATGATTTTATGCAAATAATAGACTATACTTTAAGGAGGTAATATGACAGAATATGTATTCCATGACGGTAAATTTGTAGCAAAAGAAAAAGCAACTATCCCAATAATGACGCATGCTTTTTTATATGGTACCGCAGTTTTTGAAGGAATTCGTGCATATTACAACGAAGAAGACGATAAAATGTATATTTTCCGTCCTAAAGAACACTTTGAAAGACTTGCAAACAGTGCAAAATTTTTATACATGGATTCAATCTACTCAAAAGATGAACACGTAAAAATTTTAAAAGATTTATTAAAGAAAAACAATTACAAATCAGATGCTTATATTCGTCCAATTATTTATAAATCAGCAGACAGAATTGGACCGCATTTGATTGATAATCCGGATAAATATGTTGTATTCTCATTCCCAATGAATGATTATTTTGTAAATAAAGGGTTGAAAGTTTGTGTATCATCTTGGAGAAGAAATTCAGACAATTCAATTCCTCCAAGAGCAAAAATAAATGGTGCTTATGTAAATGCATCTTTAATAACAACTGATGCAAGATTAAACGGATTTGATGAAGCAATCGTGTTATCTCAATCAGGTAAAGTTTCAGAAGGGGCTGCTATGAACTTGTTCCTTGTTGAAAACGGTAAACTAATAACATCAACAACAACCTCTGAAATGCTTACAGGAGTTACAAGAAATACAATTATTCAATTAGCAAAAGAAGTATTGAACCTTGAAGTTGAAGAACGTGTAATTGACAGAAGCGAACTATATACCGCAGAAGAAGCCTTCTTTACAGGTACGGGTGCTCAAATTGTTCCAATTACGTCAATTGATAACAGACCTGTTGCAGACGGTAATATCGGTAAAATTGCATCAGATATTCAAAAACTCTATGACGATGTTGTTAGAGGAAAAGTGCCAAAATACAAAGAATGGTGTGTTTGCGTAAATGATTAGTTTTTTAGGTCAATGCGTTAAAAATTTAATAGAAAGTCTGAAATATTTATTTTCCGGCGAAATGCGTTTTAAATCAATGATTGCACAAGCCGCAGCGATTAGTTATGACTCATTGCCAATTTCAATGATTATTTCTTTTATTGCAGCAGCAGTTATTGCAATTCAAGTTTCGAAGCAATTTTTGATGTCAGGAGCGGATACTTATATTGGTGGAACAATTGCAATTGTAATTATTCGTGAAATTGCCCCAGGTTTTGCTGCGTTAGCGATTGGTGCAAGAGCGGGGACTTCTATTTCAGCAGAAATTGCAAATATGAGAGTAACCTCACAAGTAGATGCCATTAAAACACTAAAAGTTGACCCTGTAGGTTACTACTTTACACCGAGAATTGTTGCAGGAGTTTTGACAGTTCCTCTTGTTGTAATTCTTGCAGAACTTGTAGGAATTTTTGGAGGATTATTTGTTGCATGGGGAACAATTGGACTTCACCCTAATAGATACATTACATCAGTTTGGTTATGGTTAAGTACAAAAGATATTTATATAAGTTTATTTAAAGCATCTATATTTGGCGGACTTGTTGCCCTCGTTTGTGCAACTCAAGGTTACATGACAAGAGGCGGAGCAAAAGAAGTTGGTACTTCAACAACACAAGCGGCCATCAAATCTACAATTTTCCTTTTGATAGCCGACTTATTGATAAATTTAGTTTTCTATGTTGGTTAAATTAAGACTCTTCGTCGTCAGACTCTTTATCTAAAAGTCTATAATCTAACAAACTGGAATCATTGTTACTAGAAGATGTTTCATAGAATGTTGACATTGATTTTAACATATTAGTTCTATCTGCAATTCTTTGTTTTTCAACAGAAGATTCAACTCCGTATGCTTGAATTTCTTCATTTGTAACTTTACCGTCTTTATTTTTGTCAATTTCGTTAAAATGCGACATAACCGTATCTAACAATGAAGATGACATACCTGAAGATGTCCCTAGCAATGCAAGTTGTTCCATAGTCATACCTTGCATCGATAAGTTTGTCGTGTAAGTATTCAATTCATCTGCCGAAATTTTTCCGTCATGGTTTTTATCCATTGTTGAAAAATTTGTTTGAATATATGATTTAAAATTTTGTCCAACTCCATTTGAATTTAGTGCAGTTGTTGCATCAGTTGACGATAAATTTTTTAACGTAATACCGTCAGAAAAAGCACTAGATAATACTGAAAAAGTGTTACCTAAGCCTGAATTCATAGAGGTAAATAATGAAGTTCCGTCTAATCTTGTTGACATATTAAGCCTCCTATTATATTTCGTGCTATGAATATATTAATAATTTTTTGCCAAAAATCAACCATACAAACAGATTATTTTTAAATTTTTCGCAAAAAAAAGTTCTCCATTAAGAGAACCTTTTAAAACATTTGAGAGAGATATATTATTGAGAGAGAGTATAAATTTTATTTATTAAGCGATACCGAATTTAGGTGCTAATGATTTTGCTGATTCTGATTCAGCAGATTCACATTGTTGGTATTCACCTTGTAATGATTTTAATTGTGTTTGTAATGTTTCTTTTCTCATATCTAGAGTTTGTTGTTGTGCTTGTAATCTAGATAATTCTGCTTTATTTTGTGCTGAGAAGATGCTGTCTGTAATTGATGTAATTGCTGTTGCTAATTGAGAACCTGCTTGAGATCCTTCCATTAATGCTCTTTGTACTGCTGCTAAATCTGATTGAGACATATTACCAGAGTTCATTCCGTTTGCATCAATACCTGTTTGAGATTTTAATTGTGCTAATGCTTGGAATTGTGCTGCTGATTGCAATTGAGAAGTGAAAACGCTTACTTGATTCTTTGCAGCAGTTTGTGCTTCTTGAGCATTTGCAACTTTTCTTGCTGCTTCGTTTGCTTGTTCTGTAATCAAAGTTAATTCGTAGTTTTTAGAATTCATTAAACGTTTGATTTGAATTTTTCTTGCTGCAAACATTAAGAATGACATTTTCTAAATCCTCTTTTGTAGTCCTCGTACTCATGTAAAGTATTTTTTTTACTAAAAATTGCCTTTTTTAGTGCATGTTATGTTACATTTCTTAACATTAGAAACAAAAGAGTAAAAAGAAAGCCTGTAATATTGAGTTACAGACTTTCAAAGATTTATTACATTTGTAATAATTATTATAAACTTCGTCTTAAATCATCCGGTCTTGAAGAACGAGAAAGAGCATCTTCTAATGTAATTTGACGACTTAAGTAAAGTGATTTCAAAGCCATTTCAAGTGTTTGCATTCCAAGACTTGCATTTGTTTGTAATGCAGAATAGATTTGAGCGGCTTTAGATTCACGAATTAAGTTAGCAATTGCCGGAGTTACCAACATAATTTCTTGAGCCATTACACGACCTTTTTTAGAACCATCTGCTTGCAATCTTGGTAATAAAGTTTGAGAAAATACCGCAGCAAGTGAAGATGACAATTGAACACGAATTTGTTGTTGTTGACCTTCCGGAAATACGTCGATAATACGGTCAATTGTTTGAGATGCAGAAGATGTGTGAAGAGTCCCAAACACTAAGTGGCCTGTTTCTGCCGCAGTTAGTGCTAAGGAAATAGTTTCTTGATCACGCATCTCACCTACAAGTATAATATCCGGGTCTTCACGAAGTGCAGAACGAAGAGCATTTGCAAAAGAACGTGTATCTTGACCTAACTCACGTTGGTGAACAACAGATTTTTTTGATGTATGCACAAACTCAATAGGGTCTTCGATTGTAAGAATATGCTCTGATCTTGTAGTATTAATGTGGTCAATCATTGAGGCTAATGTTGTAGATTTACCTGAACCTGTAGGACCTGTTACAAGAATCAAACCTCTTGGTTTTTCCGCAGTTTTTCTAACAATATCAGGCAAACCCAAAGTATCAAATGCAGGAACAATTGAAGCAATTGTTCTGAATGCAGCCGCAAAGTTGCCTTTATCTTTGTAGATATTAACCCTGAAACGACTCAACCCTTGAACACCATAAGAAAAATCAAGTTCCCAATCTTGCTCTAACTTACGTCTTTGTTCGTTAGATAACATAGGAAACAATAAAGTTTCAACGTCATCAGCAGAAAGTGGTGGTCGGTCAGTTCTTATTAACTTACCATCAACCCTAATAACTGGTGGTAAACCCGCAGAGATGTGTAAATCACTGGCTCTGCTTTGAACGGTTGCTTCTAAAAGTTCTTCTATTAACATTAATGTTTAACCTCTAATATTTAGAAATATATATCTATTATTACAATAATAATTGTATAATAAAAAATTTCATTGTAAATAGTTTTACACTCAAAAATTTTTATATATAATTAAATTATGAAATACATAGAGAATGTTAGAAATTTTTGCATTATTGCACACATAGACCACGGGAAATCAACTCTTGCAGACAGATTGCTTGAAGCAACTGAAACAATTAGTAAAAGAGATATGCAAGATCAACTTCTTGATTCAATGGATATTGAACGTGAAAGAGGAATTACAATTAAACTTAATACTGCCCGAATGAAATACACCGCAAAAAACGGCAAAAAATACGAATTAAATTTAATTGACACACCGGGACACGTAGATTTTACGTATGAAGTTTCTCGTTCGTTAGCCGCTTGTGAAGGTGCTTTATTAATTGTCGATGCAACTCAAGGGGTTGAAGCACAGACTTTAGCAAATGTTTATCTTGCTGCGGAACAAAATTTGGAAATCATTCCTGTAATTAACAAAATCGACTTACCATCAGCAGACGTCGAACGTGTAAAAGCAGAAATCGAAGAAGTTTTAGGTATTGATGCTTCATTAGCAATTCCTGTAAGTGCCAAAACAGGCGAAGGAATTAACCAAGTATTAGAAGCAGTTGTAGATTTAATTCCACCTCCTGCGGACACAACGGAAAAACCTTTAAGAGCATTAGTTTTCGATAGTGCTTATGACCCTTATTTAGGTACTGTTTGTTTATTCAAAATTATCGACGGAAGTATCAAAATGGGCGACAAAGTCAAATTTATGGCTTCAGGAAAATCTTATGATGTTGTAGAATTAGGTTATTTAACACCTACACGTGTACCTTGCGAAACCCTAAAATGTGGAGATGTAGGCTATTTTGCAGGTTCAATAAAAGAAATCACACGTTTTGTTGGTGATACGCTAACAACTATAGAAAATCCGGCAGTTGAACCGCTACCGGGGTATCAAGAAGCATTGCCAATGGTATTTTCGGGACTTTATCCGGTAGATAACGAAGATTATCATGATTTAAAAGAAGCACTGGAAAAATTGAAATTATCTGATAGTAGTATCACTTTTGAACCAGAAACATCAAGTGCCTTAGGATTTGGATTTAGATGTGGTTTTTTGGGAATGCTACATATGGAAATCGCCCAAGAACGTTTAGAACGTGAATACAATTTAGCACTTGTAACCACTGCTCCGTCAGTAGTTTATCACGTTCACACAACAACAGGTGAAGTCTTATTTATTGATAACCCTGCAAATCTTCCACCTGCCGCACAAAGAGAATATATTGAAGAACCGTATGTAAAAGTTGATATTATCGCACCTAACGAATATACCGGTACCTTGATGGATTTAACACAGTCTAAACGTGGAATCTTTATTAACATGACTTACATCGATAAAGTTAGAGTTAATTTAGAATACCATATTCCATTAAGTGAAGTTATTACAGACTTTTATGACCAATTAAAATCAAGGACAAAAGGTTACGCAAGCATGGATTACGAATTTTTTGATTACAAACGTTCAGAACTCGTAAAACTTGACGTAATGCTTGCAGGTGAAGTTGTTGATGCTCTTTCTGTAATTTGCCACAAAGACAGTGCATTCCACATCGGTCAAAAATTAACAGAAAAATTAAAAACAATTATTCCACGACAATTGTTTGAAGTTCCAATTCAAGCAGCAATTGGTGGTAGAGTTATCGCAAGGACAAATATCAAGGCTCTAAGAAAGAGCGTTTTGGATAAATGCTATGGCGGTGATATTTCTCGTAAACGTAAACTTTTAGAAAAGCAAAAACGTGGTAAAAAGAGAATGAAAGCCGTTGGTAAAGTTGAAGTACCACAAGAAGCATTCATGGCGGTTTTAAGTCTAAACGACGAAGACTAATTAAACCGATAATTTATATCCGCCACCATAAATTGTTTCAATATATTTTTTGCCGTCAGAAATTTTATCAATTTTTGTACGCAAATGTCTTATGTGTACACGAATTGTTTCAACATCATCATCTGGTGCATATCCCCAAACATCTTTAAGTAATTTTGCTGACGAAACCATTGTGCCATGATTTTGGAATAATATATTAAAAATATCAAACTCAATTGGAGTAAGTTTTGCAACCTTTTCATTAATTTTTACAGAATACGTTTCCGGCAACAATGTAATTTCTCCTAAAACTAACAATTCCTTTGTTGCAAGAGATTCAGGAAGTTGATTTGAACGTTTCAAAATCGCTTTTACACGCATTTTCAATTCTTCCATATCAAAAGGTTTTACCAAATAGTCATCAATTCCAATATCAAACCCTTTTCCTTTATCTGTAATATCAGATAATGCGGTTAGCATAAGTATAGGCATATTTTTTATGCCTTCGCATTGACGAATTCGCTGAGCAACAGTATAACCATCAACATTTGGCATCATAACATCAAGAATAACCATATTTGGAAGTTCTTGTTTTGCCAAAGCAAACCCCTCAATTCCGTCATAAGCCTGTACAACTTTATATCCGGAAAGAGTTAAATTCACCTTTATTAATTCATTGATTGCTCTATCATCGTCAACAACTAAAATCTTACTCATAATTTAAATATACTATTAAAAATAAAAAAAAATATAATTGTGTTACATTTTATTAACATTTATTCAAAAAAAAATTTTTCTAAAATTACTACTACAAAAGTAATTCAGCCAATTGGCTAATCTTAACATATTTTTTTTTGAAAAAAAAATACAAAAAAAATATATTTTGTTGTAATATTTTATTTGTAACTACGTATTATTTATAAGGAGGCACATGAATTGGCAATAACATCACCTTTTTCAACAATTGATAGAGCAGGAGTAAGACAAGTACACTTAGGCAGACATGTTTTAGCAGAGTTTTTTGAATGTAATCCGAATACTCTGAATAGTTTATCAAAAATTGAAAAGTTAATGGTTGATGCGGCACTCGAATGTGGTGCTACCGTTGTTCAAAAATGTTTCCATATGTTTAATCCTTATGGCGTTAGCGGTGTTGTAATTATTGCTGAAAGTCATTTAGCAATTCACACTTGGCCTGAATTGGGTTATGCTGCGGTTGACTTATTTACTTGTGGAGATAAATGCGATCCAAAAGTTTCTTATGAATTTTTAAGAAAAGCATTTAACTCAAAAACTGCTTCATATACTGAATTAGAAAGAGGTATTCTTGATGAAACAGATATGAAAGTCAAAGAAATACCGTTCAAAGTAAGTGAACAAATCGGAACAACAGCAGTTTTATAAGATTTTAAATAAAAAAAGGCGACACACTTCTGTGTGTCGCTTTTTTTTATCTGTTATAATATTCGTATGAATGAAGAACTAAAACAAACCTTAAAATTACTTCCTGATTTGTCAGGTTGTTATCTTTATTATGATAAAGATAACACGATTATATACGTTGGTAAGGCCAAAAACTTAAAAAAGAGAGTCAGAAGTTATTTTAATCGTTCTCAAAAATCACCTAAAACAGTACAACTGGTTTCACATATCGAAAGACTTGAATATATTATTACCGATACAGAGGTCGAAGCATTCATATTAGAAGACCAACTAATAAAAAAACATAAACCAAAATATAATATTTTACTAAAAGATGACAAAAAATACCCTTATTTTTTGATTACTGACGAAGATTTTCCAAGAATTTTAGTTGTTAGAAAGAAAAATCTTAATCCCGATAAAGGACATTTTTTTGGTCCATATACAGATATTAGAGCAATGTATTCAACTTTGGATTTCATTAAAAAACTATTTCCCCTAAAACAATGCAAACAGCCAAAGTTTAAAACAAGACCTTGCCTTTACTACGATATTGGACGTTGTTTAGCACCTTGTCAAAACAAAGTTACTTCAGAAGAATACAAAAAACTAATCGAACAAGCAGAACTATTTTTGACCGGTAAGCAAGGTGAATTGTTAAAACAATTAATGGAACAAATTCAAAAATATTCAGAATCAGAACAATTTGAAAAGGCTGCAAGACTTAGAGATAGTTACTTCGATTTAAAGAAAACATTAGAAAAACAAAAAGTTGTTTACGAAAGTACAAAATTAAATGAAGATATAATTTCTGTTTTGCATGAAAATGGTATCATTGCCATTGCAATCCTCATGATAAGAGAGGGACGTTTAATTGATAAAAAGACTTTTGATTATCAAGTCGAAGAAGAAGATTCGACAGAATTTTTTGCAAGATTTTTCAAAGATTACTACTCAATGCTAAAACTTGATTATCCTGATAAAATTGTGTCGTCTGCACTTGAAGAAATTGGAGAAAAGAGTTTATATGAAGAATGGCTTGAAATTTTATCACATAAGAAAATAAAAATCAGTTATGGCAAAACAAAAGCGGGAAAAGAACTTCAAAAACTCGCAGATAAAAATGCAAAAGATGTTTTAGAAAAAGCCAAAATTCAATCATTGGTAAATTTAGGCAACGATTTTAACGAAATTGGTTCTTATTTAGCCGAAATTCTACACTTAAAGAATTTCCCTCATAAAATCGAATGCTATGACATTTCACATATTCAAGGTACAAACACTGTTGCTTCCGGAATTTGTTTTATAAATGGCATGCCTAAAAAATCCTTGTATAAACGATATAAAGTTAAATCAACTGAGGGAAAACCTGATGATTTTCAATCTATGAAAGAAGTTTTATCAAGAAGATTTAAACGACTGGGCGAAGACGGCTGGGAAAAGCCTGATTTAATAATCATTGACGGCGGTAAAGGACAACTATCAAGTGTAATGCAAATCGTGAAAGACCTTGGGGTTACAGGAATTGATATTGTAAGTCTTGCAAAACGAGAAGAAGAAATATTTTTACCTCACAAATCAAAATCGATACTTATACCGAGAGGTTCAAGTGCATTATTTTTAATTCAGCGAGTTCGTGATGAAGCCCATAGATTTGCAATAACTTATCATAGAAACTTGCGTTCCAAAGCATTAAAAAATAATTAATAAATAGACATTTTTACAAAAAATATATTAAAATGATAAATGGGAGAAAAAGTTCCATGCAATATAAAGATTATTATGAAACACTTGGTGTAAAACGTGAAGCAACTGAAGCCGAAATTAAATCTGCTTACAGAAAACTTGCTCGTAAATATCACCCCGATGTAAACAAAACAAAAGAAGCCGAACAAAAATTCAAGGAAATCAATGAAGCCTATGAAGTTTTGGGCGACAAAGAAAAACGTCAAAGATATGATAGCCTTGGTGCAAATTGGCAAGGCGGTGCAGATTTTACTCCACCCCCAGGGTATGAAAATATTAACTTTAACTTCAATAATGCCGGCGGAGGATTTTCTTCTTTCGACGGTATGGGAGGTTTTTCTGACTTCTTTAGTTCGTTATTTGGCGATATGATGTCAGGTCAAAGAACAACTTCAACTAGAAATAGTGGATTTACAGGCTTTGAAGGAATGGGCATGAACTTTAATCAAGCAGGAGCATCTCAACGTCAGCCAAAAGCCGAAAACTTAGACGTAACCAAAACAATAAATGTAACAGCAAAAGACTTATTTTCTGATAAACCAATAAAAGTTACATTTAAGGAAATGGAACAATGTAAGGCTTGTCCTCCGAACGGATTTTGCACGCATTGTCAAGGTACTGGAATTGTTTCAAAAAATAAAACTGTAAATGTCAGAATTCCAAAAGGTATCAAAGAGGGTCAAAAAATTAGACTTCACGGAGAGGGCAAAGCCGACATTACAGGAAAAAAGGGTGATTTATTCTTAATTATTAATATAAAAGACCCAAAATTTACAGTTGACGGATTTAACTTAACTCAAGATATTGAAATTACTCCACCTGAAGCAGTTCTTGGCATTCAAAAAGATATTGAAACATTACATGGTAAAATTAATATCAAAATTCCGGCATGCACATCTTCCGGTCAATCCTTAAGGCTTAGAGGTTTAGGGTTACCTAAAAAAGAAGGTGGCTTTGGAGATTTAAATGCAAAAATTAAAATCATCGTACCTAAAAACATTTCAGATAAACAAAAAGAACTTTATAAAAAAATTCAAGAGTTACAATAACATATAATTAATAAAACCGAAGTTAATTTGTAATCGTAATTATCATTATTTTCTGACCTAAAAAAAAAACACCTCAGAGAGGTGCTTAGTAAAATTTGTGTATAGGTTCGGAAATAAGGAAATTTTGGATAGGGTGTCGTATAAAAGAAGTGAACTATATCTGTAAGTTTATAGTCAGACGTTACTTCGCAGACAATCCGAATATTTTTTATTATTTTTTCATCAACTATTATGAGAATAAGTTGAATGTTTTATCTACGTTATCTTTAATTAATGATTTGATAGAATCCATTTCTGTATTCAATGCACTGTGTTCTGTATCCAATGCTTTTAAATCATTATCCAATAATTTTTCTTTGTTATTGATTTTAGCAGTTTTAGAATTATATTCTGCTTCTGCTTTTGCTAATTCATGTGTATCTGATTCAATAGCCATGTTTGTATTTGAAGTAACTGATACTTCACCACTTCTTATAGAAGTTACACCATCTGCTGTTGTTATTGTTGTATAACCTTTTAAATAAAATTGACCAGATTCAATCATTTCATATAAATCAGATGATGAAAAAGTTTCAGGAACTGAAGGGTAATATTCAACAACTTTTAATGTTTCATTTTGGTTATTTCTAAAATTAGAGAAAACTAACTCATCATTTAAAGAAACCCTGTTGAATGCTGAACCTTCAATACCATCTAATTTAAATCTATTATCAGTAACCTTATTGCCTGTAACAAAGCCTTTATTGCCAACAGATCCTTTAAATTCAGCGTTTTCAACTTTTTTAAAGTCATTTTGCAAAAGATAATTTTGTGCTTCAAACGCATTATTAAAAGAATTTTTAACCATTCCAACTTGATTTACAACTCTATATTGAGGTGTTGCATTTCTTGGAACTAATGTTAAACCATAGTTTGCTAAAGTTGAAGAGTTTAAATCAACTTTTACAGCAGAACCACTTGAATAGTCAGTATATGTAAATTTTTGTTTGTTCAATGCTTTTGTATAATCGTTTGCAACTTTTTCAGATTCATCTGCCAAACGGATTTTTGTATTTGAAATTTGTTGAGATTTAAACTCAACATCGTTCATTCTTGATGTGATTGATAATAATCTTGCTTGTGATGCTGACATACCCATAAGCCAACTCCTTATGACAGATTTCCCTTTACAATTTATATATCGGTATATTTAATGAAAACTTTATAAATTTTCTTTATTGTGTAACATATCGTTACAATTGAAAATTTTACATAAAAAAGTTATAATAACAAATAAGTTATACGCCCGTAGTTCAGTGAATAGAGCATCAGAGTCCGAACCTGAAGATCATGGGTTTGAATCCCATCGGGCGTGCTTTTTATTTTTGCACGACAAATTTCGCAAAAATAATCCCTTGCGAACAGATATATTAAAATTCATTCAAACTATGAGAATAAGTTAAATGTTTTATCTACATTATCTTTAATCAAAGATTTAATAGAATCCATTTCGGTATTCAATGCACTATGTTCTGTATCCAATGCTTTTAAATCATTGTCCAATAATTTTTCTTTGCGATTAATTTTAGCAGTTTTAGAATTATATTCTGCTTCTGCTTTTGCTAATCCTGTTGTATCTGTTTCTATTGAAAGATTTGGATTACCTGAAACAGAAGTTTCTTTCCAACCTTCAGAAGAAGTTTGTTCCAAGTAAAATTCGCCACTTTCAATTGCTTCGTATAACCAACTGGCATCATTCAAAGTTTTGCTATCAAAAACAATACCGCCATCTAAAGATTTTGTTTGACCATCAGAACCTGTTGTTGAATTGTCAAAAAGTTGATTATATAAATTTGTATAATAGTCAATGTCTGCTTGTTTGATTATTCCAGCATTAACAAAGTCGGCATAAGGCGTTTCAGTATTGTTGTTAATTCTATCAATACCTGCTTGATTATAAGCAGAATTCCAACTGCTAACACCCATAGTCATGTTCAAAACAAAAACATAACCTGATTCTTTTTTTCTTGCATCTTCAGTTGGTAATTGTCCGCAGAAAGAATTTTTATTATTATTATAAGAAATAGCAGTTTTGTATAAATCATATTCTTTTTGAGAAATTACTACACGATTATCATTTCTTCTTCTTAATCTAATATCTGAATTTGGTTTAATTAATTCTCTTGCAGTTAAATCAACTTTTACCGCATGACCGCTAGAATAATCCACTTTTGTATATTTACTTGCATTCAATGCTTTTGTATAAGCGTTTGCTACTTGTTCAGATTCGTCTGCTAAACGAATTTTTGTATTGGAAATTTGTTGAGATTTAAACTCAACGTCATTCATTCTTGATGTGATTGATAACAATCTTGCTTGTGATGCTGACATACCCATAATGAATTTTCCTTACAATTTCCTTACTTTATATTTATCGACAATGTTTCAGGAAATATTTAGATTTTTTGCAATAATGTTACAAAAATGTTACAATACTAACGATATAAATTAAATTTTATCTTTGAGGTGCTTAATTTCTTAAAGATAATGGTAACACATTATTGCTTTATAAAAGAAAAAAATAAATATAATTTTATTCTGTTTAAATACATCATTTCTAGTATTCATGAATAGGTATAAAATTTATATAATGTTTACGTTAGGCATGTTTATATTAAAATAGTAGTAGGAATGAGTAATAATTTTAACAATTTTGATAATAATTCAGACAATTTAAGAAACTCTCCAATAATAAGAGAAAGAGTTTCTCTTATTTCTGCACATATGTATAAACAGTTTTGCGATTATCAACACGCAAACGAAAATACCAGTGAAATTTTTGCGGCAATGGCTAGTGCTGCAAAAGACTTTACTGACAGTTTAAGACAATCTTTTGCAGCCAGAGGGGTTGCAACGGAAAATATTTGGTTGAAAGTCGATACTAAAATTCCTGCAATTATAATCAATATTTTTTGGATTCAGTATAGTTTCACTATGCGTTGTAATTTTAAGCCTCAAGCCTTATTCAGAGATAAAGAACCTGCATTATTCTCAGGTAGAATTATGGCTTTAAAGGGCGATTACTTTGATATTATTAAATCAGCAAAAAATACTGACGAAGAAATGGCTATTTTGCTTGATAATGAAATTGCATCATTATTTATTCCTGAAAATAAACTTACGAGTGCCATTTTTAAATTAAAACACAGAGCCAACAAAGAATTTTTACTTGCACAAATTGATGCAGGTAGAGAATTTGTTCTAACAGTATCTGAAGCCATTTGTGGTGGAACAATCTACCACGAAGAAGGTAGCAGAAAAAGTTTTAACATTTAATTTTTATTTTCATTTCCGACACTTGTCATATTACAACACATTTCAGCAAGAACACGTTGAACATCAGCACCACCAAATGTTACTTCCATTAATAAATCAGGTCTGATTAAAACTGTTTCTTTGTACGCCATTGTTTCAATATCAATTACATCAAATTCATAAAAATCCAGTGCAACGTTTACGAGTTTTGCATACTCACAACCGCCAACCCATTTTATAAACATGTATTGACCTTCCAGTAACTGTAATCTGTTAATTAATCTCATACGCTATCCTATGTACCTTTACTACTTTGTTTACACTAATATATTAGTGATTATTTAAGCAAAGTCAAAAAATAGCCTAAATGACTACGATAATTGGTATAAGAAACATTGTCCAACAATAAAATCAATATCTTTTTGCTCAATTGTTGTCAAAATAAAAGCATGGTTGAATACCGGACGACCATTTTCGGCTAAAGTTCTTGAATATACGTATTCAGCACCCGTTTTGATTTCTCTATTTTTAAAATTTATAACAACATCAATACTTTTATACGGCAAAAAGGGTTTTGTAGTTTTAATACAAATACCTTTTCCGCAGATATTTACGGTTTCTCCCTCAATAATATCTTCTTTATTACTTCTTATAATTGTCATTTTGAAAGGTATCTTTAAATCGGCTCTAAAATACTCACGACGTTGATTTACCTTGTTTTGAGTGGGATAACTAATAGCATACACAGTTATGTCATCTTCTTCTCTTACCTCTAAAACTCTAGAAATTGAACTATAAATCCCATTTTCAGAATAAACATTCAAAGTTAAATTTGTTCCAACTTTTGGTTTTGCATCACCTGTTTTATTATTTTCAGAAACAATTAACATTTTTTCAGGCTCAATATTTTTAATTTTACACATGATTCTGTGCAAATAAACTTCGTCAAAAAATTCAACTTCAAATGATTTTAAATTTTTATATTCTTCAAAAATATCTGCCATATTTCTCCTTAATTAAAAACAGGACTTATCTCTAAGTCCTGTTTGGATAATTGGGCCCGGAGAGACTCGAACTCTCACACATTGCTGCGCTAGATCCTAAGTCTAGTGCGTCTACCAATTTCGCCACAGGCCCACGCATTTTATTAAATTGTCTTTGTTATTCTATAACATCTTGGGCATAATTGTCAATTTTGACAATTTGTGCGTCTACCACCTCTCAAAAACGATTTTTAATCGTTTTTTCGGCAGAGTGCCACAGGCCCACACTTTTTATTAAATTGTCCTTGTTATTCTATAACATCTTGGGCTTAATTGTCAATTTTTGACAATTTGTGCGTCTACCACCTCTCAAAAACGATTTTTAATCGTTTTTGCAGGTCTTAACAAAAAGCCCTTACAGTCTTTGCTGAGTTGAATTTCTTGCGTTTCAATTTCTTCAAAACTGTAATATTAAAATATCGCAAAGTTTTTTCTTTGTCAAGTTTGTACTACTAAACTTGGTATTTGTTTTTTTCAAAACATAAAATGTTTATCAACGAAAATACCATAACAACAATCAAAAGAACAACTGCAAGTGCTGAAGCATAGCCTAAATCAAGATTTTCAAACGCTCGTTCATATATATAGTAAACAATTGTTTTACTTGAATTTAAAGGTCCACCTTTTGTCATAACATAAATTTCAGCAAATACTTTCATCGCAGAAATAGCAGAAATTGTTGTTACCAGAGCAATCGTTGGCATAATATGAGGAACAGTTACGGTCAAATGCTTTCTTAAAAAACCAGCACCATCTATATCGCATGCTTCGTATAATTCGTTTGGCACACTCATCAATGCTGCCAAATAAATCATCATATAATATCCGATACCTTTCCAAATTGTAACGATAATTACTGAAATTAGCGAAAAACGAGTGTCTGTAAGCCAACCGATAGCATTTAATCCCATTGCTTCCAGACAATAATTCAAAATACCTGTTTGAGCATAAAGCCACTTAAAAGCAATTGCGGCAACTACAATAGATACAATTACCGGTAAGTAAATTAGTATTTTGTATAATGTCAAAAATCTTAATTTTTGGTTTATTAAAATCGCAATAAACAACGGTACTATAGCCAAAATTGGAACGGCTATAAATAAATATAAAAAAGTATTGAGCATTACCTTGTAAAAAATTGCAGAATGAAATAATTGGATATAGTTATCAAGTCCCACTAAAACAGGAGAATAAATATCTTTTCCATAATCTAAAAAACTAAAATAAATTGTTTGAAAAAACGGTATAAAAAAGAACACCAACAACACGACAAACGCTGGTAATAAAAATAAATATGGTGCATATTTTTTATAATATCTAAACATCAATAAAATTATAATATTTTACAACATCAAAAGCAATATCATTAACTTTTGTTATTATTGCAAAACAAAAAGCGGACAATATGCCCGCCTTTGTTATCTTTATTATAGATTAATTAGCACCTCTTGTACCTCTGTATCTATTTGATGTATTTCTAAATAAATTATTGTAATCTGTAGGTTTTTTCTTTTTGTTTTGAGGAGTTTCTTCTGTTGTGCCTGTTGTATCTGTTGGAGTTTCTTCGCCAGCATCTCCAGAACCATCATTATTGTTTCCGGCAATTGTGTTGTAAGTATTTACAAGATTATTACCTTCACTCCATAGACCTGAAGTCCAACCAGTAACGTCGCTTAATTTAACTTTATCACTCTTACTAGTATCTGCTTTCCATGAAGCATTGCTGTTGTTACCATTCAAATCGCTGTTTTGTTCTGTACCGTCATTTGGTTTTGAACCGTTGTCAGTAGCACCGGCAGAGCCAGAGCCTGAACCTCTTACGACTTTATGTTTAATAGGTTTATTATTTTCATCTGTCTTTACGATTGGAGTGCCATCAGGGGCTGTTTTAATATTACCATTTTCATCTAGTTCGTATTCATACTTAGTACCTTCGTAAGCAGTGAGGCCTAAAGATGTATCAACACCGGCATTTTCTAATAAATTAGCACCGCTATTCATAACGCCTAAAGAGTTTTGAACAATACCTAAACCATCACCGGCATCAATTGCTTGGTACAGACCAAAACTGCTATTAGCAAATGATGCAGAACTGCCAAGAATGTTGGCTGTTTTACCATTTCCAAATGAAGAACCTGCACTTAGCATGCTAAAACTACCTGAAATCATGCCATTAACTTTTCCATCAATAGCCGCCATTGTTGTATTAAATGTAGCACTTGCTGCATTAAGAACTTTAGATGTAGTTTCAAAACCTTTAACAACACCTTCTGTTGCACCTTTAAGAACACCTAGCCCTTCAGCGAAAGACATTGCACTTGTTGCTACAGATAAACCGCTTGTTAATGCACCTTTCCAATCACCTTGTGCAGCTGCAACACCAGTTAATCCGGCAGTAGCAGCAAGCGTTACGCCTGTACCAACTTTTTCAGTTGCTTCACCAATAGTATGAGCAGTTTGACCTGCACTATAAATACCTGAACCGGCACCAGTCAATGCAGCACCACCGCTTGTTGTACTTGCACCAGCACCTGCTGTTGCTCCACCAGCAGCAGTAATTGGAACACCAATACCGAATAAAGCACATAATGGAGCACCAATTGATGTTAAGGCTGCACCAATACCAGAAATTGCTGCACCTAAGCCTGAAATTGTACCACCACTAGCGTTCATTGCTAGACCAGTACCCATCAAGCCTGCACCAACTGTTTTTGTTGCTGTACCTGCTAATTTTATATATTGACCATATTGATTTGCTTGAGTTAAAATTTGAGAAGTTTTTTCCAAACCGCTCATTTGATTATTACCTTCTTCAACTAAAGCATTTGCATTTTCATTGTTAGTATTAACAACTTCAGTTCTTGCATCAACATCTTCATTAACGGCTGTTGTAGTTGTTGTTATATTGTCAGATACTACTTCTTGTCTTGCATTTGCATCATCCATTCTAGATTTAAGATCTGCACTTCTTGTTTGATATTCAGTGTTAGCACCACCATTATTAGGAGCACCTGCACCACCGGTTGTATCTGTTGGAGTTTCAGTTGTTGGAGTTTCTGCTACTGGAGTTGGTACTGCCGGAGCATTTTGAGGAACAGGAGTTGGTGTTGGTGCTGCCGGAGCAGGATTTGTACCTGTGATAAGACCACCCTTACCTGGGGCTTTTCTTGGAGCCATTGCAGGAGCAGATTGTGGTTGAGCATCAGCACCTGTTGTTAAAGAATAAGCACTTCTTGTTCCAGCACCAGTACCGTCAGATGCAGGGTCTACAACACCACCCATACCGTCTGAACTTGGAGTAAATTGCTTAGCAGGAGCACTAGCAGGAGCACCAGCAGGAGTACCCGCAGGAGCACTTGCTGAACCGCCGGCATTTGCTTCGATTTCAGCATTTAAAGCCTCTGCTTCTTCACTCAATGCAACAATTTCTTCGCTAATACCGTCATATTCTTCCAACGAATTATCCATCTCTTCAATTTTAGTTTCAGAATCTTCAGTAAATACTTCAAAATCTTCATCAAGAGTTTCACCTATTTCTGTAAACTCTTGAGTTTTTGCTTGAGCAAGAACTGAAGATTGACCTAAAAGTTCTGTTTCTGCATCTAATTCTTCAGCAGACATACCTTGAGAAGAACTATTTTGTGCTTCTTCGGCTTGAGATTCTACTTTATCTTGTTCATCTAAACCTCTATCTACTTCATCTGCTGCATCGTCAATATCACCTTGAGCACCTTTAATTTCAGTTCTGGCAGTTTTTACATCTTCGCCACCCTTAATAACATCAGCACGTTGAGATGCTTTTAAAACTCTAACGCCCATAACTTTTTTATTAGCAAGTTTTTGTGCATTAAACTCTTTTGGTTGTTTTAATTTAATGTTATGTAAGTCGTTTGCCATTTAGTGCTCCTTATAAACATTTCTGTTTATGTTATCGACATTTAAGGTCTAATCTTTAATTAATCTCTAAAAATATTACATAAAATTTACATGAAGTTTATTTATATATAATATCCTCATTTAAATAAAAACATTTTGCAAAAAAAAATTGCCTAATTCGGACATTTTTTTTATTTGTGTTATAATTTTTAACATAAAAGAGGTATGAGGAATTAAAATGTCTATTCTACTTGAACAAAAACAAGCATTAATTGCAGGCGACGGACAATTACCCGTAAAAATGGCAGAAGGTGCGACTAAAAACGGATTGGAAGTTGTTTGCATTTCACTTTCTAATGATAATTATAAAGATTTGAAAAAAGTTTGCTCAAAAGTTTACTCTTGTGCTCCCGGCGAAATTTTAAAAATTAGAAAAATTTTACAAGACGAACAAGTTAAACAATTAACATTTTTAGGCAAAGTTCACAAAGGGCTTATTTTAAGACGTCCCAGATTTGATTCAAGAGCATTAGAATTAATAAAATCTGCAAAAAGATTGAATGACGACCAAGTTATGATGCTTGTAGTTAAAGAATTAGAGGACATCGGCGTTACAGTTTTAGACCAAACTCTATTTATTAAAAATTTAATGATTCCGGCAGGAGTTTTAGGAGAATTTAAACCTACAGAAGAACAAATCAATGATGTTCAATACGGATATAGCATGGCTAAAGAAATGGGCAAATTAGACGTTGGACAATCTGTAGTTATCAAAGATAAAATGATTATGGCAGTTGAGGCTATTGAAGGTACGGATAAATGTATCGAACGTGGCGGAAGAATTGCAAAAAAAGGCGGAGTTGTTGTAAAAGTGGCGAAACCAGAACAGGATAAACGTTTTGATATTCCTGCTGTAGGCTTAAACACATTAAAGACTATGAAAAAATTCCATCTTTCAGTTCTTGCGGTAGAAGCAAATGAAACAATCATCGTAGAACAAGAGGAAGTTGTTAAATTTGCGAATAAGAATAAAATAGTTATTATGGCTGTGTAATATGAAAAAAATATTTATTATTACTGGAGAATATTCCGGCGACATGCATGCTTCAAATGTTGCAAGACATTTAATAGAGATGAATTCTGATATTCAAATAGAAGCAATTGGCGGAGAAAATCTTAAATCGCTTGGTATAAAACTATTTTCAGACCACTCTAAAATGAGTGCAGTTGGTTTGACTCCAAAAATTATTTGGAATCATTTAACTTTGGGTGCAAAATTAATCAAATATTTAACAAAAGAATACAAACCTGACTTAGTTTTGTTAATTGATTATGGTGTATTTAATCTAAAAATGGCTAAATACCTAAAAAATGCAGGTATTAAAACTAATTATTATATTCCACCACAAGTTTGGGCAAGCAGAAAACATCGAATAAAAACAATAAAAAAATACGTTGATGAAGTGTTCTGCATTTTTCCTTTTGAAAAAGAAATGTATGAATCTTACGGAATCAAAACGACTTACTGCGGACACCCGCTAATAAGCCAATTGCCTGAAAAAGCAAACAGAGAAGATTTTTTTACTCGACATGGATTTGATACAAACAAAAAACTTGTCGCAGTATTTCCAGGCTCAAGAGTTTTTGAACTAAAGAATTTAATGAGCATTTTTGTACAATCTGCAAAACTTTTACAAAAAATGCACCCTGAATTGCAATTTGTATTTTCTCAAGCACCAAATATTTCAGATAATATTTATAAAGAATATTTTAAAGATACTGATTTTAAGGTCATAAAAGGCGAAAATCAAGCATTATTAAGTGTTTCTGACGCATTAATTTTAGCATCAGGAACAGTTGCATTAGAAGCAACACTTTATAATACACCAATGATTATCGCATACAGAGGACCTTACTTATTTTACTTGATATATCTTCTTGTAAGATGCATAAAACGAGTTTCTCTACCAAATATTATTGCCGATAAAGACATTGTGCCTGAAATTATTGAAACAAAAGTAAAACCTGACTTTATCGCTTACAACATTGAAAAATTAATTTACGACGAAGAAGTTCGAGAAAAACATATTGAAGGTTTAAAATCAGTTAAGGCATTACTTTCTGACAAAAACTCGTCGTTAGAAGTTGCAAAACGAATTAGCGAAGAACTTGCAGAGGGTTAAAATGACTGCCCCTTTTAGTGCTTATATTCATATACCTTTTTGCAAATCAAAATGTTTTTACTGTGCATTTACATCAACTTGTAATCTTAATCTTGAAACAGGTTATATTATTTCTTTACTTAAAGATATTGATACAAATTATCAAGGAAATAAGTTAAAAACACTATACATCGGCGGAGGTACACCCTCTATTTTACCTTTGAAGCACGTACAAAAAATAATGAACAAATTTCATTTGCTTGACAATCCTGAAGTAACTTTTGAACTTAACCCCGAAAATGCAACAGAAGATTACTTAAAGGGACTTTTAGAACTTGGAATTAACCGTTTAAGCATTGGTATTCAAACTTTTGACGATAACATATTAAAAATCATAAACAGAACTCACAATTCTAAAAAAGCAATCACAACAGTAAAACTCGCACAAGAAGTTGGTTTTAAAAACATTTCAATTGATTTAATTTACGGACTGCCAACTCAAACGCCGGAGGATTTTAAAAAAGATATAGAAATAGCAAAGGAATTAGACATTCAACATATCTCATTATACGGCTTAAAAATAGAAGAAAATTCTATTTTTGGAAAAAAACATCCAAAAGATTTGCCTGATGACGACTTGCAAGCAGACATGTATCTTTTAGCAATAGACCTTTTAAAAGATTTTTCTCATTATGAAATAAGCAACTTTGCAAAGTCTGAAGAATTTCAATCAAGACACAACCTAACATATTGGGATAATGAAGAATACTATGGATTTGGCTGTTCTGCTCATGGTTATCAAGATGGAATTAGATATGCAAACTCTTTCGATATTAATAAATACATAGAAAACCCTCTTTTGCGTGATTTTGGACACACTGAAACACAAAAAGAAAAACTTGAAGAAGAAATTTTTCTCGGTTTTAGGCGAGCAAAAGGCATAGATACCGCACTTATTAATTCAAAATATAAAATTGATTTTGACGCAAAATATGAAAAACCTTTAAAAGAATATTTAGATACCGGACATATTTTAAAAACTGAAAATGGCTACAAATTATCAAATCATGGTTTTTTAATATCAACAGTTATATTAGCAGATTTTTTAGAATAAAAAAGGACTGTACAATACAGTCCTTTTTATATTTTATGTTTTAACTTAAAAGTAAATTATTTACCTGTAAGTTTATCTACTGCTTTATCAACAACAACTTCACTCGCTGCTTTTGCAAATGCATTAACAGTCATATTAACAAAAGATTTAACACCGTTTCCGATAGTTTCGCAAGTTGATGCAATAATACCTTTTTCACCATCATCTTTCTTTTTAGAAGAAATATCAAGCGTATCTTCTTCCAAATAATCACTTCGTTTTGTATAATCTTGAGCAGGTGTTTTACCTGTTCTGTAACCGTTTGTTTCTACTCTGTGATTAACACCAACTTGTTGTGTTCCATCAATTCTTGTCATGAATAAAACCTCCAAAATAATATAAAATTTAATAACCAAATATATAAAGTATTTTTATCGAAAAAAATTGCCTAATTTTAGATTTTTTTATTATTTTTTTATTTTTTTGAAAAGAAAAATCGGGCGGAGATTAAATCTCCGCCCGATTTATAAATTGTATTAATATTTTAAATCATATTTTGTATCAGGTAAGGCATCTACTACAGCCTCCGTTACATTTTCGGCAACGTCTTTTGCTTTACCAGCATAAGTATCCCAAGCATATACGGCAACTTCTTTTACCTTTTCTTTGCTAGGCATTTTTTCTTTACACCAATCAATTACATCTTTACCTTTTGTGGCAACATATTTAACACCTTGATCGACGTATGTACCACCTTTAAATGCTAAGTTTTGCAATTTTTCTGTCCATTTTGAAGCATTCGCTACTTCAGTCAATTTTCCTGATTTAACACCGGCATAAAGTACTGCTGCTGCAACTGCTACGCCAACCAATGTTCCGATAATACCTTTTTTAACTTTGCTAGATTTTTTCTTACCTGTAATCTCTACTGAATCCGGTGCTACTTGAGTATTTACTGCCTGTTGAAATTGTTGCACCTTCGGTGCAACTCCACCTAGAAATGCTACATTTGCATTTACACCTGAAATCATCATTTTACTCCTATACACATTTTACCTTACTTATATTAAAAATATTTTAATATAAAATTTGACAGTAAAATTGTTATTATTTTACATTATGTTACATTAGTAAATAAAAAAAAGACAAGGATAAAATCCTTGTCTTTTTTTATCTTATAATCTTTATTTTGCTGGATAATATGGTAGACCTAAAGTTGGAGTCGAAGGTGCTGTATTTGGAATTTCAGCTAAAACTGTTACACCTGCATTTTCTGGAGCTTTTTTACTAAATTTATCTTTTATCCAATCTACAAAATCTCCGCCTTTTTTAGTTACATATTCAACACCAGTTTCAACACCTTTACCACCTTTAAATGCTAAGTTTTGCAATTTTTCAGTCCATTTTGAAGCATTTTTCACTTCAGTCAATTTGCCTGATTTTACACCTGCGTATAGTGCTGCTGCTGTAACTGCTAAGCCAACTAATGTTCCGATAATACCTTTTTTAACTTTACTAGATTTTTTCTTACCTGCAATTTCAACTACATCTCCAGCAGGTTGTTGTGCTGTATATTGATACGGTGCTGCCATATATGGTGCAGCGTTTGTTGCTGTGTTAATACCTTGAAAACCTACATTTTGTGAAATACCAGAAACCATTTTAAAAACCTCCTATACATTTACCTTACCTTTATAAAGTTTTTCTTTTTTAAAAAATTGCTTTTTGTTTAAAATTTTGGTTAAAATCTGTTACAAAACTTTACAGAAATTTTGGAATAATTTCATATCTCGTGTAATCTTAATATGTAGAGGATAAGAATAATGGGTATTTTTGACGAAAACAACAATTTAATAGAAATATCAAAAGACGACATGCACGATGCAATGTATTCTTCAACAAGACTTGATGAAGATATTCAAAAACGTGCATTTGCAAATGTATTAGGTGCAAGATTAGGGATTAAATTCTTAAAAAAATTAAATATAAATGCTGATAATTTCAACAGTTTATATACTATTCCTGCAATTTTAAAAGACATGGATATTTCTGATATTTGTATTGATAATATCAGAGCAGACATCAGAATTGTTGCAGATGAAAACCATTTGTGCATTCCAAAATCACATTACGAATATAATATAACACCTGATATATATATATTCATGAAATTATCTGAAGATTTATCTACTGCCACTTTTATTGGTGCTATTGCACCTGATGAGGTAAATAAGTCAGTTGAAAACAGAGATTATTATTTTATAAATAATAGTGATTTATATAACGAAAACAGTTTAAAAAATGCTATAAATAAAGGTAAACCCAAAAGTAACGTTCAAATTGCAGAAAATGAAGTTATAAAAGCAGAAAGCATGCTTGTAAACTTCATTGACGGCGATATTATGAACCACGAAAAACATTTTGTTTACGAAGTTTTAAAACAAAGTCCTGAACTACAAAACATGTTCAGAGAATTTGAAAAATTTGAAAATATTTCTACAGATTTGGCACACACAGAAGAAATTCTAAACGATTCTGTGTTAGATGTTTTAGGGGCTCAACAAATTTACAACGAAGACCTTTCTGATGGTGAATTTGCGTCAGATGTTAATTTAGACGCACTTGCCGACGAAACAGTTTCCGATTTTGTAGAAGATTTTGTGGAAGACAACAAGGAAGAAGATATGCTTGAAGATGAAAATATAATTGAAGGTGAATTTGAAGAATTACCTGATGACGCACAAGTTGAAGAACCTGGGGAATTAGAAGAATTGCCTACTGATGAAGACTTAGCAAGTTTAAAAACAACTAATAATTTTGAACACATTGACGAATTAAACCAAAATGACTCTTTTGATTTTTCTGAATTTACTGAAAATGATGAAACTTCTCAAAGCGAGAACAAAGGATTTGAAGGATTTGAAGGGCTTGATACAAATAATTCATCAGACATTTCATTTGATGATGTTACATCAGAACTTGCAACACCTGAACTATCACTAGATGATATTGAAGTAAGCAGTCCTGATACTTTAAATCTATCACCAGAGGAAACAATCGACTTAGATAGAATTCAAAATCTTGATGATTTAGATTCACAAGATGAAACATTGGATTTGTCTGATTTTGAGACTCTTGATTCTCAAACAACATCGACAGAAGAAAATTTTGAACTTAATAATACAATAGATTCAACAGTTGAACCTTTAGAAGAAATCCAACCGATTGAAGATTTATCACCAATAGAAAATTCTGAAAAAGATTTACAACAAGACTTTACGCAAGACGAAGAAATGGTATCAGCAGATAGTCTACAATCACTTGAAAATTTTGACGAAAATTCTGTTGAAGATTTAACTACACAAGACTCTGAAAATATTGAAACAGAATCATTAATTGACGCTGTACAAAATGAAGGTATGCAACTTAGTGCAGAAGAAAATTTTGAATCAATTGAAGCCAATGAAACACCAATTGATTTAACTTTACCTGACTTAGGCTCTAATTTTGGATTTGAAGATTTAGACGAAGACGAAGAAACCTCTGAAATCAATGAAAATCAAAATGACGAACCTGTACAAGAAGATACAACTTCAACATTAGACGATATTGCCCAAAATGTTAATTTTGAAAATATCGAAACAGACGGCTTTGAAATTCCGGAACTTCCAGAATTAGAAGAAATTCAACCGGTTGAAGACATTGAACCTATTGAGCCGATTGAAGATTTATCTATGGACCAACAAGAGCAACAAAATGAACAGCCTCAAGAACAACAAACTGAGGAAAACTCAAAAACAGATAATACTGATGATGACGAAGATTTCAGCGGACTTGAAGAATTTACAATGGATATGGCATCTGAAGTTGAAAGACAAAATCCAAATTTATTGAATCCTCAAGGACCAGTTGAAAACTATGATGCTTCACAAGGGTTTGGAACACAATTTGATGACTTCAATCCAACTAGCGGATTCAACCCTGCACCTGAATTTGTTGAAGAAAATATGCAACATCACAATGAAGATGCTACACCACCTCTTGAAGAAACACATACTGACAGTGGTTTCCAAGGTTTTGAAGGCTTTGAAAACTTAGACACTTCTACACAAGATAATTCAATCGAATCATCAGAATTTTCAGATATTAACCTTGATGATTTAGACGATTTTGATGACGACGATGATGAAGTTTTTAATTCTTCTGAAACTACGCAAGGTACTGATTCTAAAAACATTGATAATATAAATAGCGAATTAGATAATTTAATAAATGACGATGATTATGATTTTAGCGAATTAAATCTTGATGATATTGATTTAAATGACCCTGAAATTCAAAATATTGATATTGAACTTAACAATTTAGATGACTTATCTTCACTAGATAATATTCCTGCAATTGATGAACAACCTCAAAACAATGAAATTCCTATTCAAAATCAAGAAGAATACCAAAATCAATATATGCAAGAACAAATGGGAATACCAACAGAAAATCCTCAAGATTATACTCCGAATTTTAATGCAAATGACCAAAACACAATTGAAACATTGTACGAAGACAGTCCTCAAAATTCAATGCCAGGGGACGCAATGAATCAATCATTTAATCAAAATAACGTAAATTACACTCAACAACCTAAAACACCAAGTAAAAAGAAATCTTCACCACTTCTTGGTATCTTGCTAATCGTTCTTGTATGTGCATTTGCTTATACTAAGAAAGATATGATTATTGAAAAATTCAATCAAAATAAAGGTGTAACTGTAAGTCAAGACCAAAATATGCCGATTGAGGGCGAAACTCAAGAAGAAAAACAAGACCGAGAATTGTTAAATGAAACACCTAATGAAACAACATCAGAAAATCCTGAAGAAGCAAAACAAGGTATTGGTGCAATTCCTGGCGAAGCAGGTGGACCTCAGGATATTGCAAGCATGAATGCAAGCCTAAATCAAAAAGGAAGCATGGCCAGACAAACACCTCAAGCAGTATCAAAAACGCCGGAGCCTTTAGCAACAAGTACCGTAAAACGATTATATTGGGAAGTTCCGCAAGAATTAACATATAACGACTCTATCGTTAACTTCTTGAAAACCGTTGGTAAAACAATCAAGTTTTCTATGCAAAGCGACTTGTTAAACTCAACAGAATTACCATACTCAAACAAAATGATTGTAAACGTTGTTATTAAAAAAGACGGTTCAGTTGATTCTGTAACAAGTACAGTTTCGAGTGGTTCAAAACAAATTGATAACATTGTGTTACAAAGTGTAAAGGCGGCTCTAAAATACGTAAAAGCACCAACATCGGAATTTAAGAACGATAGTTATGATTTTTCTCTTATAATTAATTTCTAAGTTGAGATAAATTGTGATATTATATAAGTGTTAGTTAGCAGAATTTTTGATGAAAGTTTAAAAATTGGAATTAGCACAAGAACACTTAGACTTAATCAAGAAAATTATCAAGTCTGACAAAAAGTTTAAAAATAACGAAGATTTATTTGACGACTTTTTTAATGAAACTTGTAATCGTTCTTTGTCCATTGTAGAAACAATGGACGACTCTGAGTTGCTTGAAGCATATTTAAGAAAAATTGCTTCAACCGCTATTGTTGTCGTGCTAAAAGATATGGGACGTATTAGAAGAACTCATCAACAATATGTAAACAACGACAAAGTTGTTCAACAACCACTTGAACAAAATGAGTTGGCTTTACAACCTTTTAATGTTGATTACAATTTTATTAACATCAAAACAAATCCTGAACAAATTGCTGTAGAAAAAGAACTTTTACAATCAGTGTACGACTCTGTTGTAATTACTCACAGCCAAAACATTGAAAAACAATATCTTCAATTATATGAATTAAGATATGTAGAAGGGAAAAAACAGGCAGAAATTGCAAGAGAAATGAATATTTCTCAATCTCAAGTATCTAAACGCTTATTTGAATTAATGGAAGCCGTAAAAAAATCTATTAACTAACGATAGGAAATTCGCTAGACTATGATTTGTCCAAGATGTAAAAAACAAATACCAAAAGACACAATCAATTGTCCTCATTGCAACATGAAGATTGGGACAACTTGTAAACATTGTGGTGCGTATAATTTAATTTACAATAAATCTTGCGTTGAATGTGGGGCAGAACTGGTAAAATTCTGTCCAAAATGTAAGTCTGCAAATTTCCCAAACGCACCGGCATGCCGTAAATGTGGTTATTCTTTCAAAAAATCTGCAAATACTAACTATGAATCATCACCAAAAAGCAAACTAACTCCGCCAAGACAATTTGTTTTACCGGAAATTTCAAAATATACCCCAAAGAAAAAACACCAAATCCCTGATTCAATTATCAGAAGTCAAAAAAGTATGCCAAAAAGTGCTATTATTAACGTAAATCCACAAACATCAATGAGTCCGGATTCTCCAATTATGCCAGAAAAAGCGATTTTACGTAACACTGAAAAAATGCTTTCTGAAAGAAAATCGATAAAAAAAGTTTCAAATTCAACAAAACAACTAACTAACAAAAAACGAGTTAAAAAAGTGAAGAAAAAAGTAACTTCACAAGAAAACGAAGCATTGCAGTTGCAATTAAACACGCTACAAAGTCAATTAAGCGGTTTGCAACAACAACTGAATATTTTGCCTCAACAACTTAATGCAATGAATCTTCAGGCTCAATCTGAGGCGGAATCTAAAGAAAAAGAAAAAACTAAAAAAGAAAAGCCGACACAAAGAAGTGTTATGCCTAAAAATGAAAAAACAACCTCAAACAAAAAAACAGGAGTATCAAAATCTATACCTAAAGTTAACAGAGGTTCAAACATTAAGGGTATTTTACCGCTAAAATCAAACATTCTTCCAAACAGAAGAAACGTTATTCCAAATCCAAGAAAAGTACAACAACCTAAAAATGTACTTTCTGAGGCTGCAAATAGACAATTTAAGATTACAGAACCAAAACCACAAGAAGAAACTCCAATCCAAAAGCCTGTTGATGGAAGAACTCTTGAATATTCACCAAACTTATTCACACAATCAAGTGCAAAAAATATTTTGGTAAATACTCTTTTGAATACTTCTGTAAGCATTATTTCGCTTAGCGGAGATAGTGGCATCGGTAAAAATATTGTATTAAGAGCAACCATTGAAGAATTAAAAGAAAATCAATTTGTATGGCTAATCGGAAAATCTACTCCACTAAGCCAAATTACACCTTGTGGCTTATTTCAAGATATTCTTTTAACCTTTTTTAACGTGCCAAATTTCTGCGTTAATACTAACAAACTAAGAAAAGATTCGATGAAATTCTTCAAAACGGAATTTCCTAATTTGAAATATGACGAAATTGATGACTTAATTAATTTCTTATATCCTGAAAAATCTGCATATTATGAACAATTATTCAAAAATAAAGCAAGAACTTTCTCTATTTTGAGAAAAGTTTTTGATACAATCTCTCAAAGAATGCAAACCGTTTTTGTATTTGATAATTTTGAACATATTGACAATATGTCTTATGAATTTTTAAAAACTCTTATCAATTCAAGAACAGGACTAACTAACGCAAAATTCATACTTACATACAACGAACCTCGTTCAGCAAAAACTTATCTATATGATAAATCGTTAACAGATAATTCCTATGCTGACATTTCGTTAATTGCATTCAATGACAGTCAAACCGATACTTTCATCAATCAATACAATCCTTTGTTTGTTGGAACTTCTCAATCGTTAAAGGAAACTATTCACAAACAAACAGGCGGAAACCCTGCATATATTGAACAAATTTTGAATTTAGTTACAGATTCAAGCCGAAATTATATTTCATTTTCACTTCCTGAAAGTTTTGATGCTGTTGTAAAACGTCGTTTAGAAATTCTGAAGAATGAAAACAGCATGGTTTATGAACTTTTAATGGCTGCGGCCGTTTTAGGCTTGAAGTTCTATCCTGTAGTTTTAAATCAATTATTTAAAATTGATGATAAATCCTTTGTTGAGTTATTCTCAAGCCTATTGGATTTAAACTATATTACGCCGGTAAATGAATCTGCTTACGAATTTAAAAGCACAATGCTTTGGAAATCTATTCTTGAAATCGTAAGAAAAGACAAAAACTTTATGAATGTAAACGAAAAATTATTTGTAATACTTTCGGGATTTACACTTTCTTCGCATTCTTCACTTGCATTGATAGCAACAAACTTAAAAGAAAACTTAAGTGCTTTGAATGCTTGGTCAGAAGTTGTTCGTCAAACCGCAGCAATTGGCGACGAAAACATTTACATTATGGCTCAAAAATACTCTCTTGTACTTGTTGATAGACTACAAGGAATGAACAGTTCATTAATAAAGAACAATATCTATGAACGTCTTGGAAAAGTTATGTCATTTACAAATCCAAAAGCAGCGATAGAATATTTGCCACGAGTAATTGAACAAGTCAGACGACTAGATGACAACCTTAAAGAATTTGAGTTAACAGGTTATCTTGCTCAATGTTGTCAAAAAATTGGTAACCATTTTGGTGTAATTGAGTGTATTGACAGTGCTGTATCAAATATTGACCCAAGTTATGAACTTGAAATTGCAATGGTAAAATCAAGAAAACTTCGTTCACTACTTACTATTGGTAATCTTGGAGAAATTGTTGAATTAATTGACACTGATATTTTACCGGTATTTGAACGAAATCTTGACACAACAAGACAACACAAAAATATTAAAATTGAAGATTTATTTGAAGCATGGCTTGAAACATATTTAATCCTTGCTAATGCTCTTGTTCTTCAAGGTGATAACCGCTCAATCGGTGTTGTAAGTTCAATTTTTGAAATTATCGAAAAAAATCACATCAAAAATGACTTATATATTTGCAAAACAAAACTTACACTTGCACTTGCAAATACATTGAAAGGCGATATAAAAGAATCTGAAGTAATTCTTGATGAAACACTAAAACAATATAAAAATAATGACATTATGGATAATCAAGCAATTACAATTTGGAATTTAATTAGCGTTCTAAACAGCATTATGAGAAACAAATTGGATGGAATTCAAGACGAATTATTCCAAATTGTAACTTTCGTAAATAACAATAATGACTTATTCAGCAAAAATATCCTAAAATTATTGCTGGGCAAAGTTTTGAAAGAAAAAGGAAAATTCAAACAAGCACTTGCAATTTATTCAGAACAAGTTTCTCACTTTGCAAACGAAAAAAATGCTCTTGGTGTACTTATTTCGTGGTACTTCATTTCAGAAGTTACACTTCTGACTGCCGGAGCAGAAAAATCGCTTGAATATTCTCTTAAAGCCTTAGATATTGCACAAAGTCCAAAAATCCAAAACTTCTACTTCATCACTCAGTTTAACAAAATTATTGGTGAAGCATACTTGGCATTACAAGATTATGATTCAGCAAAAGCCTATATTGAAAGTGCAATTGGAATTGCAAGACAATTTGATTTACTGGACATTTTGTCGGAATTATACTTCTTATACGGAAAATACTTGCAAGAATTATCATCAATAAAATCAGATTCTCAAAGAGATTATGCAGTTAGTGCATTCAAAATGTATGATAAAGCAGTTAACCTAGCACAAAGTCTGCAAAATGGCTTGCTGGTAAGTTCTGTTATGACTGCAAATACAGAATTAAGAAGATATTGCCAAAAGAACGGAATTATCATCAGATAAGAATATCTTCATATTTAATACAAAAGTAATTTTAAAAACATAAGTTTTAAAGAATTAAAAAGACCTGTTAAAAACAGGTCTTTTTATATTAGTGAAATTTTAGTTTGTTAATTAAGCGTTTGCTTTTAATTTTGCTGCTTTTTCAGCATCTTTTTTATCTAAGTAGTTGCAAACTTTAACACCTAATTTGTTAGCAACCGGAGTTACAGCAACCGGAGTGATAAATCTGTTGATTGAAGAACATACAACTAAGTCAATTGCGTTCTTAGCACCGGTTTTTAATGCTTCCATTTCTTTTGCTGTTTTGCCGCCTTTTGCAGTCATTAATTCGCCAAACTTGTTAGCCAATTTATTTGTTGTGCCTTTCAATGCACCAACTACTGTGTAAGTTAAAGCAGTTGAAATACCAAATGTTAATGCTTGGTTTAATGCTGCTGTAATTTTTTCATTTTTAGATTTCTTTTCATCTGTTAAATTTTTGTAGATGTATAAACCTGTTGTAACAGCAGAACTTGCAGTAGACAAGTTAGTCATTAAGTTTTTGCTATTACCAATTTTTTCCATTCCTTTTACAAAAGCATCTGAATTACCAATTTTGCTGTAACCGTTAGCAATTGTATCAACTAAACCACCTGTAAATTGAGGTTGAACTTTTTGAGGAGTAACTGCACCAATTGATTGTACGTTCATTATTTATTACCTCCTTTGAAGTTATCCAATACAGGACGTTCAGAAACTTGTTGTGCTTGAGCAACTTGAGCATTCGCTACAGGTGCTGCATCTTGTTTTTTACCTTTTTTGTTAAACAATACATCACCAACGACATGTGATAATTTTGATGTCAACAAGGCTCTTGGTACTGCTAAGATAATATCAGGACCGAATGATAATACTTTGTTTACATTCTTTTCGAATGCCGGATTTTGTTTCATTTTTTCGTGTAATTTTGGTAGATATTTTTCAGTATCACCCATTACTTTTTGTAAACCTGCTGAAATTGGTTTCATTACAACTGATGTGATTGCAAAACCAATTACGGCTGATGCAATAGCATGTGCTGCTGCATTGCCTTTGTTCTTTTGTTCTTGTTCATTTTTTGCCGGTAATGCCATAATGGCAGCAGGACGCAAGACACCTGCCATAATTAAAGATGATGCAGCATTAAATGTTGCAGAGTTTTTACCAGCAAATTCTGCTACTTTTTCAAATGCCTTACTACCCAAAACTGCATCAACAGCCCCTGTAAATTGAGGTTGAGCCACTTTAGGTTGAGCACCAATAGGATTGATTGCCATAACTAACTAAACTTCCTTTATTTCACTAACACACTCATGTAAAGTATCGAAAATTAAAAAATTTGCTAGTTTTCAAAAATCTTCGTTACATTTGTTAACAATTAATCAACATTAATCGGTTCTTTTTGAATTGCATCAATTGCTTCTCTTGCGGTAAATACAAGCCAATCAGGGATATTATCAATTGTACAGAATTGTCTTAACACATCAACTGTGCGTTTAAATATTCTAACAATATCCCCCTCACCAATATCTACTTCATCAATAATTGATTGCCATTCAGCACCATTAACCCACATTTCAATAAGTGGTGCATAAAAAGAATTGATATACATTGGGTCTTCAACATTGTTGTTCTTTTGTACTTTATCAACTTTTTTTCTGATATTTCTAATCAAATTCAAAGTTTTACGAACTTTTGGAGATAGAGGAATTGTTGCATAATTATCATATCTCATATCTTCAGTTGTTATAGAACAAATTACTGCTGCTAATTCAGCAGGTGAAAGTCCTTCCAGAACATTTGAGAAAATAATTTCAGCATAATACAATTCATTTTCGGCTCTTATTTGAGAAACTGTTATACCTTTTTCTGTAGGGTAATCATCTTTTAAATAACCTAAATCAATCAAAGCACCTCTATGATTTAAGAAATTATTCCAAAAAACATCTTTTTGAATTTCAATATCTTTTTCCAATTTTCTTTGTTTTGCTTGATAACGCTCAAGAATTTCAATATCTTTTGTATGTTTTTTAAATAATTTACAAGTATCACAATTGTACTCATGCATTTGGTGAAGCATGTCTTTTGTTGCTTTCTCAAAAGCCAAAAAATCCGGCGGTAGAGGGCGATTTTTATGTTTTTCCTGTTTTCTAACAGTTTTACAAGTTTGTCGGTTTGCAACAAAAACATTTTTTAACTTAATATAATCTTGTAAATCTTTGTTTGTTAGTCCACAATAGCATTTGAAAGAATTTAATTCATCAATAGTTTTTTGATTCATTTCACGTTGCAATAGTAGTGGTGCAAGTCTTGTATTAGATGAGAAATATCCAAAACTTTTCAAAATAAGTTGTTTCGCAGAATCTAAATCAAAACGTTGCAATAAGTTTAAAACCATAGAATAACGAGGTGAGAAACGACTTTCCAAAGCGTTTGCCGGAGAAAGCACCAGTTCTGCAACATCTTGCGGAGTTTGATGCGGAGTTCCGACAATAGTTACGTAACCAATTTCATCCATACCTCGACGACCTGCACGACCAGACATTTGCAAAAATTCACTTGCCGTAAGCATTCTATGACCACTATCTGTACGTTTAGAAATTGAACTGATTACGGTTGAACGGGCAGGCATATTAATACCCGCTGCAAGAGTTTCTGTTGCGAATACTACTTTTATAAGTCCTTGTTGAAACAATTTTTCGACTAAAACTTTCCACCCAGGAAGCAATCCGGCATGGTGCGAAGCAACACCACAAAGCAAAAATTCTAAGTGCTTATTTTTTGCTAAATAAAGATTTTCTGCAATATATTCATCGACAATTTCTCTAATTTTGTCCTGTTCTTCTTTTGTTACTAGACAAAGATTTGCACATTTTTCCATTTGTTCATCACATTTTTTACGTGAAAACGTAAAATAAATAGCAGGAAGCATATCTTGTTCGGCTAAATTTCTAACTACGTTCCTAACTGGACTTTGAGCCTTTTTATTTTTATTTCTGCCCCAAGGTTTCGGTTCAGGCTTAATCTTATTGTTTAAAGCACCTGATGGAGTTAGAAGCGGTAAAAGTTTGTAAGGTTGAGATGAGTCATAATAATAAAATCTTAAAGGAACCGGTCTAAAATCCGTATTTACAAGTTCACAGGCAGGGTGAACAGAATTAATCCAATCGGTTAGTTGGTCGCAATTTGCAACGGTTGCAGAAAGAGCAATAATTTGAACATCAGACGGACAGTATATAATGCTTTCTTCCCAAACAGTACCCCTATCCTCGTCATTCATATAGTGAACTTCGTCTAGCACTACATATTTAACGTTCTTCAAGTTATCCGCAACAGAACCCAAATTTGTTCCGTAAAGCATATTTCTAAATACTTCCGTTGTCATAACAACGATTTGAGCATTTCTGTTAATTGAAGTATCACCGGTTAAAAGACCAACTTTATCATATCCGTATTTTGTACCAAAATCGTTATATTTCTGATTAGATAAAGCCTTTAGTGGAGTTGTATAAAAAATTCTCGTATCATTTTTTAAGGCTTGATGAATTGCGTGTTGAGCGATTACAGTTTTACCTGCACCTGTCGGTGCACAGACAACAACACTTTTCCCCTCATTAATTATATTACATGCTTCTTTTTGAAAATCATCTAATTCAAATGGAAAATCATATGACATTTTAAACACTTCTCCTATTCCATACCTACAGAATAACAGATATTTTAAGGTTTGGCATAATATAAAGTATTTTTTACAATTACAAAAATAATAAAGGGTTCAAATATACAACATAAAATATAATTACGACATACTTCTATAATTATATTTATATATGCCTAATTTGTTAAAAGTTTTTTCGACGTCAACATCACAACCTTTATAAAACCCGTAAAAATCAACGGTGCTATCATTTTTAAGAATTAACTCATACTCACATATATAAAAATTAAATTTTAAAAGGTTTTTCATTGTAAACATTTTATGCTTGTAAGCCGTTATATCGCAAAGTGGAATTATTGTGTCTTTAATTTTAAGATAACCTTGAGATTCGTTGTAATAAAGAAAAGGAGTTTTGATAAAAACAAACATATTATAAACAAAAAAAAGACCTAATAAAAAAGTCCAAAAATAATCAAAATGATTAATATCTCTTATATCAAACAACCCTTTAACCGAAAAATATAAAAGAATAATACCTAGTATAAACATAACAAAAGAAATAATGTTCCACCGCAAAAGAGTATGCTTTGCAGGAAAGAACATTATTTCGTTGTTTTCTATGCTATTTTTTGACATTAAATTTTATCAAATCCTGTATATTTTCTTAAAACTTCAGGAACGATAATTGTACCATCTGCTTGTTGGAAGTTTTCAATGATTGCTGCAACAGTTCTACCAACTGCAAGACCTGAGCCGTTAATAGTATGGACAAATCTTGTTTTACCAGTTGCTTTTTCTTTATAACGAATATTTGCACGACGTGCTTGATAATCTCCAAAGTTAGAACAACTTGAAATTTCTTTATAAGCATTATAAGACGGCATCCAAACTTCTAAGTCCCAACATTTATTAGCAGAAAAACCTATATCACCTGTTGATAAAGCAACACGTCTAAACGGAAGATTCAATTTCTTCAACATATCTTCAGCATCTTCTGTTAATTTTTCATGTTCCATTGGAGAAGTTTCTGGAGTACACAATTTAACCATTTCAACTTTATTAAATTGGTGAACTCTGATTAAACCTCTTGTATCTTTACCTGCTGAACCTGCTTCACGTCTAAAACAAGGAGTGTATGCAGTCATATATTTTGGTAAATCTTCTTCAGATAAAATTTCATTTTGATAAATGTTAGTAACAGGAACTTCTGCTGTTGGAATCAAATACAAATCTTCATCTACGCATTTGTACATATCTTCTTTAAATTTTGGCAATTGACCTGTACCTGTCATTGTTGCAGAATTACACATAAATGGAGGAAGAATTTCTTCATATCCTTGTTTTTCAGTGTGTTCATCTAAGAAAAAGTTGATAACGGCACGTTCTAATTTTGCACCTTTACCTCTGTACAATGTGAATCTTGATTGTGAAATCTTTACGCCACGTTCAAAATCTACAAGATTTTTTTCTTCGCATAAATCCCAATGTGCTTTAAATTCGAAATCGAATTTTGTAGGTTCACCCCATTTTGAAACTTCGACATTGTCAGCATCAGAAGCACCAATTGGAGTTGATTCATCAGGAATATTTGGAGTGTATAATAACAAATTGCGTTGTTTTTCGTCTAACTCAATTTGTTTTTCTTCCAAAGTTTTTATTTCATCGCCTAATTTACGCACATCTTCTTGAATGGCATCAGTATTTTCACCATTTTTCTTCATTATACCAATTTTTTGAGATTCACTTTTTCTCTTTGCACGTAATTCATCTGCTTGAGTTTGTATTTGACGTCTTTCTTCATCAACTTCTAAAATTGCATCAATTGATAATTCAGGATTACGTCTTTTTAATAATTCATTGATTTTTTCAGGATTTTCTCTAATTAATTTAATGTCTAACATCTAAACCTTCTTTCTATATAATTATAATTTATTAAAAATAAACATAATAATCAATAAGATATTACTATTTATGAATATACATCATATGGTCGGTGAAAATCATGAAAACATGTATAAAAATAACAATGTAATAAGATTTATGGATAAAAACATACATCAAATAGTTGATAACAAATTGCAAGTTATCATTCATAATTAGAGTGTACTTGGGAGAAAAAGTAATATGATTAATGGTATAAATAATAACGATAATAACGAATTAATTAATACCCGATTGAATGGACAAAATGATGTTGGTAGCGTTGTTACAAACCCTATTAGCAACAATAACCCTTATGTCAAAGAAGCAAAATATAACTTTGTTGATATTAGTTCTATTTCAACCGACGCATATTACTTGTATCAAAGAGAACAAGATGTAAACTATTTCACAAAAATTGCTCTTGCAGGCATGGACGATACATCATATAATGCCAGAGTTGAAGAATTATTTAACAATGGCATAGCAGATCCTTTTGCTGTTGATGATACTAAAAAATTAGCAGAAGATTTACTTGATAATGAAGATTTCTTAAAAGATATTGAATTTAATATGCTATAATATATAATTAGTATATGACAGAATTGCAAGACTCAAAACAAATAATTACCAGCAACGAGGATACTCGGGGTGATTTAGCATCAGTTGCAAAAAAACTTTATGACGAAGGAAATTATTCTCAAGCATTAAAGATTTATACTGATATGCTTTTATACACTTCAGATTCTGACATTTACGTAAAAATGGGTAATTGTTTTGAAAAATTAGAAAAATTTCAAACTGCGATTGAATATTGGAACAAAGCAATTGATATTGACCCGATGAATTCAAATGCATTTATTAATTTAGGAAATTATTACTATAAAAAAAATAAAATTGAAACCGCAATAGGCTACTGGTTGGCTTCACTTGTTTCTATGCCTGAAGAACCCACCGCAAATTTAAATTTGGCGGTTGCTTATACGTTAAAAAAAATGAATCTGGAAGCATTCATTTATTACGAAAAATATTTAAAATATGCTCAAGATAAAAATAGTGAAAAATATTTAAAAATAAAACAAAAAGTAGACCGAAACAAAAAACTCGGTAATGATTACTTAAAATTAGGAGTTCAGTATCAAACCGTAAAAGATAACATGTCCGCTCTGAAATGTTACAAAAGAGCAGTAGGATATTGTCCGACTTTTTCAAAAATCCATTTAAACTTAGGCTCATTATATTATACAGATAAAAATTTTGAAGAAGCAATCAAACATTGGACTCATGCCTTTTATTTAGACCCGCATTACACAAAGATTTTGAGTAATCTTGCATTATCTTATGATATTTTACAGCAATATGACTACGCATTTTGCTTCTACACACGCTATGGAAACCTTGTTATGAATAATTTAAACGAATACAACAAGGTTTTATCAAGATGTCAAAAAATTAAGCCTGTATTAAATGCAAATCCGTATTTATCTTCAAGACACCTTGAATACGCAAAAGAAGCATTTGCGAATTGCGATTACTTCAAAGCACTTGCAGAATTTGTAAATTATATAATTTTATCGCCAAAAGAACAAGAAAATTATGGTGATTTAATTAAAAAAATTGAAATATACTTAAATCCTGAAAGAAAAATAATTGAAAGTTGCCAAAAAGTTGGCAGAGAACTTCTTGAAGCAAGAAATTTTGAAGAAGCATCAAAATATTACGCAAGAATTTTAGTTTTATCTCAAAATGGTTCTTTAGAATATACCGATGCAAAAAGAAAGTTGGGTGTATGTATTCAACGTTCATCGTAAAAACTTATCATTATGCAAAAATTTTGAAAAAATTTATATATACAAAAATTTTAAGAAAACATTACTACAGAACAGGAAAGTGTAAATGTTGCGGAGAATGTTGCAAACATATTTATGTAAAACATGGTAAAAATGTAATCAAAGACGAAAAAACGTTTGAGAGATTGCAACTTTTACACAGTTTTTACACCTATTTAGAAGTCATTGACAAAGATGAAATTGGATTAATTTTTTCGTGTACAATGCAAGACGAAGTTACAAAAAAATGTAAAATACACAGAAACCGTCCTGCAATTTGCAGGCGTTACCCTCAAGAGGAACTTTTTATGATGGGCGGTTCTCTTTCAAAAAATTGTGGATACAGACTTGAACCAATAATTTCATTTTCGGAAGTTTTTGAAAAAGTAATGAAAAAATCTTAATGATTTGACATGCCCTTGTTATTGTTATTTAATAAAACAAAGTATACTTGGGTAGGAATATGTACATAAAACAACTTGAAATTGATAATTTTAAGTCGATGGCAAGAAAAGTTGATTTACCTCTACTTGAAGGTTTTACAACTATTTCAGGTCCAAACGGTTCAGGAAAGAGCAATATCATTGACAGTGTATTGTTCGCACTTGGTCTTGCCACAACCAGAACCCTACGTGCCGAAAGACTTGGGCATTTGATTTCTACCTACACAAATAAAAACGAAGCAAAAGTTAAGGTTACATTCTCAGGACTTGAAAACGAACCTGATTTTTCTGTTGCAAGAAGACTTAAAAAAGCCTCAAATGGTCAATATTTAAGCACTTTCTACATTAACGACAGCGTTTCAACCTTAACAGATGTACATTTACTACTGGAAAAATACAACATCACCCCAAATAGTTACAACGTTATCATGCAAGCCGACGTTATGACAATCACAAACAGTACACCTTGCGATAGAAGAAAGATTATCGACGAAATTTCCGGAGTTGATGATTTCAACACAAAAATAGACAAGGCAAAGAAAGAACTTGATACTGTTGAAGACAGAGTCGAAAAAACAAACTTTATTTTGACAGAGATTGAAGGCAGAATGCAACAATTGGAAGAAGAAAGAGAAGTTGCATTAAAATATCAAAAATACAAAGAAGAAAAGGCAGGCTACGAAAGTCAAATTAATGCTGTAAAATTCTTTGATATTAAAAGAAACCTTGAAAAAGCCCACGAAAATATACTTGAGTTTGGAAAAAAGAAAAAACTTGCTGAAGTTGAACTTACAGATACCAGCGAAAAATTAAAACTTATCAAAGAAAAATATGACCAAGTTGCAAAAGAAGCGAAAGAAAAAGGTGAAGATAAACAAATTGAACTTCAAAGAAAAGCCGAAGAATTAAAAGGTTCAATTGATAGAAAGAACAATGCAATTACTTATGCTGAAAAGCAAATTTCAGATGGATTAAAACAAATTGAAAATGCTAAAAACGGTATTGAAAACCAAAAGAAAAAAATTGAAGACACAAAATTAAAAATTGGTCTTAAAAATGACGAAATTCAAATCATTGAAAATGATATAAAAACTAAGAATGAAGAATTAAAGAAAATTCTAGAAGAAATGACAGGTCTTAATCAAACCGCAGACCAATATGTCGAAAAAATTAACGCATTAAGAAATAAAAAAGATGAGTTAAAAGATACTGAAAACAAACTTCTTCAAGAAAAATTACCTTTAGAAAATGACTTAAAAAATCTAAAAGAAAAACTTGAACAATCACGTCAGACTCTTGAAATGCTTGAAAAATTCAAATCCGAATTTGACACAGAAAAAGACAAACGTGAATTAGAAATTAAAAATCTTGAGAAAGAAATTGAAGATTTAAAAATCGTTCAAACAAAATTAATGAACGACACTCAAACAAACAAAAACGAAATTGAAGACATCAACTTCCAAAAAAATGCTTTATATAAAAGCATAACTAAGTTGCAAACTCAAAAAGAAGTTCAACAAGCAAATTCAAATTACGCAGTTGAATATGTAATGAGTTCAAATATAAAAGGTGTTCATGCACCAATCGTAAAATTAGGTACTGTTGATAAAGAATATGCACTTGCTTTGGAAACCGCAATCGGCGGAAGAATGGAACACATCGTTGTAGAAAACGAATATGTAGCATCATCAGCAATTGAAGTCTTAAAATCAAGTGGTGCAGGCAGAGCGACATTTGTACCATTAAACAAAATTAGAAAATGCCCTACAAGTTTGAATTTACCAAAAGAATCAGGTGTAGTTGATTTTGCAATTAATTTGATTGATTTTGATGACCTGTATTTAGACGCCTTTTTCTACGCAGTCGGAGAAACACTTGTTGTTGAAAACGAAAATGTTGCAAGAAAACTTATGGGTAAATATCGTATGGTTACTCTAAGCGGTGAAATTTACGAAAAAACAGGTTCTATTACCGGCGGTAAAGCAAGACGTTCCGGTCCAAAATTCAGCCAAAACGATGACGTTGAACTTGAAAAATTAAAAATCAAACAAAAAGAATTAGATGAAGCCTATGCTAAATCAATAGAAGAAAAATCTAACATTGAAAATAAATTGTCAAAAGTTAGAATGGATTATTCAGAAACAATTACTGCCTTAAGCGAAGCAAAAGCCGACTTTAAACGTTTCATGACAAACGCAGAAGAAAGTGAAACAAAATTAAAAGAAACAACTGATTTTATCAAAACAGAATCGCCAAACGTAGAAAAAATTTCAAATAAACTTGATAAACTTGAAGAACGTGATATTGAACTTCATTCAATACTTCTTGATATTCAATCAGAAATTGAAGAAGTAGAAAAAATGATTGATAGCGACACTTTAAAAGAATTAAAAGAAAAAACTGAAGCGGTTGAAAGCGATATAAAACACTTAGAATTAAACAAAATGACTGCAAATAACGCAATCAATGAATTTAACCGAGAAATTTCTTTCGACGAATCAATTATAAACACTCGTTATGAAGAAATCACAAATATCAAAAAGAATAACGAAAAATATAACTCAGATAAAAATATCGCAAAAGAAGAAATTGTACGTCTGAACGAACAATTAGAAGCCTTAAACGATGATATTGAGGTTATTACAAGCCAATTAAAAGAACTTTTACAAGAAAGAGATAAAATTAATGGCGAAGTCCTTGAACTTGAAAAACAAAAACACTTAAAAGAATCAGATATTGAAAAAATAGCAGAACAAGTAGAGTCTTTCAAAGCAAGAAGACGTGAACTTGAACCACAATTAGAAACTGCAAGACAAGAACTTGAAGCCTCAGGCTTAAAAATTGAAAACCTAGAGCCGTCAACAATTTCTATTGAAGAAATTACATCAAAAATCCAAAGACTTCAAAAGAAAATGGACGAACTCGGAGCAGTAAATATGCGTGCAATTGACGAATACGAAAGAGTTTTAAACCGTCAAACAGAAATGAAAGAACAAATCGAAACACTTTCAAAAGAACGCAAACAAATCCTTGAGCGTATGGACGGCTACGAACAATTGAAGAAAGAAGCGTTTATGAAAACTTACAACAACATAAACATTCACTTCAAGGAAGTTTTCAGAGAATTAGCCGGCGGTGAGGGTACATTAATTTTAGAAAACCCTGAAGAACCATTCCAAGGCGGTTTAACAATCGATGCTCAACCAAGAGATAAAAAATTGCAAAGATTGGAAAGTATGTCAGGAGGCGAAAAATCAATCACAGCACTTGCATTTGTATTTGCAATTCAAAAATACCTGCCTGCACCATTTTACGCCTTTGACGAAGTTGACCAAAGTTTAGATGGTATTAACGTTGAAAAATTGGCTAATTTGATTGTACAACAATCGAAAAATACGCAATTTATAGTAGTTAGCCACCGTAAACCTATGATACAATCAGGAGATAGGATAGTTGGGGTTACTCAAAAAGAAAAAGGTATCACAAAAATAACAGGACTGTTAAACGACGAGAAATAGATTATGGCAGAAGCATTTATTTATAATAACTTAGAACATAAACCGCAACAAGCAGAGGGTATTGAAATCCTTGTGCAAATGGCAAAATCAGGTAAAATTGACCCTTGGAACATTGATATTATTGATGTTACAGATAAATATTTGTCGCACTTATTCGAGATGAAAGCACAAAACCTTAGAACAACAAGCACAACATTATTGTTTGCTTCTATTCTATTAAAAATCAAATCAAATGTTCTTGCCGGAATCACAATGGACGATTTTACAGAGGAATACATTGAAGATGACAGGTTTGAAGATGATGCTATCATTGAAGATTATACACCTCCAACAAACAATGTTATTTCTTTTAGTGAGGTTTTACAAAGACGTTCTAGCGTAAAATTAAATCGAAATCGTAACGTTACGTTGCAAGATTTGATTAGACAATTAGAGTTTTATCACAAATTAGAAAAGAAACATTCACTAAAACAAGCACAAGAAAGAGCAAAAAGACATGTTCGTTCTTATGCAAACTTAACAGCAGAAGATATTGTAAATATTGCACACGAAGAATTTATTGAAAATTCTGTACTTGCAATTCAAGCAAAATTAGAAAAAATATTCATAAAAGAAGAAAAAGTTGAAATTAATGAACTTGTTTCAATTGGTATGGATAAAGTTTCAGCATACATTGCGGTATTATTTTTAACCGCAGACGGCAAATGCGACTTGGAACAAGACAATTTTTATTCAGATTTATACGTGGTGAAAGCAGATGGAACAACTGAAGGCTAGAATTGAAGCCGTACTTTTTACAACCGGAAAAGCACTTCAAACAGAAGAAATTGCAGAAATATTAGGAGAAGATAATGACCGCATTGAAGAAGCAATGCTGGAACTTATTATGGATTATTCTGCAAGAGAAGGTGCTTTAGAAATTGATGACGAAAACGGATATATTTTACAAGTGAAAGCCGAACACATGGACATTGTTGAAAAACTTTGCCCTGTTGATTTAAAACCTGCTGTACTAAAAACTTTAACAGTTATCGCATTAAAAGAGCCAATCAGACAATCTTATTTGAAAGAAATTCGTGGTGCAAATGCCTATGAGCACGTAAAAGTCCTTTTAGATATGGATTTAATTTCAAGACACAAAGATAAAAACGGGCGTTCTTTTAATATTAAAACTACTCCGAAATTTGCGGAATACTTTAAATTAAAAGGTGATGCAAAAACTCTTGCTAAGATTTTGGAAGTAGACAAAGGCATTACTGACGATGATGAACCAACTGCAATTTTAGAAACTAAAAATGCTACCGAAACAGTTTAAAATATTATTTGCCCATTATCTTCGTGCATGATATAATTTATATATGAATGGGATAAAAAGTATGACAACTCAAAATCGTCTGATTATTTTAGGGTTACTATCGACTACGATAGTAATGCTTTGTCTTACTTGTTTTGCCGTAAATAAAATTAAAAAAGACCTTGATTTTGGTTACAAAAACTTTGGGCAAATTATCTCAAAAACACTTGCTATAGAATCTGTTGAAATAACAAAAGATATTCCGGAATTAAGCAAATACGACACTTTACGTTCTCATTCGTTGTCAATATTAGGCAGTAATGATGACATTGCGTTTATTGAATTTAAAGATGTAGACTCAAGAACAATCTATTCAAGCGAAGAAGATTACGCAAAAAGAGCAGAAACTGCAAAAATTGTTGTTAGTTCGCCTATGATTTTAAAATACGGTGCAAAATCTCAAACCGTAGGCTCTGTAATTGTAGGTTTATCGGGTTCTATTATTGGAGAAATTACTGATACAACAACAACTTCGCTTATTATGGTATTTGCATTAACTTGGGGCTTAATAGTTCTTGTAATGCTTGCTCATACAATTCTTACAACAAAAGAATTAAAACTTTTACAAGACGGGGTTAAACAAATTTCATCAGGCACTTTTGGTATCAAAGTTGAATCACAGGGTATGAGTAAAGAAGCAAAACAACTGTTTGATGCTTTTAATGACATGTCAACAAGACTTCATAAATATGAAGAACAAAACGTCGGTCAATTAACGCTTGAAAAAAATAAATTGGAAGCAATTTTGACTTGTATTGCAAATGGTGTTGTAGTTTGCGACAATTACGATAACGTAATTTTAATTAATGAACATGCCCAACATCTTCTAGACGTAAAACCAAACGAAATTTTGAAAACTAAAATTCAACAATACTGCGATACAAACGGAGAGATGTGCTTTAAAGAAAGAATTAACCAATTTAAAGACACTCCACTGGATATAATGGAGCAACGTCCTTTAGCATTTAATATTGAGGTAAATCAAAGAGTTATAAAAGCCGTTATGTCGCCAATGTTCACAGTTAACAAAGAATATGTCGGCTACATTATCGTATTAATTGACGTTACGAAAGAAAAAGAAATGGATAACTTACGCTCTCACTTCATTTCTAACGTTTCGCACGAATTAAGAACTCCAGTTACAGTCCTTAGAAGTTATATTGATACTCTTTATAACTACGGAAACGACTTTGATTTCAATACTCAAAAAGAATTCATCGGTGTAATGAATCAAGAAATCATTCGTTTAAACAGAATGGTTAACGATATTCTAGACTTTTCAAGATACGAATCACAAAACATTAAACTTGAAAAAACAAAACAAGATATTATGCCTGTAATTGAAGACGTAGTTGATGAGATGAAGATTCTTGCATCAGAACACAACTTGACAATTTCTGTAATAAAAGAGCCGGACTTACCGGAAATTCCATTCAACAAAGACAGTATCAGACGTGTTATTGCTAATATTGTGTCAAATGCGATAAAATATTCACCTGACGGAAAACGAATTAAAATCAGAGCAGAACGTGCAAGAGTAGGCGATTATGTCGAGGTTAGCGTAGAAGACCAAGGACAAGGTATTGCAGAAGAATATTTAGACAAAGTCTTTGACAGATTCTTTAGAGTTGAAACTCAAACTCACTCAATCAAAGGCACAGGACTTGGCTTACACCTTGTAAAAATTTCAGTCGAAAAACATCACCAAGGTCAAGTTTTTGTTTACTCAAAACTTGGAGAAGGCTCTACTTTTGGCTTTAGATTACCAATCAATCCGCCTGTAGAAGACGAAGACACACAAAAAAATACAGATGAAATGCCGACTGAACAAATTGAAAATAACGAAGTTAAACAAATTGAAACAGAAAATAAAAACTCAGACGGTTGGGAAATATCTTTTGAAAAAAGATAAATAAAATATAGATAAAATTTAACGACTAAAAAAAATAAATGCCATTATATGATATATCATTTGGCATTATTTTTTTGTTTCAAATGCAATAAAATCACAAATAAAATAGCAAAAATAATTGTTACGACAGAGGCTATTTGAGGAAGATGAAAAGCACCAACATTTACGATACAATCTAATCTTAGCCCCTCGACCATAAATCTGATTGTCGAATATAAAATCAAATATCCGGCAAAAATTAAACCATCTATGCGATTATTAAGATTTCTTATAACAAAATACAACACAAATAAAGCCAAAATATTTAAAATAGATTCATATAAAAATGTTGGGTGAAAATATTTATAAAATTCATATCCCGCAATCCTACTTGCTTCAGGAATAAAAACTCCGATAAATTTACGTGCTGGTAAACCATAGGCCTCATTATTAAAGAAATTTCCCCAGCGTCCAATGGCTTGAGCAAAAAGTAATCCATAAGCAAATATATCCATTAATTTTAAAACAGGATATTTCTTAAAATAAGCATAAACAGAGCCAAAAATAACTCCGCCAATCAATCCTCCATGAATTGCCAGTCCGCCTTGTCTAAAGTTAAAAATCTCGTTTATATGATGAGAATAATAAGCAAAATTTACACCGCAATAATACAACCTTGCAAATAAAAATCCACCAATTATTGCAACAGTAATGACATCATATAATATATCTGTATCAATTTCCTTGTAGTCTTTTTTTGCAATAAAATATGACAAATAAAATCCACCCAACAACGCAAGGGACATGCAAATTCCATAGTAATAAACCGAAAAGCCTTTTATCGTAAAAGCAATATCAGAGGGTGAAGTTAAAATTATCATGATTAGTTAGTTGCAACACCTGTATCTGAATCTAAAACTTCTAATTTACCGTTAATTTCATCAATTTTAGCATTAACATCTGAAGCATCAGTTGCTGTTGGTGATAATTCTAAATATTTAGAATATGCACTTACAGATTCATTATAATATTTTTTTACATCTTGCATTTCAGCATCAGAAAGTTTATATTCACCGTCATCATCTGTAACGTCATCTTCGTCTTCTCTTTGTTCTAAGGCTTCTTTCTGTTCTTTTGTATTACCTGCAAACAAATCTTTTGCATAGTTTTCATACATTACACCCATCGAATAATACAACGCAGGATAATCGTTTTTAATAGCAATGGCTTTTTCAAAAGTTTCAATTGCCTCAGTGTAATCTTCATTTTCTGTATAAGCAACTGCTAAATTGTATTGTGTTTCAAAAATACTTCCGTCTAAATCAGCACTTGATTTAAAACGACTGATAGCATTCTCATAATCGCCTTTTTTCATATAATCAAGAGCCTTGTTATTAAGTTCTTGTACAGCCATATTGTTAATACATGCTGTTGAAAATACTGCCACAGTTAAAATTGTAATTAAAAATAATGCTTTCTTCATAAGTGTACCCTTTATTAAGTGATGTAATAATAGTTTAAAATAAATTTAAATATTTGGCAATAAAATTACATTTAAGTTACAATAGAGATATAAAAAGGGGACAATTATGTCAGAAGAAAAAGTTGTAAAATTAGGCGAAAGAGCCCACAAAGAACACAAAGAGGCTAAATCAGAAGCATCAAATTCAGCAAACAATGATTTAGTTTATTGTAGTTTTTGCGGAAGACCAAACACAGAAGTGTTAAAAATGGTTAAAGGTCCCGGAGTAAATATTTGTTCAGAATGTACAATGATTGCTGTTCAATATTTAATCCTAAACGACAGAATGCCATCAGCGGAAGCACAAAAGGTTCTTGATGCAATCTGGAGGATTAGTAAATAGTCATGGAACAACTTAACAAAATTCAATTAAAAGCAGAAATTTTAACAGTTATTACAAAATTACAAACAATCTCAGATACATCTAAAGTTGATAATATTCTTGAGGTTTTAGAAGCACAAGAAAATAAAAAACAAATTCTTGATTTGCTTATGAGAGAATTTGTAAAAACAAATGAAGATAAAGCCTTCATAATAAGTTTTTTAATGCTTAAATTAACAGAAAAAGAACAGTTGGAAAACGCTCTTTGGACTTCCCTAAAAAGTCCTACTGTAAGCGATTACAACAAGGCTCTTATATTAAATTTGTTAAAAGACATGGGTAATCGAGTAGATTACAACGATATTGACGAATATTTTGAAGCACCTGAAGAAATTATTGACCAAGAAACAAAAGAATTACTACATACGGCTATAATGAATCCAGAAGCACAAATTGACTTTTTAGACTTCTTAGAAGCCTTGCCGTATGAGGACAAACTGACGCTTGTTGAATCTTTGGGAGATGATTATTCAGAAGATGCTCTTGCAAATATCTTAATTCCGGTATTTTTGCATGACCCTACGGCAAGAATCGCAAAAGTGGCATTAGAAATTTTAGGAAAATCAAAATCGCAACTTGCTTTACATGCTCTTGAAGAAGCAATCGAATACGTGGAAGAAGATTTAATTCCACCAATCAAGAGAAACATCTCAACATTAAAATTATCCGGAGTAAGACAAGACAACGCCCTTGACTTTTACAAAGACGTTCTGTCTGACTCTCGCCCTTATGAATGTTACACAAGTTATCCAGACGGGCATGGAAACCAAGCATTAATTTTTTCAAGAGAAAGAGAAGATGAAACAATCCAATTTTTAGCAGTTGTAGTGAACGACAAATGGGGAATTGTAGATTGTTTCGGATTCAACCAAATTACAAAAGAGGAATTTGAAAAAATTGTTGCAAGATTTTATGGTGATGAAGATAGTGTTTACATCAACCAAACAGTTCTAAAATCATTATTGCAACAAGCCGAAAATATTATTCATAGAAACGGCGAAATCGTTTCATACGAATATATCTGCTGGAGAACAATCACCTCAGATATACCAATAGAACCTGTTCCTATGGAATTTATAATGGAAGATAAATTTAAAAAAGAACCTTTAAGTAATGAGGATTTTGACAAAATTTGTTTGTCTGATATTGCTCAAAAATGGTTTTTGGATACAGATTTTTCCGATGAATTTTCAGAATTTATGACAAAAATCAACCAAAAATACAAAGCAGGCGAATTTGACCAAGATTTAGACAAGGAAATTGAAGAAAATCTTGATATAATTATTCCGAAAAAAGACGTTAAACGTTGGAGTAAACGCATTTTAACTTCTGCTTATTTAAAATATCTGGCAAACGAAAAATCAGAGGCTCAACGTTTATATTCTCTATATTTTGATGAAAACTCACTAAGAAAAATGTTTGTTAATATTATTCGAAAAAGTATTTACGAATATTACATGTGCTTGAAATTCAGAGCAATCGATATGGAAAACACAGCAAACATTTTTTCAAGAAACAAAGCAGTTTCAAAAGGAGAGTTTGAATTAAAAGATATTGAAAAAATTATCAAAGAAATTGAAAATAAATGGGTTGCTGATTAATATGGACAAAATAATGGCATTAGACATAGGAACTAAACGCATTGGAATCGCTCTCAGCGACTATTTGCATATCCTTGCTAACGGACATTCTTACATTAGTCGTACACCTGAAAATGAGGCAATTGAATCAATAAAAAAAATAGCAAAAGAAAATAATGTAAAAACAATAGTTATAGGTGTTCCTTACAATATGGACGGGACACAAGGCTCGCAAGCAGATGATTGCATTGCTTTTTCAAAAAACTTTGAAGAATATTCCATTGTTAAAGAAGACGAAAGATTAACTTCAGATACAGCAGAAGAAAATCTTAGAAACAAAAAAATAAACTTTAGAAAAGACAAGGGGCTAGTTGATATTGAAAGTGCTTGTATTATACTTGAACAATATCTATCGAAACAAAATTAGAAATAATAAAGAAAGTAGGTTAATATGTCAGAAGAAAAAAGAATTATAGAAACTGTTGATGAAAACGGTAATGAAGTTAAATTTGAATTGTTCGACATCATTGTATTTGAAGAACAAGAATATGCACTTTTAACAAATCCTGATGACGAAAATGATGAAAATATCGTTGTAATGAAATTATTGAAAGAAGACGAAGGTTATTCTTTAGAAACAATTGAAGATGATGAAGAATTTGAAAAAGTTTCAGAATATATCGAATCAATTGAAGACGAAACAGAGGATTAATTTTGTTAGAAAAATTTACTGAAAAAGCGATTAATGTTGTAACAGAAGCACAAAATCAGGCAAAACTTATGCAGAACGTATCAGTTCAGCCTGAGCACTTTTTGCTTGCACTTGTAAAACAAGCAAAAGGAATTTCTCTTAAAATTTTTAGAAATTACAATATGAATTTTGACGCACTACAAAAAGTTGTGGAAGAAAAACTTCGATTTGAAAAATCGTCAAAAATATTTACAACTCCGCCTTTCAGTACAGCAAGCAAAGATTTATTAAAAAAATCTTTGGACTTAGCACAAAAATCATCAAACCAAAGCATTCTGTATGAACACATTTTTCTGGCGGTATTAAACGATAAAAATTCATACATTGCCAGAATTTTAGAACGTTTTGACTTTGATGTATATAAATCAAAAGATTTAATTTCAAGATTAGTTCAAAAGAAAACACTGAAAAAACTTCATCCTGAAAGCGATGGTTCTACAAAACTTCCAAGCGATTTATTGGAAACTGAAAATCTTTTATCAGGTAGCAAAAGTGTTTTTGATAGAGCATTATCAAAACTTTCTACATCTAAATATGAAATTCTGGGTACAGAACAGATTATTTCATCAATTTTAGAGGATAAAAATTCAGAATTAACACAAATTTTGAGTGATAACGGAATTTCTTCAGAAGCATTTGAACAAAAATTAAATGAATTAACTTCTCGAGAAGACGAATTTGCGGGAAAACAAATTATATTCACTCCAAACGCATTTTTAGCAATGAATAATGCAATAGAGTGTGCCAAAGAACTTGGTTCTTCTGAAGTTACACCGACTCACTTAGTTCTTGGAATTTTAAAATCTAAAAAAGGTATCGCTTATAATATTTTCAAACAATTGCATGTATCAGACAGTTTACTTGAAAAAGAAATTGTAAGACCAATAGAAAATCAAATGCCAGAAGCATTAACAATAATGAAACTTGCAAAAGAAGAAGCAAAAAGAATTGGCAGAAACACTGTCGGAACTGAAATGTTCTTGCTTGGAATTATTGCAGAGGGCAACGGCATTGGTTATCGAGTGTTAAATGAACTTGAAATCAATTTGAAAGACGCAAGAAAAACAGTTGAAGATATTATCGGTTATGGTGATGATTACTTCGAAACTGAAATTACCTTCACAGACCGAGCAAAAAAAGTTTTAGAAATTGCATGGCAATTAGCGAAGAAAAGAAATGACAAAAAAATTGAATCAGCACACCTTTTATACGCAATCACAAATGTACCGGAATGTATTGCGATGAAAGTACTTGAACAACTTGGTGCTGACGTTGTAGAAATAAAACAAGGTATTCTTTTGGAAAAACAAAGAAGTGAACAATAAAATTGAAAATTTCATAAACCAATACAACCTTTCGGCAAAAGATAAAATTATTGCAGTGGGTTTTTCCGGCGGTTTTGACTCAATAAGTTTACTTCATATTGTAAATGAATTATCAAAAAAATATGGTTTTAATGTGATTGCTTGTCATTTAAACCATAATTGGCGAGGAGAAGAATCTTTAGCCGAAGCAAAAAGTTGCGAAGATTTTTGTAATAAAAATAATATAAAATTTTATACGGAAACTCTTGATGAACACGAAAAACACACAGAAACAAGAGCAAGAGAACTTAGATATGAATTTTTCAATAGAGTTATCGAAAAATTTAAAGCAGACGCACTTTTCACTGCTCATACAAAAAGCGATACCGCTGAAACATTAATTTATCGAATTACAAAAGGTACAGGAATTAAAGGTTTACAAGGTATTGCACCAAAATTGGGTAAAATTTACCGTCCAATGCTTGATATTTCAAGAAAAGAAGTTGAAGAATATTGCAAAACACACAAATTAAATGCAAATTTTGATAGTTCAAATAACAACAACAATTATGCAAGAAACTTCATTAGAAACAAGGTTTTACCGTTATTAAATAAAATTAATCCACAAGTAGAAAAATCCTTAAATTCGCTTTCTATATTGGCTTTTGAAGAAGAACAGATTATTAAAGAATACATAAACTCACTAAATATTTACGACGGCGATAAAATTAAGACCGAAAATTTCAAAAATTTATCAAAAAACGTTCAAAAAAGAATTATTTATGAAATTTATGTAAAATATGATTTTGAATATACACAAGAAAAAATTGAAAACACATTAAATTTTATTAATGAAAATATTAATTCAAAATCAGGCAAAAAATTTTCAATTACAAACGGTTATTGGCTATTTGTTAGCAAAAAATATATTTACACAATACAAAATACAACAAAAAATTTAACAAGCGTTAAAATCAATTCTGAGGGCAAATATAAATTTGGCAAATACGAATTTTCGATAGAACAATGCAATAAACCCCCCGAAAATTTTCCAAAAGACGAGGAGTTTAAAGCATTTGTAGAAATTAATGAACCAATTGATTTTACGTTACGAACAAGGCTTGACGGAGATAGAATAACACCACTTGGGCAAAATTCATTAATAAAATTCAAAAAATATTTAATAAACAAAAACATTCCACAACATAAAAAAGATTCAATTATTTTGCTTTGTAAAGACAGCGAAATTCTTTGGGCTAGCGGATTAGGAATAAATAATAAGATTAAAGTTGTAAATAACTGCACTCATGTGCTAACATTAAAGAATATAGAAAAAATATAAGGTGGTAAAGATGTTAGAAATGATAACAGAAAAAGACTTAAAAGTCTTAATAACAGAAGATGAATTGCAAAACGCAATAAAAAAATTAGGCGAAGAACTTAACAAATTTTACGGAAATGAAGATTTATACGTAGTTTGTGTTTTAAAAGGTTCTGTAATGTTCACAGTTGACCTTGTAAAACATTTAAAAATGCCATTAAATATGAATTTTATTCGACTTTCAAGTTACGGTTCAGGCTTTACTTCTTCCGGTAAAGTAAATGCCGTTGATATTTCACTTCCTGACTTAAACGATAAAAATGTAATTATTGTAGAAGATATTATTGATACAGGTTTGACCGCAAAATTTTTAATTGATTTTATGCATTTAAACTTCAAGACAAAATCATTAAAATTCTGCTCGCTTTTAGACAAACGAGAAACTCGAAAAGTAGATATTGAGCCTGATTACTATTGTTTCCAAATCGGAAATCAATTTGTTGTGGGATACGGTCTTGATTATGACGGATTTTACAGAAATCTTCCATACATCGGCTACTTAGAAACTTAATCATGAAAAAAATTTTAGAAAAAAATTTAATACAAAAAATTCCGCAACTATTTTCTGTTGATATAACGACAAATAATTGTGAAGTTTTTTTTGAAAAAATTAAAAATATCGTCGATTTTGAACATTATTATTTGTTTTTGCTAAATTCGGAAGATATTCAACTAAAATATACAAACAACAAAAACTTTAAAATAAATGACATTTTTGAGTTAAATCCTTTGTTATCTAAAAGGTTATTTTTGAATAAATCGGAAGTTTTGGATAAAAAAAACGATTTAATAAAACTTTTGAACTTTAATGATGACAATTATTTATTATCAAAACTTCAAATTAAAAATACCATTTATGGTCTTGTTCTTTTAAGCAGAAAAAAAGAATATAACGCTACGGATATTGAAAATTTTGAAGCCATTACAAGTATATTATCATACAAAATTAAAGATTTGGAATTGTCTAATGTTTTTAAAATTCAATTAAAAGCATTAAAAAACGCAGTTGCAGAAACAAACGAAGCATACAAAACAATTAAAAATCAAAACAGCAAAATTCTTGCCGCTGATAAAATGAAAAATGAATTTTTGGCAAGTGTTTCTCACGAATTAAGAACACCGCTCAATGCTATTATTGGTTTTTCGGACATTTTAAAAGCACAAGTTTACGGAAAATTAACAGACAAACAACAAGAATTTGTGAATGATATTCAAGTATCAGGGGTTCAACTTCTGGGAATGGTTAATGAAATTCTTGACATAACTAAATTAGAAGCAAATGCTATGAAATTAGTTAAAAGATATTTTGAAATTTCAAGACCAATAATTGAAACATCTAATTTATTGATGCCACTTATAGACAAGAAAAATATCAAATTAACGCAAACTATTCAACATGACATTGATATTTATGCAGATTATCAAAAAATTCAACAAGTTTTATATAATCTTATCAGCAACGCAATCAAATACACTCCGGAAAATGGAAATATTCATATCACAGTAACAAATACCTCTAAAAAAATTAAAATTAGTGTAAAAGATAGCGGTATTGGGATAGACCCAAAAGACCACAAAAAAATATTCCAAAAATTTGTACAACTTGAAGATGCCTTTTACAAAAAAGAAACATCAACAGGTTTGGGTTTAACGATAACAATGCAACTTGTAAAAATGCATAAAGGTTCAATAAAAATCCTTAGCGAAAAAGGTAAAGGTGCTGAATTTATTGTTACACTTCCAATTGAGATTGACGACGAACCTCAAGCCTAATCTGTTCAAGAGTTTTTAACATTTCGCCATAATCATCAATTCTAACAAGTACGGCTCTGTACTTTGCCGCATTACGTACACCTGAAATATAATATCCATACAGTTTTCGAATACATTTAATCCCTACATCTTCGCCCCTTAATGAGATTTCCGCCTCTAAATGACGAGTCAATGTGTCTAATTTTTCATCAAAAGATGGAGGTGCAAAACGTTCACCGGTTTCTAAGAAATGTTCTATTCTGTAAGGCAATGTAACATCACCCAAAACCCCACGACCGACGGCAACTCCATCAGCACAAGAAAGTTCTAAGCATTTCTCTGCCGTTTCAATTGAAGTTACATCTCCGTTTGCAAAAACAGGAACATCAACTGCTGATTTCAAGTCTTTAATTTTTGCCCAATCCGCAACACCTGAGTACATTTGAGCCCTTGTTCTTGCATGAATTGTAATAAATTCAGCACCTGCTTCCTGCATCATTTCACCAAATTTAACATAATTCATATCATCAGCAGTATAACCAAGCCTAAATTTTACACTTACTGGAATATTCACCGCATCTTTAACCGCACGAACAATATCTTGAGCAAGTTCTGGAGTTTTCATTAATGCAGAACCGTCGTTTCCACAAACAACCTTTTTTACGGGACACCCCATATTAATATCAATAATATCTGCACGACTTTCCAAAAATTTTCCCGCTTTTGCCATTAATTCAGGTTTATGACCTGAGATTTGAAAGGCAATAGGAGAATCGGTTTCAGACTTTTTTATAATTGCACAATCATGCACATTATTCAGTCCTTCTGAACTAATCATCTCGGTTGTGATAAGACAAGTTTTTGAATATTCACGAATTAAATCTCTAAGCACTAAATCAGTAATTCCTGCCATTGGGGCAAGAGATACTCTTTTAAAGATTAAATTATCACGAATATTTTTCATCTCAGATTAATTACCGTATGCTTTTAAGTCTACCAAACGAGTTTGAGCGTATTTTTTGTAATCATCGCTATTTTTTTGATTATTTACAAATTTTTTGTAATATGTATATGCATTTGCATATTGTCCTAACGAATCATACGCCGTTGCAATCAAGTAATCAGAAATAACAAGTTCAGGATTATATTGAACTGCTTTTTTGTACTCAGGAATTGCTTGCAACGGTTTTTCTTGAGCATCGTAAATTAAACCTCTGTAATAATAAGCATAAGCATTTTTAGGTTCTTCAGTTAAAATTTGACTAATAATTTTTAATGCTTGGTCATAACTTTTTGCATTGTATAAATCTACAACTTTTCCAATTAAATTTACGTTGTTTTGTTCAATTACAGTTGCTAACAAGTCTTCAGCATCAACATTTTTAGGATTAAGTTTTATTGATTGTTGCAAATAAATTTTTGCAGAATACCAATTATCTTTTTCTGCGTATAAAGCACCTAAATGGTAAGCAACATCTGAATCTGTTTTATCCATTTCATAAACCTTTTTGTAATACTCAATAGATTTATCTATGTTACTTAAACCTTTATAGCAAGCAGCGATTGCAATAAGAACATCTTTTGTTGGCGGATAAATAGTTAAATAAATATTCAAGGCTTTTTGATATTCTTCATTCGCATAGAACTTGTGTGCTTCTTGATATTTTTCATTTGCAGACATGTCGCTAATCTTGTTAAAAGCAGATTTTACGGTTTCATTTGTTGGAAATCTACTTTTTGCACCATTAATGTATTTACTTGCATTTTCAAAATCTTTTTTATCAGCATAAGCCAAAGCCAAGTTTGTGTAGACTTCCGGATTATTTGTATCAAATTTTAAAACCTCTGTGTAATATTTTATGGCTTCTTCGTATTTTTTTTCACCATGAAGGTCTTTTGCATATTCATACATTGCTGTTACAGAAGTTTTATCAATATTTGCATCATTACTTAAAGATTTTAGTAATTCTTCCGGAGTCATTGTATCTTTTAATAACACAATCAATTGTTCTTTTGCTTGAGTTGATGTAGGGTCAATTTCTAAAACTTTTCTATATGTTTTAACCGCTTCATCTTTTTCTCCTAATTCCGACAAAACCTGTGCTCTATACAAATTCGCTTCCAAATTATTCGGATATAAAGTTAAAATCGAATTATATGCAGATAATGCACTGTTATAATCTTTCTTTTGTTGGTATAAAGTACCGATGTTCAGTCTTGTTTGAACGCTTGATGGGTCAATTGATTCTGCGGCTTTATAATATGTAAGAGCAGCATCATATTTTTTCTCACGTTGCAAAATTGCACCTAAGTTTGCATTTAATTCTGCACTGTTTGGTGAAGTTGCAAGTTTTTTAGTATAAATTTTTTCCAACGCAAGCAAAACTTCTTGATTATTTGCACTATTTGCTAAAATTGCGTTATATTCTTGAACTGCTAAATCATCTTGTCCAAGTTTATCTAACATTCTCGCATATTTAAGTCTTAAAGCAACATTGTTTTGGTCAATAGCAACTGATTGACGATAATATTGTACTGCCTTTTTGTTATTATTAAGAACAGACATAATATCACCAATATTTGAATAAGAATGCTTTTTAATGTTGTTATCACCAATTGAAGCCGCAATAAAAAATTCATAACCGGCAGCAGGTAAATCCCCATTTTTTCTTAAAACTGAGCCTCTGTTGTAACGTTCTTGAGGAGTTTTCAACTGTCCAAGAGCATTCATACATTCTTCAAGATTATCTGTAGTAGTTTGAATTGCACTGGCAGATGCTGTTACATCTTTTTCTTCAGGATAATATTTTAAATAAAACAATGCGGCTCTAAAATCGTTAGAGGCTCTGTCATAATCGTTTTCATTGTTTGCGTAATACGTTGCACGAGCCAAATAAGAATTTACAAGTCCAATTCTTGCAGAATTATCCAAATAATTAATTCTTAAGGCTTTTTTAAACTCCGCAATTGCGTTTGTATATTGAGATGAATTCAAATAGTTTTGTCCGTTATCGTAATAAGTTTTAAAATCATCTGCAAAACATACATTTGCAAAACATAACATCAATAATAAAATAAATATTTTCTTCATAAACTTACCTACCTCATAGTATTTATTTTATTACAAGAATAATTTGTTTTATATAGACAAGTGGATATTCAGCATTTTATGTAACGATTTGTAACAAAATAAAACAAAATTGAAATCGAGGTATTCTAAAAGTTTTTATAATAATGTAAGGTATGATGTGGTACTTAGAAAGTTAGAGGTGCATTATGGCATACGCAGGAATACAAACAATGCTATTGGCTTATAAAATGCAAAAATCTGATAAAGAATTCGAACTTATGCAGATTACTAACGAACGTGCACAAGCGACTAAGGACTCAGGTGCTTTAGCAGAAAACTATGAAGCAAAAAAAGCAGAATTAGATAAAGATGATCCTGATTATGAAACTCAAGTTGATGAATTAGATGATAAATACAACTTAGAATTATCTGATATTGCTGCTTGGGAAGACGAATTGCAACAAAAAGAAAGCAATTGCAACACTCAAATCAAATTATTAGATGGTTACATCAATACTTGGACAAGTGCTTTACAATCAAAGATCAGGACTTCACATCAATACGGAAATCAATCTTAACAAAGATTTTAATAACAAAGAAGAGGCGAAAGCCTCTTTTTTATTATTAAATTATTATCATCTATGTTTATTGCAAAATTTTACATTGACCTATTTTAGAGAATTTTATTGTATAATTTTAATATGTCATATAATAATGAGAAATTAGGGGTATTTATAATTCCAACAGGCATTGGAGCATCTATTGGCGGATATGCAGGAGATGCAAGCAATTATGCCAGAGATTTTTCAAAATTAGGAAATTTAATTGTTAACCCCAATGTAGTTAATGCCGGCGGATTTTCCGGAATAAACTCTAAAATGTTTTATGTCGAAGGATTTGCAATTGACAAATTTTTCAAAAATGAAATTAATCTATATCCTTCTACAGATAACAGAGTTGGAGTTGTTTTTGACAAAGGGATACCGCAAGATGTTTTAAATATTCACATTAACACTATTAATGCGGTAAAAACAGTTTATGGAATAAATATCAGCGACTATGAAATAACAGATGAAGAAGTTGGCGTAGATTTTTATGTTGATGAAAGTGGAATTTCAACAGGCTTTGTAAAAAATATCAAAACTCTATTAGACAGTGCAAAAAGGCTTAAAAATAAAGGTTGTGAAGCAATTGGTGTTGTTTGCTTGTTCAAAGACGAGCCTGATGAAGATTACGAAAACGGAAACGGAGTAGACCCTGTAGGTGGAGTTGAAGCAATTATTTCGCACTACATAACAAGAGAACTTCAAATTCCTTGTGCTCACTCTCCAGCCTTTTGTGATTATTCAATTTCAACAAAAATTGTAAATCCAAAAGCCTCATCAGAATACATTACTCCGACATTTTTACCTTGCATTTTGCTTGGTTTAAACCAAGCACCAAAACTTGTAAACAATGTAGGAATATCAATTGATGACGTTGATTATTTGGTCATGCCGGCAAACAGTTTAGGCTCAGCACCAGTATTTGAAGCGGTTAAACGAGGCATAAAAGTTTATGCCGTTGAAGAAAATGTTACCCTTCTTAACGTTACAAATGCGTCAATTAATAAAACATGTGGTATAAATACAGTAAGAACATACAAAGAATGTTTGGAGTTAATAAAGAATGAAGCATAGAAACGTATTTCATATAGCAGCAGTATCCTTAATAGAAATAATGATGATTTTCACCATTATTGGTATTGTTACCGGTGCGTGCGTAAGTTTGAATAAACCTAAAAATGAATACATGTTAAAAATAAAATTGTATTCGGCATTTTTAGCATTGGAAAACGCAGGCAAATCAATTGCCGCAGAAACTCATATTGACTTTACCAGCGATGTTAACGCTTGCGAAACAGTACGTTCAAGTTCTCCTTCTATATGTGCGTCTTATAACTCATCGTCATATCCTGGGGCAAACACTCAATTACCAAAAGTAGTAGCACGTTCAACAGAGGACAATGTCCAAGTTGACCCAGGATTGTTAACACATACAGCATATTCTTCTCTTTCTAATGCAAGAAAGCAACAATTCAAATACTTACAAAGTGGCTTATGCCAAAGACTTGCAAGAACCTTTAACGTGCCTGATTCTGGTATCAACTGTGCAACAACTGTCGATGGTGCAACATTAATTTCAGATGCGACATACCCAGAAAGTTTTAGAAGTTACACTCCACAACTGTATCTTCCTAACGGACAAGTTATATATTTAAATAAATTTCCATTCTATGAATACAGAGATTCCACCGGAACATTTCATCAAAATCGTCCTAGACACGATATATATACGTTTGAGAATAAATACGTATCAGCAAACTCTACAAAGTGTGCAAATTTAACAACACTATTCAATGCTTTAAAATCTAATACGCACAATGATGATTTTTCTAATTCTTTAAATGAAACTCGACTTGCGGCACTGAAAAGTTACAAAACTTGTTCACCAGCAGATGCTTCTAACGTAAATATTCAATATTGGGAAAAAGTTTGGTCTAAGAATAAGGACTTTTTCTTAATCTATGTTGACGTAAACGGCAAAATGACAAGCACTACAGATAGAGCAAATGGACCTGACAGATTAAATGCAGATGTGTTTGCATTCCGTATGTACAGAGATGGTACGGTTTTACCTGATTATCGTTCAGGTTTCCCTATAAATTCCATTACGGCAAAAATGTTAATACAATCAGACTCTGGCTCTTATCAATATGATACATCTGATTATATGTTAAAACCAATTGTATACTCAAGATGTTACGCAAACTTGACAGGAACATATTCTAGCGGACACCCGTTTGATGCTATAGGAATTTGCTCGACAAACGGAACAAAATCACCTTTAAATGACTGTATAGATACAAACGGCAACCCTCTTTGCAAATCAGTAATAAATAAACCAAGTTTCTTTGTCAGATAGTTATAATATATCTATCGGGTCAACATCTACCGTAAGTTTTATATCTTTTGGTAGGACTATTTGATGCAAAAACCTTGAAATAAAATCGTGTCCCTTTTCTTCCATACGATTTTTTACTAAAATTTGAAAACGATAAAGCCCATTTAATCTTTCAAATACGCACATTGTTGGTCCTAAAACTTCCAATTTTTCAGAAATACCAAACTTATCAACCATAGTATTTAAACGCAACGCAATCTCTTGAGATGCTTTTTCAGCCCTAAATTGATTTTCGCAACTTAGAACAAATCTTATAATTTTTGAAAACGGTGGATACTCAAATTCTTCTCTTGCAACAATTTCAGTATCAAAAAAGGTTTTATAATTTTGTTCTCTTGCCGTTTGAAGTGCATAAAAATCAGGGTTATAAGTTTGAAATAACACATTACCGGTAAATTCACCCCTGCCCACACGTCCTGCAACCTGTGTTAGGAGTTGAAATCCACGTTCCGATGCTCTAAAATCAGGCAGATTAAAACTTGCGTCGGCACTAATTACTCCAACAAGCGTAACATTTGGATTATCAAGACCTTTCGCAATCATTTGTGTTCCAACAAGAATATCAATTTCACCTTTTTGAAAACTATTTAAAATTTTGATATGCTCATTTTTTCTAATTAAGGAATCACTATCCATACGAACAATATTTGCGTCTTTAAATAATTCTTTTAAAAAGATCTCTATTTTTTGAGTACCTGTACCTGAATTGTGCATAGCATCTGAGCCACATTCAGGACATTCTTCAGGAAATGACATCGTTTGATTACAATAATGACACCTCAAACGATTATCCGCAGAGTGCCAAATCATAGGAATTGCACAGTTTGGACATTCGATAACATGACCACAAGCCTGACACTGCGTGTACGTAGAAAATCCTCGTCGATTGATTAAAATAATAACTTGTTGTCCTTTTTCCAAAGTTGCTTTAATTTCATTTTGCAATGGTTTTGAAATAACCCCACGATATGCTGATTGCATATGTTGTTGCATATTTATAACATATGTTTTTGCAAGAGGAGCATTATTATAACGTTTTTTCATCTCATACAAAGAATTTGAGTTCAAAGCCTTATAATAAGAAGTAATGTCCGGTGTAGCAGAACCTAAAATTAATTTTGCATTATGAAACTCAGCCAATTTCTCGGCAACTAATCTGGCATCATATCTCGGTGCAGGAGATGTTTGTTTATACGCACTTTCGTGTTCTTCATCAATAATTATTAAGCCAATATTTTTTAAAGGTGCAAATACCGCAGACCTTGCCCCCGCAAGAATTTTTATCTCATTCCTGTATAATTTTTGCCAAACATCATATCGCTCGCCCTCAGAAATTGAACTGTGCCAAATAGCAATATCCTCAATCCCAAATTTTCTCGCTAATCTTTTTGTCAATTGAGATGCCAAAGCAATTTCAGGGGCTAAAAATAAAACATTTTTACCTTCATTAATTGTATCTTGAATAAGTTTAAAATAAACCTCTGTCTTACCTGAAGCCGTTACGCCATGAATTAAAATAGGATTTTTTGGACTTTTAATTTTTGAAATTTTTTCATAAACAGTTTTTTGTTCATCTTTCAAGTCATACAAATCTTCTTTTTTAACATCAGAAAAAATATTCAAAGGATTTCTATATAACTCGTCTTCGACAATTTTTAAACACCCTAAGGCTTCTAATTTTTTAATAGTCGCACGAGTAGTTTTTGCTAACTTCTCAAACTCAACGAGTTTAACCTTTTTAAACTTTTCAAGTAAATCTAAAACTTCCAACTGACGTTTTGTTGCACCGTCCTTTTTAACAAATTCAACAAAATCCTCAGTTTTAGAATTTTTATCCAAAAGATTCAAAGGCAAAGCCATATTCAATACTGTAATAAAATCACAGCAATAATAATTTGCTACCCATTCAAGTAATTTTAAATACTCCAAAGAAAACAAAGGTTTTTCGTCTAAAATTTTATTAACACTTTTTGCTTTAATCTCCGGTGGTAAATATTCAGAAAATCCCACCACAAAAGCATTAATAAGACCTTGACGACCAAAAGGAACTAAGACCGCCTGACCAATATTAATGACTTGTTTCAAAGTTTCCGGAATTAAATAACTAAAAGTTTTTACGCCTAAGCCCTTTATATTTACAAGAACTAAAGCATATTTACTCACTATTCTTCTGCCTCTGTAGTAAATTCTTTGATTGCTTCGTCAATTGCATCTCTTAGAATTTCTAAGTTTTCAGGAGAGCAAGTTACGCCTTTTTTAGTTGGTAACCATGTTTGACCGTCATCTGTTGTATAGTGAATTCTTAAATCTAAATATGATTTACCTTTATATTCATTAATTGAAATTTGTAATTGTTCTGTCGCACTTCTAGGTACAGTTGCGATTAATTTTGGTTCTTGTGCCATTTTTATCTCCTTAATTTCTAACTAAAAAAATTATAACATGGAATTTATATAATCAAATATTTTATGAACAGGTTTAACCAGTTTTTTTACATCAATATTTTCATCTAACTCTAAAGTTATTGTTGGGATACCTCTTTCAACCCCACAATATGTACCAAAACTCCCCGGAGTTGGATACCCAATATCCTCTTGTACCGGATAATTAATTATTTCTGAAATTTTTTCTGCATATTCTAAAGCATCTCCGTCAAAGTTAACAGTACAAAAAGGAGCGTGTAAAGTAAGTATTAATTTTGGTTGAAATTTTTCTAAAACTTCTAACATAAAATTAGTTTCAATTTCACTTGCAGGTTCACTTCCGCCAAAATATTCTATCTCTGAATTAACAATCCAATTTTTTGTTGGAAAATTTCTGTTCAAATCAACATTGTTTGAATTTTGACGTTGATTTAATTTCATTCCATCAGGATTTAAACATGGTATAAATAACATTTTTGAATTTTCATGATTTTTTAAATATTCTTTTATTAAAAAATCACCTTGAGGTTCATCACCATGAAAAACACCGATAATAAGTACAGGCTTATTATTTTCATTACCTAAAAGTTGTATTTTATTACCTAATTTTGATAAAGTTTCTTTTAAAATTTTCATGAGAATAACGCATTTATAAAATCAGTTGGCACAAATTCTTTTAAATCTTCCATTTTTTCGCCAACACCAATTAATTTTACAGGAAGTTTTAATTCTTTTGCGATAGCAAGAACAATCGCACCCTTTGCAGAACCGTCTAATTTCGTAAGAGCAACAGAAGTTAAATTCACTGCTTCTGCAAATATTTTTGCCTGTTGCAAACCGTTTTGACCTGTATTTGCATCTAATACCAAAATACATTCTCTTAAGGAATCCGGGGCTTTTTTATCAATTACCGCTTTAATTTTAGACAATTCTTCCATTAAGTTAAATTTGTTTTGCAACCTACCAGCAGTATCGACTAAAAGAATATCATAGTTCTCATTTTGTGCTTTTTCAATTGCTTCATAAACAACCGCCGCAGGATTTCCTTTATCTTTTCTTACAATATCTGCACCTGCACGTTTTGACCATAAATCTAATTGTTCTTCTGCTGCTGCACGAAAAGTATCAGCAGCGGCAACCAAAACCTTTTTACCGGATTGTTTAAATTGATATGCTAATTTACCAATCAAAGTTGTTTTGCCAACCCCGTTAACTCCGGTTACAAAATAGATATTCAAACCTTTATCAGAAATTGATAACTTTGAATCCCCCGCTTGCTCAAGAGTTTCAATAAAAGATTTTTTCAAATAATTTTTAACTTCCGAAGGTTTAATATTTGATTGATTTCTCAAATTATCAACCAATTCCGACGCATAATTAACACCTAAATCAGCAGAAATTAACAAATCTTCCATATCTTCTAAAACAAAATCTGAAAATTCTTCTTCATCTTTAACCGTATCAACAACGTTACCCACCAAAGATTGAGCCGTTTTTGAAACAGTTTTCTTTAAATTATCAAAAGTATTTTGAAAAAAGTTAAACATTATTTAATTCCGTTTTCGTAAATAACCTTTGCTAAAACTCCGTTAATGAAAGATGAACTATCTTCTGTCGAATATTTTTTAGCAAGTTCAATTGCTTCATCAACAACAACTTTATGTGGAACTTCTTCAATAAACATCAATTCAGTAATTGCAATACGCATAATATCTTTGTCTACCTTGATTAATCTATCGAAATCCCACCCCTTTGCAAATTCTTTAATCTGATTATCAACTTCTTCGTGGTGTACTTTAAAGTTTTCAGCAATTTTAATTGTGTATGCTTGAACATCAGAAGTATTTTCAAGAGTTGCAAACTCAGCAATTTCTAATGCCATCATTGCTTTTTCTGCAATATCCAACAATTCCTCAATTTTCTTTGACATATCAGACGTCATAGGTAATGGAACCGGTATATTTGAAACTTCCATAGGTCTTGACAAATTAGTTTCGTGGTCTGCTTCATATTCGTCAATATATTGCTTCATATCAATTAATGGTCCAATTGTAAGTTTTAAATCATTTGAAGCATTATTTGTTAAAATTCTTACAGATTTCAATAAAATATCATTAAAATCTTTTGTTGAGTATTTACTAATAACTTTATCAAATTGTGAAAATAAAATTAATGCTAATTCTCTTGCTGCTCTGCGTGCTTGCATATATGTACCTCTATAATCTTTTTTACTAAATATATGCTAACACAAAATTTTTTTTCATGGTATAAATTAATTAAGAGTTTATATTGTGTAAAAAGAAAGGTTTAAAAAATGAAAAGAGCGATTGTAGTAGTTATTGACTCAATGGGCATCGGTGCTATGCCTGATTGCAAAGATTTTAATGACATTCCGGAATGCAATACATTAAAAAATGTTTGTGAATTTAATAACGGATTAAACGTACCTAACTTATCAAAATTAGGTTTGGGCAACATTCAAGACTTCAAAGGCATTGCAAAAGAAGCAAATCCAATCGGTCAATACGGTACAATGAAAGAAAAATCTAATGGTAAAGATACAACAACCGGACACTGGGAAATGGCTGGTATTGTATTAAAAGAAGCATTTAAAACATTCACTCAAACAGGTTTTCCACAAGAAATTATTGATGAATTTGTAAAACGTACAAACTGCGGTGGAGTTTTAGCAAACTGTGCAGCGAGCGGAACAAAAGTTATCGTAGATTACAACGATGAACATCAAAAAACAAAATTCCCTATCGTTTACACATCAGCAGATAGTGTATTCCAAATCGCAGTAGACACAGACCTAATCCCACTAGACACTTTATATGACTGGTGTAAAATCGCAAGAAAAATGTTTGACGATTTGGGAGTAACTGTTTCACGAGTTATCGCAAGACCTTATCATTTAGTTGATGGTATTCCTACACGTATCGGCAAAGACAGACGTGATTACGTTCTTGCTCCTGACCAAGACACTATTTTGACAGATGTTGCAAACAACAATGGTACGGTTGTTGCTATCGGTAAAATTGAAGATATATTCTGCAAACAAGGTGTAACTCACGCAATTCACACAGGTTCTAACAAAGAAGGTCTTGAATTAACACTAAAAGCAATTAACAATACCTTAGATTTAAAATCAATCGAATACAAATCTGTTCCAAATGCAGACAAATCATTTATTTTTACAAACTTAGTTGATACAGATATGTTATTCGGACACAGAAACGATGCAAAAGGTTATGGTAAAGCAATCGAAGAAATTGATACATATATTCCAAAATTCATTGAAGCAATGGGAGATGAAGATTACTTAGTAATTACAGCAGACCATGGTTGCGACCCAACAGTTCCGGGAACAGACCACACAAGAGAATACGTTCCAATTTTAATCTACAGTAAACAACTTGAACCTAAAGATTTAGGAATGATTGAAGGCTTTGACTCAATTGCAAAATTTATAAAACAGTGGATTTTTTAAATTGTTTGTTTTATAATTCATAACGTAAGTAAAAGTACTATTTAATAAAAGGAGAAACAAATGAACGTTACAGTTGAAGATAGTTGCATTGCATGTGGTGCTTGCGAATCAATTTGCGAAAAAGTATTTACAGTATCTGATAAAGCAGAAGTTAATGCAGCAGAAGTTGCAGGAAACGAAGATGGTGTAAAAGAAGCAGCAGAAGCATGCCCTGTAGGTGCAATTCAAATTGCATAGTTAATGCACTAGAATAAAATAAATTTAACGGCGGATTTTGATAAATCAAAATCCGCCGTTTTTATTATAAAAAATATTGTAAATTTATATTAAAAACTCAATATTTATCACAAAAACCGCTTAACAAATTACAAGCATAGTAGTATAATAAAATCACAAAAGATTATAGTAAAGGTGAGGAATTTTATGCACAACATTTCATTTTTAGGAAAACGTGAAGACAAAAACACAGTTGAACAATTAAAAAAACAGGGTGATGCTCTTACTATTAACAATCAACGCAATATCAACACTGCAATTGAAAAGTTGGCAGAAGATTCATCTGAAGAAAATATCAAATTCTTAATGAATGTTGCTCAAGGACTAAGATATGGTACAAGTTTTGAATTGGACAACAAAAAAACTAATAATGATTGGAAAGGCAAATTACAACAAGCAACTCAAAAGGCTTTAGCAAATACAGATTCTCCAAACAAAGCCGAATTGCAAAAACAATTCCAAGCAACTTTCGTTGACAAAAAAGAAATGACTGACGACGAAAAAGCAGTTATGGATTTAAGAAATAATATTTTAAAAACTAAAGGTTTACCTCAAGCAATGCACGATTCAAAAATTGATGCGGTTAAAAATATTGCAAAAAACCTTGATTATTTTGTAATCTCTAGTGAAATTACAACTGAAGAAAAGAAATCTTGTTTGGAAAAGTTAAACAAGATGATGAGTCCTGAATATAAAATCAATCCGCAATTAAAAGATAAAAAGCCACAAGTATTGGGTGAATTGTTAAACGACTTAGTAGTAAAAACTGCGGAATCAGACAAACCAACAATAAAAACAACAGACCAAAGACACCATGGTATGTGTGCGGCAATTTCTACCTCAAGAAAAGTTATGGCGTATGAATATAAAGACAAATACGTTAATATGATTATGGAAGAACTTAACAATAAACCTGAAATGGAAGTATACGACCCAACAAAACTTGGTTCAAATGCAAAAATTGCAGTTCCAAAAACAGAAGTAGATTTTGACTATGCAGACGATAAAGGATATAGAATTTTGGACGCATCTGCTTTACAATGGATGAATATTGCAGGAAATACAGGTAGAGGTGATGTCCAATCGACTCATTTCTCTGCATTTGACAGACAATTCTTTGATACTTTCCATGATGGACACTATATGAGAGATTTAGACAATCCGAAATTAGTTCCACATCAAAATCACTTAAGAGCCTTAGAAAAAGCAGATGACTCAATTGCATCTGCAAAAAAAGGTATTGAAAAAAGAGAAAAAGACGCAGTTGAACAAAGACAAAACGCAAGATTCAATGCTCAAACAGTAGTAAAAGCAAACAAGGCATTAAGCACAGAATTAAAAGCATTAATGCCGGATAAATCTGATGAAGAAATGAACAAAGTTGTTAACCACTTTTTAAAAATGGGAGAGGTTAAAGGTTCTCAATCAGATGATTTGCACTTCTTTGATTATGAAGAAGAATCGATGAAAAAACAAAAAATGGCTAACTTCATAAAGGCTGAAAATCCAAACGTAAAAAAAGAAGATATTGATGCAAGAATGGAAAATATCTTCAATATGTATGAACTTTCAACTGAAACAACAGAAGCGATGAACAAGGAAATCATTCCAAAGTCAAAAGAAGCAAAAATGAAAAAACTTTACAAACCATTGTATGAAGCAGCAGCAACATACAGAACTGCTCAAGATAAAAAACTTGATATTCCTGAAAATTTGGAAAAAGAAGTAAAAAAATATGGTTTAAATAAAGACGCAACAAAAGCAGACGTAATGAAAAAATACGAAGACGAAGGTAAAGTTGTTTCAGAACCAATCTTGAGAAGTATGCAAGATAAATACAACAAAATTGCAAAATACGCAGCGGTTGTTGAAAAAGCGGAAGTTAAAGGCGAAAAACTAAATATGGACGGACTTTACGAAATGACAGACAATGAAAAAACTGCATTAGATAAAGTTGCAAAAAACATTAACAAAATGTACTCTGAAATTTCAAGAGAAAAAAATGCAAAATTAAAAGAATTAGAAAAACCTTTGAATGAACAAGCAAAACAAATTGGTAAAGAAAAAGGTTCATTCTGGGTATCAAAAGAAGGTTCTTCAGGTCTTTGCACTCCTCAAGAAATCAGAATATTAGAACAAATGACAGGCAAACCATACTACGCAGAAGAAAGCGTTGAAAAAGCAGCAGAACAAATCAAACACTCTGCCCACTCTGGTATTTCCGGAACATCAGTATACCACAACGACCAAGGTGGACACGCACAATACATCGCTGACGTTGCTCCAGTTTTAGTAAAAAATCCTAAAACAGGCAAGGTAGAAGTTAAAGATGCAATTATGCACGACAATACTTGGGGTGCTTGCGAACACAAGAAAACGTGGTTGGATTCAAAAGGTTTGTTAAGAACAGATTATCAATGTGGTAGAGGTGGTAAAGACGGCTATATCACAAACTCTGCTTGGCAAAATGGTACTCTTGTAGAAGATTACAAGTATGAACCGGGGGCTATTAAAGGCGAAAAATTCAAAATGTTCTTTGATGCAATATTGCCAACAACAGAAAACGATACAACTCAAACAGCAACATCACTTGTACAAAACGCATTTGTTGGACCTCAAGTAAATATGAGTAAAGTTGCTCAAGTTATGCAAGCAGTAAAATCTGTTCCTGCTGAATACTTAGACAAAGTTATGGAAAGAGCGGAAAATGCGGGCGAAACTAAAAACATGATTGAAACTCAAGTTATGAAAGACCTTGATAATATCAATTCAGAAGCAGACGTTTCAAAAGCACATAAAAACACTCAAAAATACTTAAATCAAATATCTAAAAAAATGTCGTTTACAAGAAGTAATGCAACAGATTCATTAACAAACATGATGTTAAATGGCGAAAAATTAGGCTTAAATGAAAATAATATCGATAAAATTGATAATAAAGATTTTATTGTTGTAAAACATTTTATTGATACAAAATTTGACCCTAAAGACAATAAAGAATTCGTTTCAAAATTTAACGAATTAACTCATATGAATCTTGAAGAAATTATGAAATTAGTAAAATCTTCAACAGACGAACAATTGAGCGTTAAGGAAGTTTCACCTTTTGAGGTCGCAAGACAAATCAAAGGTTTAGAAAAACAACCTAATAATATGTTAAAGAACATGATGTTTATGGATTCGCTTCAAGACAACATCAAATTAACAAAAAATGGCGACTCTTTTGAAGAAGCATTCTTTATGTTACAAAGAGATTGGGATAATTTAAACGCAACAAAAGAAATCAAACAACTAAAAGGTAAAATGTTTAACCAATATGGAGTACGTTCAGCATATCCTGAGTGTTCATTAACAACTCCGGAAGAAGTTTCAGGACTTGCTAAAAACTTCTCTGACACGTTGAAACAAGGTGTTGATTTGGTTAATGCATTAAAACAAATGAAAGATGGTAAAATTGATAAACAAGGTTTGACAAATGAACAAATAGACCTTGCTATGAAGAATCAATTGACAGATATTGCCGAAGGTAAGAAAACATTTATTGAAGCAAATATTGAACCACAACACAGACAAGTGGTTACTAAAAACTTGAACGAATATTTATCTTCTGCAATTAAAGGTAAAAATACCGATGCAACATACAAAAAATTTGCTGAAAGTTTCGATAAATACCATATCTTAAACAATCCAAAAGAATTGTTAAAAGAATTCGTAAGATTGACTAAATCTGAAGACCCAAGCAAAAAAGAAATGGCTCAAGTTTACGAAAGTTATATGGTAAAAGGTTGCTACGAATTAGCAAAATTTGATACCGCAGTAACAATGATGTCAGAAGCAAGCAACGGACACATGCACGAAGTTGCTAAAGACTTCGACAAGATTTCAACACCAAAAGAATGGGATGAACAAGGCGGAGCACACAATCTATCAACAGATGACGGCTTCTACGCATTCTTGAATAAATCAAACGAAACTTGCGGTGTTGACAATACTCTTACAATGCTTAACCACATAGGTAAAAACGACAAAGCAATGCAACTGGAAATGAAAAATATCAATGTACTTGACCAATTAAAAACATTAATAAATGCGAAAAACTTGCCTCAAGTAATTAATTTGGTTCAAACAAAAGCAAACTTTGTAAGTGGTTTAAATTTAACAAAAGCACCAAACGAAGCAAAAATGAGAGAACAATACTTAGCAAAATTGAATGACATAATTGGTTATATCAATGAAAATGCGCCAAAAATACTGGCAGAAGCACAAAATAAACAAGCATAGTTTATAAACAAGAAAAAGGCTGAGAATTAAATTCTCAGCCTTTTATAATATAAAAATTTAACTTAAAAATTATTTCAACGCATTTGCACCAGAAACAATTTCTACAAGTTCTTGAGTAATTGCGGCTTGACGAGCCTTGTTATAATCAATTGATAACAATCTAATCATGTCATCAGCATTGTTTGATGCAGCCGACATTGCAGTCATTCTTGATGCAAGTTCACTTGCTTGTGCCTCTAACAATGCTTGATAAATAATATTTGAAATATACATTGGAACTAAAGTTTGAAGAATTGAGTTAACATTCGGCTCAAAAATCATCAATGGGTCAATTGATTTTGCTTCCTCACAATGTTCAACTTCTTCAGCAAGTGGTAAAATTTCCCAGTCTTGAACCGAATATGACATCATATTTTTGAAACGAGTAGTAATAATTTCAATTTTATCAATTTCTAAATTCACAAAGTATTCAGCCATATCTTCTGCAATTAGTCTTGCACCCATTGCAGTTACGTTATTTGCAACAGAAATATATGTTTTAGCGATTTCACAATTCAAATTTTCAATTTTGTGTTTAAATCCTGAAACACCTTTTTGACCAACAACAAATAATACAACTTTTTTACCTTGCTCATTGTATTCTTTTATTCTTGCTATAGTTTTTCTGATAACATTTGCGTTATAAGCACCTGCCAAACCTTTGTTTGAAGTCATAACCAACAAACCAACAGTATTAATTTCACGTTTAGATAAAAGAACAGGATAGTTATCAATCGGCAATTTTACCCTTAAATTTTCAAGAGAATATTGACCATTGACAGTTTTAAGCATACGTTTAAAAACAGTAGTCAACTCATCAGCAAAAGGTCTTGCAGATTTAACAGTTGATTCAGCCTTTTTAACTTTTGCGGCAGCAACCATTTTCATCGCACGAGTAATTTTTCTAGTGTTCTGTACGCTTGATATTCGTGTTTTAATATCTTTTAAATTTGGCATAATTTATCCTATATATTCTTAAATGTTTTCAAGAAAGACACAAGATGTTGTTTTAATGCGTCCATATCATCTTTTTCTAATTTAGCACCGCTATTCAATCTGTCATTTAATTCTGCTAAATTTGCTTCAAAGTAATCAAACCATTCACGTTTGAATTTAATCATTGATTTATTATCAACATCATCTAGGTATCCTTCGTTTGCTGCAAACAATATTGAAACTTGTTTTGCAACACTCAATGGCATGTATTGAGGCTGTTTTAGAACTTCAGTAAGTTTTTCACCTCTCAACAATTGTTTTTTAGTTGCTGGGTCTAAGTCAGATGCAAATTGAGCGAAGGCTTCCAATTCTCTGAATTGAGCCAAGTCTAATCTTAATTTACCTGCAACTTGTTTAATTGCTTTAGTTTGGGCAGCACCACCTACACGTGATACTGAAATACCGGCATTGATTGCAGGTCTGATGCCTGAGTTAAATAATCCTGATTCCAAGAAGATTTGCCCGTCAGTAATTGAAATAACATTTGTTGGGATATATGCAGAAACATCACCCGCTTGAGTTTCAATAATAGGTAACGCAGTAATTGAGCCTGCACCTAAAGAGTCATTCAATTTAACAGCACGTTCAAGTAATCTTGAGTGAAGATAGAATACATCGCCAGGATATGCTTCACGTCCTGGTGGTCTTTTCAACAACAAACTCATTGCACGATATGCTTGAGCATGTTTTGTCAAATCATCATAAATAATTAAAACATGTTTACCTTGTTCCAAAAATCCTTCAGCAATCGCACAGCCTGCAAATGGTGCAATATATTGCAATGGTGCTGCATCATTTGCTGTTGCTGAAACAATAATTGAATAATCCATTGCCCCATGAGTTTCTAAAGTTTTAGCCAATTGAGCAACAGTAGACGCTTTTTGACCAATAGCAACATAAATACAAATTACATCTTGACCTTTTTGATTGATAATAGTATCAATTGCAATTGCAGTCTTACCAGTTTGACGGTCGCCGATAATAAGTTCACGTTGCCCACGTCCAATTGGAGTTAAAGCATCAATAGCAGTTAAACCTGTTTGTAATGGTTCATGTACAGATTTTCTTGCAACAATACCGGGAGCAACTTTTTCAATAGGTAAAGTTTTATCAAAAGAAATATCACCTTTACCATCGATAGGTTTTCCTGTTGGATTGATAATTCTACCAATCAAACTGTCCCCAACAGGAACAGAAGCAATACGTTTTGTAGTTTTAACTGTCATACCCTCTTTAATATGAGTATAATCACCTAAAATTACAACCCCAACATTATCTTCTTCAAGGTTCATTGTAATTCCCAAAGTGCCTTTGTTATCTTCAAATTCGACCAACTCACCTGACATAACGTTTCTTAACCCGTAAACACGAGCAATACCGTCGCCTACTTCAAGAACTGAACCTACATTTGAGATTTCAGTTTTTGCATCATAGTTCTCTATTTTTTCACGTATAATAGAACTAATTTCATCTGGTTTAATTGCTACCATATTATATCCTCTTTATTTTACTAATGCCTTTTTAAATTCCTCTAATTTATGAGCAACTGACATATCCATAACGTCATCACCCATTTTTACAACAAGTCCCGCAATAATAGACTCGTCGATATTATATTTAATACTAATTTGTTTGTTTAATTTTTCTGATAATTTATCTTGAATTTTTGTTTTTTCAAAATTATTCAACTCAACGGCTGAAACAACTTCAACTCTTGCAATTTCGTTAATATCATCTAAAAGAGAGTTAAATACAATCGAAATATCATAAATTAAATCAAATCTATTTTTTTCAACTAACAATTTTAAGAAATTTTTGACTAAAACATCAACATCTTTTTCAAAAACCGCATCTATAACTGCTTCTTTGTCAGAAACATTAATCATCGGATTTGTCAAAGAATTATACAAATCTTTTGAATGGTTCAAAATTGTAATAACGTTTGCTAAATCTGAAGCAATCGAAATATAAGACAATTTACCATCTCTGCCGAATTCAATTAAAGATTCTGCATATCTTTCCGCTATTAATAAATTTTTGTTATCATTTGCCATTAAAATTTAAACCCGTCAAGTTCATTAATACTGTCTTCAATAAATTTTGCGTGATATTGAGGCTTTTTACTCAAAGTGTTCACGATATGTTTTTTTGCCAGTTCCACTGAAGCCAACGCTGTTGATACAGATAAATTTGAAATAATCTTTTTACCATTTGCATCATTAATTTTGTCAGCATTAAAAATAATACCGTCAGATTGCACTTTAGCATCTGCAAGAATTTTTCTGCTTAATCGAATTGAATGTAAATCAGCATCGTATAAAATTGTTTTCACTTCTTTATCAACAGTTTCGAAATCTTTTTCAGCATTTCTTAACTCCTGAACAGAATTTTCTTTTGCTTTATTAGAGTCCTCAACAAATTCTCTAACTTTTTCTTGCATTTTTTCAATAAGCGAACCGATTTTTGCAGCCTTAACAATCATTGCAAGTAAAATTACAAATATCACAAAATTAAAGGTATTAGATTGTACGATAATATTCCAAATTTCCATAATTATCCTTGCATTATTGTTTCTACTTCTTCATCAGATATATCTTTTGACACTTTTTCTTCTGAATCAAGAAATTTGTCAGAGATAGCCTGAGCAAGATTTATTATTTCAACTTTTAAAAAGTCTTTGGCTTCTCTAGTAGCATTTTTATAATACAAATTATAAGCATCAATATTCTTTTCTGCCTCTTTTCTGGCTTCTAAAGTCATTTCGTCTTTTTTTGCCATAGCATCTGAAGTTTTTTCTGCAATAATCTCTTTTGCATCATCAGTTGCTTTTTTAATTTGCTTTTCCTTATCTAACAAAATTGAAACCGCTTTATCTGAATTTTCATGTGCTTCTTCGTAGTTTGCATCAACTAATTGTTTTCTTTTCAAAACAATATTGTTTATCGGTTTATAAAGAATTAAATTCATAATCACTGTAAACACGATAAAACTAAAAAATGCAACTAAAAATGTAGCGTTAAATTCCATAAAAACATATCTTTCTTAAATTACTAACCAATAAGTTGTAAAGCGATGAACAACGCGTAAATAGCAGTTGCTTCTGCAAGACCTAAACCAATAATAAAGTTAATAAACGCTTTACCTGCGATTTCAGGTTGTCTTGCCATAGATTCCAACATACCTTTTGTTGCTAAACCGATACCAATACCACCACCGATAGCACCAAAACCAATTGCAATACCTGCACCTAGTTTACTGAATGCTGCAACTTGAGTTGCGATTTGTTCTACTGCCATAATTTTCTCCTTTATTTTTTATTAAATATTATTCTTCTTCTCCTGTTACTGCCAAAGCAATGTAGGTTGTTGACAATAACGTAAATACTAATGCTTGGATTAATGCAACAAAGACTTCAAAAAACATAAATGGAAGTGGTGCAAAGTATGCACACATACCTGCAAAAGTGAATACTAATATTTCACCGGCCATAATGTTTGCAAAAAGTCGGAGTGCCAATGAAAAAGGTCTTACAAACAACTCTAGTAAATCAACAAGAGCAATCATAATACCATCTATTTTAAAGTTTTCAATAAAAAATTTAAAACCTTTTTTCTTAATACCAAAGAATATATAGTAAATTGAAACAATAATTGCCATTGCAGCAGTCATGTTGATGTCGTTATTTGGTGATGCCAATTCACCATGAGCCAAATGTATTAATCTCCAAGGCAATTGTCCCAACAAATTCGCAGTAAGAATGAACATGAACAAAGTTAACAATAAAGGTAAGTGTTTTTTTCCCTCTTTTTCACCCATATTTGATGAAACTATTCCTGAGAAATAGTTAATTACCGACTCAAAAACAACTTGCAATTTTGATGGGAAAATCGAAAGTTTTCGAGTCGCAACAAAAGACACCACAATTAATAAAATCATGGTAATCCACATAGTAATAATAGTATCCACATTAAATACCATATTGCCTATAGTTAATGTCCAATGTCCCTCATGCATAATAATATACCTTTACATTCTTGTTTATTATAAACCACTCAAAAAAAAATGGCAAATATTTTATATTTGTTATAAATTTTTAATATGAAATACTTACATTTAGAACAAATAAATTCAACAAACAATTATTGCAAAGAAAATATCGATTCCCTTGACGACAAAACCATTGTTTATACTTCAAATCAAACTCAAGGCAGAGGACGATTTAATAGAACTTGGGTCGATTTAGGCTCTGAAAATATTTTTATGTCATACGTTTTAAAACCGTCAAAGGAATTAAAACCGGTTTATTCTAATTTAACTCAATATACAGGTTTAAAATTAGCCGAAACATTTATAGAATATAACATTGAACCAAAAATAAAATGGCCTAATGATATTTTAATAAACGGGAAAAAAATTTCAGGCATACTTGCAGAAACTGTGTTTAGAAATAACGAATTAAAAGGAATTATCATAGGTGTAGGTTTAAATCTTAATGCAGACGTTAAAGATTTTGAACAAATTGACAAACCAATTACGGCACTTAATATTGAGACAAATTCATCAATTGACAAAATTGAATTTTTAAATAAATTTACAAACATATTTTTTCAAGATTATGAAAACTTTTTAAAAAAAGGGTTCTTATATATAAAAAAAGACTACGAAAAATATATTAATTTCCTTGGAAAAGAAATTACAATTAACAATTTAAACGAAAAAATTACAGGAATAGCCGAAAAAATAACAAATGACGGAGCAATAGTTATTAATAATAAAGAATTTTTTACCGGAGATATTTTATAAATTAGAAGTCATGTTGGTCATGTGCTTCTAAATATTCCCTAACAGCATTCAAAGAGGCTTGTACGATACGAGTAATACGAGAAGAAGACAAACCAACTTGTCTTGCAATTTCTTTTACCTGCATGTTTCTGTAAAAACGATACTCAACAATTGTTCTATCTTTTTGAGGTAAAGTTGCAATCGCTTCTTTAATCATTCTACCCATTTCAGTAATTTCGGCCGCCTCGTCAGGCATGGCTTTTGTATCTTTTACAAAATCAAAAGGTGAATCGTTATCAGAATTAGCCATTGCTAAACTGTCAATAGAAAGGATTGTTTCGTAAACGGCTTCTCTAACTTTTGACGGAGTAACTTCAATACCTTCCTCATCAACTTCATTTGAGCCTTCGCCTTCTTCACCTTCTTTTTTATGTTTTAAAGAATACCATTTGTAACGATTTCTTAATTCATTTCTTATAGCCCAACGAACAGCAGTACCGATGTATGCAGAATTGTAATGTTCTAATTCTTCATCAGTCTTACCTTTAATCATTGACTGAACAGCAATGATACCAATACTAACAAGTTCTTCGTATTCAACCATGTGCGATGGAATACGACGTTGCTCAATTTTTGCAACTTTTTGAACTATTTCAATATATTCATTTAACTTTGTATTACTTTGCATTCGTTTCTTTTAACCGGTTTTCAAAACAAAATAAATATTACTATCTAGGTTTCTTTTTTAAATTATACACAAAAAGTAAAATTTCTGCAATAGCCTTGTATAATTCAGGCGGAATGTACTGATTGACATCTACGATACGATATAATGCTCTTGCTACGGGAGGATTATCGATTACCGGAACATTATTTTCCTCTGCAATTTTAATAATTTTTCTTGCCAACATTTCAGACCCCTTTGCTGTAAGCACCGGACATTCCATTTCTGCTTGGTCATATTTTAAAGCACAAGCAACGTGAATCGGGTTTCTTACAACAAAATCTGACTCCGGAACTGCGTCCATCATACCTTTTTGAAGCATTTGCATACGTCTTTGACGTAAGGCCGCTTTAACATTCGGGTCGCCTTCTGTATTTTTATATTCATCTTTGATTTCCTTAAATGACATTTTTTGGTCTTTTAAAAATTTCCATTTTGTCATACCATAATCGGCAGCAGAAATAACTAAAAAGGCTAAGCAGGCTTTAAAAATAAATTCTACAATTAACTTACCAAATTCAAATAAAACCGCAAAGTTATTATCAATAGCGGCTAATTGCAAAATGTCTTTCAAATGGGCTGAATAAACCGACCAACCGATAAATCCTAAAATTGTTACTTTTAAAATATTTTTAAACAATTCAAAAAGAGTTTTTATAGACATTATATTTTTAAAATATTTAGTAGGATTTAATTTATCTAATTTTGGCATTAACGGTGCTGTTGCAACCAAAGGTCCAACCTGCATAAAATCGGCAAGGATTGCAACCGCCCAAGCCAAAAACAAAATCGGCCCGATGATTAAAACTGTCGGAACAACGGTAACTGTAAATATATATGGCAATCCCACAGATTCTATATGTGCATTCGGAATCTGTTCATATAAAAGAACATATAATTGCGTAATTTGATGCCAAATAAAAGGTGCAAGAGCATTAATTGCAGTAAAAAGAACCAACAACGAAATCGCTGTTGAGAAGTCTTTTGATTTTACGACTTGCCCCTCTTTTCTTGCTCTTTGAAGTTTCTGGGGGGTGGCGTCAAACTGCTTATCTTCATCACCCATTGCTAATACCTTATAAATAGTGAATTACATAAATATCATATAATAAAAATAATAATCCTATCAAATTAATGACAGGATTATTAAGAAATTTATTAATAAAATTGTTAATAACTAAGAAACAATTTTAATACCTGAACTTGTTCCGATACGAGTTGCACCTGCTTCAATAACAGCCAACGCATCTTCTTTAGAACGAACTCCGCCAGATGCTTTAACTTCCATTCCATGAGGAGCAACGATGTCGTGCATAACTTTAACATCTTCAGGTTTAGCACCTACGCCACCTTTAACAAAACCGGTTGAAGTTTTTACAAGGTTTGCTTTTGCTTCTACACATAATTCACATGCTTTTGCAATTTCTTCTTTTGTTAACAAGTCTGTTTCTAAAATTACTTTTAACTTATGAGAACCACAAGCAGATTTAATTGTTTTAATATCATTTACAATGTAATCATAATCTTTATTTTTCATTGCTGAAACATTCATAACCATATCAATTTCATCAGCACCTTGTTCAATTGCTGTTTTTGCTTCAAATGCAGTAACGTTTGAATCACTTGCACCCAAAGGGAAACCTACAACTGTAACGATTTTTACTCCTGAACCATCTAAATTTTCTTTTGCTAATTTAACATAGGCAGGGTTAACGCAAACACCTAAAAATTTGTGTTCTTTTGCTTCTTGGAATAATTGTAAAAATTGTTCTTTTGTAGCATCTTGTTTTAACAATGTGTGTTCAATGTATTCGTTTAATGGTTTCATTTGTAATCCTTCCTTTCAAATAAACACTTACAATAAAATCATACAATAAACATGAATATAATAAACTATTGTTACGAAAACTTATAACAAAAATCTCAAAAAATAAAAAGCATGCTAAAATTAAGTCAGAGGGTATAATTATGCTAAATTTTTTAAAGAAAACTGAAGTTGAAAACAAAGCCGAAAAGTTAAACGAAATATACGCAAAACTTAAGGAATACACACATTATGATGAATTAAAAGAGGAACGAAAAGAACAATTACGAAATGTCGTTCGTAAATATGGTTACTTAAACTACCCTCACTTAAAGGTTTTAGAAGAACTTTCCGCATCAGAAACTCTTTGTGCTTTAGAAATAAAATGGGAAAACAATGGCGTTTTCAAAGACGGTAAATTTGATTTTCAAAATAACGAGGTTAGCCCTCTTGCGAGAAATCACGTTAAAAACGGTGATTGGTTAAAAAAAGAAGGACACGATATAAAATTAATCAATCTTGCAGCCCTTGGAAACGGTAACTATTCTGAAACTCCCGGAAAATTTTTCGATTGGGTTAAACAAATTTTAATTTTGCCAACCGGAGATTTAAAACGTAACATTTTTGATACAACAATTTATTTAATTCCATTCCAAGGAAGAAATTTTGGTTGTGCATATCTACCAACAGCCAGTGCTGTTAGCGACAATTTAAATGATAAAAATATTGAAGAAAATCTTCATTTTAATGTAAAAGAACAAGTTCAGTTATTTATCGAAATGGCTCAACTTGCAGGCCACCCTGTGATTTATGATGTATTACCACAAGCAGGTAGATTTGAAAAAATTGTTCTTGCAAATCCACATATTGCACGTTGGTATGACATAAATTATTTAATCGAAAAAATTTCGCAAAAACTAGATGAAATAACCCCTGAACTTGAAAAAGAATTTGCAAAAGAAGATATAGAAGTTACAAAAACTCTATACAAACAAACATTAAAAAGTGGTGCAGGTGATTTTAGTACAAAATACAAAGAAATTTATGATAAAATTGATTCCTCTTTAGAAGAATATAAAAAAGAAATTTCTGAACAACTTTCTAAAAAAGAAGAACAAGAAAAAATTGTAAAAAAAGTTAAAGAGGTCATCAGCAGTGTATCTGGCAATAATAACAAGCACTTAACCGAAGATGATATTAATGACAAAGTTATCATGGAACTTACAAATAGAGGGCTTTGGACTGTTCCCGGAGGGGCTTGGTGTTCTGCGGGTGTTCCTGCGTTTCAAAAAATGAATGAATGCGGAAGTTATCCAATCTTTAAACACTATGATTTTGAGGGTAATGACGTAACAAAATTTGCAAATTTGGATTGTCAAACACCATATTATTTTGTTTACCTTGAAAACGGTAAATTTAACAACAAAGTCATTGATATTTTTATAAAACATTTGGAAGATTTTCAAGAAGATTATAACTTTGACGGCTTTAGAGTTGACCATGTTGACCATATTGTCGATAAGTTTTCTGTGAAAAACGGAACGCCAATAAGTTACAGAGCACCTTTAAAAGTTCTTGCAGAATTAAACAAGCACATGAAAAGCAAGATACCATACTTTGCAACACTTGCTGAATATATGCTTGGCGACAAATATTTTAAAGAATACCACGAAGACATGCACTTTGATGTACTTTGGGGCAACGATATTCCTTGCCAATCAGACAAAACTCCGGAAAATATTATAATGGACAATCAAGAACTTACAAATTATAACGTAAGTTTAAAAGATAAAAATTATTTATCAATTTTAAAAACATATAACAATCAAGACGGAGAATTTGAAGTATTTAATCGTTTTCCGACACAATTGGGCGAAAACGGTGCAATTTTCAAATGGTTTAAATACAAATTTTTATCAGGCGGTAAATTCGCAAACAGGCCAGTTATGTATGTTGACGGCGATGAAACCTTTACAGAAAGAGAAATTGAAAAAACAGTTGGAAATGAAATTTCAATGCGTAGAAACAAAAACTACCACTTCTTCAATAGATTTGATTCCGTAAACAGACTTGCAAAAAGTTTTGAGGCCGTAACTGAGGGTGAAGCACAAATTATCACTGAAGACGAAGATGGCTATGTATGTTGGTTGATTTCTAAAGAAACCCTAAAAACAGCATTGTTAGTAGTCGCAAACTATCAAGCACCAACGGAATACTTTACAAAAACAAACGAAAACGACGAAAACGTTACAGAATTAAAATACGGTAAAGACGTATTCGAAAAATCAATTTCAATCCCTGGAGATTACAAAGCCACAGCAGAATATGTATTCAATGGGGAAGATTTTGAACGCACAGAATTTTCTAATCCTGAAACAGAATTAAAATTCGACAAATTATACCCAAGCCAATTCAAAATCTTTGAATTACAAAGATAAACTAGGCATTGATAGGATTTGTTACAAGAGATAATGTTGTAGATTTTTGACGTGAACTTTTTAGTTTATAAAGTCGACTTTCAACAAACGGAACATGTGATGATTCAGGTTTATTTTCAATAAATTTTTTATAATAACGCATTGCATCAACAGAACGTTTCAATTTATCAAAACAAATACCAATTCCTAACAACGCTTTAGCATAAGTTGGTTTTACTTTTAAAATTTTATTAAATACTGAACTTGCATCTTTGTACTCATCTAAACTCATTAATAATGCTGCTTTATGCTTGTATGCTTTTAAAAAGTCCGGAGCAACTTCAATAATTCGTTGGTAAATCATTAATGCCAACTCTTGTTCGCCAACAAGTTCGTGAGCCAAAGCCAACTGAACTTGAGCATTTAAGTTTTCAGGATTTAATTGAATAGAACGAATTAGACATTTTATAGCAGGACAAGGTGTACCGCTCATCAAATGACAAATTCCCAATTCGTAAAAAATTGCAAAGTCATTTTTTTCAAAAGACAATGCTTTCTGCAAAGTTTCAATCGCCTTATCATAATTTTGAAGGGCTTTGTAAGACAGAGCCAAGCCATAATAAGCATCTACATTTTCTCTTTTGTAAAAAATCGAACGTAGGTATTTTGGAATAGATTCTTGAAACATATTAGCAAGCCTTAAAGCATCTGCCTTAACGCATAATTTGTAAGATTCATCTGTACTAAGTGCAGATTTTACCGTAATTTCAGAAAATTTCTTATTATCAGGTTTGTTTTCTAACTTGATTGACACTATGTAATTCCCCTTCTGTGTCTTAATTGTATAAATTTTTCATTAACAACGTAACAACCAAAAGATGTATTTTGTATCAATCCATGGATTTATAAATGTTTATGTGATATAAAATTATTATGAGAAAAATGTTGTTGATATGTGTATTTATGCTATTTTTACTGCCGGCATGGGCAGAAGATAGTGTAACGCTGGAAAAAGTTGAAAAACAAAAAGTATCTCTAAAAGAACCAGTAAAAAAACTCCAAGGTTCTCTTTTGATAAGTAACAAACAAGTTTTAGAAGATTTACTGGAATATCAAGCAAAAAAAGATTGCGAAGACATAGAAAAACTTTGGAAAGGCACTGTAGAAAACAATCAAGTTATTGAATTTGCCTTAAAAAAACTGGCAACACCTGAAAGCCAAAGAAGAATTCATTCTTCCTTAATGTCAAAAACATTGTCAGCAATTGTTAGTGGGGCTTCATTTGCACCCTCTTTTGCAGGAATGAATTCCTATATTCAGACAGGGGCTTTTGCTGCTGGTAGACTTGCTCAAACACTGTTAAATCGCAAGAATATGCCAAAAGAAACACCCCTTACCGATACGGAACTTATTGAACTTGCAGGGCTTGTTGAAGAATTGCAAGATAAAATCATAGATGCATACTACAATTACAAAAATTCTTTGTCATTACTAAAAGACACCAGAGCAAGGTTGCTTTTATACAACAAAAATTATTATCAAGCCTTAGATAAAGGTGATTTACTTGATACAACAATCTCATCAGCAATGTACGATAATATGACATTACAAGAATTTCAAGCAGAAGAAACAGCAAAAAAATATTACTTGGAATTACAAAGACTTGCGGGTAAAAAAGCCGTTGATAGTTTGAGTTTATATCAATTCAATACAAATTCTGCACTAATCAAAGGAGATATTAAATAATGAAAAAAATATATTTAATTCTTCTTTTAATACTCATAATTTCACCGGCATTTGCAACTACTTTAGAAGAAATAACAGATTCAAAATCTCCGGCCTACAGAGTTGGAACTTCTAATGAGATTGAAAAAGTTTACAAATACAAGGCAACAATTAGCACAAAACAGGTTAAAAACAATGGCGATGAAATATCAACCGAAGGATTAACTTATGCCGATTTAAGCATAATTAAAATTTCAAAAGAAATCTCTCAATCGGTTGAAATGGATTATAACGACATGATGGGCGACTTATCACTCCTTTGGCAAGGTGCAGCAACAAAAAGCGACACAATTAAATATGCACTATATAAGTTATCAAATCCCGATGCAGATAAGCCAGATGAAAAATCTGTAAAAAAAGTTTTAACAACGATTGCGAATATGTCAACTCTTGTAGGTGCAGGTTCTGGAAACCCTTTACTTTCAACAGGGGCATTCTTCACAGGTTCTATGCTTAGCATTATGGGACAAGATACAAAGGCTATGAACTACAAATATTCAAAAGTTAGCGATGCTGATATGATTATTCTTGTTCGAAAAATTGACGATTTACAACAAAAAATTGTTAACAGATATTTTGACTATATGACAGCAAGAGAAATTTATGATAGAACGTCAAAAATGACGAAACAAAGATACAACAATTATAAACTTGCACAAAATGGTAAAAAAGAAATGATTTTGATTGCAGACGCATATTACAGAGATTCTCTGGATTTGCAGATGAAAGCAAAAAATGATTTCTATTCAAAACGAGCACAACTTGAACAACTTGTGGGCAATGACGTTTTTAAACAATTTGAAAGTTCACTAAATTCAAGAACAAAAAAATAAAAGAGGCAAAAATGGAAGATTTAACAGTATCATACCAATATACAAAACAAGACATCGCAAACTTTGTGCTGGATTCATATTCTTTCGAAAAAGTAAGATGTACATTACTGCTTATTTTTAACATAACAGCATTCATCATCGGTGTAATCTTCATATGCTTGCATAAACCGGCAATCGGAGTTTTGTTTATTGGGGTATCTCTGATTGTTTTTCCAATGCTTTTATACGCATCTTTTATTACAGCAGAAAAAACTCTAAAACAAATCACAAATGTTGTCTGTTCAATTACAGATAACGGACTAAGTTTCATGACAAATCTGGGCAACAATATAATTCCATACAAAGATATTTGCGATATAAAATTAACCGAAGAACTTATTTTTGTATATGTTGGTAAAAACAGTACTTTAATGATACCTAAAAGAGCCTTCAAATCTCTGGAAAAAGCACTCGATTTTGCATCAGCCTTAATGAGCAGATACAACAATGCAAAATTAGTTAGTACTCAATAACTGACGGTTTCTTTCCTTTAAAACATCTTTTGACGGCTTAATTTCAATAATATCCCAAGGTAAATCTTCATCCGGAGAGTAATCTCGAATTGCATAATCGTCAGGATTAAATTTACCTTTTGAGGCTTTTTTGTATGCACCTAAACTATCACCATTTTTATAAACATCTAAAATAAACTCAGTAAAAGATGAATCTCCACGAGATAAAACAGTTTGCCAGTAATCCCATTTCACGCTTGAAAAACTGGCTTTTATACCCATTTTATGAAATTCTTTTTTTAAATAATTTTGTCTTTTTTCCAATTCGTTAGTTTGAACACGACCACACCATTGAAGTGGAGTATTAGGCTTTGGAACAAATGATGAAAACGCAAATGAAACATCAAAACCTTTATTTGCAGATTTTAAACGTTTTGCAAGAGAAATCATTTCATCTAAATCTTGTTGAGTTTCAGTCGGAATACCAATCATTGCGTAAATTTTAACACCTTTTAAACCGTTTATTCTTATTCTTTCAACAGTATCAAAAATTTGTTGTTCCGAAATATTCTTATTAATAACTTTTCTAAGTCTTTCACTACCCGCTTCAATTGCGATAGTTACATGTTTTTGATGTCCGGCAACAAGAGTTTTTAAAACTTCATCATCACAACCATCGACCCTCAAAGAAGAAATACTCATTTCAATTTCAGGTCTTTGTTGAATTTTTTCGTAAATATATTCGCAGATTTGCTTAAATTTAGGATGAATTGAAACTTGAGCACCTAAAAGAGCCAACTTGTTTGTGTGTTCTAAGCCTAAATCAATCGTTTTAATAATATTTTCATAAGGTGCAAATCTTACAGGTAAGTTCAAATAAGAGGCTAAACAAAAAGCACAACAATTTGCACAACCTCTTGAAATTTCAATAATAAACATATTGTCAAAAAATGCTTCATCACTCAAGATTGGAGTATATACACATTCCTCAATTTTTGCACAACTTTTTACAACATTTTTTTGATTTAATACCGGAACATAAACTCCCTCTACCTTTGCAATTTTCTTTAAAATTTCAAGTTTTGGCTGACCTTTCATCTCTGCAATAATATCAACGACAGTAGTATTAACATTTTCGCCATCACCGATAATTATAAAATCAAAAAAATCTTTGTATGGCACAGGATTTGCAGTTAAAACAGGGCCACCACCAAAAACTAAGGGGTTATTTTCACTACGCTCCTTTGATAAAAGCGGAATATTATATTTTTCTAAGATTTTAAAAATATTGATAAAATCTAAATCAAAAGAGAAAGAAAAACTCATTGCATCAACATCTTCAGACTTAATATGAGTTTTTTCAGTATCAGTATAAATTCTTTCAACGTTCACATTATCTTTTTCGTCAATCGCTTTAAACATCCACAAATACCCTAACGATGACATCGCAAAAGAATAACAATTTGGAAAAACACTCCAAATATTACAATCCGCATTTTTATTAAAATTCTTGCTATATAAAACTTTTTCCATTTTACTTCGATTTATTTATTGTTTTCAAATATAATTCATCAATTAAAACGGTAACAATCGCAGCAATTGCAGGTGCTAGAATTAAACCTAAAAAGCCACCGAATTTGCCACCAACCAACAATGAAAAAATAACAACAAGCGGATGTAAATCCATAAATTTACCAAAAACAAGTGGTCTGATAATGTTGTTAGAAACTTGTTGTACCCCTAAAAATATCGCAATCATAATACCTACAACAATTACACCTTTTTTATAAGCACTTAAAATAATAAGAGTTAATGCTATCGTAGGTCCTAAAACAGGGATAATATCTAAAACTCCGGCGATTAAACCTAAAGAAAAAGCAAATTCAACCCTTAAAACTAACAAAGAAAATGCTATTAACAACCAAATACAAGCACCCGAAATAATTGATGCAATTACGTATCCACCAACCTTTTGACAAATTTTTGTAAAAATATTTTCTGCCTTTGTTTTCAACTTATCAGGAAAAAATTCCAAGAATTTTTCTTTCATATAGCGAGAATCTTGCAACATATAAAATAAAATTGTGATAACGGCAATAAAAATAATTATTCCTTGCAAAAATCCAATCGTAATATTCAAAGATTGGCTCAAAATACCTTTAACAATATTATCGCCATTACTCATTACATTATCAAAAGTTACATATTCAGAAAAATTATGCCCTGCAAAACTGAATGTATGTAAATAGGTTTGAACCTCTGCAATTTTTGTTGGCAAAGTTTGTACGAATGCACTTATTTGCTCTATCGTAATTGTTAGAACAGGTAATATAAACGCCAATGTTAAAATTACAGACAATGTAATGACAATCAATGTTGAAGCAGTTCTATTTTTAGTCTTTTTATCCAACCAGTTAACTAAGGGTAACATTGAACATGCCAGTACAAAACAAGCAAAGAACAACATTACAATATCACTTACTTGAGGAATAAAGTTCAAAAGAATCAAAACTAAGATTAAAAACACAACGTTTTTTACAGTAAGCATTTCTTTAAATAGCATAAAACTACTCCATTCTATTCTGTTTAAGTTCTAATAACTCATCAATTTCTTTTTGTAATTCCAATGCATCGTACAAAACTTTATTATCAATAATTTTCATATCAATAAAAACTTGTCCAATTTGCATTTTTTGAAATTTTTGAATATCTAAAGCCATTCCCAACTGGATAAGATTTATTTTGCCGGAAGCAAGTAAAATTTCCCCTAATCTTTGATGTTCTGTTACATCAGTCCAATCATTAATATTGTTTAGATTTTTCATAAGATAATTATAACAAACGCAAAAAAAAATTCCACTACCCAAGTTTATAAAAAACGACGGTGATTAATCTCACCGTCGTTTAATCTTATTATATTAATTTTGTTTGTTCAACATCAGTTGATTCTTGAGGAGTTTCTGTCGCTGGTTTTGCTTTATCAACAATTGCATCTTCTTCTTCCGGTGAGATAATCTTGTTAACAGAAACAACAGTATCATTATCAACTAAATTTTGAGCCCTTACACCAGTTGCAGGTCTGCCTTGTTGAGAAATATCTGCGGCTTTTATACGTGTAACAATACCATTTGCAGTAACAAGCATAATGTCATCTAATTCAGAAACAATAGTTAAAGCAACAAGTCTTGATTCATTTGTTTTGAATTTAGTTGCAATCAAACCGATACCACCTCTGTTTTGACCTCTGAATTCAGAAAGTTTTGTACGTTTTCCAAAACCATCAGAAGTTACAACAAGTAAATCTGCATCATAATTTTGAGGAACAATATCGCAACCGATTAATTCATCGCCTGTTCTCAATTTCATAGATGTAACACCTCTTGCACTTCTGCCTAAAGGTCTTAAATCTTCAATACTAAATCTTATAGCCATACCGCACTTTGTACCGATAATAATTTCATCTTTAGGATTTGCTAATTTAACCCAATTTAATTCATCATTTTCTTCCAAACTAATTGCAATGATACCATTACGTCTGATATTAGCAAAATTATCAAGTTCAATTCTCTTAATGTAACCTGATTTTGTTAACATAATCAAGTTCAATTCATGAGAGAAGTTACTTACAGGAACAACCGCAGTAATTCTTTCATCTTGAGAAATTGGTAATACGTTAATGATTGGCAAGCCTTTTGCCTGACGTTGACCTTCAGGGAAGTCATATACATTCAAACTATAAACAGTACCTTTTGATGAGAAGAACAACACTTTATCATGCATCATAGCAGTAAAGAAATGTTGAATATCATCATCATCTTTAGTTTTCATGCCTGATTTACCACGAGTCGCTCTGTTTTGTCTTTCAAATGTATCAAGAGAAATACGTTTTATGTAACCTTGGTGAGTGATAAACACAGCCATTGGAGTATTTGGAGTTAAATCTTCAATACTCATTTCGCCTTGTTCAGCAATAATTTGAGTTTTTCTTTCATCACCATATTTTTCTTTGTCTTCCAACAATTCAGTCTTAATAATTGCCAAAACTTTCTTTCTGTCTGCAAGAATTGCTTCATATTCAGCAATTTTCTTGATTAATTCGTCATATTCAGCCTTAATTTTATCTTGTTCTAAACCTGTCAAACGTCTTAATTGCATTTCCAAAATTGCATTTGCTTGGTCAATATCTAAACCAAATTTGCTCATCAAACCTGAACGAGCATCTTCTGTTGTTTTAGAAGATTTAATCAATTCAATAACTTCATCTAACGAACCTAAAGCAATAAGCAAACCGGCCAAAATGTGTGCTCTGACTTTTGCTTTTTTTAAGTAGTAAATTGTTCTTCTTGTAACAACTTCAACCCTGTGAGCAATAAATTCTGTTAATACTTGATGTAAATTCAATAATCTTGGTTGATTATCACATAACGCAAGCATGTTTACACCAAAAGTTGTTGCTAATTGAGTATATTTAAATAAGTTGTTTTTAACAACTTCAGGTTTTGCATCACGTTTTAATTCGATAACAATTCTCATACCTTCACGGTCTGATTCATCACGAATATCAGAAATACCTGTTACTCTTTGTTCTTTTACCAAATCTGCAATTTTTAAAATTAAATCAGATTTATTAACTTGATATGGAATTTCAGTAATTACAATTGCAGTTCTTGCTTGACGACCGCCACCACCTGCAATTTCTTCAAATGTAGAAACGGCTTGCATTTTAATAGAACCACGTCCTGTTTCATAAGCCTGTTTAATTTCGTTTAAACCAACAATTGTTGCAGAAGTTGGGAAGTCAGGTCCTTTGATGTATTGCATTAAATCTGCAACTGTCAAATCAGGATTATCAATCAATGCAACCAACCCATCAACAACTTCACAAAGATTGTGAGGAGGAATGTTTGTTGCCATACCAACAGCGATACCTGAAGTACCGTTTAGCAATAACATTGGCAAACGACAAGGTAAAACTAATGGTTCTTGCAACGAACCGTCAAAGTTTGGCCCAAAATCAACTGTTTCTGAATCAATATCAGCAAGCATTGATTGAGTAATTTTATGCATTCTTGCCTCTGTATAACGCATTGCGGCGGCACCGTCGCCATCTACAGAACCAAAGTTACCATGACCGTCTACTGTTAAGTATCTTGTAGAAAAATCTTGTGCCATACGAACTAAAGCATCATATACAGATGAATCACCATGTGGGTGATATTTACCAAGTACTTCACCAACGATTCTGGCACATTTTCTGAACGGTTTATCAGGATACATGCCTAATTCGTTCATAGCAAATAAAATACGTCTGTGAACAGGTTTTAAACCATCACGAACATCCGGCAATGCACGCCCTACAATTACACTCATCGCATAATCGATGTATGAACGTTTCATTTCTTCTCTAATATTTACAGGAACAATATTTCCTTCTGAAAACATATTTTGTTGACTCACAACTATTCTCCTTATCCCATGACTTAATATTAACACAAAAATAACGACATGCTTATATATTTGTAATATAATTTAACTATGGATAAGATAAATTTAGATGAAATAAACCAAATTATTGGCGAAAAAGATTTTGCACAAGCAAAAGTAAAATTAGAAGAATTATTAAAAGACGACGAGTTTAATGTTGAAGCATTAAAGATGTTGGGACTTTGCAATCTGAACCTTGAACTATATGAGCAAGGTCGAATTAATTTCGAAACAGTTGTAAAATACGCACCTGACGATGCAACCAGTTGGTTTTATCTGGCAAATTGCTATGATAATTTAGAAGATTACCTGCACGCAAAAACTGCGTACCTTGAAGTAATTAACTTGAGAGAAAACTATGTTGAAGCATACAAAAACCTTGCTGTCGTTTATATGCGAACTAAAGAAGAAGATAAAGCAATTGAAATGGCAAAAAAAGGGATTGAACTAGACCCTGAAGAATATCAATTCTACTTTTTAATCGGAACTTCTTACATTGCAACAAAAAGATTTAAAGAAAGTATTGAATATTTTGAAAAAGCAATCGAGTTAAAGCCTGACCACGCACAGATTTACAACAACTTAGGTACTGCATATATTACAATGGCAAACTATGACAAGGCTCTTGAGAACTATAAAAAAGCCGCTGAAATAGATAGTTCAAACTCGTTGACTTATTACAACATGGGTTCTATTTTGCAACTTCAAAGCAAATTTGAATTAGCATGTGAAATGTTTGAAAAAGCATACGAAGTTGAACCTTTAGATAATTATATTGTTTCATTAGCATTATGTGAATTTAAAGCAAAACGTTATGACTCAGCAATAACACATTATATTATGCTTTCTGAAAAATATCCTCAAAAAACAAACTTCAAATACAACTTGGCTTGTTGCTACGAAGTTTTAGGAGATTTAAAAGCCGCAATAAAAATATTACAAGAAATTATTGAAACAAATCCAAAAGCCGTTATGATGATTCAAAAACTTGCTTCAATTTATTTAAAGATAAATGAAGTTGACGAAGCAAAAAATTTATACGAAAAAATAATTCTTCAAGGTGCTGTAACTCCTGATATTTATTATGAATATGCTATGTTATGTATGCAAACAAAGGATTATGACCACGCAGAAAAGATTTTCAAAAAAGTTTTAGCATTAAATCCAAATTCTGCAAAAACACACAAAGATTTAGGTGTAATTTATTTAACCAAACGTCTGTTTGATTATGCAAAAGACGAATTTGAAACCGCATACAAACTTGACCCTGAAAACAAGGATATTGTATTTGAATATGCGAATTACCTACATGCCGTAAGTGATTTTGCAAAGGCAGAAGAAATGTACAAGTATGCACTTTCTATAGAGCCGGAAAATCCAAACTTCTTGACATTTGCTGCCAAAAATAAAATGGCATTTAATGACAATGAAGCAGCATATTCAATGTTGCTAAAAGCACTTGCAAAAGCACCTACAAACGATTTTATCCTATTTTTACTGGGCAAATCTGCGTTCTTATGTAAGGATTACGATAACGCAAAACTTTACCTTGTTAAAGCCTACGAAATTTGTCCAAACGATGAAATTGAGAATATTTTAGCACTTTGCTACTTTAATTTAGGAAATTTTGTACAAGCAAATCAACTATTCTTAAAAATATTAGATAGCAACAAAAACAACACAATGCTTCTTTTAAACAGTGCAAAATGTTATGAACAAATTGGCGATAAAGATAAAGCAATCGAACAATTAGAAAAAGCCGTAGAAATCTTCCCTGACTTTGAAGAAGCACACGAAATGATTAGAAAATTATCATAATATCAAGAATATATGCAAAGTTTATGTAAAGTTGACAAAAAATTTTCGTGATGTTACGCTAATATACGGTTAAAAATAAAACACTATGAGAAATTAAGGTTGGAATTATGAAAAAAAGAGTAGTGATAACAGGTATGGGAGCAGTTACTCCATACGGACTTGGTTGTGATTTGTTATGGAAAAACTTGATTGAAGGAAAAAGTGCAATTAGAACTCTTACTCAAGTTGATTTAGAAAAACATACTGTTAACATTGGTGGAGAAGTTCCAGAATTCGACAAAGATTTTCTTGGAAATCCAAAAGAAGTAAAAAGATATTCAAAACAAATTTTATTTGCAGTTGCAGCAACAAAAGAAGCAATAGATGATTCAAAATTAGACTTTGAAAAAGAAGATGTTAGAAGAATCGGTGTTCTTGTAGGCTCAGGTGCAGGCGGAATGGAAGTTATTGAAGACGCACATAACACAATGCTTTCAAGAGGATTTGGAAAAGCATCTCCATTTACTGTTCCAATGATGATTGCAAACATGCCATCAGGTATAATCGCTATCAAATATGGACTAAAAGGTTTAAACAAATGTGTAACTTCGGCTTGTGCAACAGGTACACACGCAATTGGTGATGCCTTCAGAGCAATTCAATATGGAGAAGCAGATGTTCTTATCGCCGGTGGTACTGAGGGTGCTATTTGCAATTTAGGACTTGGAGCATTTAACTGTGCCAGAACATTATCTAAACGTAACGACGAACCTCAAAAAGCGTCAAGACCTTACGATAAAGACAGAGATGGCTTTGTAATGAGTGAGGGTGCAGGCATTTTAGTTATGGAAGAATTAGAACACGCATTAAAAAGAAATGCTAAAATTTATGCAGAAATCATTGGATATGGTCAAAATTGCGACGCTTACGACATGGTTTGCCCTCACTTGGAAGGTGAAGGTGCAATCGGAGTAATGCAATTAGCAATGAAAGATGCAGGAGTTACTAAAGACGAAATTTCTTACATCAATACGCACGGAACATCAACTCACATTGGCGATATTGCGGAATCTAAAGCAATTGAAAAAGTTTTTGGCGACAAAGATACAAATAAAAACTTGTTAGTAAGTTCGACAAAATCAATGATTGGACACTCTTTAGGTGCAACAGGTGCCGTTGAAGCAATTATTTCAATAAAAACATTATTAAATAATCTTGTTCCGCCAACAATCAACTTGGAAAATCAAGATGAAGAAGTTGCAAATCTGGATTATGTACCAAACAAAGCAAGAGAACACAAAATCGATAAAGTTATGACAAACTCATTCGGTTTCGGTGGTTGTAACGCAGTTTTGGTATTCAAAAGATACGAATAATATTTTAAAAATATAGTAAAAAGGCATAAAACTTAATTTAAGTTTTATGCCTTTTTGTTTAATTTTTTGTAATAAAGGTATAACTTTTAGAATATTTATAGGAAAATAAAATATAAAAACATAGAGGTACTTTATGCAAGAAAAAGAAAAAAAATATTCACCAATTGAAGAATTCGTAAATGCTTTTACACACGCAATAGGAACATTAATGGCAATTTATGGGTTAGTTTTGTTGATTGTTGCATCAAAAACTCCAACACAAACAACAACTACTTCAATTTATGGTGCAACTTTAATATTATTATTCCAATCTTCAACTTGCTATCACGCAATGGTTAACGAAACAGCAAAAAAAGTTTTCAGAAAAATTGACCACTCTGCAATATTTTTACTAATCGCAGGGACTTATACCCCAATATTAATGCTTGTTGTACCATTTCCTCATTCCGTAGCATTACTGGCTGTAATTTGGTATTTAGCAGCAATGGGAATAGTTTTTTCGTGCATAACTTTAAAATTCAAATACTTAAATACCGGCTTATACCTTTTAATGGGCTGGGTTTCATTATTTTTAATTTGCAGAATGTGGGCATATAGTCAAACTTCAGTATATCTTATGCTTGCAGGTGGACTTGTATACTCGTTTGGTTGCATCTTTTATTTGTTAAAGAAATTACCATTCATGCACTCTATTTGGCACTTGTTTGTGCTTGGCGGTGCAATTTTACACTATTTTTCAGTAATGTCGCTTTTAAAGTAGAAGGAAATTTATATGAATAAAATTCTTTTAGATATGATAATTAATTGTTCGTTTATATTAGCAAGTTTTTTCGCTCTAATATATGCTCTTGATAATTTAATGAATAAAGAGTTACAAATTAATAATTTAACGCTCAAAACAATATTGGTATTCCTAATATATATTGTCATAATGGCAATTTTCATAAAAAAAAGAATCCCACTAAACTCTCCAATTATAAAAAAAGAATTACAAAAGAAAATAAAATTTTTTTTAATAGTTACTGTTTCATCAATTATAATTATAGGAATAATGCTAATTTCAGGAATATAGTATTATTAACAAACATTTGAATTATTAAATTAAATACATGATGTCATATAAAATCTTTTAGTAAATAATGAAAAAAAGAGGAGAGGAACATGACATCAGGAATAGAATTTAATAGAGGATATAACTCAAGTTACATTATTTTGCCGTTGTCAAAAATGAAAGATGAAAACGGAAAAACTCTAATTGTTTGTTCTGAGGATAAAGAATTAGACGCAAAAATTAACGCAAAAAATTCAATGCAAAATATTGACGAATTAAAACAAGCAGATACTGACGGCAATGGAATTTTATCATTAGATGAATTAAAAAACTGCAAAAACAAAACTGATTTTATGGAAAAATTAGAAGAAGCAATGACAAAATTCCACACAAATACAAAACAAGACTACACAAAAAATCTTTTTGAAGAATGGGTTTAAACCCTTAAAATTAAGGTATTAAAATTATCAAATACAACATAACACAAGTACTTTCTCGTGGTACTCTATTTTAACGTATTAAGTAAAAATTTTAAAAATTAAAAGAATTGATTATTAGAAAATATTTATTTATGGTATAGACCAATTGCTCTTTCTAAATCACTTACAGACTGTTCATATTGAGTTAGTGTCTGAATATATCTATATTGCGTATTTATATATGCTTCTTGAGAATTTATAGGTATTAATATATTACTTTTTCCTTCTTTAAAATTTATTTCAGATTTTTTTACAATCTTTTTAGATTGAGGAATTAATTCTTTTTCGTAAATATTTAATGATTTCGCATTTGCAATTACACCGAAATACGCATTTTTAACCTCTTGTTCTATTTTTATTTTTATTGCATCTAAATCATTTTCATATACTAACTTTTGAGCCTTAACTTCCTTTATAACACCTTGTTGACGATTAAAAATAGGCAGACCTAATGTCCCCATTACAAATGTGCTCTTTCTTTTTGTATCTCCAGTAACAAAATCGGCACCAACAGACATTTTTAAATCTGGTACTATATTTGAATGTGCAAGTTTTAACTTTTGATTTTGAACTTCAATATTTTTTTCTATTACTTTAATTTCAGGACGATTTGCATACGCATATTCAATTAAAGTATTTAAGGTTTTGTCATTTTCGACCATTGATGTTGAAATATTAAATTCTTTCATCAAATCTGGTGGAGTTAGTACAATAGTTCTATTTAAATGTTTTCCAATGTTTGCTGATAAAGAGTTAAATGCCTCATTTAATTCAAGTTTAGCAGATTGAATATTATTTTTTGCATTTATCACAGTTATTTCGGCTTGTAAAATATCTAAATTTTCTACATTTCCCTTTTTTTCTCGTTCTTTTGCAATTTCTTCTAAGTTGGTTATTGTTTCTAAAATTTCTCTAGAGGCTAGAAGTTTTTGTTGAGCATTGTATGTTTGAATATATGAAGAACGAACCTTTGAGCGAACGTCAAGCAACGTAGTTATAATTTCTTGCTGAACAACTTCTTTTTGCATTTTTGCTAATTTAATTCTGCGAGAACGCTTATTGCCAAGTTCTATAGTCTGTTCAATACCAACACGAAAAGTATCTTCCGCAAAACCATTATCTGAAATTATATTAGGATTAGAAAGCAACCCCGCTTGTAAAATTTGAGCATCACTAATCCCTAATTTTGCTCGAGCCGCTTTTAATGTTGGATTATTTAAAACTCCTAATTCTATTGCTTTACTCAAGGTTATAGATTTCAAATTTAAAGTAATATTTGCATTAGTATCTTCAACAATAGCACAACAGGTTTGTATAGAAAATTGAATGCAAATTATAAAAAAAAATATTTTTCTTTGTATACTTAGCATCTAACATTATCCTCAACAGTATTAGTTTATATTGATAGGTAAACATTGTCAATAAGGTTTATACGGGTAGAAGATTTTCCTAGTATTAATGAGGAACCGAAATTCTTTATCTCTAATACGACATCTTGATAAAAAATATATAGAAAAGTTGATAACATTTTTTAATGAGCCTATAAATAATGAAATATTGAAAAAATTTATACTAATTTTATAGGTATTTTCCATACTCAAATATCAAAATTCATCTATGTATTTTGCTTAGTTATAGTATTTATAGGTATATGAGGCAAATTTTATTAAAATAATAGAGAAATTTTTTCATTTTCAAAGTCCGGAAAAAATCCAATTTGAAATTTGATAATCAATTTACTTCCTACCGACGAAACCTTTTAGTGTTGGGCAAGTATGCCCAACTGAATTTTTAAATACAATTTTCAAATTGGACTTTAAATATAAAGAAAAGAATAGATTTATAAATATGTAAAGGTAAGTTATTAGAAAAATGGTTAGTATTATTGGGGTTTATTGCCACATTCATGTCTAAAAAAATGTAATGTTCAAATAAAAATGAAAAACTCCTTGACAAAGTTAGATATCTAACTATAATATAATTATATGAAAGAAATGTTATCTTTAGTATCAAAAATTCAAGAAAAAGGTAATCGTTTTATTATTGAAGAATTAAAAAACAATGGTGCAGAAGGACTTGTACCAAGTCATGGTGATATCCTTGTTTGTCTTTACAAAAACAGTAAAATGACGATGAAAGATATTGCAAATTGCATTCATAGAACAAAACCAACGGTTACAGTGCTAGTTGATAAACTTGAAAAACTAGGATATTTAAAAAGAGAATCTTCTGATAAAGATAATCGTTGTACATATATTGTTTTAACGAAAAAAGGTAAAGATTTTAAAGTGATATTTGAAAAAATTTCAGAAGAATTGAATAAAATGTTACACAAAAATTTATCTTCAGAAGAGTCAGAATTAATAGAAAAACTTTTAAGAAAAGTACTAAAATAAAAATTTTTACAACAATAGTTAGATATCTAACGAAAGGAGAAAACATTATGACAAATTTTAAAAAAGAAGAAATCGGAAAAATCAGTGAAGTAGGTAAAAATTATGAAAACGGCAAAGCGTTTTTGCATGATTTGTTGGGCTTAACTAGTTGTGAAGTTTCCGTTAGTGTGATGCCTGCCGGAGTAAAATTGCCTTTTAATCACAAACACAAACAAAATGAAGAACTTTATATTTTTCTAAAAGGTGAAGGTACAATGACTTTAGATGGAGAAGTTCTTGTTGTAAAAGAAGGCAGTTGTGTAAAAGTTCTTTCAAATGCGGTTAGAACAATGGAAGCAAAAACAGATATAGAATATATTTGTGTTCAAGCAAAATCTAATAGTTTAGAACAATTTGGACTTGGCGATGCTGAATTGTGCTAAAATTAAAAGGGGCAAAATTGCCCCTTTTTAATCAGGAATAAAAATATAAAATGATAATCAACACAGGTTCAAGAACAGATACTGTTCAATATTATTCAGATTGGCTTTTGAAAAGATTTGAAGAAGGTTTTGTTTATTCAAGAAATTCAATTATTTTCCCATAAAAAACGACAAAATTAAAATTTCTCATTTTATGTGTCAGACATTCTCAATTTATGTGTCTAGTTATACTCAATAAATTACAACAGGTAACAAAAAAGCCACAACTTTCGTTGTGGCTTAAATGGAGGAAGAGGTGGGATTCGAACCCACGGTACGCTCGTCACGTACGACGGTTTTCAAGACCGCTCCGATCAACCGCTCTGGCACTCTTCCAGATTAGTATCTTCCGATGAATTTATTCTACTACAAAATATTTTTTTTTGCAATAGTTTATTTTATTTCTTTAATGCAACTTTCAATCTTACCATTGCTCTTGCTAATGCAGCCTCGGCACGTTTTGCATTTACAGATGCACTTGAATCTGCCAATCTGGCTTCCGCTCTTTCTTTAGCCTCTTTTGCCCGAGATACGTCTATATCTCCTCCAAATTCGCCGGCATCTGTCAACAATATCGCTTCATCATCTTTAAATTGAAGAATTCCACCCATTGTTGTAAATAATTTCGTATCATTATCCTGTACAATCTTTGTTACACCAATATCCAATGCAGACATAATCGGTTCATGACCTTTTAAAATACCAAATTCGCCATCTTTTCCACGCAAATAAATTTCATTTACGTCTTCATCAAATATTATGTTTTCATGTGTAATTATTTTTAAATGCATAAATTACCTTTTACTACAATGTTTTTGCTTTTTCTACGGCTTCTTCAATTGTACCAACCATATAAAATGCTTGCTCAGGAAGATTATCATGTTTGCCTTCGATAATCTCTTTAAAGCCTTTGATTGTATCTTCTAATTTTACGTATTTACCCTCAATACCAGAGAATTGTTCAGCAACAAAGAATGGTTGAGATAAAAATCTTTGAATCTTTCTTGCCCTATTTACTGTTTCTTTATCTTCTTCTGATAATTCGTCCATACCTAAAATTGCGATAATATCTTGTAATTCTTTATATTTTTGAAGAATTTCTAATACTTTTCTTGTTGTTTCATAATGTTCATCACCAATAATATTTGGGTCTAAAACTCTTGAATTTGAAGCAAGAGGGTCAACTGCCGGATAAATACCCAATGAAGCAATTTGTCTTGATAATACTGTTGATGCATCTAAATGTGAGAATGTAGTTGCAGGAGCAGGGTCTGTCAAGTCATCGGCTGGTACATAAATTGCTTGAACTGAAGTAATTGAACCATCTTTTGTTGATGTAATACGTTCTTGCAAATCACCCATTTCATTTGCCAATGTTGGTTGATAACCTACTGCTGACGGCATACGTCCTAATAAAGCAGATACTTCTGAACCCGCTTGAGTAAATCTGAAGATATTATCAATAAATAACAGTACGTCTTGTTTTGAAAAATCTCTAAAGTACTCAGCAGCAGTAAGAGCCGACAAACCAACTCTCATTCTTGCTCCCGGTGGTTCATTCATCTGACCGTATATCAAACCTACTTTATCAAGAACACCTGATTCTTTAAACTCATTCCAAAGGTCATTACCCTCACGAGTTCTTTCTCCTACACCGCCAAATACAGATACACCGTTATGAGCCATTGCGATATTATGGATTAATTCTTGAATAAGTACAGTTTTACCTACACCGGCACCGCCAAACAAACCAATTTTACCACCTTTTTGATATGGTTGAAGTAAATCAATTGCTTTGATACCTGTTTCTAAAACTTCAATATTTGTATTTTGGTCAACTAATTTTGGTGATTCTCTGTGAATTGGTAAGTAATCTTCAGTTTCAATAGGACCTTGTTCATCTACAGGTTCACCGATTACATTCAAAATTCTGCCTAAAATTGGTTTACCAACCGGAATTTTAATTGGTGAATAAGTATTTTCTACTTTCATTCCTCTTTTAAGACCGTCAGTAGATGCCATTGCTACTGTTCTCACTCTGTTAGAACCTAACATTTGTTGAACCTCTGCAACAACATAAGAACCATCTTCTTTGTATATTTTTAAAGCATTATAAATATCCGGTAATTCGCCTTGTTGAAACTCCACGTCAATTACCGGCCCGATAATTTGAGTTATTAGCCCCTCGTTTTTTGCTAAAACTTCCATAAATTCTCCTTTATTCATACAATCTATTTAATATTACACCAAATTATTTTTTTTTTCAAATTATTAACAATTTAAAAAAGTATTGGCAAAAATTTTATATTTGTTTTAAGATATGGTTATGTAAATAATTTTACACAAGAATAAATGGAAATATGATATACCCGTTGCTTACAAAAGAATTAGCATCAAAAGATAAACTATTAAAGCCGGACTTAACACAAAAAAGCGGCAGAGAACTTCTTGCGTTCTATTTACAAACTAAATTGAAGCAACTTATCGCTTTTGATAAAAAATATCAAAAGCCAATTATCGTGGAAGTTAGCCACGATTTTATTTCCAATTTTTCAAAACGCTTGATCAATAACCCTGACAAGCGTCTTTTAATAGGTATAACAGGGGCTTCTGCTTCCGGAAAATCTACTATTTGCTCACAAATTCAAAGAATTACACAAGATTTAGATATGCCTATATCTATTTTAAGTACAGATAATTATTTTAAAGACATCTCATCTTTGATTTTAAAGTACGGTTCTTTCGACAAATTACGTGATAGCGGATACGACATCGACTCTCCAGAAGGTTTTCAACTTGATGTGCTTTATGACGATTTAGAAAATTTATCTATTGGTAATGACATCAAATCGCCTAGATACTTACCTAACGGGACTGGCATTTCTGTACCAAAAGTGATTCCGGTAAAAGCAGAAAAAATCGTTATTATCGAGGGAACTGCAACCTTATTTGAAGGAATTAAAGACATTTTCGACATAAAAATTTATATCGAAGCAGATGATTCAATTCGTAAAAAAAGATTTATGCAAAGAGCATCTTCTGAACGAAACCAAGACCCTGAAAATGCTTTAAAACACTGGGAATACTTAATTGGTGCAGGTCAAAAATACATTACTCCAACAAGAAAAGATGCCGATATTATTGTAAATGGCGATGCAGATTTAGAATACCTTGCACAAATATTAGAATATTTGCACTACATTACAAACTCTTTTGAATAAACTTTTATGCATGCAACAAAGACCAATAATAAGTCAATTTAAACATCTACACTAAATGTATTTGAAACAAATGAAGATGCCGATAACTTATTTTTCATATAATTTGTAATTGCTTTTGAGTACTTCAAATTTTGTTGAGCCTTAAAATAATCCCCCATGCCAACTTTTTCATAATCTTTTTGAGTTAATTTATTTAACGAATTATTGGCAGAAAAACCTTTATTTGAAGAAGTATTTTTAGAAATTTCTTTTAAATAATTAGATGTTTTTTGAGTATAATCCTTTAACATATCAGCGATTTTTTTTTCGCTGTTGTCATCATTATAATTAATGACTTTTTTAAGAAAAATCATTAAATCATTATCATCGGAACTTTTTGCAACTTCCTGCAAAGATGTTTTAACAAGAAACGCATCAGATTTAGCAGTATACATTCTTGATACTGCACTATCAAAACCAAAATTTTCATAATTCGACGACGATATCATAAATACCATTATAACTTATTTAAAAGTCTGTTCCAACCCTAAAATTAGCCAAATTTTACAAAAATAAATGTGTATTTAAAAATTTAAAACAGTATTACATGTTAAGTTTTGGTTTTCTACCGCAACACTTATCTTCATCGCAGAAGCCTAAACGTTCACACTTTGGAACTAAAAATTCCTTTAACCAAGGTTCTTCCGCAATTAGTGCGTTGCACATGCCTTGAACTAATAAACGAATTTCAAGTTGAGCACGTGTACATAGGCGTAAATTTGCAACATGAATTAATTCTCTTAAATTTGTACTTACAACCATAGAAGTTGAACAAGCATTTGGCAAAACGGCTCTTGCATCTTCAGCAGGAATACCTGCTTCAACAAATTCCAAATATTTTTTTGAAATTTCACCCATAAATTCGTCAAATTTTGCTTTTAATTCTTCATTTTTTTCAATTGTATAAGGTATTAAATATTCAAATTGACCTTTTTCCTGTACATATCTTTGAGATTTTTGAGAAAATGACATGTGTCTATGTCTAACTAATTGATGAGTGCAGGCTCTTGAGATATTTGAAATGGCAAAACTTACTTGAATATGTTCTACTGTTGAATAATGACCCGAACCAACAACTCTTTTTATCAAATTCAACATTTTTTCTTCATCTACATCTTTATCAAAAATATTTAAAGGTGTATCTGCACTGTAACAAGTTCTACATGCAGTATAAACAGTTTTTATTATATTATCGGGTTTTGAAATTAGTTTCACTTGAGGTTTGTTATCGTTCACTTTTTACTCCTTTAGATTCCTATAAAAAATTATATCCCATGTTTGCACAAGGGATATAATTGTAAAAATTTCTTAAAACTTCAAACTCGTTATTATTTTTTTGTACCGTAACGTTTGTTAAATCTTTCAACTCTACCTTCAGAGTCAAGAATTTTTTGTTGACCTGTGTAGAATGGGTGGCATGCTGAACAAATTTCAACTGTAATATTTTCATCAATTGAACCTGTTTCAATTTCATTACCGCATACACATTTGATTGTACATTTTTTATAATCCGGATGAATACCTTGTTTCATAATTTACCTCACTTATCTTCTAACTTTAAACATATGATATAACACTAAAAGTTATAAAGCAAGTATTTTTTAAATATTTTTAAGAATTAGATTAAAAATTCTAACCGTTATAAACACTTAGAATATGATAAATCATATATATAGTCGAGGGTTTAGACCACCTAAATTCACCTTTTGATTGATGTAATAATTAAAGTCTTTTGGGAGAATATAATTAAGAAGAGAGAGGACTTTATGAATATTCACGAAGAATGTTTAATTAATTACTTACAAAAACCTGACGAATTATCGCACACAACAGATGTTTTAAAATTAAATAATGCACTACTTGCCAAAAGAATGAAAAATAAATTATTTCTTGCAAAAAACATTAATGTCAATTATACTAATGAAAAATAGTTAGTATATTGACGAGGGAATAATGTTAAACAAATTTATTAAAAATTTTAATCCAATGCACTTTGCTTTAGTTGCATCGGCGATTTTGATTGCATTAATTGTTATTGTTTTGATTGTTAGAACTGTAAATCTGGCAGATTTTATTGCTAAAACAGAAAACAAAACTTTTGACTCAAGACAAGTCATGTTGGTTAATAACCACGTAAAAAAACCAAATAAAGATATTGTAATTGTAACGATTGATGATGCAAGTTATGAATATCTTACAAACAAATACGGCGAATGGCCACTACCAAGAACCGTTTATGCAGATTTAATAAACTTTTTGGAAAAACAAAATCCAACTTCAATTTCATTTGATTTAATGTTTGTGTCTTCTTTAAAAAGTAATGACGGTGCTGATGACAAATTAGCAAACGCTATGAACTCATATGATAACATTCTAACCGGCATGAACTTTGATGATATGTCTTACGAGGTTAGACAACCCATCAATTTACCTGCAAGATTACAAACTACAGTTGACAACAAATCAAATATTGATTTTCAAAACCTAACATTTACAAATTGCAGACCAATTTTATCTCAAATTATCAATAGCACTACAAAAATTGGTATTTTAAATATTGTTCGTTCTGCTGACGGTATTGTCAGAGAGTTTCCGGCAGTTGTGAAATATCAAAACGATTATTATCCAAACTTAGCATTTTTAACTGCATTAAATTATCAATCAAAACTTGATAAAAAATCATACAATTCAATTGTTATTGATAAACAATCAAATATTTTAGTAAGTAACAAGAAATTACCGGTAAACAAAGACGGCGGTTTAATCTTAAATTGGTATGGACATTCAAATGGCGAAACTTACGACCACATTCCACTATATAAGTTAGTAATGCTAATGAATGGCGAAAAAATCAAAGAACAATATGATTTTTCAAATAAAATTATTTTTGTTGGTACTACAGCAACAAGTATGGCTGACGTAAAAAGTATTCCTATCACAGGAGTTGGTGAAACATACCCTGGAGTTGAAATTTACGCAACATTTATGAATAACTTCATTGATAACAATTTTGTCAAAAAAGCAACTCCGACAACAAACACAGTTATAACTTTATTTTTAGTATTACTTGTTGGTATTGTTGTATTGAGAACTAATTCAACACCTGTTGCAATATCAACTGCGGTTGTAACAGCAGTTGGCTATTCATTATTAACTTATTTTATAATGATGTTTGCAAACTTATGGCTGGATATTGTAGTTCCGGTATTGGCAATTATTTCAATCTTCGTATTGGCATACATTGTTAAGTACATTATTAAATCGAGAGATTTTGAACATCAATATAAATTAGCAACTACAGATGGCTTGACAGAATTATACAACCACAGATATTTCCAAGACCAAATGAGAATGCAAATTGCAAATGCTCAACGTTACAACAGCCAATTCTCAATGATTATCGTTGATATTGACCACTTCAAATCCTTCAATGATACATACGGACACCAAGCAGGCGATGCAGTTTTAAAACAAGTTGCTCAAACATTAAAAAACAATTCACGTGCAACTGATATAGTTTGCCGATACGGTGGTGAAGAAATGAGCATTATTCTTACAAATACAGATAAAGAAGAAGCAATAAAAAAAGCAGAAAGAGTTTGTACTGCTGTTGCGGAAAGAATTTTTAAATTAAACGCAACTCAAACTGTTCACGTTACAATCAGTGTTGGTGTTTCAACATTCCCTGACAACGGCGAAACTCCTCAGCAAATCATTGAATACGCAGACCAAGGTTTATATTACGCAAAAGAACACGGTAGAAACCAAGTTGGTTTAGCAGAGTACAATGAAAATCCTCCACAAAACTAATAGAAAATTAATAACAAAAATCCGTTTTCAGTTTTGAAAGCGGATTTTTTATTGCTATATTTTTGCTAGTTATATTTTTGAATTAATCTAAAAATTGCATCGTCTTTATTTAATGCTTGAATTGGCAATGGAATAAATAATTCTTTAAATTTTTCAATCGCATATTGATCTGTCATACCTGCAATGTAATCAACTACAACCTGTTCAATTTTATCATGAGGAACTTTATTGTCCAAAAAATCACGATAATATTTAAACAATTCACAAACAATTCTCGCACTTTTCTTTTCTTCAAGTTTTGCAGGAGAATCTGTATAGATATTTTTAAACATCCATTCTCTGAGCATTGTTGTATAATGCCAACACTCATCACTCATAGAAACTTTTGGAGAATTTGCAGAGTTTAAAATAATATCATTTATCATTTTGCTCAAACGCTTATTCTTATTTGAGGTAAAGTATTCTTTGCAATCCTCAGGCAAATCTTCTTCAGCGATAATTCCGGCTCTGATAGAATCGTCAATATCGTGATTAATATATGCAATTTTATCCGCAAATTGAACAACTTGAGCCTCACAAGTTTCAGGTTTCAACCCCCAAGAATGAGAGTAAATGCCATCAATTGTTTCTCGACATAAATTTAAATTTTCTAAAACTTCAACAACTCTGACACTTTGTTCATTGTGTCTAAATCCACCTTTAATTAAATGGTCTAAAACTCCTTCTCCACAATGACCAAAAGGAGTATGCCCCAAATCATGTCCCAGAGCAATTGCTTCTGTTAAATCTTCATTCAAAGCCAATGCTCTGGAGATTGTTCTTGCAATTTGTGAAACCTCTAGGGTATGTGTTAAACGTGTTCTAAAGTGGTCATCAAACGGCGATAAAAATACCTGAGTTTTATGTTTTAAACGCCTAAATGCTTTTGAGTGAATAATTCTATCTCTATCTCGTTGAAATTCCGTTCTGATATTACATCTTTCAACGGGGTCTTTACGTCCCTTTGTATCAACACTTTTGGTTGCAAATTTACTTAAATTGTCTATTTCTAATTGTTCTAATCTTTCTCTTATTGTTTCCATAATAACTTTATATTATATTATTTTTAAGATTTATGCTATAATTTATTAGATAAAACCATGCAAATAAAGGATAAAGTATGAAACAATTTTTTAATGAATTTGCTGCAAGTATTGATACTTACATAATGTTCAAAATCAAAGAAAAAACAAACCAATTAAAAGATGAATTAACACAAAAGGGCAGAAAACCAATCTCATTAGCAATGGGTGCACCAACAACAATGCCACCTAAAAAGTTACTTGAAGATTTTAAAAATGCAGTTGATGAAGCAGGTATGCATACTTATTCAACTCCAAAGGGCGAAAAATATTTACTGGAAGCAATTCAAACCAGAATGAAAAATAGATTTGGAGTAAAGGTTGAACTTAACGAAATATGCTCGCTTTTAGGCTCAAAAGAGGGGATTGCAAACCTTTTAAGAGGAATTATTTCTCCTGTTCATAATGACGAAGACAAAGATATTATCCTAATTCCAGACCCTTCATACGCATCATACGGCGAAATGGTAAAAGTTTGCGGAGGTAGAGGTTACTCTGTGCCTTTAACAGAAGAAAACAATTTTACTCCTAATATGGATGATATTTTTGATAATTTAGAAAAAGAAGGATACAATAAAGATAAGGTCAAAGCACTAATCATCAACTATCCAAACAATCCACTTGGTGCGTCTTGCACTTTTGATTACTTAAAACACGTTGTAGATTTTTGTAAAAAGCACGAAATTTTATTAATTTCAGACGCTGCGTATGCAGATATTTATTTTGATGAAAATTTAAAACCACATAGTGCCTTAGAAGTTGAGGGTGCAAAAGATATTACTGTTGAATTTCACAGTTTTTCAAAACCTTATTCAATGACAGGTTGGCGTATCGGCTGGATTTGCGGAAATTTTGAGATTGTAAACCAATTTGCAAAACTAAAATCGACAATTGATTCCGGAATTTTTAAAGCAATTCAAATCGCCGGTTCTAAAATTTTAAACTCTACAGAGGGTGATGAATACATTGTTTGGGCAAACAAAGAAATTCAAAAGAAAGCAGAATATTTTGTAAATGCCTTCAAAAACGAATTAGGCTGGAAAATCGACCACGTTCCAAATGCAACCTTCTATCAATGGTTGAAAATTCCGGAAAGATATACTACTTCAGAAGAATTTTGTAATGATGTTTTAACAAAATCCGGTATTGTTTTAGTTCCAGGAACGGCTTTTGGTAAATACGGTGCAGGCTATGTTCGTGTTTCAATAGTTTGTTCAATGGACGAACTTAAAGAAGTTGTTGACAGAATGAAACAAGACGGATTTACTTATGAAGGTTAATGACGAATTAAACGTAAAAATTGAAAAACTTTCAAACCTCGGATTTGGCATAGCAAAAGTAGACGGAATGGTTATTTTTGTTGAAAATGCTTGCCCGAAAGACGAATTAAAAATTAAATTAACAAAGATTAGCAAAAATTACGCCAATGCGTCAATTGTAGAAATAATAACTCCGTCAGATTACAGAGTAACACCTTTTTGTCCAATGCAAAAAGTCTGCGGAGCGTGTCAACTTCAATTTATCGATTATGATTATCAACTAAAACTCAAAAAAGAAATTGTCGAAGATGCAATGCTCTCAATTGGCAATTTAAAAATTGAAATACCAGACGTTATACCAAGCCCTGAAGTAAAAGAATACCGTTGCAAGGTTCAATATCCTATTGGACAGACAAAAGTGTCTAAAAAGATTTTAGCAGGCTATTACAAACCAAAATCACACGAAATTGTAAACATAAAATATTGCCCAATTCAACCTGAAATCTGCGACAAAATTATTAACTTCATTAGAGAAACAGCCTCAGAATTAGGAATAACAGGTTATAATGAGAAAAAACACATCGGAGATTTAAGGCACGTAGTAATAAGACACTCAAAAGCAACAAATAAAAACTTAGTTATATTTGTTATTAATGCAAAAAAAACTTTCAAAAAAATTGAAGACTTAGCAAACAAAGTTTATTCAAATTTTAAAGAAGTTTCTGGAGTTTGCGTCAACTTTAATCCAAATAAAACAAATTTAATAATGACAGAAAAAACAGAACTTCTTGTTGGCAAGAATTACACAAAAGAAAGAATTTTAGACAAGACGTTCAAAATAGGTCCAAATTCATTCTTCCAAGTAAATCCAAAAAGTGCAGAAAATATTTTTGGCTACGTAAAAAATTATATTAAAGAAAACTTTGAAACACCTACAGTTTTTGACGCTTACGCAGGTGTTACAACTTTTGGAATCACTGTTTGCGATGTTTGTAAAAAAGTCGTTAGCGTCGAGGAAAACAAAGACGCCGTAAAATGGGCTGACGAAACTCTAAAAAGCAACGAGATAACAAATGTTGAACTACATAATATGGACGCAGAAAAATTCTTTGAAAAAGAATTAAAAACTAAAAGAAGAAGGTTTAACATAACCATTCTTGACCCTCCAAGAAAAGGGTCGACAGAAAAAACCTTAGATTATACGTTGGCTTTAACAAAAGATAAAATAATTTACGTAAGTTGCAATCCTGCGACACTAGCAAGAGATTTAAAATATCTTATCTCAAAAGGTGCGAAAATAGAAAGTATACAGCCTTTTGATATGTTTTGTCATACTTACCACATAGAAAATGTAGCGATAATTGATGTAAAAGAAGTTAACAAATAAAAATTTTACTCGACTTTTTTTCATGTTTTTATTACGATAAATATAACAAAAAGAAATATAAGGAGAAAACCATGCAAGTAATATTGAAAAAAGATGTTCAAAACTTAGGTGAACAAGGCGATTTAGTTCAAGTAAAAGATGGTTATGCAAGAAACTACTTGTTACCTCAAAATTTTGCTGAAATTGCAACAAAAGGTGCATTGCAAAATAGAGAACAAAACTTAGCAAGAATTCAAGCAAAACAAGAAAGATTACACCAAGAAGCATTAGCAAAAGCAGAAGAAATCGAAAAATTTGCGACACTTGAATTGTCAGCAAAAGCAGGTGAATCTGGTAAATTATTTGGTACTATCACTACTAAAAAACTTTGCGAAGAATTACAAGCAAAAGCAGGTATTGAAGTTGACAGAAAAACAGTTTCTTTAAATGCTCCAATCAACAAAATTGGCTCTTACACAATGTTAATTAAATTAACTTCAAAAGTTAAAACAGAATTAACAGTTAACGTAACTGCTTCTGAAGTATTAAAAGAAGAAATTGAAGAAGTTGTTGAAGAAACAACTGAAGCATAGTTTGTTTACGGCACAAATTTGACATGTCAAATTTGTGCCGTATTGTTTTTATTCATCAACTTGGGATATTAAAACGGAAAAAGAATTATCAAAAAAGAGGTTATAAATTTTGACAACAACATTGGCATTAATTGGAAAAAGCGGAAGTGGAAAAACGACAGTAACAAAAGCGTTTCTCAGAATTTTTCAAGAATATTTTCCTGATAAATCAATCCTTTTATTTGATAACGACTTAGCCGCAGAATTAGGTCATAGTTTTGGAAAAGATATTCGTAATACAATCTACGGTATCAGAAGCGGAAAACACGAATATAAAACAGGAATTCCGGAAGATATGACCAAGCAAGAATATATTGAATGGGCATTAGAAGATATTGTTGTTACACTTGAAGAAAATGTAGATATTATCGTATCTTGGTTTGTTGCATCAAAGGATTGCAGATGTCCAATAACAAAGCAAATGAACGAAGCAGTAACAAAATTTGTTAACCAATATGACTTCGTTATTTTTGATTGCGAATTTGACTTAAAATACTTAAATCAACTGGTTGACGTTGACATAAATACCGCAATTATCGTAACAAATCCGACAGAAGATTCTATTCAACTTGCAAAACGAATAGAAGAATTTTCTGCAAAATACTCTGCCGGTGGTCAATTGGGTGTAGTTTTAAACAAAGTTGAAAACAAAGACATGACGAGTTTGTTTGACAAATTAAAAAAATATGAACTTGAAGTTCTTGGTGTAATTCCGGAAGACCACGACCTAAAGGAACACTCTGTAGAAAGAGAATCACTCGTTGCTCAAGATGCAATCAAACAGTTTTATTTCAGATTAAATTTACCACAAAAGAGGATTTAATGGCGATTATAATTGACGGAAAACAAGTTGCCGAAAAAATTACAACTGAACTGACAGAAAAGGTTTCTAAAATGACAGAGAAACCTCATCTTGTTGTTATTCAAGTTGGTGAAAATCCGGCAAGCACAATTTACGTCAATTTAAAAAACAAAAAAGCAGAACTTATCGGGATAAAATCAACAATTATTAGGTATCCGGAAGAAATAACACAAAAAGAGTTAATTGAAAAAATTGAAGAACTTAACTCTGATATTTCAGTTCATGCAATATTGGTTCAATTACCTCTGCCAAAACATATTGACGAAAAAGAGGTAATAAAAGCAATTTTACCTCAAAAAGATGTTGATGGCTTTACAGCCTCAAACACAGGTGATTTACTAAACGGAATACCCCCAAAAGCATATCCATGCACACCAAAAGGTGTTTTAAGACTTTTAAAAGAATATAATATTCAAATTGACGGAAAACATGCGGTAATTGTCGGACGCTCTAACATTGTTGGAAAACCTTTAGCAATTATGCTATTGAACGAAAATGCGACAGTTACAATATGCCACTCAAAAACAAAAAACTTGTCAGAAATTACAAAACAAGCAGATATTTTAATTTCTGCGGTTGGAAAAAAGATAATTTTTCAGAATATGGTAAAAAAAGGTGCTGTTGTTATTGACGTAGGTATTTTTAAAGACGAAAATAATAAAATCACAGGCGATGTCGATTTTGAAGAAGTAAGCGAGGTTGCAAGTTATATTACACCGGTTCCTAAAGGTGTTGGACCAATGACAATCGCATCATTGATGGAAAATACCGTATTGTTGTTTGAAAACAAATAAAATAATTAAAATTAATAAAATAATGGCGGTTTTGATAAAATCAAAACCGCCATTATTAAATCTTTAAATACTAACCCCCACCGAAACACCAGAAATTCGTATCGTCTTTGATACCATTTTCATGTTCTTTTTGGAAAGCATCAATTGCTTCATTTAAAAACTTCATTTCAGAATCAATTGAAGCATTTCTTGTTTCCAAAGCCGTACTATATGCTTCAAGAGCCAAATATGTTTCATCAGTTTCTTTGAAGTAATTTAAGGCTTCAGTTTTATCAATTTTATCATCTTTATCACGGAGTTTATTTTCAGCATTAATATCTGCTTCTGCCGAAGAAACCATACCTGCCAAACGTTCAGTTGCCGTATCAAGATAATTAGCATTACAGTGTTGTTCTAACTCTAACAAGTTAGCCTGCTTTCTGTAATTATCTAATTGTAATTTCGACGTAATTGTTAACATATCATTTTACCTTTTTTACCTAATCACATGTTACTTATCGGCATTTCTGAAAAAAACTTTAGTGTATTGTTACAAATGTTTACATTTGTAATTATGAAAAATATATTTTACAAAATAATTGGTTTAAAACAATATGTGAAAAATAAATTAAAAGAATTAAACAAAATAACAGAAGAAATTAACTTGACAATGTTGGGTGATTATAGAATTTCTAAAGGAAAAATTATTGATGTTAACATTTCCGAATATGCTTTAAATGGAACATATTTAATAACATCAGCCGAACACTCAATATCTAGTAATAAAGAAGTTGTAAGAATATCGATTGAAAAACGAAAAAAAGATTAATTATCTTGATTATTTTGTTTTTGTCTATCGTACGGAACTATAACTTCCCAATAATACGCACCCATTGGAGAGGTGTCAATAAAATATGTTGGAGTTATTTCTTTTGTGTATTTCTTATGGAAATCATCTTCTAACTTATTTCTCAAAGCGATATTGTATGAAACATCATAAACGATTGGCTCTTGGTTTGGGTCATAGTTTGGCATTGCAGATACAGACAATGTGAAAACAAATATAAAAGATATTAATAATAAAATATTTCTCATATTTTTATTATTTATTATTTTTTATTAATTTTCAAGTGGTTCATGAAGAAAAGTAAATAAAATGAATGAAAATATTGATTTAACAACTATATTAAAGCAAGCCTTGAATAGCAGAAACAATCCAAAGGATTTTAAAGCAATACATATCGGTAAAGTTATTATTTTTTTAACAATTTATTGTATTTTTGAGCATAGTGCGTTAAATTTGCGGTAAGACTTTTAATTTTTATTAATACAAATATTTTAGCAAATCCGCTAAAGCCTTTTATTTACAAAATAAAAAGTCTGCCATACTTATGACAGACATTAAATAAACACGAGGATATTAAGAGAGAGAGTATAAAAAATCTTTTTTATAAATTAAACTTTACCTCGATTGGTTTAATCTATTTTTTATTTATTAGCCATAGCACCAAATATTGTGTGATTGACCTCTTGATAATGCACTTTGCATGCTATCACATTGTGCTTTTAATTCTTTTGCTTGAGATTCAAGGTTTGCTACTTTTACATCATATGCTGATTGGAATGCAACTAATTCTTGGTATGATTCATTTTTTGATAATTGACTTTTTGAATCTACACTTGCTACGATGTCATCAACTTTTTCTGTAATTGAGTCTAAAGTGTTTTTTGCAATTTGTTCTTCTGCAACTACTTTGTTATATTCTGATAACTTTCTTTGGTAGTTTACATTCATTGTAATTGTTAACATTTTTGACTCTCCGCTAAATCTCTCGTACTTATATAAAAAAATTTTTGACAAAAAAATTGCCTTTTTTAAACAATATCGCTTAACAAAACTTAACATAATAGCACATTAGCCCGTCATTACTTGCGTTCTAAAAAAGTTAAGTTTGTTTTTTATTTTTTGTATTTAATATCGCAATATTTTAATTTCCGTGATATTAAAATTTATTCTTCATGCCATATTTATTACGACATCACTTATTATATTTATATAAAGTATTTTTTTATAAAAATATTGCCTTTGTTAATATTACTGAGTTTTAGACAAAAAACAATTGAGCGATTTGCAAATTGCAAATCGCTCAATTTATTATAATTGAATTAATTATTCAAAAATTATAATTTTTCAGCAACCATCAATGTAGTTTCTGCTAATCTAGTTGAGTATCCCATTTCATTATCGTACCAAGAAATAATTTTAACTTGGTTGCCACCCATTACACGAGTTAATAAAGCGTCAACTGTTGATGATTGAGATGTACCAACGTAGTCAGAAGATACTAGAGGTTCTTCTGTGTAGCAAAGAACGTGTCCGTCTGCACCTTCTTTTAATGCAGCATTAACTTCTTCAACTGTTACGTCTTTAGAAAGTTCAAATACAACGTCTACTAATGAAACGTCTGGAGTAGGAACACGCATTGCGAAACCGTCCAATTTACCTTTTAATTGAGGTAAAACTAAAGCAACTGCTTTTGCTGCACCTGTTTTTGTAGGAACAATGTTCAATGCACCTGCTCTTGCTCTACGAGGATCTTTGTGTCCAGCATCTAAGATTCTTTGGTCGCCTGTGTATGAGTGAACTGTTGTCATCAAACCTTTAACGATACCGAATTTTTCATCAATAACTTTAGCAACCGGTGCTAAGCAGTTAGTTGTGCAAGATGCCATAGAGATTACATTGTGTTTTGCAGGATCGTATTCTTTATCATTTACACCTAAAACGATTGTTTTATCTTCGTTTGTTGCCGGAGCAGAGATGATAACTTTTTTAGCACCTGCATCAATGTGAGCGTGTGCTTTTGTTGCATCTGTAAAGAAACCAGTTGATTCAACAACTACTTCTACGTTTAATTCTTTCCAAGGTAATTGTGCAGGATCTTTTTCTGCGAAAAATTTAATTTTTTTACCGTTAACAATGATACCTTCTTCGTATGCTTCTACTGTACCATCGAATTTACCCATAACTGAGTCATATTTAAAAATACGTGCAGCATCTTCTGGTTTTAAACCAGGGTCATTGATAGCAACATAGTTGATTTTATCAAAAATGCCTTCTCTGATTGCTGCTCTTAATGTGTTACGGCCAATTCTACCGAAGCCGTTAATTGCTACGTTTACCATATTCTTTATCTCCTTCTGATATATGTATAGTTAACATTACATTTATAAACCAAACATACATGACGTGCAAGCAAAATAATCAATTCTTAATTAATTCTTAATTATTTAAAGTTATCCGAAAACATTACGTACATAGTAGTTTTCATCGTTTTTCAACTTGTCAAAAAGAATTTGCATGTCAGAATTTAAATCACAAAGGCAAAGTATCTTTGCACATTTTTCTCTCACTGTATATTCTTGCAATTTTGAGCATTTTTTTAAAATATTTTGAAGTTTTTCTTCTTTTACGTATGGATAAAAATCAATTAACGCTTCCAAGCACCAATAAATTTTAAAAATTTGTTTATTGATTTTGTATTTTTTATCTCTGAATGTAAATTTTGATATTTCATCAAGTGCAATATCAATTATTTCAATCATTTTTTGTGCATAATACAGCGAAAATTCCTTATTAGACTTTAAATTGCAAGCAGATGAAATAGCCAATCGACAAACATTTCCGTCTATATCAATTGTTGCATTAGAAAAAATTTCAAAATTTTCTTTTGATAAAAATAAGTCAGGGGTAGATTTCGTTAATTCAAAAGTTTTTAGTGCAACCGCTTCTCTGATTTTACCGTCAACTCCAACCAAATTTGACAATAAAATCTTTGCCTCAGCATCCGTTTTAACACAATCAAGATTTAATGCACCATATTGACGTTCTATAACTGTGCCGTTCTGCAAAAGCAAAATAAGTTCATCATGAGAAAATTCTTTTTCACACAAAGCAACCGCACTATTAAAATCCTTTTTGTCATCTTGCATAAAAAAATTATAGCATAACCGGATTTTTAAAAAAGCCTAAAAATAGTATTTTTGTACGATAAAATTTAAAACCTCTCACCTTATACTAAAAGAAACAAAAGGGAGGTTATAATGGGACTTTTGAATATGTTTAAAGAAATGATGGCGATGAGAAACGATGAAACTATGCGTGTAGGTTTATCAAGTTTCAGAAATTCTACAAAAAGAATAGAAAACGCAACAGCAGGTGTTCCATCAATTAGTTCTAAAGACATTAAATTATCAGATTTAATGAGAAGAACAAATTTATACTAATTTTTAAATAAGAAGAGAGAGAAAAAGGAAGCGGATTTTGGCAAAGCCAAAATCCGCTTCCTTTTTCGTTTTAAGTATAAAATTAATACATACCGACAATATTTCTAACATCTGCGAGAATCTTTTTAGAAACTTCCCTTGATTTTTCTACGCCTTTTTCAATAATTGCATCGACTTCATCAAGATGATTTTCATAATATTTTCTACGTTCACGAATGTCTTTAAAATAATCATTAACTTTTTGTGCCAATTGTCTTTTACAATCTGCACAACCTCTTTGACCGGCTTTGCATTCTTCTTCAATATTTTTCAATTCTTCTTCTGAACCAAAAATTTGCCAATATTTAAAAGCAACTTCGCATTTATCAGGATGTCCTAAATCGTCTTTTCTTGCTCTTGAGCGGTCTGTAATACATTGCATTATTTTCTTTTGAGTAGTTTCTTCATCATCACTGATTTTTATATCATTATTAAAAGATTTACCCATTTTTGCACCGTCAACACCGCATAATAGTGGACAATTATTCAATTTTGGTGCAGGTTCAATAAAATAATCCGTATTATAAACATTATTAAATCTTCGAGCCATATCACGAGTCAACTCTACGTGAGCAACCTGATCAATACCAACCGGAACATAATGAGCATTTACAGCGAGAATATCCGCACTCATTAAAACCGGATAACCCATTAAGCCAAAACCTATTTGAGAATTTTGCCCCTCTTTATTTCTAAGAATTTTTGCCATATCTTTAAGAGTCGGATCACGTTCAACCCAATTTTGTGGAGTAACCATTCCAAGATAAATGTTCAACTCTGCAATTTCAGGAATTTTTGATTGAACAAAAATTGTCGCTTTTTCTGGATTTATACCGCATGCCAGCCAATCAATAATAACATTATAAACATTTTCTTTCAAATGTTCAGTTTTATCATAATTTGTAGTCAAAGCATGCCAATCTGCAACAGAAAAGTAACAATCATAATCATTTTGAAGATTTACCCAATTTGCAATCACCCCAAAATAGTGTCCTAAATGTAATTTACCTGTCGGACGCATACCCGACATAATTCTTTTCTGTTCTGTCATATTTACCTCCAAAAACATTGTATAACAAAATTATAAATTGCCAATAAATTGTGCAATTCTATTAATACACCAACCTGTCTTCCAATGGCTTCCGTTTTCTGATAAGAATAATTGAGCATTTAATTTTTTCTCGTAAAGTTCACGAGAGTTTTTAGACGGAGCAATTCTGTCTGTCTTTGAATGCACTAACAAAATCGGACAACGCACTTTTGCAATTTTATTAATATTATCAAATTTCTGAATAAATTTTATATCTTTTATATGTGTTTTAATATATTTTCTTATCCAAGGAATTTTTACACGTCTTAAATAAAACGTAGCCAAATCATAAGTTGCAGAAGAAATATCTTTTATCGGAGATTGCAAAATCAATGCTTTTACATTGTTATAAACAGCCGTATTCATTGCGACGGTTGTACCGAGAGAATGTCCCCAAAGAATAATATCTTGAGTTTTAACCCCAAATTCATTCAATTTATATATTGCAGACTGAGCATCGTCATAAACACCTTTTTCTGACGGTAGTCCCCACGCACGATAATGCCCCCTATACGAAAGCATGAAGATTCCGTATCCGTTTTTTAAAGCAAATTCGACTTTATCCTGATGCATTAAAATGGATTCTGCTTGACCATGAAAAAATAAAATTGTCGGTTTATTCTTTTGTGCTTCGGTGTACCAACCAAAAAGTCTTGCACCATCAATTGATGCAAACCTAACAGTCTTAAACTTATTCAACAAGTTTCTATTCACACGCTTCATACGAAGTTTTGCAGGTTGAAAAATCAAATAATTCTCCATACCTAACCTAAAAAACTTGCTAAATCTTGATTTGCCCATAAAAAACGGGTAAATCAGTATATAGAAAATTTTCTTAAAAAATAACAAATAATATAACCACTTTTGCATACCTATTAAGTATACCATTGAAAACTCATTAAGGCAAAATGTTAAATGTTTTCAAATATTGTTTTTAAGTATTTTCCTGTATAAGAATTTTTGCATTTTGCAATCTGTTTTGGAGTACCGCATGCAACTACAGTTCCACCGCCGTCGCCACCTTCCGGACCAAGGTCAATTATGTAATCTGCAATTTTAATCAAATCAAGATTATGCTCAATAATCAAAATAGTATTACCATTATCAGCAAGTTTGTGAATAATTTTTATTAATTTATCCAAATCCGCCCAGTGCAAACCAACCGATGGCTCGTCCATCAAATAAAGAGTTTTACCGGTAGCCTTTTTATTCAATTCTGAGGCTAATTTTATACGTTGAGCCTCTCCGCCGGATAAAGTTGTAGAACTTTGACCAAGTTTTATGTAATCCAAACCGACATCATACAAAGTTTGTAATCTTTTTTTAATCGCCGGAATATTTTCAAAAAATTCCAAGGCTTCGCCTACACTCATTTCTAAAACGTCAGAAATAGTTTTACCTTTATACTTAACCTCTAATGTTTCGTGATTATAACGTTTTCCTTTGCAGACATCACATTTTACATAAACATCAGAAAGAAAATTCATTTCAATTTTCTTAACCCCGTCGCCTTTGCAAGCCTCACAACGCCCGCCTTTTACATTAAAACTAAATTGACCTTGATTGTATCCCCTGATTTTTGCTTCATTAGTTTTTGCAAACAAAGCACGAATATGCGTAAATACATCAGTATAAGTAGCCGGATTTGAACGAGGAGTTCTCCCAATAGGCGATTGGTCAATATTGATAACTTTATCAAGATTTTCAAAACCCAAAATTTCATCAACTCCATTAGGTTTTGGTTTATTTTTTAATAATTTATGTAAAGCATATTCATTAATCAAATCTTGCATTAAGGTAGATTTTCCTGAACCTGAAACACCTGTCAAAACAACAATTTTACCTAGAGGTATTTCAACATCTATATTTTTTAGATTATTCAAGTGAGCATTTTTTACAATTAAATTTTTTCCATTGCCCTCACGCAATTTTGTTGGAATTGGAATAAATCTTTCTCCACTCAAGTATTTTCCGGTAATTGAAGTTTCTTCATTGATAATATCGTCAACAGAACCTTGAGCAATAATATTTCCACCATTCAAGCCTGCTTTTGGACCAATATCGACAATGTAATCCGCTTTTCGAATAGTTTCTTCATCATGTTCAACAACAATAAGAGTATTTCCTAAATTTCGTAATTTAATTAAAGTTTTGATTAATTTATCGTTATCCCTTTGATGAAGTCCAATTGAGGGTTCATCAAGAACATACAAAACACCTGAAAGACCACTACCAATTTGAGTCGCAAGTCTAATTCTTTGTGCTTCGCCTCCGGATAAAGTTCCTGCCATACGAGCCAAATTTAAATATCCAAGCCCCACATCTTGCAAGAATTTTAAACGCCCCCTTATTTCCTCTAGAATTTGTTTTGCAATCTGCAAATTATAATCATTTAATTCTAAGTATAAAAGGTCTATAAATTTAATAGCCTCATCAACAGACATTTTGGTAAATTCATAAATATTTTTAGAACCAATTGTAACAGCAAGAGGAAAAGGCTTCAATCTTGCACCACCACAAGCAGTACAAGGTTTTGTAACCATATATTTTTCAATCTCTGCTTGCCAATATTCACCACTTGCTTCTTGATGTTTTCTTTCTAAAAACGGAATTACACCTAAATATCTTGTGTACTGAGCCTTATATCGTTGAGTTCCAAATTGTTTTACAGATATTTTTAAAATATCATCAGAACCATACAAAACAATGTCCTGATACTCTTTTGGCAAATCCTTAAAAGGAATTTCCATATCAATACCAAAATGCTTGCAAACAGAAGTTAATAAATCCTCATAATAATCAGTTGAAGATTTTGCCCAAGGATAAATTGCCCCGCCTTTGATTGATAAATTTCTATCAGGAACAACCAAATCAGGGTCAATAATAAAATCTGCCCCTAAACCGGAACATCTCTCACAAGCACCATAAGGGCTATTGAAACTAAAATTTCTTGGACTTAATTCGTCAAAACTCAAACCACATTTTTCACAAGAGAATTTTTCCGAATATAAAACTTCTTCTTTTTTTTCTACCAAATCCACGATAACTAAACCATTTGAACGTTTCAAGGCTATCGAAACACTGTCAGTTAATCGAGATTGAATAGAGTCTTTAATTATCAAGCGGTCAACAACAACAGCAATGTCGTGTTTTTTGGTTTTTGTAAGAGAAATTTCATCTTCATCAAGGTTATAAATTTCACCGTCAACTTTCACACGAACAAAACCATCTTCCTGCAATTCTTTAAATAGACTTTGAAATTCACCTTTTTTACCGGATACAATTGGTGATAAAAGTTGAATTTTTGTACCTGCCTCTAATTTTAAAATTGAATTAACAATTTCGTCAATAGTTTGAGGTTTAATAATTTCACCACATTTTGGACAGTGCGGAACACCAATTCTCGCATATAGTAAACGCAGAAAATCATAGATTTCTGTAACAGTACCAACTGTTGAACGAGGGTTATTACTTGTCGTTTTTTGGTCAATAGAAATTGCAGGTGAAAGCCCATCAATACTTTCGACATCAGGCTTATCCATTTGTCCCAAAAATTGACGTGCATATACAGAAAGACTTTCAATATAACGTCTTTGTCCCTCAGCAAAAATCGTATCAAAAGCCAAAGAACTTTTTCCCGAACCGGAAACACCTGTAAAAACAATTAACTCGTCTTTCGGAATTTCAAGCGAAACATTTTTTAAATTATTCTCTTTTGCACCTTTAACGACAATTTTATCTTTCATACCAAAAGTATGACATAAATAAAAATGAACTTCCACTAAGAGTAGATTGTAAATTTTCATTTACAATTTTAGTAAATAAGGCAATATTTCACCTTGAGGAATTTTAAAATTTCTGTGGAGGTAAGTGTCTTTGAACATTAATTCAAGCAACAATGTAAATTTCGGTTGGTCTTGCGAAACCCATAGAAAAATTATGGAAACCGCAATTAAAGACATGCCTCAATTCGCAAAATACAAGGATACTTTGGAAGATTACGTTCAACGTCCAGACCACGATGACATTGGATTTCTTGCAAATAAACACTTCTATTTTGGCGAAAAAATCAAAACTGACACTTTTTCAAGAGAAAAGTTTGAAAAAGAACCTATAGATTCATTTACAGACCTTGCAACAAATAAAACCAGCAACGGTTTAGTTAAAGCCTTTAGCAAAATTTTTAATGCAACAAATAACAGTGTAAGTTTTATGGATTTCAACGGCAGAAACAATGCAAAAGCCGCATTTGAAGACCAAATAGAAATTATGGATACTGCAATTGAAGATGAAGATGACGAATTTGCAATCCAAAACGCTGCTCGTGCTTGCCACTTCTTACAAGATGTTTCTCAACCTCAACACATTGAAGAAACTTCCGCTTTTGGCAAGGCAATCGATTTAAAAATTCATACAGATTACGAAAAATTTGCAGAAGAACATGCTGAAAATTGTGCAGAAAATTTCCAAACTATCGCAAGAAACCCAAGAAACAGTATGCAATTACTCAGAGATACCTTCTCAGCAACAAAAGATTTAGGAAAAATTACAAGAGAAAATGAGCCTTCTTGGGGTGAAATTACACAACGTCAATTCAATATCGCTGTTCAAGCAACAAAAGAATTTTTGCAAAACGTTAGCGACCAAATGGGCTTAGAATATAGAGATATTCCACACGACGACCACGAATAAAAGTAATAATAAAAAAAAGATGCTCTGAAAAACATTGCATCTTTTTTTTTCGAAAAAGCATATAAATACATACTTAACCTTTGTTAATAACCTTTTGCATTTGAGTATGTTTATGATACGATTTAGGTGGAAGTAAAGATTCGATAGGTTGAACCTAGTTCTTTTACAGAATGGAACTTATTTCCCGTAGTAAAACACATTAGTAAAAAGGAGAAGAAAGATGCCAGTAGCATCAATGATTGAACTTTTAGAAGCAGGTGTACACTTCGGACACCAAACACAAAGATGGAACCCAAAAATGAAACCATATATTTATGGTGCAAGAAATGGAATCTATGTTATCGACTTAAGAAAAACAACTGATTTACTAGACGCAGCATACGAAGTTGTTAGAGATTATGCAGCAAAAGGTAAAAATGTTTTATTTGTTGGTACAAAAAAACAAGCAGCAGAAGTAGTTGCTCAAGAAGCAGTACGTTCTGGTGCATATTATGTTAACAGAAGATGGTTAGGCGGTATGATGACTAACTTTGAAACTATTAAAACTCGTGTTAACAAATTAAAAGAATACGAAAGTTTCATCGAAAGCGGTCAAATCGAAAAATTACCTAAAAAAGAACAAGCACAAATCAACAAACAAGTTGCTAAATTAAGCAAAACTCTTGGTGGTATTAAAGATATGAGAGGCCTACCGGACATCATTTTTGTTGTTGACCAACAAAAAGAAGATATTGCTATTTTAGAAGCAAAAAAATTAGGCGTTCCTGTTATTTGCTTAGCAGATACAAATGCTGACCCTGAAAACATCGATTACCTAATCCCTGGTAATGACGATGCTATCCGTTCAGTACAACTTATTACATCAAAATTAGCAGATGCAGTTTTAGAAGGTAAACAACTTCGTGAAAACAAAGCGGCTAACAATGCAAAAGTTGAAGAAATTAAACCTGAAGATGCAGGTGTAGAAGCAGAAGTTAAAGCATAGTGGAGGAACAAATGAACATTACAGCACAAATGGTAAAAGAACTTCGTGATAAAACTGGTGCAGGCATGATGGATTGCAAAAAAGCACTTGCTGAAGTTGATGGTGATATGGAAAAAGCAATAGAAGCATTAAGACAAAAAGGTATCGCTTCTGCTGAAAAGAAAATGGGCAGAATCGCTGCTGAAGGTTTAGTTGCTTCTTATGTTAATGATTCAGTTGGTGCAATCATTGAAGTTAACTGCGAAACAGACTTTGTTGCTAAAAACGCAGAATTCAAAGATTTATGCGAAAGTTTAGCAGAATTAGTTGCTACTGCAAAACCTGCTGACGTTGATGCATTAAACGAAATTGATTTCCCTAAATTCGGCAAAAAAGTTGTTGACGTAGTAAAAGAAAAAATCGCTTCAATCGGTGAAAAAATCACTATCAGAAGATTTGAAGTTCTTGACGGAAACAACGCAACTTATATCCACAACGGTAAAATCGGTGTTCTTCTAAACACTGACAAAAAAGATGAAGCATTAATGAAAGATATATGTTTACATATCGCTTCTTGTGCTCCTGAATTTTTATGCAGTGAAGACATTCCTGCGGAAGTTCGTGAAGAAGAAAAACGTATCGAAATGGGTAAAGAAGACCTTGCAAAAAAACCTGAAAACATCAGAGAAAAAATCGTTGAAGGTCGTTTACACAAAATTCTTGCTCAAAAATGTTTGTTAGAACAAGCATTCGTTAAAGACCCTTCTCAAACAATTGCTCAATTAATTGAAGGTAAATTGGTTATCAACAAATTTATCAGATACAACTTGGGTGAAGGTTTAGAAAAACGTAGCGAAAACTTTGCTGAAGAAGTTGCAAAACAAATGGGCAATTAGTTTTAAATATTCTAATAAAAAAATAAAAAAGGTTTTGAATGAATGTTCAGAACCTTTTTTATTGCAAATTTAATGATAAAAAAAAGCCAGTCATATCGACTGGCATAATTTGGTTTGATTTTTAGTTATTGGTTTGGTTTAATTTAAAACCTATACGTTATAATCAGTCCCAATAACAACACTAACTATAACACTACACACCTTTTTATTTACCTACGCAAAAATCGATTCATTTACATGATGAGAAATAACTCTGTTACCTAACTCAGTTTTAGTAATCATTCCATCACCGTTTGCATCTAAACCTTTATTTGCAGCGTATGATCTTGAACCTGCTGAGGTAATAACTTCACCACCTGCTTTTGCCGGCATGAAGACTAATGTATACAAATCGCCTGCTGAAAGTCTTGTTTTACCTCTTAATGCCGATCTATTTTTAACCATTATTAAGAATTTTTCAACATAATCAAGTTGTTGCACAGCAGACATGTTGCGTAAAGCATCTGTTGTTGTACCTAATTCTCTGGCTGTTGATGGCAAGAATTGAATTAAACCGGCAGCACCGCCTTTTGAATTTTGTGCTTTTGAGTTTAAGCCGGATTCACTGTGCATTACACCTAATAAATCTTTGTAATCACAGCCAATTTTTGTTGCAATTTGTTTGACTCTATCCAAAAACTGTTTATTCAAACCTTCAGCCTTTGCTGATGCTTTTTGGTTTCCTGAAGTTGCAGTATATTGAGTAGAAGTAGAGCCAATATTTGAGAAATTAAAGTTAAAATTCATTCCAGACAAGTTACCAAACATTTTTGAAAAATCAAATGTTGGAGTTGTACCAAAATTAAAGTTGCCTAAGTTTAATTGACCTCCAAAAATTCCAAACGGATTTGAAGATTCAGTACTTACATTACTGAAAGCGTTCATAGTGAACAACATAGCATTCAAATTTGCGAAATTTACATTTGATGTTGGTGTCATTAAACTCTCCAATAATTGTAATAATCTCTCGTATCTATATAAAGTATTTTTGTCTAAAAAAATTGCCTTTTTCAAAAATTAAATATTAAGAAATATTACATCGATTTAAAACTCAATAATAAAGCACAAAAAAAGGACACATTCGTGTCCTTTAAATCTTTTTTGTAAAAAACAACTATTTTGCTTTTTGAACTTTGTTTGCTTTCAAGCATGAAGAACAAACTGTCATTTTTCTAACAACACCGTTTTCAATAACTTTTACAGTTTGAAGATTTGGTGCTTGTCTGTGAACATTTTGTTTATGAGAGAAAGTTAATTTTGCTGATTTTAAAGGTGTTTTTCCACATTTTTCACATTGTCTTGACATAATAATAATCCTTTTCTACTAATATCTGCTACAAGAATACATCAAAGATGTTAATTTTACAAGTATTAAATAATAATAATGTTAAATTATTTAATAGAAAAATCTTTTGCAAGAAGAACTTGCACTTCTCCAGGTGCTAAAATTGTGTTAATACGATTACGTTGAATTACCGGAATATCTGCAATTTTCACCGGAACTAAAGAAACTTTATCGTTCAAGTGCGGAATTGTAATTTTAACATTTTGCATGTTTGCAAAATCCATATTACCAATTACAATTACCGAGTTATTTTTAGTAGTTCTTGCGTAAGCAAACACGTTTGATGAATTTGTTGCAAGAGGAACAAAACTTGCATTTGGCATTATTTGATTCATCATATATTTAAACTTATTTGCTAAGATAAAGTTTTGCAATACATCACCATTAGATGCACCCGGTTTGCGTGAAAAATTAAATATATCCATTTTACCTCTTTGAGCAAAATAGAAATTATCATCAGTAAAAGATTTTTGAGCACGCTTGTTTTCCCAAGGATACATATAATCATCACCTGATTGGAAACCGTCAATAAAATAAGAATTTACCGGCAACGTAGCATTCAACCACGCAACCATAATTGAATATGGAGTACCATTTGTCAGAATAGGACTTACAACATCACGAGTTGCAAAACTACCAATATCAGACTTAATTAAAGTATATTTTGAGAATAATTTTTGATTAAATTTTACATGTTCATACAATTCATTTGCAGTTGTCCAATCACTAAATCTGTAATATCCCGCAAAATAACCATCAAACCCCGCTTGTAACAATTCGTTATAAGGAGTGAACGGGAATTTCTTATTATTGTTTAATGGCACTTCTCTGTCTGTTGCCTGAGCAACAAACAAAAACTGAGGACTCTTTGCCTTTGTATATTTAATTAAATCACTCCAAAAATCAGCAGGTTTAATATAAGCATCATTCGCAACAATACCATCAACACCGATTTCAAGCATCATGTCAACAAAAGCCTTGTATTGGTCTAACAAATCAAGATTAATTCGACCTTGTTTGCCGGCATTCAATAATCGAACATCAGTATAGTCTTTCGGAATTATAGATGCTTTAGAGTCATTTGTTTCAAACAACAAATTGTTTTTTAAGTAATAATCATAAGAAGCATAAGCAGGTAAATCAACAATTACTCTGATTTTTCTTCTATGTGCCTCATCTATAAATCTAATCGCTTGTTCTTTTACAGATAATTTTGATTTTTTGCTTTTCAATTGCGGATTAATTTCATTAAATGAATTTAAAGCATATAAAGAACCTGCTGTACCTACGGCTTTTAATTTACCAACAGGAGTTATAGGCAACAAGTGAATAGTATTAACCCCTTGCATTGCAAGTTCGTCAAGTCTATCTATTGCATTAAGAAAATTTCCTCTTTCTTCTCCAAGTTTTTCTTCAATAATGCCATTTTTGTTTAAATCTTTTGCATTAAAAGTTCGAATATTTACGCCTAAAATTACAAGAGAATTTGTTTGAAATTGTGCTCTTGCGTCATTAATCCAAACTGTTGCAGCATAAGATTTAATACCAATAAATAATATAAATAAAGTCAATAATATTTTTTTCATTTGTTTCCCCATTTCATTATTGATTTTATCAAAAACAAAAGCATGCAACAAATATTTAACATATCGTTGCATGCTTTGATTAAAAATTTAAAATCTATGCACGTTTGGGTTGATTTTTCTTATCTTCCCAGAAATCAACTAACATACTTGCAAAGAAGATACTTGAATAAGTACCGATTGCGATACCTAAAATCATTGCTAAGCAGAAATCTTTTGTTGTAACACCACCAAAGAAATACAATGCTAACAATGTAATTAAAGTAGTTAAAGAAGTATTGATACTTCTTGCTATAGTTTGAGTAACACTGGCATCTACAATTTCACCAAAAGTCATTTTCTTTGCATAATATCTTAAGTTTTCACGAATACGGTCAAACACAACGATTGTATCGTGTACAGAGAAACCTATTACGGTAAGAAGTGCAGTAATAAACAATCCATCGATTTGTACATTCAAGAAGAATGAAAGGATTGCAAATACACCCACAACAAACAATACGTCGTGTACAAGTGCTAAAATCGCAGCAAGAGCATAATCAAGTTTAAATCTTAATGATAAATATACAATAATACCTAAACAAGCAAGAGTTAAAGCGATTAAAGAGTTTTTAAAAAGTTCCTTACCCAATGTAGGCCCGATAGAACTTGATGAAACGACTTCAGATTTTGGATAAATTGATTGTACAGCAGATGTAATTTTGTTAAGAGATTTATTATCATCTTCTGCAATAAATTTAGTTCTAATAGAAATCACATCACTTGAGTCGCTAACGTTAATAACTTGCAATGCTGGGTTTTCAATACCTTGTGTTTCTAATTTTGTTCTCAAAGTAGAAATTGCACTATTTTCAACTTTTTTATCCGTAGAATATTGAATAACTGTACCACCGGTATAATCAATACCAACTTTCAATGGTAAATGTGATGGGCTTGTAACAGATGCATAAATCATCATAATAATACCAGGAAGAAGTAATATTGCCGATAAAGCCATCCATAACCATCTAAATTTTACAACATGTACTTTAAAATTATTTGTATTTTCCATTATTCACCTCACTAATCCAATACACCGAATTTTGCTTTTTCACGTTTTGTTTCAGAAGCAGTATACGCTGTACCAATTTCATCTTTTCTTAATCCAAACAATGCTGGGTATTTCAATTCACCAGTACCGAAGATTAAGTGCATAAAGTTTTTAGTTACTGTAATTGCAGTAAACATTGAAACAATTACCCCGATTGCAAGAGTTAAAGCAAACCCTTTAACAATACTTGTACCTAAGAAATAAAGAATTGCTGAAGTGATAATTGTAGTCATATTTGAGTCGAAAATACTTGTGAAGGCTCTGTCAAAACCTGCGTTGATAGCAGTAAACAAAGTTCTGCCTGCACGAAGTTCTTCTTTTGTTCTTTCAAAAATCAAGATATTTGCATCAACCGCCATACCAATTGATAGGATAAAACCGGCAATACCTGCAAGAGTAAGAGTTACAGGAATCATTTTAAATAACATAAATAAAACAATTGAATAAATAACCAAAGCAACGTCAGCAATTAATCCCGGTAATCTGTAATATCCAATCATAAATAACATTACAAGACCAAGTCCAATTGCACCTGCAAATTTTGATTTTTCAATACTATCAGCACCTAATGTTGCACCAACTGTATTTTCTTCAATAATTTTAGCAGGAACAGGTAATGCTCCGGCATTTAACAAATCAACCATTTCTTTTGCTTCTTCATAAGCAAAACCATTATCCCCACCTGAGATTTGTGCTCTGCCACCAATAATTGGTTCTCTAATTACAGGTGCGGAAGTTAACTCTCCGTTGAAGAAGATTGCCATTGGTTTACCAACTAATTGTTGAGTTAAATCAGCAAATTTTCTTGTTCCTTTGTCATTAAATTCCAAATCAACAACCCATTGACCGTTTGAACTTGTACTTAATGTTGCACGATTTAAGTCGTTACCGGTTAAACCTGTATCAGCCCAAGAAACAGTGCTTCCGTTTTGAATTTCCTTTTTGAACGCAAGTTCAGCAGTTTCACCAAGGAATTTTTTTGCTTGATTTAAATCTTTAACAGCAGGAATTTCAACAACAAGTCTTTTTTCACCCTGTCTTTGAACAACAGTTTCAGCAACACCTAGTTTGTTTACACGATTTTCAATAGCGAATTGTAAACTATCCATCATATCAGGAGTAATTTTTGCAACCGTAGGTGTTGTTTGTGCTTCAAGAACTAATCTAGAACCGCCAACCAAATCCAAACCCAGTTTAGTTGGTTTAACGATAATCATAGCAATTGAAAAAATGACAAGTGCCATAATTCCCCAAAATAGTAAAATTTTATTTTTCATTTCTACATCCTTATATTAATAATAATTATATATGTCTTATTTTATCAAAAAACACAAAAGAGAAGATAACCCACTCCGGCTATTCTTTTTCAATTGTGTCCATTATTGCAAATAATTCTGCTTTTTGCTCGTAATTTAAAATCACAAGCGGTTGTCTTACATAATCCTTAATAATTCCAAGTTTTGACAACGCAGCCTTTACAGGAACAGGATTTGGAGCCATAAATAGTTTTTTGAACATTGGATATAAAATCATGTGCATATTTAAGGCTTCTTTTACATTACCCTCTTTAAAATCATCAATCATGCTTTTAATTTCTTCTCCGTAAAGATGAGATGCAACAGATACAACCCCTTTAGCACCTAAAGAAAGCATTGGTAAAGTTAAACTGTCATCTCCTGAATAAATATCAAAATCTTCCGGACAAATATCACGCATTTCTGAGATTTTATCTAAATCTGGAGAACTTTGCTTAATACCAACAATATTATTATATTTTCTTGCAAGATAATTAACAGTTTCAGGTTGCATATCAACACCTGTTCTTGATGGAATATTATAAACAATTATTGGTAATTTTGTTGCTTCTGCAATTGCTGAAAAATGTGCTTTCATACCTTCTTGAGAAGGTTTGTTGTAGTAAGGGACTACAGAAAGAATAGCGTCTGCACCTTCCTTTTCTGCCATTTTTGCATATTTTACGGCTTCGGAAGTAGAGTTTGAACCGGCACCCATGATAATTTTAGCCTCGTTCTTTACTGCTCTTTTTACCGTACTTAAAAGTTCTATTTCTTCAACATTGGTCAATGTAGGACATTCACCTGTTGTTGCTGTAATTAATAATGAATCCGAACCATTATCAATTAAATATCTTGCAAGTTCACCTGCTTTATCATAATCTACATTACCGTCTTTTGTAAAAGGTGTTACCATTGCTGTGATAACTTCTCCGGCATCAAAACGTGTCATAATTTTCCTCCTTAATAATTTTAATTATAAAACAACCACGTCAACATGTGAAAAGTTAACAACAATAATTCATAAATTCTTAACATAACAATATAAATAAATAATTTATGATAAAATCAGAATATGAAAAGATTTTTAGTTTACTTAAGAAAAATAAAAAACATGGACAAAAGAAAAAAGACTTATGCTATTGCATTCTTATTGTTTTGCTCTGTTTTATTATGGGCATTTTTAAGTGCTGAATTTCTAACTAACGGATTTTCCCGTTCAAAAATCAAATCAGGCGAAGAACGTCAAGAAATTGATGTTTCAAGCATGATTTTGACAGAAACAAAAGAAGATAAAAAATTCTGGGAAATCTATGGTGAAACCGGAACATACAACAGCGACCAAAAAATTGCCCTACTTACAAACGTAATTGGTAACTTCTACAAAAACAATGAAGTTGCAATGAGTTTTGAATCCAGTCAAGGCACATACAACGAAGAAAAAAATCAAATTATTTTATATAATAACACCTTTATCGTACTAAAAGATGGTACTTCTTTAAAGGCTGATAGGTTGATTTGGTCAGGTTCTGACAAAGATATCGTAGCAAAAGGCAACATCATAATTAACCGAAATGGAGAACTTGTTGCAACAGGTAACGAAATCACTATTAGTCCTGATTATGACCACTTTAAACTTAAAGGGAATACTGTTTCAAAAATATTCGATAAAAAAGGGAAAACAAGTAAAGAGAACTCAACAAAGGGGATTTTATTCTAATGAAAAAAATACTTATAGCAGTCGCAATAATTTTAATAGGCTTTGGTACTGTCGCAATGGCAACAGATTTGATTATCGAATCAAAGACACAAAGTTATAACGAAAAAGAAAGCAAAATTAAATTTGACGGAGATGTTAGAGTTAAACTTGACGATTTACACGTTCAAGGCGACAAAGCAGACATCACTGTTAACAAAAAGAATAAACTTGATACTGCAACTTTTTATGATAAACCCTATGCATACCAAGTTCAAAACAATAAAAAACGAGAAGTAAAAGCAAATATTTTAAAACTCTCTTTAATTACAAAGGTTGTAAGAGCAGAGGGAGATTCTCAATCTATTTTTACAGATGGAAAAAATCCTGTTGTAATGATTACTTCAGACACTCAAGAGTATGACATTAAAACAAACGTAATGACGGCTATGGGCGGAGTAATTATTAAATATAAAGATGTTCAAACATTCTCTGATAAAGCGGTTATAAAAACAACAAAAAAAGGTGATATACAAAAATTCGACTTGTATGGCAATGCAAAAATACAAGAAAAACTTAATAATGCAGAAGCAGACCATTTCTCATACAACGCAACAACAGAAGAATTGTATGCAGAAGGTAATTCTATGACTCACACAGAAATGGATGACGGAAAACCTTTAACAATAAAGGCTCGCTACCAACAATACAGTAAACGTCAAAATATCTTTAATGCTGGCGGAAATGTTCAAGTTTGGTACGATACATACTTTGCAAAAGGTCCTAAAATGACAGTTTATCCGGACAAAACAACTAATAAATTCAACGAAATTTATTTTAACGGTCGTTCTTTAATTAATGACGGTGATAAAACAATCTATGCCGACAAAATTAAAATGATGCTAAAGCCTAAAGATTTCTTTGCTGAAGGCAATACCAGAACTGTAATAAAAAATATTAAATCAAATGATTCAACATTAGGAGAATAAAATGTCTGAACAATTAGACAAAGCATTAGAATATTTTCAAAATAGACAATATAAAGAAGCCATAGATCATTTTCACGTTGTTTTAGAAAACGAAGACGAAAGTGCAGAAATCTATAACAATATCGGTGTATCTTATTCGAATTTAGGTGATTATAAAAATGCTGAAAAATACTTAAACAAAGCATTAAAATTAAATCCTATGCTTCCGCAAATCTATTTAAATATGTCAGACGTTTACCACAGACAAAATGAAATCGCACTTGCAATAGAGTGCTTAAGAGCCGGCGAAATCGCTTTACCGGATAACACTGTTATTCCGCACTATTTAGCGAGAATTTTAATGGAAGATGCTCAAAGAGATTTAGCGATTGACGAATTAGATAAAATTTTAGAAAAAGAACCTGAAAATTACGACGCTTATTACGATTTAGCACGTATTTATTTTGATATGGGAAACTGGAATGCAGCAATCGACAATTTTGAAAACATATTGGAATTTAAAGACCAAAATGAATTGATTTATTTTTATTTAGCACAAGCCTATGAAGCAAATGACGAAATAGATAAGGCTATTTCAAACTACTTAAAATCAACAGCAGTAAATAATAAATTTCACCCTGCATTCAAAAAATTAGGAATTTTATTCATGGCTCGTGGCGACTATGATGATGCGATTGAGTACTTTGAAGATTACGTAAAATTTGATATTCCGAACGAAGAAAAAGAAACTGTAAACAAATTAATAGAGAGAATCAAATCGGAAAAAGGTGTTTAATGGAGAAATTTTGGGTTAGTTTATCAAGCATAGAATCTCTGGGAAGCAAATTTATACTTGATTTGTACACTCATTTTGGAAACATTGAACAAGCATTTTATGCAACGTCAAAAGAATTAGAAAAAATTGACGGTTTAAGTATAAAAAAAGCCGAAAATTTCTTAAATTTTCGAGATAAAATTGATTTAGACAAAGTTTATAACTACGTAATTGACAATAAAATTGAAATATTGGCCTATGACAATCCAAAATATCCAAAATTGTTGAAAGAAATAGCAAATCCGCCTGCAATCTTGTACGTAAAAGGTGATTTAGACTCTTGTAATCTAGAAAAAACCGTTGCGGTTGTAGGCTCAAGAAAAGCCACTTTTAACGGAAAAGAGTCATTAAAATTAGTTTTAAAAGATTTGACAAATACTGACGTTTGCATCGTTTCTGGTTTAGCCTCAGGAATTGATACAACTGCACATTACACTGCAATTGAAAACAATTTAAAAACCATTGGAGTTATTGCAAGCGGTTTTGATTATATTTATCCGGAAAGCAATCGTGAGTTGTATAAAATAATCGAAACAGGTGCAGGTGCAATCATTTCAGAGTATTATCCGACATTTGAACCTTTAAAATTCAGATTTCCAGAGAGAAACAGAATTGTTACAGGCTTGAGTTACGGAACATTAGTTGTTGAGGCAGCACTAAAAAGTGGAGCATTGATTAGTGCAAACTTAACATTAGAACAAAATCGAGAATTAATGTGTATTCCCGGATTAATTTCAAATCCAAATACAAAAGGGATTTACAAATTAATCAAAAACGGTGCAACTATTGTAACCGAGGGCGAAGATATTTTGAATGCCCTAAATTGGGAAGTAAAACTTCCGGAACAAATGAGTTTAAATTTGGATATTGAAGTAACAAAAGACGAACAAAAAGTTCTTAAAGCAATAGAAATCGAGCCAAAAGGCTTTGATAGTATTCAACAAGAAACAGATATTAGCACAGACCAATTGTTGATGTGCTTGACAACATTAGACCTTAAAGGCATAATAAAACAAGTAGAAGGGGACAGATACCAAAAGGCTTAGTATAATGGCAACAAAAACTGCGAAAATAAAAGAAGAAAAAGAAACAAAAAAAACAACAAAAAAAAGTTCGACAGGCACTTCAAAGAAAGGTGAAAAAGCACTTGTAATAGTCGAATCTCCGGCAAAATCTAAAACTATAAAAAAGATTTTGGGAGATAACTATACAATTGAAGCCAGTTTTGGACACATAAGAGATTTTCCAAAAAATGTTTTGGGGTTTGATGTTGCAAAAAATTTCGAACCCAGTTTTGTAGTTATTCCTGAAAAGAAAAAAGTAGTTGATAAGTTAAACGAAATCGCAAAAAAATGTGCAAAAGTTTATCTTGCTTCCGACCCTGATCGTGAAGGAGAAGCAATTGCTTGGCACGTTAGACAAGTTTTGAATATTGATGACGATAAAATTCAAAGAATAGAATTTAACGAAATTACACCTAAGGCCGTAAAACATGCTGTTGAAAACCCAAGAGAAATTGATTTAGATAGGGTAAAAGCACAACAAACTCGTCAAATTCTTGACCGACTTGTAGGGTACAAAATCAGTCCTGTTTTATGGGAAAAATTAAGAAATAATCACCTTTCGGCAGGTCGTGTTCAATCTGTTGCACTTCGTATGATTTGCGAAAGAGAAGATGAAATTGATGCGTTTGTTCCTGTTGAATATTGGACAATTTCGGCAGATTTAGAAAAAGAAAAAGCAACTTTTGAGGCAGAACTTCAAAAATATCAAGACAAAAAAATTGAAATTTCAAACGAAGAAAATGCAACAAAAATTGTTGAATATTTGAATGAAAAAACAACAGAATTTGTTGTTGATAAAATTACAAAACGTGAAACAACACGTAAACCAGCACCACCATTTATAACCTCAACACTTCAACGTGAAGCATCTTCAAAATTAGGTTATGGTGTTGCAAAAACAATGCAAATAGCACAAAAACTTTATGAAGGTATTGAATTAGGTTCAGACGGTGCAGTCGGTTTAATTACCTACATGAGAACAGACTCTGTAAGAATTTCAGACGATGCTCAAGCACTGGCAAAAGATTTCATTTTAAACAACTACGGAGAAAAATATTATCCTGAAATTCCAAACAACTACGTAAAATCAGGTAAAAAGAACGTACAAGATGCCCACGAAGCAATTCGTCCGTCATATCCGGAAAGAACTCCGCAAAGTTTAAAAGCACATTTAACAAACGAACAATACCGATTGTATAAATTAATTTGGGATAGATTTATGTCCTCTCAAATGCAAAATGCAACAATTTCAAATACATCAATTGATATAAAAGCAGGAGATTATACTTTTAAAGCCGGTACAAGTTCTATTGTATTTGACGGATTTTTAAAACTTTATTCTGATGAAGAAGACAGTGTAAAAAAATCAATTCCGGAAATGAAAAAAGGTGATGTTTTAAATAGAAAAAAAATAACACCAAAACAGCACTTTACTCAACCACCTCCAAGATTTAGTGAAGCATCACTGGTAAAAGCACTTGAAGAACATGGAATTGGACGTCCATCAACTTATGCACCTATCATCACAAAAATCCAAACAAAAGGTTACGTAGAAAAAGTTGAAAAGGCTTTAGTACCAACTCTTTTAGGACGTACAGTTTCAAAACAACTCGTAGAACATTTCAAAACTGTTATGGATTATGAATTTACCGCAGGAATGGAGGCTAAATTAGACGACATTGCGGAGAAAAAAGCAGTATGGAACGATGTTATAAAAGATTTTTATGACCCTTTTGTACAAATAGTGTCTGATGCAAAGCAAAATATGGAAAGAATTAGTATCGAAAGCGATATAACTTGTCCAAATTGTGGAAAGAAAATGGTTGTTAGAACTAGTCGTTTCGGCTCACAATTCCTTGGCTGTTCGGGTTATCCTGAATGTAAAACAATGATGCCGTTAAATTCTAAACCTGAAGATGTTGCAGAACCTGAAGTTTGTGAAGAAAAATGTGAAAAATGCGGTTCTGATATGATTTACAAAGTTGGTCCATACGGAAAATATATGGAATGCACAAATCAAGATTGCAAAAATAGAAAACGCATTGTTATTTCAACCGGTGTAAAATGTCCAAAATGTGGCGACGGCGAAATTGTTCAAAGAAAATCAAAATATGGAAAGATTTTCTACGGTTGCAACAAATATCCTGATTGCGACTTTGTATTATGGAACGAGCCAACAGGAGATGTTTGCCCTGATTGTGGCTCATTATTAGTTAAAAAAGTTTTGAAAAAAGGAACATTCTTGGAATGTTCTTCTAAAACTTGTAAATATTCAAAGGAACTTGAAAATGTATAAATTAGGTTTAATAGGATACCCTTTAGGACATTCAATGTCTGCCGTAATTCAAAAAGCAGGGTTTGAAAGTATTGGGGAAAGCGGTACTTATGATATTATGGAAACTCCGCCTGACACATTAATTGACAGAGTAAAATTTCTAAAAATAAATGAATATGATGGATTTAATGTAACTATTCCGTTAAAAGTTCCAATCTCACTATTTTTAGACGAAATTGACGAAACTGCAAATATGGCAGGCTGTGCAAACACAATAAAAATCAATCCCGATAGAAGTTTTAAAGGATACAATACCGATATTTACGGTTTTTGGGCAGCATTACCTAAAAATGCCGATTTAAAAAATAAAATCGGAGGAATTATTGGTACTGGCGGTGCTTCAAGAGCCGCTACTATAGGACTTATTCAAGCAGGAATTACCGAAATTAACTATTATTCGAGAAATATAATCAATTCAGCAGAAATGATTAATTCTATGCGTGATTTATTCCCTGAAATTAAATTTAATAGTTATCAAATCCAAATGATTAGGGATTTATCAGACTTAGCAATCCTTGTAAACTGTACTCCGGTAGGAATGCGTGGAAATTCAATGGATCAATCACCCGTTTCTAAACTGGATATTCTGAAATTAAATAAAGACGCTATCGTTTATGATGTAATTTATAATCCAACAAAAACTTTATTACTTCAATACGCAGAAGAATGTGGTTTAAAAACTGTAAACGGACTGGACATGCTTATTCACCAAGGAGCAAAGGCTCTTGAAATTTGGACAGGTAAAAAACCTGACGTTCAAACAATGAAAATTGCAGCATTAGAAGCACTATAAAAAAGATTTAAAATCAAATCAAAAAACAAAAACGGACTTTTAAAAGCCCGTTTTTTGTTTATTATGAGAATAAGTTGAATGTTTTATCTACGTTATCTTTAATTAATGATTTGATAGAATCCATTTCTGTATTCAA
>CAKUZB010000003.1 GCA_934717745.1 uncultured Candidatus Melainabacteria bacterium | reverse complement strand
AATAACAAAACCAAACCAAAATAATAACCAAAACCAAAAACCAAATTTAAAGCCACCCTATCGGGTGGCATTTTTTTATTATTGTTAAATTTTTAAGCCAAATATTTTTGGATTGTCGATTTATCAAATACTTCGATACTATCTTTAGAATGAATAAAGATTAAACAATTTACAAGAGATTTGAAGGTTTCAACTTCAGGGTATGACATTTTTTCTCGCAAATCTGTCATGTTTTCAGCCAAAAACTCTGTTATAACTGTTTTGTTACTGAACGCAAGACTTGAAATATAATCGTATTTTGACATCATTCCCTCAATATAAAGTATTTGAGGTGATTGAAATTCAATAAATCTCAAGGCTTTATCTAAGTTAAATCCGATACTTTCATTAAGTTCGCATTGATTAATCTTAGGTAAATCATACTTTGTGATTGATTCAATTGTCATGATATTTTTCTTAACATCTGCAATTTCTTTCAAAATTGAATAAATTAAATGAGTTTTGCCAGAAAGAGGTGCACCGCAAACAAGAACGATTCCGGGTTTGTCTAGCGAATTTTTGATGAATTGAACTTTTGATTCATCTTTAATTATTGAATTTAATGCCATTGGAGGCTTGTAAATTTTTAGTGCAATTCTTTCGCCCATAACTGTCGGGAACGATGAAATACTGGCAATAAGAGTCATATCATCTACTTTAAAACAAAGTTTTCCAAGTTGAGGTATTTCGCTTACTGATGGGTCTAAGTTTGAAAGAGTTTTCAATTTAGACACAAAAGATGAAGTTAAAACTGACGGAATAAATCCTTTTTCATAAACTGAACCTTTATGTTTAAAGTTTATTTCAAGACCTTCTTCCATATGAGCGAAGTAAACTTCATGTTTATCTTCAAGGATTGCTTGTTTTAGTATTGCACGAATAATTTTTTGAATATGTTCGTCTGACAAATCATCGTTGTGTAATTCTTTGTGCCAGTCGTATCCTGTATCTTGTGCTTCAGTAAAAATTTCTCCAACAGTATTCGGAGTTTTGTAATATTCGTCGATTTTCTTTAAAATACTTGTTTCTGAAGATATTACAGGGTCAATTGAGCATTCTGCTTTCTCCATAATTTTGTCTATAGCGAACAAATCTAAGGGGTCAGCCATTGCAACTGTTAACACATCTTCGATTTTGAATAGCGGAATAATTCTGTATTTTCTAGCATCTACAAGATTTATGTATTGTAGGCAATTTTTATCAAGAGTATAATCTTCAAGATTAACGTATGGAATATGTAACTTATTTTCCAAAAATTTTAGTAAAGTTTCTTCTGATAAAACGTTGGAATTAATAAGTGCTTGTCCAATGTTAATGTTTTGAGCATTGGCAAGTTCCTGAGCCTTTTCGACAGTGTCATATTCAACCAGACCCTCTCGAACAAGGTCGTATTTTAGTTTTTCTAAAGTTTTATTAGTTACTGCTTCCATCATAATTTTAGTTGTTTTCTTTGTTTTCTAATAATTGTGATACTGTTGATAATACTTCGTCAAGTTCAAAAGGTTTTGTGATATAAACATCAGCACCTGTTTCTTCGCCGATTTGTTTATCTGATTCTTGAGAACGAGCAGTTAGCATTATGATTGGAATATTTTTGTATTTTGCATCATATTTTAATAATCTACTAATTTTAAAACCATTAATTTTTGGCATCATGACATCTAAAATCATTAAATCAGGAACGATTTCTTTTGCTAATTTTAAGCCGTCTTCTCCGTTATATGCACAAAAACAAGTATATCCGTCGCTTTCAAGTACGAATTTTAATGTTTCTACAATATCTTGTTCATCATCAACAAGTAATATTTTTTTCATTAATCTTTCTCCTTTGGATAAGTAGTATATGAATACATTATATCACATTTTCCATATCTGTCTTCATCGTTAAGTACGGCAGTGTCTATTTTTCGTTTTAAGAAATCTACCAAATGCACGTCCCCGTCTGGAATTACCATTGTTAAGGTTGTCTTATCCTGCTCTTTATCCAGTAATGAATTGTTAAGATATGTACTATGTATTAAATTTTCGTTTTTCATAATTTTTTCAATACAATCATCTTTTGATGAGATTGAAAGAGTTACAAATTTTGTTTTATTAACTTTGGCTTGTTGGATAAGTTGTTTATGTAAAATCCAGAAGTTAGATTTGTCGCTTAATACAGGCAATACAAAATAGAATTTTGAACCCTCATTGATTTTACTGTCAACCCAAATTGCACCGTTGTGTGCGTCAAGAATTTTTCTTACGATAGGTAAACCTAAACCCGTACCGCCAGCATTACGTTGAAGTGAGTTTTCAACTTGTTGAAATTGGTCGAATACTTTTGTTAAGTTTTCTTCTTCAATACCGATACCCTCGTCTTTTACGCATACTTGAACATATTTACCATGAAGTTTTTTGATTTGGTCTTCAAAACATTTTGGACATGTTATTTCCTTTGCGTCAATTATTTTTGTACTTATATCGATGTTTCCGCCGGTTTTTGTGAATTTTAAAGCGTTTGATAATAAGTTGTTAAGCACTTGGTGAATTCTTGAAGCATCGGCAAATACAGGTGCAAAGTTTTCATCATAATGAGTCGTTAGAGTAAGTCCTTTTTCTTCTGCAACATTGTTTTGTTGGGTTTTGATAAATTCAATACTTTTTTCCAGATTGGTTGAAGCAAATTTGTAATCCATTTTACCTGCTTCAATTTTAGACATGTCTAATAAATCATTGATGATTTGTTGGAATGTTTTAACATTATTTTTACTCATTTCCAAAAATTTTGTCATCGCAGGAGTTAAAACACCTGCACGTCCACTTAACATGATGTCTATAGAGGTATTTAAAGGTGTAATTGGTGTTCTTAATTCGTGTGAAACTATTGATACAAATTCGGATTTTAAATGTTCCAATCTATATAATTCTCTGTTTTTTTCTTGAATTTCTTGAATGTAAGATGCGTTTTTTAATGGCATTGAAACTTGTTGGGCGATTGTGTGGAAACATTGAGTATCCTCGTTTGTAAAATCATTTTCTCTATAAATTTCAACAAAGCCAAAGAAGTTATCGCTTAGATTGATTTGTGCAAACATATTGTCATATCTTAAAACTGAAAAATCATAGTCTTCTATAGGATTTTTGGCATATTTTATTGTTTTAAGTTCATCGATATTCAATTCAAATGGCATTTCCTTGTTTTCAAATAAAGATTTATAATTTAATACTGCTCTAAGTTTTAAGGCTTCAAGAAGTCTGTCGGAAATTTGGTTGATAGAATTTATTATCAATAAAGGTTCGTTATTTGACTTGAATGTCAAAACGCAAGCAACCGAAAATCCTAAGGCTTTGTCTAAACCTTCAAGCATAATATTTATAAGTTTTTCTTTGTCTAAAGTTCCTGCAAATTGTGAGCCAATATTGTATAAAACATCTAGTTGGTATAAACTTTTTGACAAATTTTGGTTTGATGTAGAAAGTCTTGTTAATGCATCTTTTCTACGCATGTTTACGTTGATTGTCGCTGTTAAGATATTATCTGAAACAGGTGCGGTTAAAAAAGCATCAGAAATATTTAATAGTTCCGGCGGAATTTTATCGTCAGTAACAAGAGCAATTGTAATAATGCTTTCTTTTATTGAATTGATTTTTCTGTAAAGTTGAGGTAAGTCAATAGATGTAGAATTGGCATCAAGAATTATGATTTGCGGAAGTGCAATGTTCAATACGTCAAAAAACATTTGTGTATCTGTTGCGAATTGAACATCGTGCAAAAATTTTGTAAGCATTTCATCATAATGCTTTATCTTCTCGTTATCGTCTGAAACCAATAAAATATTTGCCATATTAATATATTATCAGTAATAAATATTCGGGCAAATCGTTAACAGACTGTAACTTTAGTTAATAAACTTGATTGAAAATTATGTTTGTGTTTTTATAATAATACAGAGATAAGTTATTCCTCTTCGACTTATTTCCAGTAAATGTCAAGCGGCTAGGCATTTGCGAGTAGTTAATAAAGAAGGAATTTAAAAATGTTAAAAATTAGATTAAAAAGATTAGGTGCAAAGAAAAATCCTGCATACAGAGTTATTGTTATCAATTCAACAACTAAACGTGAAGGTGCTCCAATTCAAGAATTAGGTCATTACAACCCTAAAACAAAAGTTATGAAATTGGATAAACAAGCAGCATTAGATTGGGTATCAAAAGGTGCTCAACCAACAGAAACTGTTGCTTACTTAATCAAAAACTGTAATGAAGACGGTTCTTTGAACTACAAAAAATCTGAAACAGTTAAATTATCTAAAAAAGCAATGGCTAAAAAAGCGGCTGAAGAAGAAGCAAAAAAACAAGCAGAAGCAGAAGCAGCAGCGGCTGCTGAAGCACCTGCCGAAGAAACTCCAGCAGAAACTACAGAAGCATAGTTCATTGAAACATATTTTAATCGGCGATTTTGCGGAACGCAAAATCGCCGATTTTATTTGATAAACTTTCAAGGTTGGCTTTTTTCTATGTTTAGTATATAATTTAGATGTTATGTCTAATTACAAAAACGAGGATTATTAAAATGAATATTGAAAGATCATTTGTTGCAATTAAACCTGACGCAGTTCAAAGAGGTTTAATGGGAAAAATTATTACACGCTTTGAAGAAAAAGGTTTTAAAATTATTGCAATGAAAATGCTTGAAGTTACTGACGAACAAGCGGCAGCACACTATGCAGAACATGTAGGAAAACCGTTTTATGAAGGTTTAATTAAATTTATTACTTCTGCTCCAATTGTTGCTATGGTTGTTGAAGGTATTGATGCAATTGAAGAAATTAGACACATTGTTGGTGCAACAAATCCGGATAAAGCAGACGTTGGTTCTGTAAGAGCCGATTATTCTACATTAATGAAATGTAATTGTATTCATGCTTCTGATTCAGTTGCTTCTGCCGAAAGAGAAATGGCAATTTATTTTGATGTAAACAAAGAACTTTGCACAAACTGGAAAACTATGATGGAAGTAGTTGTTGATGGATTGCAATAAGTATTTCAGTTATGATTTAGTTCATGTCGACAAAAACACTGGTGCTAGAGCCGGTGTTTTGCATACTCCGCATGGCGATATTGAAACTCCAATATTTATGCCTGTGGGAACTAATTCCGTTGTTAAAATGCTTATTGGGCGAGATATTGAGCAAACCGGTGCTCAAATTATTCTTGCAAATTCATATCATTTATATTTGAGAGCAGGCACAAAGTTAATTAGAAAATTTGGCGGTATTCATGGCTGGATGAATTGGAATAAACCTGTTCTTACTGATTCTGGCGGATTTCAAGTTTTCTCGCTTGCTCAAATGAGAAAAATTACCGAAGAAGGTGTAGAATTTAGAGATCCAAAAGATGGTTCAAAGCACTTTATTTCTCCCGAAAAATCAATGGAAATTCAGGAAGATATAGGTGCAGATATTATGATGGCTTTTGATGTTTGTTCTCCTTTTCCTTGTACTTATCAAGAGGCAAAAAAGGCTATGGAACAAACTCATCGTTGGCTTGAAAGATGCTTTAAAGCCAAAACAAATCCAAAACAAGCACTTTTTCCAATTGTTCAAGGTGCATTTTTCGATGATTTAAGACGTGAAAGTGCAAATGTAATTTCATCTTACGACGCTGTAGGTTATGCTATTGGCGGATTATCTGTGGGTGAGGACAAAGAAACAATGAATCACTTTACTGAATTGACTACGCCACTTTTACCTCAAAACAAACCAAGATATTTGATGGGTGTGGGAACTCCGGAGGATTTGTTAGACGGTATTAAACGTGGTGTTGATATGTTTGACTGTGTTTTACCAACACGAAACGCAAGGCATGGTTCGTTCTTCACACATGACGGCAAAAGATGTATTAAAAATAAACAATATCAAGAAGACGCATCACCATTAGATTCAAGTTGTGATTGTTATGCTTGTAAAAACCATACAAAAGCATACATTCGTCATTTATTTAGATGTCAGGAGGCGACTGCATCTACATTAATGTCTATTCATAATATTAAATTCTTAATTGATTTTGCAAAATCTTGTAGAAAAGCAATTTTGAATGACGAATTTGATAAATTTTACGAAGAAAATTATTCGCATTTTGTTAAATAGAAATATTTTGCAGATGTTTTAATTCTTCTTTTGGCTCAAGTGTAATTCCAATAACGTCAATTCTGAAATTTGAAAAAGTCTTTTTATTTTCGTTCAGGTAAAACAATGCACCTTGATAAATATGATTAAATTTTGTTCGGGTTATTGCTTCAAAAGGTGTACCGAAATTATTTGTTTTTCTTGTTTTAACTTCGACAAAAACAAGTGTACGTTTAGTCTGAGCAATAATATCAATTTCACAAAAACGTGAAAAATGCTTATTCCTTTCAATAATTTTATAACCGTTTTTTTCTAAATACTTACAGGCTAAATCTTCACCAAGTTTCCCAATTTCTTTCTTAGATAACGTCATTATAGTTATCCGGATTGTTTAACAAATCATAGTTTATTTCGTTTTCATTATCGGCAATTGTTGCAGCAACCACAGCATCAGATGTTACGTTAATCATCGTGCGTAGCATATCTGTAATTCTGTCCATAGTAAACAACAATGCAAAACCAGAGATTAATTGTTCTGGAGTTAAGCCCATTCCATTAAGGACTAAAACTATTGTAATTAAACCTGTTCCCGGAATACCTGCACAAGTACTTGATGCTATAATTACAAATATTGCAATTTGAAGAATCATAAGTATAGATAAGTCAACTCCGTATGCTTGTGCTAAGAATAGAACGGCAATGGCTTGAACTAATGCTGTTCCGTCCATATTTAGTGTTGCACCTAAAGGTAATACGAAACTTGAAATTTTATGTGAGATACCTCTTTTTTCACAACATGCGATAGTCAATGGTAGAGTTGCTGAAGAACTTGCCGTACCGAATGCAACCATCATTGCTTCTGTAATCGCAGTAAATAGCGTAAGTACCGGAACTTTTGAAAATATTTTTAAGAATATAGGGTATACAACAAATAATTGTATGCCTAAACCAACAATAACAACAATCAAATATTTTGAAATACTTGAGAAAACATTTAATCCGAAACTTGCAATTGCTGTCGCTGTTAAGGCGAATACCCCAGGGGCTGCAAGGTACATAATCCAGTCAGTAACCTTCATTGTTGCAGCAAATACGGATTCAAAGAAAGATATTACAGGTCTATTAATTTCACCGATTCTTGCAAGTGCAACAGCAAATACAATTGCAAATAATAAAATTGGAACCATATCTCCTGTAGCCAACGATGATAGCGGATTTTTAGGGATGAAATCTAATAAAATATTTAAAAGGTTTTCTCTTTGATTTTCAATAGTTGCGGCAACTTGTTGTTGAATTTCTACCGCAGTTTGTGAATCTATATATTGCCCTGCCCCTTTCCCAGGTTGAATTGTTAGGGCTAATGTTAAACCTATTGTTACTGCAACAACTGTTATTATACCGTAATAGACAATCATTTTTAAACCAAATTTGCTAAGTTGTCGATTATCGCCAATGCTTGCAATACCAATAATTACAGATGATACAACGAGAGGAATAACTACCATTTGAATAAGTCTAACAAAGGCTTGTCCAACAAATGCCAATACGTTAAATATTGTTGAATGTTGATGTCCGTTTAAAAGTATTCCGACAATAATACCTGCGATAATACCGAAAAATATGTGCCAGTTACGTTTTAAACCTAAGCCGATTGCAATTAATACTTGCATATGTATTTTCATAAATGATATATCCCTTTGAAATCAATGTGTATAGTGTGTGTATATTGTAATACTTAATTGAAAAATTTTCAAATTTTAAGTACTCGTTTGTTAATAAATATGTTGAATAATAGGTAATTTTACGCTTGAACAGAATGATTTTTCTGTTAATCTAATACCTAAACAGCCCTGATTTCTTTTGAATTGAGCCCTGTATATTAGTTTTAATGTCTTATCTATGGTGTTTTTATCGTATTTTGCAATCAATTCTTCATAAGAAATTTGATTTTCAATATAATCTTCGATAATTTGGTCAAGCACAGCATATTCTGGTAATGAATCTTGGTCTTTTTGATTTGGTCTAAGTTCAGCAGATGGTGCTTTGTCGATAATTTCTTGAGGAATTACTTCTCCATTTCTATTTAACCAATTTGATAATTTATAAACTTTTGTTTTCGTTAAATCTGCGATAACGTTTAACCCTCCGCACATATCACCGTATAAAGTACCGTAACCGCAAGCAACTTCTGATTTGTTTCCTGTTGAAAGCAGTAAACAATTATCTCTGTTCGAAGCAAACATCAAGATTATGCCTCTAAGTCTTGATTGAAGATTTTCTTCTGCTAAATCCATTTTATTTTCTTCTGCAACGTTTTCCATAAAACAATCAAATAATGGTTTAATTGGAGTTGTTTTTACGTTGATGCCGGTGTTTTTTACAAGTTTTTCAGAATCTGTAATACTTCCTTCGCTTGAATATTTGCTTGGTAGCATTATTGCATAAACATTTTCTGCCCCCATTGCTTCTTTTGCAAGAACTGCTGTCAATGCAGAATCAATACCGCCGGAAAGTCCTAAAACAACTTTTTTAAATCCGGTATTTTCGCAATATTCTTTCATTGCAAAAGTTGTTACCTTGAAAATTTCTTCGTTTTCATCTGAGTTTGTTAATTTTGCTTTATTTTTAAAGTTGATTTCTTCAACTTTTTCTTCCAAAAGCGGTAATTCTGCAACAATTTCGTTTTTAGAATTTTTAGCAAAACTTTGACCTGCAAATACGTTTTCGTCAGAAAGCATTATTGAATTTACGTATATGAAATCTTGTTGCGGAACGATGTTTTCAATGAAATTTTCGTGTGAATTTATTGTGTAATAACTATTTTTTGCAAGTACGTATAAATCGCATTTTACATTATCTTTGTATTCGTTTGAAACGTATATTTTTTTGTTTTGACAATCAAAATATCCGTTTAAAATGTTATAAAATTTACCGTTTTTGATTAATTTGTCGCCAATTAAAACGATGTTATTTTTGAAGTTTTCACATAATTTTTCAAAAAATTCTTCTTTTTGTTTTTTGTAATTACTGTCGAAATCCATTGAATTTGTAGAGTTTACATCAGGATAAATCATTAAATCTACGTTGGAATCGTGTTTTTTTGTGATTTGATTGTAATTGTATTCGAAATCTGCTTGTTTATATTTGATTTGTGCCAGTTTTATTTTCATTTTCGACTCCTTATTCTTCAAGTTTTATGTAACTTGCGTTCTTCCAACGTAAGTCTATGTATTTTATTTTTTTATCTAAAGTTTTTACCTGTGGCATAATCGACGGAAGTCTTGCAATTCTGTCAAAACAAGTGTCATCTAGTTCGCCAAGTCTTATTTTTAATCCGTTAATTTGAACATAAACATCTTTTGGATTTCTTAAATCAATAAAATCCAGTGGGTCTTTTGTTACTGATTTTACAGATTTGGCTACTTTTTCAAGCAATTCTATTCGTTGCTCATCCCAATGTCTGTAGTCGTCGCCTTGAGTTCCATAGGTTAAAATTCTTATTGTTTTGAAAGATGGGTCAAGTGGCAAGAAATCTCGTCCGATTAATTTGCCGCCTTTTGTGAAGAACGCAATAGGTTCTACTTTTTCATCAGGAGCAATCGTTATAATTGGTATTCGTTCTTGTACTATAACTTGAAGTCTTGCAGGAAACCAAAAACGTCTTATATAAACATTTTCAACCGGTTCAAGTTCTAAAATATTCTTTTTGATTTCGTCGGTGTTAAACATGTATATTGGAATTTTTGGTACTTCATTTTTTCTAAGTGCCGCAAGAATATAATATTTTGGAACGATTTTGTTATTTACAATTTCCAGATAGGGGCTATTAAGATTGTCGAAAGCATCTGGCGACATATACCATTGATGCAGTCTAATTAACTTATAACAAATGAACATTAAAATTATGATTGTTAAAAAACGTAAAAGAACTTTCATTCGACGCATCCACATGTTTGTGCGTCGAACGGTTCTTTCTTGTTTATTTCTGCGAATACGAGTTTTTATATATTCTTCACTGTATTCGTATTCTTGTTCATTTTTGTTTTCTTCGTTCATTATTTGTTTAAGCCTGCACTATTTAAAATCAGTAATACAAGATTGTCATAATCAATGCCCATAACCTTTGATTGTGCAGGTAAATCGCTTGTATCTGTCATTCCAGGGCTTGTGTTAATTTCTAAAAAGTATGGTGTTTCACCTTTTACCATAAAGTCTACTCTTGAAACTCCGTTGCAACCTGCTGTAATGTGAGATTTTATTGCTAAATCTTTGATTAGTTTTGTTGCTTCTTCGCTTAAATTTGCCGGTAAAATAAATTCTGATAAACCTTTTGTATATTTTGCATCAAAATCATACCATTCAGTTTTTGTTCTGATTTCAAGAATTTCGGTTGCGAAAGTTTTATTTTCGTTTTCTAAAACTCCTACTGTTACGAAAAATCCGTCAATAAATTCTTCGATTAGTACATCGTCATTGAATTTTATGGCTTCGTTATATGCTTTTTCAAGTTCTTCCGGTGCGTTAACCTTTGTCATACCAAAACTTGAACCTTCGCAAACGGGTTTTGTAATTAATGGATAGTTTAAATCTTTTGTTTTTTCTTTTACATCTTCACCTTTTTTAACGAAAACGGATTTTATTAGTGGAATTTCCGGACAATTTGCAAGAACTCTTTTGGTAAATTCTTTGTTCATACAAATTGCTGAAGACATTACACCGCAACCGGTGTATGGAATTTTTAATATTTCCAATAAACCTTGAATACAACCGTCTTCACCATATTTTCCATGAAGTGCAATGTATGCAACTTCAATTTGTTTTTCTTTTAAAACTTCTGCAATATCCTTGTCTACAACGATTAATTCGCTGTTGTGATAACCTAATCTTTTTAAGGCTTCAAAACAGTTTTTACCTGAACGCATCGAAACATCTTTTTCTGAAGACATTCCGCCACAAAGAACACCTATTTTTGTATCTTTATTTATTTTTGTTTTAATGTTTTCCATATTTTTGCCTCTTTTTCTGAATTGTTGCCAATATAAATAACTTCAGGTTTTAGTTTTATATTGTGAGTTTCTTCTACTTTATTGTACATCAATAACATTAAATTTAATATATCTAGCGATGTTGCACCATTGTTAATTATGAAATTTGCGTGATTTTCCCAAACTTTTGCGTTTCCAACTGAAAAGTTTTTTGCACCAACACTATCAAGAAGTCTTCCTGCTGAATTGTTTTCGGGGTTTTTGAACACGCTTCCGCAATTTGGAAGTGCTAAAGATGGTTGATGATTACGTCTAAAATTCAAGTTATATTGCATTTTTTCGTCAATTTTTTCTTGTAAATCTTTTTGTAACTCAAATTCAGCAGAAACAATCACGTATTTTTTATCCTGACAAATAGAGTGTCTGTATTCAAATTTCAAATCTTCCTTAGAAAGTTTAATTTTCTTTTTTATATCCATATCAAACACTGTTGCTGAGATTAGAAAATCGCTAATGGCTTGTCCTTGGGCTGAAGCATTCATATAAATTTCGCCACCGATTGACCCGGGGAAGCCAATCATAAATTCAAATCCGCTCAACCCACTGTCTTTTGCAACTTTTGATGCCATAGGACCTTTAACTCCACATTCGGCATAGATTTTTGTGTTTTCAACTTTTATTGAATTACATTTTGTTGTAAAAATTACTTCGCCGTTGTAACCGTCTGATGATATTAATATATTTGAACAATTACCTAAAACCAAAGGATTTTTAAGAGTGCTTAAAAGAAAAATCAATTCCTCGGCAGATTTTGGAAAGTATGCTTTTGAAATCTGCCCACTAACCTTAAAAGAAGTTAAATTTTTTGCGTTAAAATTTTCGATAACTTCTATGTTCATTGATTATCTACCTGTATTTAATTTTATTAAATCTTTTCCCAGTGTTGTAATTGTTCCAGCCCCTAAACCTACGACAATATCGTCTTCTTTTAGTTGTGGATACAATGCTTTTGCTACATCTTCAATTGAGCCTGAAATATATTCGCAATTTTGACAGTGTTTTTGCAAATCTTTTGCAAAATTTTCTCCGTTAATACCGTCAATTGCATCTTCTGAAGCGGAATAAACGTCTGTTACAACAACATGTGGGACTTTTTCAAACGCATTTAAAAATTCATTCCAAAGACTTTCTAAACGAGTGTATCTGTGTGGTTGAAATACTGCAATAACGTGTTTGTCAGGAAATTCAGTTAACGCAGAAAGAGTTGCTTTAATTTCAGTTGGGTGGTGTGCATAATCGTCATAAATGACAGCACCATTTACTTCTCCTATGTGTTGAAAACGTCTGCCCATACCGGTAAAAGTTGCAAAATGTTCTGAAATTTTATCAATATCAATTCCCGCTTCAACTAAACTTGCAAAAACTCCAAGAGAATTGTATACGTTATGTTTTCCCAGTAATTTTATTTTTAAATTTGTCAATAATTTATCGTTGTGATAAATATCAAAAGTGCTTCCTGTTGGAGTTAATTCAATATTTCGAGCCGTATAATCAGCATTATTTAAGCCAAAAGTGATAAATTTATGACCTTTTAATTGTTTATTGCCGTCGTTATCATTATTAATAAGAATTTTTGTTTTTTCAGGAAGTCTTGAAATTAATCCGTCAAAGGTTTCAATAAGTGAAGATAAACCATTTTTATAGAAATCTAGGTGGTCTGCTTCTAAATTATTAATAACCAAAATGTACGGATTATATTTTACAACAGTTCCGTCGCTTTCGTCTAATTCTGCTACGAAATAGTTATCTGTTTGATAGTTTGCGTTTGTGTGAATTTCCGGAATAATTCCGCCAACAACGTAAGATGGTTTTAAGTCTGCTTTCTCCATAACGTATGCAGAAAGTCCGCTTGTAGTTGTTTTTCCATGAGTTCCCGCATATCCAATGAAGCATTTTGAACGTTCAGAAATTATTTTTAAAACATCTGAGCGGTGAAGAATTGATAAACCAAGTTTTTTTGCTTTTTGAATTTCAGGATTTGATTCTTTAATTGCAGAACTTGCAACTACAACACAGTCTTCAGGTACATTTTTTTCATCGTGTCCAATATAAACTTTTGCACCTAAATTTCTGATTTCGTCAATATATTTGCTATCGTTAATATCAGAACCGGATACTTCAAAACCCTCTTGTAATAAATATTTCGCAAGTCCGCTCATTCCAATTCCGCCGATTGCAATAAAATGATATTTTTCTTTTTTCACGTCAACTATCCTAACTATTTCTACAAAGAAATTATATTACAAAAATAGTTGAAAATAAAGAGTTTTAAGAAATTTTAAAGATTTTCAAAGTTTAAGTTTTTATCTGTTATAATTTGTTTTTCCTGCAAAGTTTTTATTAAAAGTTTTGTTGGTGGTACTGAGGTTCTTTTGATTATTGTTCCGTATTTAAAACTGTCATAACCGTCTTTTCCTTGTGCAACATAAGAGTTTGTTATAACTTTGTACATTTTGTTATTGTCGATTTTGCTATCTTTCACATAATATTGTAAATATCTTCTGTTTTGTTGTTGACCGTGATTTAAAACTTCTTTTAAGTATTTTCCCTGAATCTCAACTAAAACAATATCGTTGTCAAATGGTAATATTTCTAAAACATCAGCATAAGTAATATTGCCCTTGAAGTTTTTATTTATTCTGATAGAGCCTGAATTTGTAAGTACTGCATCGTATTCAGGGAATGGTTTTGTCATTGAAATTAAAACTAATTTGCCTAAATTTGTTTGATTGTGTTCGATTGTTGTTTGTTTCCCTACCAAAATTACTTGGCTTGTCGCTATTACTTCGTTTGTAACCTTTTTGATGTGTTGGTCGATTTCTGCAATTTTTTTATCAATTTCTGAATTAGAAGTCATATCCGGTGTCATATTTTTGTAATTGTAAGATTTTAATTTTTTATCGAATTTTAATTCGCCAATTCTTACTCCAAATTCTCCGTCTTGAACGATTGGAACTTGTCCAATGTATTCTGTTGTTTGAAAGAAGTAGTGATTATGTCCGCCAAGAATTAAATCTATTGACGGAATGGCTTTTGCTATTTGTCTGTCTTCTTTTAAACCACAGTGTGAGAGAATTATTAATCTATCATATTGTACGTTTTTTATTATTTTATTAATTTCATCTATAGGACTTGTTACTATTACGTGGCTTGAATCTGAAAGATTTGCAAGAGATGATGTCGTAACTCCAATGATTAAAAATCTTTCGCCGTCAAATTCTTTTATAATGTATGGTTTTACTGTTTTTCTTAAGTATTTATCTTTAAAATGTACATTTGCAGATAAAAATTGTGTTTTTGAATTTTTTATATTATGTTTTAAAACTGTTGTGCCGTTGTCAAATTCGTGGTTACCAAGTGCGATTGCATCATATTTGATTTCCGGTAATAATTTTGCAATTCTTTTGCCATAATCAATTCGGTAGTATATTGAGCCTTGAAAATAATCTCCACTATCCAGTAGTAAGACATTTCTATTTTGTTTTTTTACTTCATTAACATAATTTACACGTTTAGAAAATCCGCCCATATTTTTTACTCCATTATATTCAATGGGTGAAATTCTTCCATGAGTATCGCTTGTGTGCAAAATTACAACTTCACTTGCAAAGCAAATGTTACCAATTAATAATGCCAGAATTAAAATTATTTTTTTCATTATTCATTCTCCAAATATACAATTTTTTTACGAATATGCCATTGAAACAGTGTAAGTACCAGAATTATTGCAAATAGTACGTATGCTAACGCACTTGCTTTTCCTACATTGAAGTATTCAAAAGCATTCTTATAAATAGAATATACTAAAACGTTTGTGCTGTCTAAAGGCCCGCCTTGAGTCATTACAAAAATCAAGTCAAAAACTTGGAAGGAACTTATCGCAGTAATAATTACAACGAAAAATATTGTCGGTGAAAGTAGTGGTATTGAAATATATTTGAATGTTTCATACTCGTTTGCACCGTCTATTTTTGAGGCTTCCAAAAGGTCGTTATTCATTGTACTCAAGCCTGAAAGAAAAATTATCATATTATATCCGATAAGTTTCCAAACTGAAACGATTATAAGTGCAGGCATGGCAAAATTTGTGTCATAAAGCCAATTTATGTGAAGGTTTAGAAGTTGATTTAAAATTCCAATGTTTGGGTCGAATATCCATTCCCAAATAATTCCTATTACAATCATCGGGGTAATAAATGGTAAAAAGTAGGCAGTTTTAAAAAATTCTGAACCTCTGATTTTGTTATTTAAAATATATGCTAGGACAAGAGGGATTAAAACGCCAAAAAATGTTGTAGCAACTGCGTATACAAAAGTATTAATTAATATTTTTACCAAAACAGGTTCTGTAAAAATAGCCTTGTAGTTATCTAAGCCAACAAATTCAATAGGGTTTAGCAAATCCCATTTTGTAAAACTTAAACCGAAAGAGCAAAAAATAGGAATAATAATAAAAATTAAAGTACCGATAAGTGCAGGTAGAATGAATACATATCCTGCAAAGGCTTGTTCATTTGCAATTTTATTTAAAATATTTTTCATAATCCCTATTTAACTAATTTTTATGCTACTATTATATATAAAAAATGGAGGAAGTTAAATGTTAACAAAATGGGATAACGCATTTGGCAAAAATGATATTAGAGGTATATATGGTCAAGATGTTACAGAGGAATTATATTTCTTTGTAGGCAAGGCTTATGTAAAGTATATCAGTAAAGAATCAGGAAAAGAGCCAAAAGATTTGTGGGTTACAGTTTGCAGAGATGCAAGAAATCATTCTCCTGCACTTGTAAAATCTTTAATTCAAGGTGTTACTTCTGCGGGTGCAAATTTAGTAGATTTAGGACTTGCTCCTACTCCAATCGGTTATTATTCAGATGTTGTTGGTGTAAATACAGATGTAACTGACGGAAACGACATTGACGGTGCTTTGATTGTTACTGCAAGCCATAACCCAAGCCAATATAACGGGTTGAAAATGACTTATAACGGTCAATTATTAGATGAAAAACCTATTCAAGAATTATTAAAAATAGTTGCAGAAGTTTCTAAAGAATCTTTATTATCACATACTTTTGGACAAAAGGTGGAGTATGATTTAATTCCGGATTATATTGAAGTTATGAAACTTAATTTTGGTCGAATTGGTGAAGGTGTAAAAGTTGTTGTTGATAGTGCAAACGGTACTGGTGGTGTTGTTGCACCATCATTATATCGTTCTTTGGGTTGCGAGGTTGTTGAGTTATTCTCAAATCCTGACGGAAGATTTCCAAATCATCACCCAAATCCAAGCGATTTAAAAACTTTAACTGCAATTCAAAAGGCTGTTGTTGAAAATGAAGCAGATTTTGGTATTGCGTTTGACGGTGATAGCGATAGAATTGGTGTTATTGATTCTCAAGGCAATCCAATGTCAGGTGATAAATTACTTTTAATTTATGCTTTAGATGTTATTGAAAAATATAAAGATACCGGTGTTGTACCAAGAGTTGTTTCTGAAGTTAAATGTTCACAAGTTTTATTTGATGAAATTAATAAAAACGGTGCAGAGGCAATTATGTGCAAAACAGGTCATGGGTACATTAAAGCGAAAATGAAGGAAGTAAATGCTGTTTTAGGTGGTGAAATGAGCGGTCATACTTTCTTTAAAGATAGATATTATGGCTTTGACGATGCTGTTTATGCAGGTTGTAGAATGATTGAAATTGTTTCAAATATGAAAAAACATAATCCGTCATTCAAGGTTGAAGATTTATTAGAACCGTTTAGAAAAATCTATACTTCTGATGAATATCGTTTAAATTGTCCAAACGAATTGAAAAAAACAGTTTTGGAACAATTTAAAAAATATGTTAATGAAAATCCAAATATGTTTGGCTCAAAAATCAAAGATGTTATCACTCTTGACGGTATGAGAATTGTTTTTGATGGTGGTTTTGCTCTTATTAGACAAAGTAATACAGAGCCAGTCTTTACTTTGAGATTTGAAGCAAAAACAGAAGACGATTGCAAAAAACTTGAAAAAATAATGGTTGAAAAAGTTGAGGCTTTGGTCGAAGAAAATAAGTAGTTTAATTATTGAATTCTTTGATTGCTGATTCAGCCCAATTAATTAACGTATCTATGTTGTAAGGCTTTGGTAGGTAAATATCAGAGCCTGCATTCATTATTTGCTCTTTGTTGTGATAAATTGATGTTGTTATCACTTTTATTTTTGAATTTGCTTCTTTTATTTTTTTACAAATCTCAAGTTTTGATGTTTCCTCTTTTATCCCTGTATCAAGGATTACAAGAGCAGGATTAAAGTTTTGAATTTCTTCTAAATTTTCAAATTTTTCTGCGGAATATCCTTTTAACCCTAAAGTTGTTGTCAAAAGCAGAGCCATTGCATTATCTTCTTCTATAATTACAATTCTATTGTTAAATTCTTGTTGTATAATAGAATCTTTACCTGAAAGTTGAGGTCGTTCAATTAAATATGACGATGTATCTTTCTTTTTCGCCATATTATATGCTTGCATTAATTCGTGCAAAACCTCGTCTTCGTTTTGAAAGTGCTTAGTTTTGTTCGTAACTCCACCTGTGGTTGCGTTTACAAATTCACAACGTTTTTCTGCAAATTCTCCGCCTCTAATCATCATATAACCTCTTTCAAGGTCATGTTCAGAATAAAATTTGTTTTTTACAGATTCAAAAGCAAAAGTTAAAAATGATGCAATTTTTTCAACTTTCATTGGAGATGTAACAATTAAGAAATCTCTGTCTGAAACCATTCCCAAAAAATCGTTTTCATCTAAGGCGGAATTAATTATCGCACCAAAGGTTTGAATCATTTTATTTGATGCAAGTTCAGTGTATGCTTCTTGATAACTATAAAAATTTTCTATGCCTGTCATTAAGCAAGCCCAAGGTTTATCACTTGCTAACGCTCGTTTTACAGATTTTTTGCAATATTTTTTTGTTGGAAGTTTTGTTCGAGCATCTAAATTTGTTTCGTATTCTCGTCTAATGTGTGCTTTTATTCTTATTTTAAATTCTTCTGCGTTAACCGGCTCTGAAATAAAATCATCGGCACCGCATTCCAAAACTTTGATTCTGTCTGACGTTTCGGCAGATTTTGACATCGCAACAATTATTGGTCGCATGTTGTATGTCAAAATTCGCAATCTTTCGCAAAAATCACAAATATTTTCGCTTATACTGTCTGAAATAATTATCAAATCAGGTTCGTTTGTTTGAATAAATTTTAAAGCCACAGGAAGTTCTTTTATTATTTCCACGTGATTTGTACTATCTTCCAGAATTTTTCTGTATTTTGTAGAAAGTTCTTTTCTTTCGTCTATAATTAATGTCTTTGTGAACATTTTGCCCTCGCTTGATTTTCAATATCACAAATTGGCATTAATACTTCAAAAGTTGTTTTGCCATTAGAACTTTCAACCGAAATTGTTCCGTTCATTGTTTCAACAAGAGTTTTTGTGATGAATAATCCAAGTCCGCTTCCTTGAACTTCCCTAGTTAGAGGGTTGTCAATTCTTGAAAATTTTTCGAAGATACGTTTTTTATCTTCTTCTTTTATTTCAATTCCCTCGTTTATAACCTTTATTGAAACAAAATCGTTTCCTGCAAAATCAGTTTTTACAAAAATATCAGTGTTTTTTGTCGAATATTTGCAAGCATTTTCAACTAAATTCATAATAATTTGTTGGTATTTGTCTTTGTCAATCAAAATCTCCGGAAGATTTTTATTAAACTTCAAGACAATATTTCGGTCTTGATATTGTTGCTTTACAATAGGAATAACAGAAGTTATTGCATCGTTAGGATTTACATTTTTGAACACATAATTTTCTTGGCTTTGAACTTTTGAAACTGCTAAAACATTTTCGACAAGTTTTATAAGCCTATTAGATTGTTCTTCAATAATTTTTAAAAATTGTTTTTTGCTGTCATCATCAAGTAAATCCCACGAAGAAAGCATAGTTTGAGCAAATCCCCTAATACTTGTTAGCGGAGTTCTCAATTCGTGAGAAACTGTTGATATAAAATCGTGTTGAGATGTGTTCTTATCCATATTAGAATTATACTGCTATTTTCATACTTTTGGATAAAACTTAAGATTTTTATAATTATTTGATTACATTTACGTATAAAGAGCGAGAGCAAACACTGATTTCTTTGCCATCTAAGTCCTTTTTTACGTCATCTATGTAATTATTTACTGTTTCTTCGTCAAAGTATGTTAAAAAACGTTCTTTCATTGACGGTCTGTCAGGCGATGGTGGTGTTGTAAACCATTTATCAATCATTTCTGCTTTTGCAATATAAGTCGACGGAATAACATCTGAATCTACAGAACCGTCGCTAAAACCGGCTTCTTCAATATTTTTAGCAAGAGAATGCTCGTCAAAGTTGCAAAGTGAATCTTCCGGATTTGTCATAAATTCATTTTCTGCTTGTTTAAATTTTTCGTAATTTCTTATATTTTCAGGAGTTGTAAGTTCCCAATATCTGGTGTTTGAGCGAATAATTGGTTCAAAACAACAGAAACGTCCGCCTTTTTTTAAAATTCTATAAATTTCATTAATTGCTGGTTGTTTATCTACAATATGTACCAAAACAGAACGGCACATCGCTTTGTCTACTGAATTATCAGGTAGTGCGATATGTTCTGCGGGACTTTGTAAAATCTTGTATCCGCTTGTAATTCCTTGGTTGTTTAAAAATTCTTGGCAATTATCAAGACAATCTTGAAATTTGTCAGAGAAAATCATTGTGCCTGTGCCATTTAAAATTTCAAGAGCCTTAAAACCTAATAAGCCTGTTCCTGTTCCAATATCAATAACAGTTTCGCCCTCTTTAATATTTGCACGCAACAAAACATTATCTCTAACTAATTGTAACCAGTTGATTGTTTGTTGTTTCATTTCTGGTGTTAAAAATGAAAATCTTGATTCTAAAAGCCATTGTGTCCAATTTTTGCAAATATCTCTGTTTGTCATTATTTTATCCTGTTTTTTTTATTTTTAATTTAATTCCTATTTGAAGAATGTTTTTTATAATATCTTGTGGCAAATGAGAAAAAATGCTTGCAACTACAGCATCTTTACCTACAAGATATGATGCTTTCGGGTTGTTTGATTTATCTGCTTTCAAAATTGTGTTTACAACTTTGTTTACGTCTAATCCGTTTTTTTCGTTGTCTTTAGCATTATTTACTAGATATTCATATTCTTTTTTGTATTTTCCTGTTTTTGATAGTAAATCAATATTACCGTCAATAGATTTGTTCCATAATGGAGTTGCGATTACTCCAGGTTTTATTGAAACATATTTTATGTCGTTGCCGTATTCAACTTGCAAACTGTTGAATAAGATGTCTAAAGCACGTTTTGAAGCACAATATGGTGCAACAAACGGAAATATTCCAAAACTTGCCATTGAACTTACGTTGATAATTTTTCCACCTTTTAACAGTGGTAATAATCTTTGTGTTAAATCAAGATGAGAAAAAGTATTAACTTCAAATTGTTTTCTTAGATTGTTTATATCAAGTTCTTCTACCGCACCTGCAACTACGCAACCGGCAATGTTTAATAAGGTGTCAATTTTATCAGTTTTTGAGTTGATGAAATCTCCGGCATTTTTTATAGACTCAGGATTAGTCATATCAATAAAAAATGGAATAATGTTGGAGTTTTCATAATATTTCAACTCTTTCAATTTTTGTTCACTACGAAACCCCGCAAAAATAAGATTATCTTTGCTTAACTTTTTTACAACAGCGTTGCCTATTCCTGATGTAGAGCCTGTTATTACGTATGTTTTAGTCATTTTCTGATAATGGCCTTAATAAAATAATAGAACTTAAATTTAATTGTAAGAAATTGTGATATTCTGTTTTTCTTTCAGGAATAAGTCTATGTTTAATTTCGCAATCTTTAATTGCAACGAATCTTTTTACTCCGTTCAAAATATCTGAAAGTACACGATTTTTTTTACCTGTTTTAGGCATGAAAACGTAACCTTTTATTTCGTAATCTTGCGTAACAACCAAAACTCTTTCTGACCATACTCCGGAAATAAAATCTTCTTGAAGTGGTCTACCTGTATTATTCATTTTAAAATCTTCTGACATAAAATTTCCCTTCTTGTTATGCGGTGTAAGAACTGAATAGTGGTAAGTACAATGCAAGTGCCAATACAAGTACGATACTACCAATAACGATTAACATTAACGGCTCAATCATTTTAGTTAATGTATCAATAATTGCATCTAATTTTTTATCAATAAATATTGTCGCCTGAAGTAACATATCACCCAAACGACCTGATTGTTCACCTGTTGCAATCATAAACAAAATCATTTTAGGCATTACTTGAACAGAACGCAATGCTAAAGAAAGATGTTGACCTTGTTGTACTTTAGTTGTCGCTTCTGCAAGTTTCATCTGTAATGTATGATTTGTTAAAGTAATGTTTGACAAATATAAACAGTCGATAATCGGAATACCCGCTTCGTACGCAACCTGCATTACGGCTACGAAGTTTGAGAAGTTTGAATATTCGATTAAGGCAGATAATAAAGGAACTTTTAAAACAAATTTATCAATCATTCTTTTTGATGTCTGCCAAGTGAATGCTGTATATATAGTTACTGCAAGTGATACGAAAATAATTGGAATTAAAATCCAATAAGTTTTTAAAGTAATACCGATGTTCATTAAGAAGTTTGTAATAGGAGGTAATTCTTTTCCCAGATTTTCAAACATTTCTTTGAATGCCGGAAATACAAACACAAGCATGATAGTTACGATAACAATTGCTAAAACGATTACGAAACAAGGATACATCAATGTTCCGATAACTTTACTTTTAATGTTTGCTTCTTTCTTTTGAAGTTCCAATAAACGTTCTAGGGTTTTTTCAAGTTCCCCTGAATCTTCACCGGCTCTTACAAGACCGATATAAATTTGTCCAAAGATTTTAGGATATTTTGCGATAGTGTCGGCAAATGTTGCCCCTGCAATAATTTGTCGTCTTAACTCTTTTGCGATGTTTCTCAATTTTGCTTTTGCCGCATCGTTTTCTAAGAACATTAAGGCTTCAATTACAGGAATACCGGATTGAACCAAGATTTGGAAAGTTGAAGTGAAATCAATTTTGTCTTGCAAAGACATTTTTTGAATTTTCTTTGCAATAATCGCACTAGATTCGCCTTTTGTGTCCTCTGAAATTTGAGTAGGCAACAAAGACATTTTACGGATAATTGAACGAGCCTCTTTATGATTTTGGGCTTCAATTTTTCCTTTTACAACTTCTTTATTATTTTTTAGAGCGACATAATTATAAATTGGCATAATCTATCTCCTATTCGCTCACAAGACCTAATACACGAACAAATTCTTCAATTGTTGTTTCCCCACGTAAAATATGATTGAAACAAGATTGGTTAAGTGTTTTCATACCACAAGCAACCGCAGCATCTTCAATTTCAATATCGTGAGCACCGACAGAAATTAATTTTTTTATTTCTTTGTTTACAGGTAGAATTTCAAATACACCTAAACGCCCTTTATAGCCTGTCATTTCACATTCTGCACAACCAACGGGTTTATATAATTTTGTTTTCATTAATTTTTGAATATCTTCTTCATCAAGTAAGATTTGGGCTGCTTCCTCGTGAGTTGGGTAATAGTCAGTTTTACATTTGCATAATTTTCTTACAAGACGTTGTGCGATTACACCTGATAAGGTTGATGAAACAAGGTAATCTTTTGCACCCATTTCAATTAAACGAGTAACTGTTGCTGCTGCCGAGTTTGTGTGGACTGTACTTAACACCAAGTGCCCTGTTAAGGCAGCAGAAATCGCTACCTCAAGTGTTTCGTAATCACGAATTTCACCTACTAGGATAATGTCAGGGTCTTGTCTTAAGATTGCTCTCATACAAAATGCAAATGTAATACCTGCTTTTGTATTAACTTGTGATTGGTTTACCCCTTCCAGTTTAATTTCGACCGGATCTTCAATTGTCGTAATGTTTACACCCTCTGTATTCAATACTTTTAATAATGAATACAAAGTAGTTGTTTTACCGGAACCTGTAGGACCTGATGTCAGGATAATACCGTTCGGACTTGCAATCATTTTTTTGATAATATCAATATCTTGAGGAGTAGCCCCATCAATTGTAATTTCTCTTACTGTAGAGTCAAAACTTACCGGTGGTGCAAGTACACGGATTACCAACTTTTCTTTGCCACTTACAGGAAGAGCATTGATACGAAAGTCGAACATTTTACCTTGGTATTTAATAGAAAAACTACCGTCTTGAGGTCGTCTGTGTTCTGCAATGTTCATCTTTGACAATACTTTAAAACGGGTAATTACTGCCATTTCTACTTTTGCAGGAATTTCGATTACTTCTCTCAAAATACCGTCGATACGGTATCTTACAATGTGGTTTGCAAGTCTTGGCTCAATGTGAATATCTGATGCATGTTGCTCAATTGCGTTTGTAATAATTTTGTTTACTAATTGGGCTACTGAACCTGTTGAATCTTTTAATTCTTTTTCAATTTGATCCCAAATTGAATCTTCTACGTCATAAGCAAGAACTTCGCTTTCAACCTGTTTCATAATTTTACGAGTTTCTTGTTGTGCTTTTGAGAAGAATTTGTTTATCGCATTTTGGAATTCAATATGCGTCATCAAATAAGGTTGTGGAGTTTGACCTGTCAAGTATACGATGTCTTTTAATATTTTCACATCACTAGGGTCAACCATACCCAATTTTATTGTTTTTCCGTCAGAACTCAATGGAATAACTTTATTAGATTTAATAAAGTCTTCCGGAAGCATTGATACATACTTATCTTGATTTCTAAGCATTTCATTGGTTGCAACTTCAATGCCGGATTGTTGGTGTAATGCATTTTTTAATTGCTCAAGCGTGATAAAGCCTAAAGTGTACAATGTTGAACCCAAAGGCATTCCCATTTTTTTACTTTCGGCAAGTGCTTCGATTAATTGAATATCTGTAATATCACCGTTTTCAATTAAAATTTCACCAAGTTTCTTTTTTGAAGCAGACTGAGTTTTTGGTGTAATTGAACTTGTAGAATTTACAAGTTCTTGAACAATTGTTACCAAAAAGTCGTTCAGTTCAGGAGTTGCAATCTGCAAGAATTTTGTATTACATCTGAAAATCTGTCTTACTTCGGCTTCAACAATTGTTTTGTTTGTTTCTGAACTTATAACAGCAAAAAGAGTGTTATCCTTTATATCGATAGGCACGAACTTTGTTGATTCCATAACCTTAACATCGAATTTAGAGATAACCTCTTTATTTATGCTAGATTTTAATTTTGTTAATTGTTCATTCATTTGTTACTATAGCGTATCAGCCTCATCTGCTCCTATATCTTCAGTATCTTTAATGATTCTAGGTGTTAATAAAATTACCAATTCTGTCTTTTCTTTTTGAGAAGTTGATGAACGGAACAATACTCCAAGAAGTGGAATATCTCCTAAAACTGGCACTTTCGCTACACTCTTAACATCGTTTTCTTGAACCAATCCGCCGATAAGAAGTGTTTCGTTGTCTTTTATTCGTATATTTTTCAAGTTAACTTGTCTTTTATTCAATAATGTTGCTACAAGTTCTTTATCTCCTGAACCTGTTAATGCTGCATTAACTTGTTCTTTCAATGTTGAATAATCTGCGTTGAAGTTTAACGATATATATCCTTCCGGACTGATGAAAGGTACTAACTCAAATTGTAGACCTAAATCGCTACCCTTGTTATATGTTCTTTCAACACCTCTGATTGCATCTGAACCAGAACCTGAACCTGTTTGAATTTCAGCGTCAACTGTATCAATATATTCAGAAGTCAAGTCTATTGTTGAAGTTTCACCGTTTGTCAACATAATTTTTGGATTAGCAACAACACGACCTTTTCTATTTGTAAGTGTGTAGTTTATATACCAAGCAACTTGTGGTGCTCCAGTGATTTTGTAGAACGCATTTTGATTACTGTTTGGACCAATTCTAATAGGTACACTTGTTACACCATCATTATTAAATGTGATGTCAAAGTTTTTAGAATAGAATTTCCAATCGTTAGTAAAGTCTTTTGTTCCTGTTTCATTCAATTCTAAAATAGTGATATCCATAATTGCTTGAGGTTGTCTAATATCATTTTCTTTAATATATGCCCCAATTCTATTAACAATTGATTGAGAACCACCCAAAACGTTGATTGTTCCTCTTTGAGGGAAGTAACTAACAATCATTTTTTGAGTACCAAATGAGCGTAATTTTAAACTGGCAGAACCGCCACTTACACCACCTGAAACACTGCTGAAAGCACTTCCAACACCTTGACTAGCACCGCCACCGGCACCGGCACCACCGCCAGCACCACCGCCAGCACTACTGCCTGCTCCAACTTGACCACCTGCTCCACCACCTGTTGCAGATACTCCACCTATAACGCAAGCGACAACGTTTTTACCCAATTGGATAGAAGATCCTCCTCCACTAGAAGAACCTCCTCCAGAAGAAGAACCACCAGATGATGAAGAACCTCCACCAGATGAACCTGAACTGCTTGAAGCAAAACCGGTTACAATACCGCTATTTTTACGTGCTGTAAAAATACTTTTTCTTGCAGGTTGAATATTTGCTGCTAAACCAGTTAATCCGGCAGGAGCATTACCACCACCTTGAGGTGCAGAAGTTGAGTCCGTACGAGTTGAGTAATCCCATTGAACAGATTGTGAACTTTCATCAAGAGCACCTTCTGTCATACCTAACATTCTGCATACAAGAGTTGCCATTTCCGCAGGCGTTGTATGTTTTACTGTGAAGGTTGTGTTCAATGGTGGTACATCGAATTTTGAAACAATTTTTTTAACCATTGCCAAGTCGTTTTGAGTACCAAATACTAATAATTCGTTTCTTGTTGCATTGGTTACAACAACGTCCCAGTTTGATAAACCTGGGGTTTTCTTTGAAAATATATTTTGGTTTAAAAAGTTTGCAATCATTGAAGCATCTACATAGTTAACAGGAACTGTGTTGATACTTTGTTTTGAAATACCCGATGTTCTTGCAAATTCGCTGGAAGAAACAATGATTGTATTTCCGTCTTGAGAATATGTAAGGTCAGTTACTTGTAAAACCATTCTGAAAGCATCGTTTAATGGTACGTTTACAAGGTCTAAGTTAACATAACCTTTTACTGAAGGGTGTAGAATAATGTTTACGCCTGCTTTATCCGCAAACATTCTCAATACAGGTTTTACATCTGTATTTTTTAAACTAACTGTAATTTTTGGGTTAGAACGAGAAATATTTGTCGAACCTCTCAAGTCTATAGTTTGACCTGTTGGGTTACCTCTTAATACAGGTTTATTTTGAGCAACAGCCAAACGCAAATCACTTGCAAACGCAAATGATGTTGTTAATGCTGTTAGTATTGCTAAGACTAATATTATCCCCAGTAGTCTGTAGTTTCTTTTTATCATTATTTACTCCCGATTATGTTATTTTTATCTATACCTTCTTGCATTCGCATTTGAACCGCCAAATCTTGTGCTCAAATTAGAAATTTCATTGTTATTTGTTGTATCTAATGTCGCCAAAATTCTTCCAATTGGTGCGTTGAAAATATTCGCATCACGTTTTATTGTAACGATTTTTGGTGAGATATTCAAAATTTTAAATCCCATAATTGTATCACCTTTTTTTACAAGGTAATCTGTATTATTGATTTTGATGATTGCAGACGGACTGTATGTATCATACATAATACCTGAAACTGATGTTTGTAATAACAATCTTGCACTCTCATCAACATCTGTAATTGCAGGTGGTAAAACAAAATTTGGATTTGGTTTTACAACCTTTTTAACTATACGTTTATTGGCTTCATCTGTTGGTAAAAATGGATTTACTGCAACTTTGTCATCAATATCTACAACGGCTCTTTTTGAAGTTAAAACATTTTTATCTGTTGATTTTCCGTCTTTTTGGTTTCCACTTGCCAAAAGCATAGTGTTTGGGTCAATTCCGCCACCGTTGTTGTATGCAAAGAAATTTCCACCTTGTTGTGAACCTGACATGCCGGCAGGCATGCCTGCTTTATTCATAACTGTAATTCCTGCATCTTCTGCACTAATAGACTGTAATTCTTCTAATGCAACGGTTTGAGGTGATTCGATGAATTCTTCTGTTGTAACATTTCTGTATAGAGAGTACATGCCAAGTCCAATAAACAATGAAAGAATTCCCAATGCTATTGAAATAGTTGCAAACATTACTTTTTCATTCTTAAATACGTTATTAAATCTAATTTTAATAACATGTACTGTAGGTTTGCTAATACTAGGAACGTTTCCTGCCAGTGTTGACGGGAAGTTTAAGTATCTTGTTCTATAACTAACTCTTTCGTTACTAAATCCGCTAATCATTTTCCCCAATTTCTATATATAGTTGTGTTTCCCCTAATGCTCTTGGCTTTTTTTGTTGGATTTTTGTACAATACTTCGAGCATAATATACTATAATATACTATCACAATTAATAAAAAATTTTCCATGCTTTATTACTTTTTTTAACAAATTATTTAATTTTTACTAGTGTTGGTGCGATTTTTTGCTTATTTATCAGTTAAGTTTCTTATGTAAAATGTGCAAAAAATCTTGCATCATCTACGTTTTAAGGGCGTTTTTGCTATATGTATTTTCAATATTTTATTTTTAATGTTTAAAATATAATTGTGTTGCAAAACGTAATATTTTTAATAAAATCTTATATTTTGTAAAAAATACTAATTTTTTTGATACAAGATGTTTGGGTAATTAAAATTTATTTGTTCTTATGCTAAAATAAATTTGTAAAAGAAAGGATTTAAAATGAAAAAATTAAATATAATTGTTATTTTTGTTATGTCAATGTTCTGTCTTGGAGGTTTAACATCATCTGAATTAATGGCAGCAACAGCACCTGCAAAAAATCTTAAACAAGCAACACCGGTAAAAAGTACGGTAACTCAAACAAAATCTGTAACAACTCCTGTTACAAAAACCGAACCTGTAAATTATACATACACTCCGGTAAAAGCATTAGATTTGGTTAAAAATCCGAATGCTTATTTGAATAAAAGAGTAAAAATTACTGCAAAATTTGATAAATTTTCAAGTTTAGGTTTGGATTACAAACCAGCAATGAGAAGTTCAGAAAAATACATTGCTTTTTTGGTAAGACGTGATGATGCAAAAAATGATATTCCATTGTCAGAATTAAAAAATTTCATGAAACGTGAAATGGCAGAAAAATTTATTGATTTGGAAACTGATGATGTGGTTGAATTTTCAGGACTTGTTTTCTCAAATGCTTTGGGCGATGCGTGGTTAGAGGTTGAAAATTTTAAAATTATTTCATCAAAAGCAAAATCTAATGCGGTAAAAACTAAATAGGTTATTTGTATGAATAACATATACTTGTCCTGTGTTAAAATGTCTAAAGATGGAGTAATTTATGGCTAATAAGAATTATTTAACAATACATGGACATTTTTATCAACCACCGAGAGAAAATCCTTGGTTGGAAGCAATTGAATTGCAGGATAGTGCTTTACCTTGTCATGATTGGAATGAACGAGTTAACAAAGAATGCTATAATCCAAATTCTGTGTCAAAAATTGTAGATAACAGAAATAGAATTTTGGATGTAGTAAATAACTATGAAAGAATGAGTTTTAACTTTGGCCCGACCCTTTTATCTTGGATGGAAGACTATGCACCACTTGCTTATGACAGAGTTATAAAAGCAGATATTAAAAGTGTTTTACAACACGACGGACATGGAAATGCTATGGCACAGGTTTATAATCACATGATTATGCCTCTTGCGAACGAACATGATAAGCAAACTCAAACAAAATGGGGTATTGCAGACTTTGTTCATCGTTTTGGACGTCAGCCGGAGGGGATTTGGCTTGCAGAAACCGCTGTAGATGACGATACGTTAAGAGTTTTGGTTGAAAATGGAATTAAATTTACCGTTTTATCTCCATATCAAGCACAAAGAATTAAACGTATTCAGGATTCTAATTGGCAAGATGTAAGTTGGGGAAATATTGACCCTGCAAGGTCTTATAGATATTATATTAAATCTGCACCCGGAAAATACATTGATTTATTCTTTTACGATGGTGCAATCTCAAAATCAGTTGCTTTTGATGAATTGTTAAAAGACGGAAATAAATTCATTAAACGTTTAAAAGAGGGTATTTCAGGTTCAAGAGATTTTCCTCAATTGGTAAATATTGCAACTGATGGTGAAAGTTACGGACATCATACTAAATTTGGTGATATGGCTTTGGCTTATGTTTTAAAAGTTAAAGCAGAAGACGAAGGTTTTGTTCTTACAAATTATGCTGAATTTTTGGATAAATTTAGAAGCGATTGGGAAGTCGAAATCAAACCTGTTTCTTCCTGGAGTTGTTTCCATGGCGTTGGTCGTTGGAAAGAAGACTGTGGCTGTTCTACAGGTGGACACCCTGGTTGGAATCAAAAATGGAGAAAACCTTTAAGAGATGCTCTTGATTATTTAAGAGATGAATTAAGTGTAATTTTTGAAAAAGAAGGCAAAAAATATTTTAAATTAGACCCTTGGGTTGTTCGAAATAATTATATTAGTGTAATTTTAGAACGTACAGAACGTAATATTAGAAAATTCCAAAATGAATATTTTCTTGAGGAATTGACTGATGAACAAAAAGTGCTTGGTATGGAATTACTTGAAATTCAACGTCAAGCGATGTTAATGTATACAAGTTGTGGTTGGTTTTTCTCTGAAATTTCAGGTATTGAAACAACTCAAATTATGAAATATGCAGCACGTGCAATGCAATTGGCCGCAAACTTTACTGATACTAACTTTGAAGAAAAATTCTTAGAAATATTGAAAGATGCTCAAAGTAATTTTAAAGAGTATGGTACCGGTAAAGATATTTTTGAACGTTTTGTAAAACCTTCAATTGTTACAACAAAACAAATTGCATCTTTATGGGCGATTACATCTTTATATCAAGATTTCGACGATGAAGAAGATGTTTATTGTTATAGAGTTTTAAGAAAATCTTATAAGAAGGTTCAAAAGGGTAATGCAAACTTTGTTATCGGTAACATTCAAATATGTTCAAAAGTTACACTGGAAAAATCTAATCTTGTTTTTGTTTTAATGCAATATCAAGGCGGAGATTTCCATTGTGCGATAAAAGATTTTTCTACAGAAGATGAATATGTAAGAATTCAAAAAGAACTTGTAAAAACCTTCTTGTTGAGTCCATTTACTGAAATAATTAGAGATATTGATGAATACTTTGGTAAAGAATATTTTACTTTGAAAGATATTTTTATTGAAGAAAGACGTAAAATTCTTGAAATATTACTAAAAGACAAAATGGATAAATTTGCTCAAACTTACAAGGATTTGTATAATGACGGTAAGGCTTCAATTTATCAAATGCAATCTTTGGGATTAAGTGTTCCTGATGAATTTAAAATTGCTGCAAGTTACGCATTGGCAAAAGAATTTAACGATTTGTTGAATGAATCAAAAACTTATCTTGAACCGCAAGTTATTCAGCAAGCGGCAGATATTTGTTTTGAGGCAAAAAGAATTGGAGTTGAAATTGATAAAACTCCAACAAGTAAGTTGTTTAGTTATAAACTTTTGCAAAATATTAATAGACTTGCAAAAAGTATTGAACCTCACCAAGCAGAAGCGACATTGGAAATATTTGATTTTATTGAGCAGTTAGATTTAGATGTTAAAATATCTGAGGCTCAAAATACATACTTTAACAAAATTTTCCACCAAGTTGGTTACTATATCGATAATATGAAAGATATTAAAAACGAGGCAGATAGAGATTTTGTAGAAAAACTTCTTGATATTGGCACTAAGTTGAATATTAATACGGATTTCTATCGTAACAAACTTGATAATGCAATTTTAAGCGGTATGTAAGTTAGTGTGTTTAATCTTATAATTAATAGTAAAAATACATAAATAAAAGACCTTACACAAGTAAGGTCTTTTTATTTATGTTATAACTCATTATTTATATAATGGTTTTAATTTTGTTGCTTGTTGAGGAATTACACCTTCTTCAATCGGAAGATATACTCTGTAATCAATATCAGGGAAGCAATTATCAATATCTTCAATTTCATGAAGTTTTCCTTCATCAATATTGCCGGCATCAATCATGTCAGCGATAGTTTCAAATCTTTCAACGTGTTCTCTGAATCTATCTGTTGCGTAGTCTTTTGCTTGCCATGTTGTGATTAGGAATGGCCAATCTGATGATTGTAACAACAAGTTTTCACGAGCCAATTGAGATAATGCTCTTAATAATAACTTATCTTCAGGTTTTTCTTCGTATTTTGAAGCGATTTCTGTGATACGTTTTTCGCAAGAGTGAATAATTGGCCACATCCATTCAGTTAAATGATTCATCCATACGTAGAAGTGTCCGCCTGCACCCCAAGAACTTTCAGGTATTTGAATTGCTTCTTTTGGAGGGTGTGCTTCTAAGTATTCTCCTGCGGTCATCATTTCAATGTCGTCTTTTAAGAAGGTGTTGATTTTCTTAACAACTTGTTTAATAAATTCAACACCTTCAAACCACCAGTGTCCGAATAATTCAGTATCGAATGAAACCATTACTAAACCTTCTTTGCCGTTGTGAGATTTTTTGTAATCATTCAACAAGTGGTAAAGCATTGTTGTATAGTGGTCTGAGTTTTCGTTAATTTTATTGAATGCTAATACAGGGTCGTAAAGCATTTTATCGCCTAAATCAGTTGTTGATGAAGTGATTCTCCAATAGTGCATACCTGATTTATCGTCTTTTTTATGAAATTCTCTGTAAACGCCATCTCCAGGGTATCCGTCTGCTGCTGACCATACTTGGTAGCCTGCTTTATCGTTTCTACCCATAACGGCAACTTGTGCATCAGGTAACCAGTATGCTGAATATGTATCATAACCGGTTGCTTCACGTTCAGGAAGCGGAATATATTCAATGTTACCGTAAGGTCCGATTACACGTCTGTTACCGATTGAGTTACCGCCTTCTATTACGTGTGATTCAGTAAAGAAGTATTGAATGTCGTTGTTGTTAAGTGTAACTTCAATTGCAGGTCGCCATTTCTTTTGACCGTCTTTGCCAATGTATTGATAACCTTGTCTGTATGCACATTCCGGTAGCCAGCAACCTTTTGCCTTTTTACCGAATAGGCGTTTTGTTGTATCTGAACCTACTTTGAACTGTGCGTTTAAGTTGTTATCTGTTGCAAGCAATGGTGAGAAACCATGTGTTGCACCAGAGGTTGTGATTTCAATACAGCCAAGGTCTTGATATTTCTTGAATGCCGAAATCAAATCTTTGTGGTATCTGTTTACAAAGTGGTCTTTGATTTTTGATAAATGATTAAAACTGAAGTTTGCTAAGTAACTCAAGTGTTCTGAGTGTTCAACTTCTGGGTCAGGATATCTTTCAATATCTTCAGCCGCTGCTTTAATTCTTGTATCCATGTATTCTACAAAGCCGTCTTGTAAATGTTTGTCGTTTAATTGTTCAGCCAAAATTGGTGTAATACCAACTGTAAGTTTTGCTTTAATGCCGTCTTCTTCGTACAATTCTGAAATTGCATCCAAAAGAGGTACGTATGTTTCAGACATACATTCATACAAATTTTCTTCACCAAATGGCCACATACCTGCTTTACGATAGTATGGCAAATGGCTGTGTAACATAAAAACAAATTGTCCTACTGACATAATAAAATGCCTCCATTTTTTCTCGTGTATTTTTAGGGTAAATTGTGTCTGAACAATTCTCTCCTTTTTCTTATTTTGGTTATAACATAAAATCAAAAAAAAAGATACATTTTTTACGAAGGTTTGTATCGTAATGTTACAAAAATAGCCGAAATTACCTATATACCGAACGGTATAAACTTTACAATTTCTTGACAATCAAAAAAGTTTATTTTAATATTTTTTTACTCACTATCCTCAGAGTGATTTTTGAAGTTTTAAAAAGAGTCATTAACTTTTTGAAATTTCTCAATGAAGAAAGAAGGACAAAAAATGGCAAACATTAAATCGGCTAAAAAAAGAGTATTGATAGCAGAAAGAAATCATGATAAAAATGTGGCTTTCAAAACTTCTATCAAATCTGCTTTGAAAAAAGTGTTAGAATTAGCAAAAGCCAAAGATGAAGATGCTTTAAAAGCTGCTTTATCAAAAGCATATCAATTATGCGACAAAGCAGTTTCAAAAGGTATTTTACATAAAAATACAGCATCTAGAAAAAAATCAAGATTAACTTTAGCAGCAAAAAAATTAATGGCTGAATAGTTTTTTGATTTTTGAATGTTTTAAAGGGCGGAAATTCAGGTTTCCGCCCTTTTTTGCGAAATGGTAAGAATTGTAAGTATTATGTAATATTTCTGATTAATTATTTTTTTCTTTGATATAATTATTATGGGATAAGGTTTTATAAGGCGAATATTCATGCCAACAGATAGATTGGTAAATTTAAAAGACTATCAAAATCTAATTGAAACAGTGTGCAAAGTTGAGGCTCAAAAAATGGCGTCAACGCTTCACTTGTTAGATTATCTTGAAATGGTTAATATTGGCACTCAAACTTTATATATCTTATTCAAACAAAAATCTCCGGAGTCTTATAATAATTCTTATCTTTCGACAGCGATAAAATGGTCTATTCGTAATGAAGTTCGCCGTCGTTATAAATGGTATTCAATGAAACAAAAACGTGAAGCCTTAAGCCAAGACGACCTTAGAGAAGCAATGTATAAAACAATTTTATCAGTTGACGAAATGGCAGATGCTGAGAATCCTACGATTATTCGTTCAACCGATAGAAGTCCTGAAGAATCAATGGAGTTTTCTCAATTGAAACATAAAGTTGCGGATTTGATGAAAACATTGCCACCAAGAGAAAAAGAGTTTATTGAACAACGATTTTTTAAGGATAAAAAACTTAGGGAATTATCTGAGGAGTATCAAATTTCGCCATCAAGAATTTCCAGAATTATTCAATCCGGCTTGAACAGAATAAAAAAAGAATTAGAAAAACAGGAGATGATTTAGTTGAAAACTATTTTTGATAAAAGTAATGGAATAAACGGTATAAACTTTTTTGATGGAGATACGAGTGTTGATTTTATCGACGAAAAATTCTTAAGAAGAGGTTCAATCGGTTTGCCTCAAACCAGCGAATTGGAAGTGCTACGTCATTACAAAGAACTTTCAGACAAAAACTTTTGTATTGAAAAAGGTTTTTATCCTTTGGGTTCTTGCACAATGAAATATAATCCGAAAGTGAATGAAAAATTAGCCAATTTAGATGGTTTTTTAAATCTTCACCCTGCTTTAAAAGATGAAGATGTTCAAGGTGCGTTGAAATTAATGTATAACTTGCAAGAAGCCTTAAAAACTATTACAGGTATGGACGCAATAAGTCTACAGCCTGCGGCGGGTGCTCATGGAGAGTTTTCCGGCATGATGGTTGTTAAAAGATATTTTGAACTTAAAGGCGAAAATCGTAAAAAAATTATTATTCCTGATTCAGCACATGGTACAAATCCGGCAAGTGCACACATGGCTGGATTTGAAATTGTTCAAGTTAAATCGAATGAAAAAGGTCAGGTTGATATTAATGAGTTAAAATCTTTATTAGATAAAGATGTTGCAGGTATTATGATGACAAATCCTAATACTTTGGGTATTTTTGAAGGAAATGTTTTGGAAATTTCAAAAATATTGCACGAAAATGGCTCATTATTATACTATGACGGTGCTAATTTTAATGCGATTATGGGTTATACAAATCCGAAATTAATGGGGTTTGATATTGTTCACTTAAATTTACACAAAACCTTTTCCACACCTCATGGCGGTGGCGGTCCGGGGGCTGGGCCAATAGGTGTTGTTGATGAATTAAAAGAACTTTTACCAACTCCGGTGATAACTTTTGACGGTGAAATGTATCATAGAAATTATAATCTAAAACATTCTATAGGTGCTGTTAAAGGTTATTTTGGAAACTTTGGAGTTCTTGTAAGAGCATATTCTTATATTCTAATGATGGGCAATGAACTTAAAAAAGTCAGTGGTGATGCAGTTTTAAATGCAAATTACATTAAAGAAAAATTGAAAGATTATTATAAATTACCTTATGATGAACCTTGTATGCATGAGTTTGTTTTGTCTGGTGATAATCAAAAAGAAAAAGGTGTTTCTACTTTAAATATTGCTAAACGAATGATGGATAGCGGAGTTCACCCTCCAACAATTTATTTCCCATTAATTGTTCACGAAGCAATGATGATTGAACCAACAGAAACTGAGTGTAAACAAAGGTTAGACGATTTTATTGATATAATGATTGAAATATCAAAAGAGGTTGATGAAAATCCGGAAATAATATTGACTGCACCTCACAAGGCTTCTGTTAAAAAAATAGATGAAACTTTAGCCGCAAGAAAACCAGATTTGAATTACAGAATGGAAGAATAAAATGAAAAAAAATGATAAAAAAGTAAAAGTAGCATTCCCTCATATGGGTACAATCGCAGTCGCTTGGTCTGTTGCGTTAAGAAGATTTGGTGTAGAACCATATATTCCTCCATATACAAGCAAAAAAACTCTTTCTTTAGGGGTTAAGAATGCCCCGGAAGCCGTTTGTCTGCCTTATAAATTAATTTTAGGAAATTTTATTGAATCAATTGAAGGCGGTGCAGATTACGTAGCAATGCTTACCTCTCCGGGGTGTTGTCGTTTGGGTGTTTATGGGATAAATATTCAAAATACTCTTACAGATTTAGGTTACAAGGCAAATTATCTTGAATTAAATTTGTATGATGGAATTAAAGGGTTATTCAAATTTTTCTATGATTTATTAGGCAGAAATGACTATTTTGCAGCCGCAGGTGCTATTTATATGATGATTAGAATGGTTTTTGCTCTTGATGACTTGGAAACTTTACTTGCATATTACAGAGCAAGAGAAATTAATGTTGGTGAGGCTGAACGTCATTATAACAAATGTATTGAAATGTATAAAAAAGTTAATTCTATTAGGGAATTGAATAAATTAAAAAAAGTTGTTAAAAAGGAAATGGCTCAAACAAAAATTGACAAAAAGCGTGAAGTTTTGAATGTTGATATTACAGGTGAAATTTATCTTGTAGGTGATCCGTTCTCTAATCAATATATTGAAAGAGAACTTGGTAGAATGGGCGTACAAACAAGAAGAAGTTTGACAGTAGGTAGTTTCTTGAAAGATGCAATCATTCCAAAAATGTTCAGAGGAAAAGAAACTCACTTACAAAGAGCCGAAAAAATGGCTAAACCTTATTTAAACAGAGATATTGGCGGTGATTCTTTGGAATGTGTATCAGATGTTGCTTATGCTGATATGAAACATAAAGACGGAATTATTCATATTAGTCCATTTACTTGTATGCCGGAAATTATGTCGCAAAATATATTTCCAGCGATGCGTGAAGACCATAATATTCCAATATTGACACTTGTAATGGATGAACAATCCGGACGTGCCGGTTATATTACGAGATTAGAGGCTTTTGTAGACCTAATGCGTCGTAAAAAACGTAAGGCACAAGTAGAAAAACGACAAGCAGAAAAGGTTTAATGGTGATAAATTATGATTAAAGTATTCAAAGATGCTTTTAAAATTACATTCAATAATATAATTTTAGCAACTCCTCTGTTGGTATTTTTATTTATGTTGAATATATATTTAATTGTTGCAAAAAATGCGGTTAAGGCGTTGCCCTCGGCAGTTTTGTTTTATTTGACATTATTTTTAATGTTTAGTGCATTTCTTGCCGGTTGGTTTTATATGGTTAAAGTTGCCGTTAAAAACTTTCAAAAAGGTAAAACTCAAGATAGTATTAATGAACCTTTTAAATTGATAAAAGAGTTTCCTGTAGGAATTGCTGATTACATAAAATCTTATATGGGATTTTCTTTTTTGTATTTACTTTTTGCAAATATTTTTGTTGTTTCGGTATATTTAATTGGAAATCATTTTATAGGAAACATTGGAATTACAATGAAGGAATTTGTGTCAGCAACAGAAGCACCTGTTGCAATGCAAGCATTACTTGATTCATTGACAAAATCTCAATTGTTAAAAATAAATTATTGGTATTTGTTAGTCATGATTTCGGTTCAAATTTTCTCGTTAATAACTATGTTTTGGCCAATTGAAATAATGTATTTAACAAAAAATCCATTGATTGCATTTTTTAAATCGGTATCAAGAGTTTTTACAAAACCTCAATGTATTTTGTTATTCATAGGTATAAATGTTTTAAATTTTGTATTGGTGCTTTTTAATTATGTATCAATGTACAATCCGATAACATACTTAATAATGACATTAGTATTTTTCTCTTTTATTGTTTACGTATTTGTATTATTATTCTTATATTATGACGAAAAAATCAAAGGTAATAGCAATCGCATCTCCGACAGCGACAGGCAAGAGTAAACTTGCTGTAGAACTTGCACATAAAATAGGCGGTGAAATTGTTTCTGCGGACTCAAGGCTTGTTTATAAAGGCTTTGAAATTGCTGTTGCCAAACCAACAGTTGAAGAAAGAGAGGGTGTTCCTCACTATTTGATTGACGTTGTTGAACCGGAGGTTGATTATTCTGTTGCAAATTATTTCGATGATGCTTCAAAAGTAATTGAAGATATTTTATCAAGAGGTAAAACTCCAATTGTTGTTGGCGGAACCGGTTTATATTTTAGAATTCTTTTAGAAGGTTATGATTTACCAAGGGTTTCTCCAAATGAAACTTTACGTGCAGAGTTGGAAGAAAAAACAAATGAAGAATTATTAAAAATTTTAAAAACACTTGATGAGAAGTCTTTTATTGATTTACAAGAATCATCAAAAAGAAAAATAATTAGAACAATTGAAATTTGTAAAGGACTTGGTAAACCTCTGTCTGAAATATCTATGCAATCTGAACCAAAATACGATGTTGAGTGGATTGGTATTAATATGACCAGAGAAGAAATTTATGACAGAATAAATAAACGTGTTGATAAAATGGTTGAAATGGGCTTAATTGACGAAACAAAAAGACTTTTAACAATCCATGGACGTATTCCGAATTTTGTTAAAACTATCGGCTATCAAGAAATTCTTCAATATCTTGATGGCGAAATATCTTTAGATAGAGCGGTAGAACTTTTAAAACAACACACAAGAAATTATGCAAAACGACAACTGACGTGGTTTAGGAGAAATAAGGCTCTTGGTATAACGTAGTTTTATTTTGTTGAATATTCATAATTAGGTTCTTGCTGTTTAATTACAACAATATCCAATAAGAAGTCTTGATTTTTTGAGATATGTAAGTTTTTACCTTTTTCTCCCATAGAAAGATAAGATTTGTCATAAACTTCTGTTGCAGAAGATTTTAATCGATTTCCGTCGTTATTTTTCATTGCACCGTCAACAGCAAAATATCCTGTAGATACAACTATTGCAGGAACTAACCCAACCGCAAGGATTAGAGCCGATGTTATTGTGAAACTTTTTAATGCAAATTTTGTTGTATATTTACTTACAACATTTGTTAAGGGATAAGTTTTGTGCGAAAAATCCGTATAACTTGTAGGAATAAAGATAAAACTTGCACTTTGTTTTAATCTTTTTGGCGGAATAACTTCATAAATATATCCGTTTAAAGTGTAATACTTGTATAAAGTTTTTACTTCTGAAACTTCAAAATCTTCATTTAACATTACACTGAAATTTTTGGGTGGATTTAAACTGTCAAATGGCAGTAAAGCCTTAACTTCAACCTTTTTTGCATAAGCAAGTAGTATGTTACTTTGAAAAATAATTATTAAAAATAAAACTAATATTTTTTTGAACATTAAATCTCCGATTTTATTAGTATCGTTGCATATTACGACTTGATTGTCAATAATATTAATAGAGTACAATTTTTATTTTGTTAAGTTTTGTTAACTAAATTTTGTTTGAATTTTCTAAAAAAGTCAATTTTTTTGCCAAAAAATACTTTATATAAGTACGAGATATTAAAGGATTTATTCAACATGACAAACAACGTGAATTTTACTGGTAATGGAACTTATTATTCTCCATACGACATTCAAAATTTAGCAAAATATGCAACAGGTGTTGCAATATCTCATCAACCTGTTATAAACGCTTCAGATTTGATGACTGGTTCTGCCAGCAACTTGGCTATTCAAGGTGTTCAATGGTTAAAGGATAACAAAGGTAATTATGCAGGGGCATTGAAAACTCAAGCAGAATCTGCAAGACAATTATCTAATATATATAAATCACAAGATACCTTTACAAAAGGTGTAAGAGCAGTAACAAATGCATCTTCATCTGTAGAATTGTTGTCAGCAATTCCAAATGCTGAAAAATTGGCTTCAATGTCAAAAAGTACTCAAGGTTTATATGAACAAGCAAGAATTGCCGCCGAAACTTTAGGTCAAACAGGTTCAACTCATGCTTATACAACTGCAAACCAATTATTATGTAAAGCAAATGCTGCTGCTGCAAAAGAAGCCGCTGCAAATGCAACTGGTTGGTGGGGCAAAACAAAAAACTTCTTAGGCTTTAATAAAGCATCTGCGGCAATTAATACTGCTGCTGCCGGAAGTAAAGTTGGAAGTGCTTGCTGGAATACATTCAAATCTCAAGGTGGTCCTGCTATGTTAGTTATGGAAGGTGCTACTGAAACTATTTTTAATGTTGTTCCAACTTTCAAACAATTAGGTGCAAAAGCCGGCATGAAACAAGTAGGTAAATCCGCAGTTAAAACTGTTGCGTCAGTTGGTGGTTGGGTTGCCGGTGCTGCTTTAGGTACTAAAATTGGTGCCGCAATTGGTTCAATTGTTCCTGGTGCAGGTACTGCTATTGGTGCAATTGCAGGTGCCGCAATCGGTACAATTTGTTCATTAATTGGTGGTACTATTGGTAGTAAACTTGCTAAAAAAGGTGCAGAAAAAATTGTTGGTAAAGATGAATTAGTTCTTGCCCAAGAAAGACAAGCCGCACAATTGGCACAACAAGCACAAATTGATAACAATGTTCTAGGTGCAGTTACAAATGCCGCAGCAGAAAGATTGAATGCAGAAGGTGTTACTGATAAAGATTCCCAAATTGCTTATAACAGTTTAGCCGCAGTTTCTTCAGGTTCTTCAATCGCAACTCAAACACAAACAAGACCAACTCAATATAAATCTCAAACTGCTCAACAACTTGCAGCACAATCAAACGGTACTGTAAATCCATTCGCAACAGCAACTCCTTCATTTACTGCTAATTCTCAAATGTTAGATGCATACTCAAGACAATATGGTTTAGTATAATAATTCAAAATAAAAAAATAAAGAACAAAAAAGAGAAACTTTCGTTTCTCTTTTTTGTTTAATTAACATTTACGGTAGTTGTTAATTTCCCCTAATCTAATAGCAATTTATTGCCTTTCTAAAGTGATGTAACATGAAAATCTCTTTCAATTTTAGTTTGAGAAGTTTCCAATGCCATACTAAGTGCATTTTCAATAAAACATTTAATGCTTTCAATATCTTTTTTCAAATTAATAAAATTCAATGTTTTTTGTTCTGCTAACGCTTTGTTAAATCTTTCATAGTTTAAATTTTTCTTCATAACACATACTCCTATTATTGTTTTACATATCTCTCACATAATTAATATCGACATGTCAAAATTCAAACTTTAGGATTTTGTTTATTTTCTGTTACAAAAATTAATAATTTGGGTAAAAATATGAAAATATGATTTTGCTATAATCTTGTCATATTTAGGGTTTTGTAGAATTTTTGAAAGTTCGTGCCTTATTACAAAATTGTTTTTAACGTTGATAAAAAACCTATATTTAGATTTTCCTGCGTTTTTGTCGTGATTTCGTTTGTTTACTAGTGTTTTGCTAATTATTTTTGAATTTCCTTGTAAATGAGCAAGGTTGAAAATAAGTTTATCAGGGCAAATTTTCCAGCATGCAGAGTTTTTGTAATTTAAAAGAGGGGTTAAAACATCTTTTTTTAACAGACCACAACTCATTGGCGACCACCACCAACCGCCAACAGCAGAATTTTGAGGTGTCAGTATTTTATTTTCTTTGCAATTACAACACACAAGAGCAACATTATTTTCTTGTAATTCTTTTAATAATGTTTCTGCAAATTGAGGATAGATCGTATCGTCAGAATCAATTATGTTAACGTATTCGCCTGAGGCTTCCTTTAACCCTGTGATAATTGATGCAAGTTGACCTTGATTTTGTTTATGACATATAAGTTTTATTCCGTCGATTTTTTTTAAAATTTCTACAGAATTATCCGTTGAAAAGTCATCAACAACGATGATTTCAAAATCTTTAAAGGTTTGATTTTGAATGCTTGCGATGGTTTCTTTTATATAATCTGCATAATTATATGACGTAACAATGAAACTAATTGTCATCGTTTTAACCTTGTTCTTTTTTATTCTCTAAAATTGATGAGAAGAATGCGGTTAAAATAAATCCTAAACCTAGTAAGCCTGTAACAACTTCCGGAACTTCAACCGTAGTTGATATAAACATGATGATTGCTAAAGCACCGATTGCCCAGTGAGCCCCATGTTCCAAATAGATATATTTTGCCAAAGTTTTTTGTTCTACCAGCATGACAGTTAATGAACGTACGAACATTGCACCAATAGAAAGACCTATCGTGATAATTACAATATCTTGACTAAGTGCAAATGCTCCTAAAACACCATCTAGCGAGAAAGAAGCATCTATTAATTCTAAATATAAAAATGCTATTAATCCACCATGTTTTGCAGTTTCTGACAAATGTTTAGCACGTTCGTTTTCGTGTTTTTCAAGCCAATGTGTAATTCCATCTATTGTAAGGTAAATAATAACCCCAATAATTCCAGATGTAAGTACTGCTGATTTATATTCTAAAGATACAAAATGGTGCGTAATTAAAACTGCAATAAGAGTTATTATTGTTTCAAATCCTTTGATATTGCCGAGTTTACAACATAAAGGTTCTAAACCTTTTATCCAATGAATTTCTTTGTTGCAATTGAAAAAGTATGCTAAAAATAGCATTAATAAAAAAGAACCGCCAAAAGCAACAATAGGTGCGTGTGTTTGATGTAAATAATGTGCGTATTGGTTAGAATCAGTAAGTGCAATATTTAAAACTTTTAGAATGCTTAATTTTGCAAAAATACCGACAACTAATAATGGGAATAAAAATCTCATGCCGAATACTGCGATTGCAATACCCCAAGTTAAAAATCTTTGTTCCCAAATTTTGTCCATTTTTTCTAATTTCATTGCGTTGACAACTGCATTATCAAAAGACAAACTTACTTCCAAAATTCCAAGTATTAATGCAATAAATACGCAAAGTAAGCCTGTTCCGTTGTGTACGTGTTCACCCCAAAGGTATGCACAAATCAAACCTGCAATTGTTACTATGTATGAGCCTGTGAAGTATTTCATCATTTTAATTCCTTTATTAATTTCATTGCTTTTTCTTTTAAAGAGTTGTAATCGCTGTCGTTATGAATTATGTAATCCCAGTCTGTGATGTTGTCTAAACCGACTTCTGTAATATCATTTTCACCGATTAAAGTTCCTCTTGTTGCTCGTATTTCTCTAGGGCATTCAACTCTGATAGTTATTGCACCTGCATTTTTAAACGTTTCATACTCAAATGGAACTCTAACGTCGGTTACCATAATGTTTCCGTCTTCCGAGATTATTTTTTTTATCCAATAATCGTCGCTTTGGCTTCTTCCCCAGTTGCCTAAATCTATTAAACCTTGTCTATAAAGTGCTTTGTTTTTTTCAATTTCTTCGTAAGTTAAGTTGTGTTGTCTTCCATATTCTAATTTGATAATGTCGCCCATAGCACATCTATGAAATTCCGGCATATTTTCAAGTAAGATTTTTGCAAGAGTATCTTTTCCCGAATATTGTTTCCCTGAAAAAATAATGATTTTTTCTGCCATTGAATATTCCTTTTTCGATTTGTTTAGTTGTTCTTATATATTATATGTCAAATAAATTAATATTTCACGTATTTATCCTTGATTTTTGGCATGCCTTTAATGTATAATCGTTATGGTACATTAGCGAAAGTGAAATAAGATGGCTTTAAATTTTCAAGAACTAATTTTTAATTTGCAAAAATATTGGGCTGACCAAGGTTGTATTATTCAACAACCTTATGATATTGAAAAAGGTGCTTCGACAATGAATCCTGCAACTTTTTTAAAGGCATTAGGCCCTGAACCTTGGTATACTGCAATGGTTGAACCTTGCAGAAGACCAACAGATGCAAGATATGGTGAAAATCCTAACAGATTAGGACATTATTATCAATTTCAAGTTATTATGAAACCAACTCCAAAAGATGCTCAAGAACTTTATTTGAAATCTCTTGAAGCAATTGGTATTGATTTAACAAAACACGATGTTCGTTTTGTTGAAGACAACTGGGAATCTCCAACATTAGGTGCTGCCGGTGTAGGTTGGGAAGTTTGGCTTGATGGTATGGAAATTACTCAATTTACATATTTTCAACAAGTAGGTGGCTTAGAAGTTAAACCTGTGGCATTGGAATTAACATACGGCGTTGAACGTATTGCGATGTATTTACAAAATGTTCAACATTTTAAAGATATTAAATGGAACGATAAGTTTAATTATGGCGAAATTTTTATGCAAAACGAAGTTGAACAATCAAAATATAATTTTGAAGTGTCAAATGCTGAATCGTTATTCAAAATGTTTGATTTATTTCAAGCAGAAGTTGATTCTTGCGTAGATGCAGAACTTGTATTACCTGCTTATGATTATACTTTGAAATGTTCTCACACATTCAATTTACTAGATGCCAGAGGTGTTATCAGTAAAGATGAAAGAAACTTGTTTATTAATAGAATCAGAACAATGGCTTCAAAGGTTGCAAAATTGTATGTTCAACAAAGGGAAAAAATGGGTTTTCCTCTTTGTAAAAAATAGTATGAAAAGAGAAATTAGTATTAATAATTAAAAATTTAATTATTTTTGAAACCACGAAAGAGAAAAATGGCAACAAAAAGAGAATTCAGAATTGATTTTACGAAAGTTGGATTGAAAAATATTTTAAAACGTAAAAATCCTGATGACATGATTAAAGACGCAAAGCGTAACGGTTTGAAAAAAACACTAAATGCACTTGATTTGATTATACTTGGTATAGGTATTCTTATCGGTTCAGGTATTTTTGCCGTAGTTGGTATCGCAGCGGCAACTCCGGAAACCGGTGCAGGTCCGGCATTAGTTTTGTCAATGGTTATTGCAGCATTCGCTTGTGTTTTTTCTGCATTATGCTATTGTGAATTTGCAGCAATGCTTCCTGTAGCCGGAGGTGCATATGTTTATACTTTTGCAACTCTGGGTGAATTCATGGCGTGGATGGTTGGTTGCGTATTAATGCTGGAATATGGTATTGGATTTATTGGTGTTGCTTGTGCTTGGTCAAATTATTTTGTTCAATTCTTGCGAGGTTTTGAAGGTCATTTACCTGCAATTTTAACAAATCCTCCGATTTGGCTTATAACTGATTATAACTCTGCTATTGCAACGTTGGGTGATAGTGCAAAAGATGTTTTGCCAACTATTTGCGGATTACCTATTTCAATAAATTTACCTGCAATTTTAATTATTATATTGATTACATTAATTTTGAAATGTGGAACAAAAGATTCAACAATTATGGCAACTGTTATGGTTGTTATTAAATTGGCTGTTATTGCGGCATTTGTTTTTGTCGGTGCTTTTTATGTAAGACCGGAAAACTGGACACCATTTGCACCAAACGGTTGGAATGGTATTTTTAGTGGTGCGTTTATAATTTTCTTTGCATATATTGGATTTGATGCTTTGGCTACTACTGCGGAAGAATGTAAAAATCCTCAAAAAGATTTACCAATAGGTATTATTGGTTCTTTATTAGTAACGACTATTGTTTATGTTTCAGTTGCTTTAGTTTTAACTGGTATGCAACCAACAAGTGGTGTTGTTATTCCTCAAGAATTTTTAAATGCACCGATGGTTTATGTTATGAATCTTGTTCATCAAGATTGGGTTGCAGGATTTATTTCTGTAGGTTCTCTTGCTGGCTTAACTTCAGTATTACTGGTTATGTTGATGGCTGCAACTCGTATTTTGTATGCTATGAGTCGTGATAATTTTTTACCATCAATTTTTAGAAAATTGAATAGAAAAACAAGAACTCCAAACTTGTTAACTTATACTATTGCATTCATTTCTATTATTGGTGTGTTATGTATGAACTTAAGTGCTGCCGCAGAATTGTGTAATTATGGTGCATTTACATCATTTATTATTGTTTGTATTGCAGTTTTAATTTTAAGAAAAGTTGATCCTGATAGAAGACGACCATTTAAAGTACCGTTTTCTCCTTGGTTACCATTAATGGGTATTTTTTGTTTGTCAGGTTTGATGATATACTTTTTAATGACATCAGCAAGTCCTATGTCTGCTGTTTTATTTCCATTATGGATTGGACTTAGTGCCTTGATTTACTTCCATTATGGCTATAAGAAAAATCGAAAGAAAGAAGCAAAACTTCTTGAAATTAAGCAAAAAGCACTAGAAAAATTGAAACAGAAAGAATTAGAAAATAATGGCTAATAATAAAAAATCGATTATATCAAGAATAAAAATGTTTTTTAGTAATGCACTGACTAAGCGTTCAATTGATGATTTAGTTTCCGCAAGTAAACATTCCGAATTAAAGAAAACTTTAGGTGCATTTGATTTAATTATTTTAGGCATCGGTGCTGTTGTTGGTACCGGAATTTTTTCAATCATTGGTATTGCAATTAAAGGTGGTGCAGAAAGTGTTGGTGCAGGACCTGCAATTTCAATTTCAATGGTATTAGCAGCAATTGCCTGTGTATTTTCAGCGTTATGTTACTCTGAAATTGCCGCAATTATTCCTGCTGCGGGTAGTGCTTATACTTATACCTACGCAACAATGGGTGAATTTATGGCATGGATGGTAGGTTGGATTTTAATGCTTGAGTATGCAATCGGGAATATTACAGTAGCAAGTGCTTGGTGCGGATATTTTACTCAATTTTTAAAAGGTTTTTCTCATCTTTTGCCTTCTTTTGTAACCGGTTGTCCGATTTGGCTTAGAAATGATTACATAACAATTTCTCACATGTGTAATAACTATGGTTGGGATATTCACGATAAAATTCCTTATATTTTTGGATTTATTCCTGTCGCAATAAATGTTCCTGCAATTTTAATTGTATTATTTTTAACTTTGTTATTATTACGTGGAGTAAAAGAATCTACAAAATTCGCAAGTTTAATGGTTGCAATTAATATATTTATGATAGTATCTTTCATTGTTTTAGGTGCGTTTTACGTTAAACCTGAAAACTGGTCGCCATTTATTCCAAACGGTTTAGAAGGTGTTTTTAGTGGTGCGTTTTTAATATTTTTTGCATACGTTGGTTTTGATGCAATTTCAACAACAGCAGAAGAAGTTAAAAATCCTCAGAGAGATTTACCTATCGGTATTTTAGGTACATTAATTATTTGTACAATTTTATATGTATTAGTAGCATTGGTTTTAACCGGTATGGTTCCGTTTGGAAGTGTTGATACCGGTGCACCATTGGCTCATGCGATGAGTTTTGTTCATCAAGATTGGTTTGCCGGCTTAATTTCTATCGCCGCTCTTGCCGGTTTAACTTCGGTTTTGCTTGTTTATCAATTAGGTACAACAAGAATTTTATTTGCTATGAGCAGAGATAACTTTTTACCAAGAAGTATGAGAAGAATCAGCAGAAAAACAAGAATTCCTGTTACTTTAACTTGGCTTTCAGCACTTGTAGTTATTTTGGGTGCTTTGTTTATGGATTTGAGTATTTCTGCCGAACTTTGTAACTTCGGAACATTTACATCGTTTATTATAATTTGTATTGCAGTTTTAATTTTAAGAAAAACTGACCCTGATAGACCAAGACAATTCAAAGTTCCATTTTCACCGCTATTCCCTCTTTTAGGTGTATTTTGTTGTGGTGGTTTAATGGTTTATTCAATGTTTAGTTTAACAACGTCAGCAATCCTGTTCCCTGTATGGCTGTTAATCGGTGTGTGGATTTATATGGCTTATGGGTATCATAAAAAACGTTTAGAAGAACAAAGACGAAGATTTTACTCTAGAGAAAAATAATTAATAAAGGACGGTTCGGCTTTCAGCCGAACCGCCTTTATTTATACATGTTTGAGAGTTTATTAAGAAATGTTAACTTAAGTTTAATAAAAAAGTCAATTTTTTTAGAAAAAAAATCTTTATATAAATGTAAGGATATTAGAGATTATCGATACAACAAAAAATAAATAACAATATAAAAGAGTTATAGAATAACTGTTTTGTATATGTTGTTAAATTTGTATTACAAAAATTCTTTAAAATTCTTAAGTTACACGTACAAGATAAAAAGAGGAAAATAAATTATGGCTATCGGCGCTAGAGATTACATCGATCAATTGTTAGTAAAAAAATATGCAAAAGAACAAGTTGATAACCACGATAATTCGGCCTCAATGATTCATCCGGAGAAAATGATGTCAGCAATGAATGATTATGCAGCGATGAGTCGCAATATGTTTGTACTAAATCAAAGATTGAATTCGGCATGTTCAAGATTGAATGCAAGAACAGCAAGATATACAACAAGACCAATTCAAGTCCAACAAGCAGCATAGTTTAAAAATAAAATTCATATCCAAAACAAGAAGTCCAGATTATGGTTTAATCTGGATTTTTTGTTGTATGTAGTTGAGAATTTAACTTCTTCAGATATTTTTATAGATTTTGTAATGCTTATTATAGAATCAGTTTTTAAATTTATTTACTTCCAAATTTAAAGTGCTATAATGTGTTAATTATGAAAAGATTAATTTTAGCATCAGGTTCGCCAAGACGTAAAAAGATTTTTGAGGATTTAGGATTAGATTTTGAGATTATAAAATCACCTTACGAAGAAGTTTTGGAAAATCATGAATTTTCTTATGATAAAATAGAAAAATTAGCATATAACAAGGCTCTTGCAGTTGCAAAAACAATAAAAGAACCAGCATTAGTTGTGGGTGCTGATACTGTCGTTGTTTTAGATAAAACAATTCTAGGTAAGCCACATGATAAAACGGAAGCATATTCTATGTTAAAGCATTTATCAGGTAAACAACATTTTGTTGTAACTTCTGTTTGCGTAATAGATGTTCAAACAATGCGTAAGAAAATAAATTCAACAACAAGTTATGTTGAATTTGAAGATATATCAGATGAGATGATTCATAATTACATTGAAAGTTTTAAACCTTTTGATAAAGCAGGTTCTTACGGAATACAAGAACTGCCACAAGGCTTTGTTAAAAGCGTAGGTGGCAGTTTTGAAAATATTATTGGATTATGTCCGAAAGCATTAAAAAAAGTACTTTCGGCTTTTAAACGTTAAACACTAGCCAATTCAGGTGCTGTAACACTCAATGCGATACGTTTATCTTGCGGGTTAAATTTTACAATGTATGTTTGTATTGTATCTCCAACTTTTGCTATGCAATTGTTATTACTTTCATAATTTGCAAGTTCTTGTTGAGGAAGCAATGCTTCAACACCGGCATAGATTTCAACGAATGCACCAAATTGTTTAATTCTTGTAATTTTGCCTTCTCTTAGTTCACCCTCTTTGATAACTTTTTCTGCTTCAATCCAAGGGTCTTCTTCAAGATTTTTTAAACTTAATGAAACTCTTTGTTTATCGTAATCAACAGCGATTACTTCAACTTCAATTTTATCATTAATTTTTAATCTGTCTGATGGGTGGTCTATCCATTTCCAAGAAATTTGAGATAATGGTAATAAACCGTCAATTCCGCCAAGGTCAACAAATGCACCGAAATCAGTTATTCTAACAACGTCGCCTTTAAGAATTTGTCCAACTTTGATTTGAGAGAACAAGTTTTCTTTTTCTTCTTCGTTTGCTTCAGAGTAAACTTTTTTGTTAGATAAAATGAAACTGTTTTGTTGGCTATCTAAAGTTAAGATTTTTAATTCAATTTTGTTGCCAACTTCAAATTGTTGATCTCTATTTTTGATTTGGCTTGATGGTACAAAACCTTTAATTCCAAGTATATCAACAATTAAGCCACCTCTAACAATAGCAGAGATTTCTCCAAGAATTGTTTCGTTTGCTTCTTTAAGTTTTTCTAATTCTTTCCAAGTGTATGCTTGTTGAACCTTTAGGCTAGATAGTTGCATTTTGCCATCAATATCTTCATCTGTAATGATTAAGAATTCATATTCTTTACCTTTTTCTAACACTGATTCAATATTGTTACTTTTGTCAGAAACTGCTTCTCTAATTGAAACTGTTGCAGATGTTTTTGCACCAATATCAATCAATGCTCCGTCTGATGTGTAACCACAAACTGTACCTTTTACTAAATCACCTTTTTTAAAATTGTAATCGTAAGAGCCCAATAAGGCTTCAAACTCTTCATCTGAATAGTTTTTCTTTGTCATAAATTCTCCGTGTTTTTAATATAAATTTTATAAGACCATTAAATATATGCCAATTATAAAACAAACGCACTCAAATTACGAGTGCGTTTGTTATTTTTTTTTACATACTTAATATTTTTTAGTTAATGTCAATAACAGTAACTCCGTCGCCACCTTCTGCGGGTTCGCCTATACGGTATTTTGCAACATAAGGTGAAGTTGAAACATAATCTCTAATATATGTTTTCAATGCACCGGTGCCGTTGCCATGAACAATATAAACCGGTGTTAAATTAGCAAGACTTGCTTTGTCTAAGTATGCTTCAAGACTATCAAGGGCTTCGTCTACCTTATAACCTCTTAAATCAAGAGTGTTTGACATTCCGCTACGTTTTAATTCAAATGATTCTAGCGGTCTTAACTTTAATTGAGGTTTTTTAGTCAAAGAGGCATCAAGTTTTGCAACTTGGTCTTTGCTAATTTTTGTCTTGATAAGACCCATTTGAACGGTTAAGTTATTATTTTTATCAGGCAAAGAAACAACTGTTACAGGTTGGTTCAATTCCTTAATCATAACTGTATCGCCAACTTTGATTGAATCCCAAATAAGTTCATCATAAGTTTGTTTATCCATAGCATTATCTACTTGGTCTTTAAAATCATTTTCCAAGTACGATAAACGAGTATATGAACGTCTTGCAACTTTTTCCGATTTTTCACGTCTGATTTCGCTCATAATATCTTTTATTTCTAAGCGAACATTATCAAATTCTTCAGAGAATTTACTTTCGATTGCTTTCAGTGTTTTACGTTTATCTCTGCGTAATTCTGCAAGTTTAACTTCATATTCATCTTTTGCTTTTTGTGATGAAATCTTCATTGATTCTACATCTTGAAGATTTTTTGCAAGTTTTTGTTGAGTTTCTTGTAATTTTTCAATAATTACTGCTGATGGATCTCGTTGAATGTTCAATGTTGATTTTGCTCTTTCAACAAGTTCTTGGCTCAAACCTAAGTTTCCTGCAATAAAAATAGCATTACTTGCCCCAGGGATACCTATTGTAAGTTTGTATGTAGGTTGTAATGTTTCTCTGTTAAATTCTACGCAAGCATTTTTGAAGTGTGCGTTTGTGTATTCAAGAGATTTCAATTCGCCAATGTGAGTTGTTGTTACGCATAGTGCTTTTTTTACAACTAATTCATCAAGAATAACTTCTGCTAATGATGCACCTTCTTGAGGGTCTGTACCTGCACAAATTTCATCTAATAATACTAGTGCTTCTTCGTCTGCGGTGTTCAATATGTTAATAATATTGTTCATGTGAGATGAGAAAGTTGACAAGTTTTGCATTAAGTCTTGTTCATCGCCAATGTCAGCAAGAACTTTTGCGAATGGATAAACTTTTGCTGAGCCACAAGGTAAAAACATTCCGGCTCTGGTCATTAATACAAATAAGCCGACAGTTTTAAGTGTAACGGTCTTACCACCAGTGTTTGAACCTGTAATGATTAAAGATGTGTATCCGTCGCCTAGTGAAAAATCGTTTGCAACGATATTTGGAACTCTGGAAATTAACAACGGGTGTTTTATTCCTTCAAGTTTCAAAACTCTGTCTTTTACAAGTTCAGGTTCTTCTGCGTGAAGTTTCACTGCGTATCTTGCTTTAGCAAAGTGTAAATCTAATTCCGCTAAGATTTGTTCATTTACTTTGAATGTTTCAATATTCTTTTTAATTTGTTTTGTTAAATCTGTAAGAATTTTAACGATTTCATCTTTGATTTTTACTTTTAATTCACGAATTTTGTTATTCATTGCAACAAGAACTGATGGTTCAATATATGCAGTTTTGTTTGTTGCTGAAACATCGTGAGTAATACCTGAAATTTTACCTTTTGCACCAGCCATAATTGGGAATACAATTCTGTTATCTCTAATTGTGTAAATTGGTTCTTGTAAATATTGTGCAAAATCAGGTGAATTTAATAACTCATTTATTTTTGTTTTAATCTCTTTTTCTGCATCTTTTAAACTTGTGTAAAATCCGAATAAAACATCTGTCGCATCTTTTTTTATGCAGTCTGCTTCATCAAATTTTGCAAAGATTTGGTCTTCAAGTTCTTTGTTTGGAATAATTTGAGAAGAAAGTTTACTCAATGCACTGTCCGCAAGAGTGTTTTCTCTCATAAAGTTTTTAACCAAACGAGCAGAACGCAAACTTTTTGCCATACTTAGCAATTCTTTTTCTGAAAGATAACTGTTTAATTGGTTGTTATCAATAGAAGTTAAATCTGTAAGGTGTTCAATAGGCAACTCTAAAAGTTTGTCAATTAAGATTTTTGCTTCTTTTGTTAATGTTAAATTTTCTTGAATTCTATCGAAATCCGTATCTGGTTCAAGATTAAGGCATAATTGTTGACTCTGTTGAGTTCTAGCGAATGATGCCAATGCTGACAAAATTTTGTCAAATTCTAATGTTTTTTTACTTTTATCTAATATACTCATAATAAAATATTTTAAAACAAATTAACTCGGCATGCAAGTTGTAACGTTTTATTTGTTTAAATTAATAATACATTTAGTATTATGACCATTTTAGAATAATTCGTTCTGTAATATCAGCCGGTGAATTTGTTGAGGCCGGTCTATTTTTCCAAAGTTTTATATAAATTTCTCTATATTTATATTTGTATTCTGTGAAATTGTCTTGAAATTCAAGGAATGTTTGTCTTGGAGAACCATTGTTGCAACCGCCTTCGTGTCCGCATGCTCCACCCAAATGAATAAAGTTTTGAAATTCAATAACCGAATTGCTTATATTTACCGGGTCTTTATAATGAGGTTTATATGTTGATTTAGAATTGTCTACGTAAGCGTATTTATATCCAAAATCTCTTGCGTTAATGCCATTAAACACATAAAACCATTTGTTTCCAACAGGTGCCATAAATGGAAGATAATTGTAAACAACAATTATTTCATTCTTTTCTTTTAAATATCGGATTTCTAGTGGAATAAGTTTTGTTTCTGATTCTTCGCACCACGATTGGCTTTTGTAATTACTAAAATTGAACGGGTATTCTATTGCAACAAGCATATTTGGATTTGATATAAAACGAGATTCTTCTGACTCTTTATTTGTTCCTTGTAAACCCGTTGAACCTATTGTGCAAGGATTTGCATCAATCCATGGTTTTCCATCAACAATTCCGCCAAAAACTTCCTCTGATGGCTGATAGTTTGCATTTGCAAATATAGATTGTGCAACAAATTTCTTTCTTAATCTGTAAATTTCTGCTTTAGATTTACCGCTCAAATAAACAATAGGATTAACACCTAAGTTTTCTCCAAGTCCTTGTTCATAAGTCTGAATACTTTGTTGTTCTGCTTCTTTTTGTTTTCGTCTTTCTTCTCTGCGTCTGTTAAATTCATCTTTTTCCTGTTGTTTTTGCTGTGCGTTAGGGTCTGTCATTGTTGCTTCAACAAAATCTGAAAAATCTTCAGTTGAATTTTTCGCACTTAAAAAATCTTCTGAATGAACAACAAGCGAGATTGTTGCCAGAGCGATGATAATTAATAATATAAGTAAACTAAGTTTAGTATTTTGCATATTCCCTAATCAATAACAAAAATTTTTGATACAAAAAAAGGCTCCTGACTCGAGCCTCTGTTGTTTGAAAAGTGGTGGGCATGGCGCGATTCGAACGCGCGACCTATCCCTTAAAAGGGGAGTGCTCTACCTGCTGAGCTACATGCCCACACTTTTGAATTCCGTTTAACTTGTCTCAGGGGTGAAACCAACCCTATTCACCTTTCAGTCGAGTTTCGTAATCAAAACTACTGAGATTCAAGTGCAAATCTTTCGATTTGGTGTACATTTAATTTAGCAAGAAAAAATTTCTAAGTCAACTACTTTTTTAAAAAATATTAATAAAAAGGGTAAATTTTACAATTTACCCTAATTTTAACCTTATGTTTTTTGTTTAACTTATTTCAAGTCTATGTATTTTTTTGCACATTCGAACATGGAATTTACAAGACTTGAATTTGAATATATATTCATTCCCCCTGCTTCCAAGACTTGTTTTACTCGGTTTTCCCAGATTGGATAAATTTCATCGTTGCTTAAATCTAAAACTTGTCCAATCATGCTCAATTCTTTAAAATCGATAGGTATCGGCATTGCACCTCTTAGTATATCAACGGTATCAAGTCGTTTTTTACGTGGAAATGATTTTAAGAAATTCACTACACTCAACCCCTTTTTTGCCATTTTATCTTTTATAAACTCAACTGATTCATCAATTATGATGGGTTCTTGAGGAATTTTGTATTCATCAAATTCTTCAGGTTCAATTTCCATAACTGTTGCAATACGTTCAATTGTAGTTCCTCGGGTAGAAAATGGAATTGAGTTATCAATTAAATTGTATACATAAGAAAGTGTTACACCTATCATTTCTGCAAAATCTTTTTTGTGAAGATTACTTTTCTCTAAAAAATCGCTTACCATTTTGGAACTTTTTTCTTTTATTATTTGTTTATGTTGTGATTTCATTACTTATCTCCCCTATTATTTTGATACTTTTTTGGAGTCTCCTTGTATCCTACGTTAACCTTTTTTTATCATTTTGTTAAGCGAAAGGTAGATAATACCGTTGGTAATATTTATTTGCGTTAAAATTATAATTATAAAGAACTTTTTACATAGAAAGCAAAGGATAAATTTTGAAATTAATTGTCGCTCTCGGAAATATCGGTGATAAATATTGTTTTACAAGGCATAATGCCGGATTTATGACTGTAGATTTTTGGGCTGCTAATTCTGATTTTTCATTTAGAGAAGAAGCAAAATTAAAATGCTTTTTTGCAAAAATAAAATATAACAACGAAGATATTATTATAATTAAACCTACAACATTTATGAATTTGTCGGGAGAAGCAGTTAGTCTTGTTGTTAATTATTATAAAATTAAAACAGAAGATATTCTGGTCATATATGATGACATAACTCTTGATTTAGGAAAATTAAGATTTAGAGCAAATGGTTCTGATGGCGGACATAATGGTATAAAATCCGTTATTCAGCATTTGGGAACAAATAAGTTTGATAGATTAAAAGTTGGCGTAGGTCCTCAACCTCCAATTCCGTCTGAGGCTTTTGTTTTACAAAATTTCTCAAAGGAACAAGAACCAATTTTGAAAGATACTTTGAAATTAGCAAATGAAGCAATACAGTTTTATTTTGACAATGGTATTCAAAAGGCTCAAAATAAATTTAACTAGCCAACTGTCGAATTTTTTTTAAAATACTTTATAATAAATTTAAATTAATATATGAAAGGTAATAAAAAATGTCAATAGAATTAGCAGAAAAATATGAACAAGACGAAAATTATGAAGAAGCGTTTAATGAATATATAAAACTTCTTACTCAAAGACCTCAAAATGTTGATTTGTTGCAAAGAATTGCACATGTTTCGTCAATTTTGGGTAAAATTGATGAGGCTGAAAATTATTTTTCAAAAATTCTTGAATTAGATCCTGCAAATGAAGTTGCGTATGAACAACTTATGGATATGTTCATTAATTCTGATAAATATAAATATTATACATACAGAGGCAACTTACATTTAATTCAACAAAAATTTGAGCATGCTGCCGGTGATTTCAAAAAAGCATTAGATAAAGCACCTGATTATGCAAGTGCAAATGCTACAAGATTTATTCTTGCAACAATTTACGAGAAAAATGGTAAACATAATAATGCAATAGATGAATATTTAAGAATTTTAGATACTCATGAAGCACCAATTGAAGCCTACTTAAATCTTTCAAAAATTTATGAAGAACAAGACGTTTTATCTAGTTCTGCGGAAATCTTAGAAAGAGCGATAAACGACGGGCATGATAATCAACAACTTAAAGATAAATTAGCCGAAGTTTATTTGAAAAATAATCGAACTGACGCTGCGTCAAAAGTTTCATCTGATAAATTAATCCAACTTCGTTGTTTGATTGAAGATGAAAAATTTTCAGATGCGGAAGCACAAATTGAAGCAATGAGAAATGATTACAAGAAAAATTCTAAATTTTTGGCTCTTGTTGCTCAATTTTATTATGCCCAAAACGATTTTGAAAAAGCGTTTGAATATGTAAATGAATTTGCGAAGTTTGATAAAAATTCTCCATTGGTATATCAGATGAGAGCATTGATTTACGAGGCAAAAGGCGAAGAATTTGAAGAACATTACAATTGGGCAAAATATAATTATGCTCGTGGCAATAAAGACGTTGCTCTAAATGAATATATGCTTGCTCACCATGTAAAACCGGAAGATTCTGCACTGGTAACAACGATTGCCGAATTGTTAGACGAAATGAAAGATAGAACTCACGCAATTGAGTTTTATGAAAAACTTAATAAACTGGAACCTCAAAATAGAAAGGCTTTAGAACGCTTAGGCGAATTTAGAGAAAGTATCGGTGATTATAAAATGGCGATTGAATATTTTGAGCAACTCTATGCAGTTGATAAACGTAATTCAAGAGTTCTAAAATCTTTGGCAAAAGCATATGAAAAAACAAAAAATCCGGAAAAAGCGGTAGATTTTTATTCAAAATATCTTTCTTCTTCTGCTGTAAGTGAAGCAGAAACTATGGAAATTAAAAAGAAAATTGATAAACTTGAAGCCAAAAAGAAAGATTATGAAGATGCTTCTGCTGACAACGATGGTTTAATCGGTGTTATCATGAAATTCTTCGGCAAATAATTATTGCTTTGGCGAATTAAGTTCAACAAAGGCATTATCAACAATTTCTTTTATATCTAATTCAACGGATTGTTGTTGAGAGTTTTTGAGGTGGATTAAATATTCAATGTTGCCACAAGGACCTTTTATTGCTGAATGGGTTAGATTTAAAACTGTGTAATTAAGTTCTTTTGCACAATTAATAACTTTTTCAATAACAGAATAATGTGTGTTTTTATTTTTTATAACGCCACCTTTTTCTACCAGTTCTTTTCCTGCTTCAAATTGCGGTTTTATAAGGCAAATTAATTCTTGATTTGTGTCTAACAATTTTTGAAAATTTGGCAAAACTTTTTCCAGTGAAATGAAAGAAACATCGCAAACTAATAAATCCGCACGAGGTTCATTTTCAGCATAAATTTCATCAGTAGTACAAATTTTCAGGTTTGTTTTTTCTATAGGTTTTACTCTTTCATCACTTCGAATTTTCCAATCTAATTGTCCATATCCAACATCTACTGCGTAAACAAATTTTGCTCCATTTTGTAATAAGCAATCCGTAAATCCGCCTGTTGATGCTCCTGCATCTAAACAAATTCTATCTTTTACATTTACGTCAAAAGTTTTTAGGGCTTTTTCAAGTTTAAATCCGCCTCTAGATACGTATGGCATGGATTTTATTCGAATGTCATACTCTTTTTCAATTCCGATTTGATAACCTGCTTTTGTTATTCTTTCATCATTGATTAAAACATCACCTGCAAGTATCGCTGCTGAGGCTTTGCTTTTATTTTCAAAATAACCTAAATCTGTAAGGTATTTGTCTAAACGTTCTTTTTTCAAATCTTAAAAACCTTTTCTGCGTTTTGTGTTGTGTATTTTTTTATTTCTAAAACATCTGTGTCCCTCAAATTTGCAATTTCTTGTGCAATTAGAGGTATATAACAAGGTTGGTTTGTTTTTCCTCGGTAAGGAACAGGAGTAAGGTATGGTGCATCTGTTTCAAGCATTAATCTATCAAGCGGAATTTCCTTTGCGACCTCTTTCATTTTTTTTGCATTTTTAAATGTTACAACTCCGCCAAGTGCGATGTAGAATCCTGCTTTCACGCATTCTTTCGCAAATTCCGGACTACCTGAAAAACAGTGAAGTAATATGTCTGAACCTTTGTTATATTTTACAATAATATCAAAAACATCTTTATGTGCCTCTCTATCGTGAATTGCTAAAGGTAAATTTAACTCGTTTGCAATTTCAATTTGCTTTATAAATATTTCTTGTTGTAAATCTATAAAACTTTTGTCCCAGTAGTAATCAAGTCCAACTTCGCCTATCCCAACAACTTTTTTGCTGTTTTTGGCTAGTTTGATAATCTTTTCAGCCGTTTTGTCTGTCCAAGATTTTGCTTCTTCCGGAAAAATTCCAAGCATGCAAAAAATATTTTCATGAGTTTCGCAAATCTCAATTATTGAGCCAAAATATTTTTCTTCAACCGCAGGAATAATAATCTTTTTTACCCCAGAATTATTTGCATTTTGAATAATATCTTCTAATGCAATATCTTCAATAATATCAATATGTGAATGTGTATCAATAAAGTAATTTTCCATAACTATTTTGATTATACCACGTAATTTTATGCTAATATATTATTGTTATGGTATCGGCATACGAAGAAGCAGTTATACAAATCAAAAACCAGATTGATATTGTTGACATTATCTCTGAAGAAATTGTTCTTAAGAAAAAAGGTAGCAATTATTGGGGATTATGCCCGTTTCATGGTGAAAAAACTCCGTCGTTTTCGGTAAATCCTGAACGAGGAATTTTTAAATGCTTTGGTTGTGGTGTTGGTGGTGATGCAATAACATTTTTAATGAAAATCCATAACTGGGATTATTCACAAACAATAAGATTTTTAGCCGATAGATATAATATTCAGTTGCCTGAGTTTAAAGGTGATGGTGGAAAAAGCAAAGATGAGAAAAAATTAATGATAGATGCCTGCAATACTGCGGTTAAATTCTATCAAGATATTTTATTGAATGCTTCTCAAGATAATATTGCGGTTAAATACCTTGCAAATCGTGATATAACACCTGCTGTAATTTCAAATTACTCGCTAGGGCTTGCTTTAAAAGAACCTAATGAACTTTATAAACGATTAAAAAAAGAATACGATGATTCAATTCTTGAACAAGCCGGATTAATTCTAAAATCTAGCCAAGGTAATTATATTGATAGATTTAGAAATAGAATTATTATACCGATACAAAACGAATCCGGTGATTGCATTGCTTTTGGTGCAAGAGCAATCGAAGACGGACAAAATCCAAAGTATTTGAATTCTTCTGATTCTCCAATTTATAATAAAAGTCGTATTTTGTATGGATTGTACACTGCGAAAGAAGCGATTAAGCAAGAAGACTCAGTTGTTATTATGGAAGGGTATTTTGACGTAATTTCTGCCCAAGCACATGGAATAAAAAATGCGGTTGCTTCTTGCGGTACTTCTTTGACTTTAGACCATATAAAAATGATTTCAAGATATACAAAAAGCAGAAAATTATATTTGTCTTTTGATACCGATATTGCCGGTCAAAATGCTACAAAACGTGGCGGTGAATTGATAAGAACTGCATTTCAAGGGCTGGGAAATATTAAACAATTTGATGATTCTCATGTTGATGTGAATGACGATAAATATTCTTGTGAAATTCGTGTTGTTTCGCCACCTGAGGGCAAAGACCCCGATGAATTTATAAGGAGTTCAGGTGCGGAAGCGTTTAAATCTTACATTAAAACAGCACCATTGCTTTTAGATTTTCAGTTAAATGAATTGTTGAAAAAACGTGAGAATGCAATAACTCCACGAGAAAAATCAGATTTGGTAAAAGAAATTTTACCGATATTAAACGAAATTCAAAATCCGATTATCCAATCTGAATATGTAAAAATTGTCGCTTCAGCATTGGATATTGACGATACCGCATTGCAAAAAGATGTTACGGTTTCGTCTTTAAATGATTTTATTACACCTGAAATTATGTCAACAAATGTAACAATTTCATCAAAAATTGACGAAATTGCACAAAAAAACCTATTGAGTTTATTTTTTATAAAGAGTAACCCATACACAATGGGTAATTTGTTAGAAAAAATAAAAAGTGTAGAATTTACAAATAAAACGTTAATAATTGTAAAAGATACAATTGACAAATTGATAAATACCGTAAATAATGTAAATGAGTTAATCGATAGATTATATATAGAATTTGTAGGCGATGCTGGTACACAACAACTAATTACAGATTTGATATGCGTTTCGGATACATTTACAGGGTTGAAGGAAGGTGAATTTGATGCCTTGATTCAAGAAAATATTGATAAGATTATTTCTTGTAGACGTGATGAAGAACATAAACAATTAAAACAAATTTATGAAGAAGCAAACAATGATGAAACAGAAGCCTTAAAAGTTCAAATGCAACTTAGGGACAGATTAAATAAATTAAGGACTGGAGAAATTAAATGACAAAGAAAAGACAATCTAACTCGATTGTTAATATGGCGGAAGAAGAAAACATTGATATTTTAGATATTGATAATGAAAAAGATGCAGATGTAGTTGCAGACGATTCATTTATGAATGTTGAAATTAGCACAGATAACATTGAAGATATTGTTTCAGCGGGTAAGATTGACTGCAAAACAAATTACGACGATGTTTATATGATGGAGTCTGAAGAAGACGAAAAAGAAGATGCGATGGAATTACCAAAAGGTATTGCTATTGACGACCCTGTTCGTTTGTATTTAAGAGAAATTGGTCGTATCAAATTGTTGTCTGCTAATGAAGAAGTTGAATTGGCAAGAGCAATTATCAAAGGTGGTACTCCGGGTGCTATTGCTAAAAGAAAATTAGTTCAAGCAAACTTACGTTTGGTAGTAAGTATTGCTAAAAAATATGTTGGACGTGGTATGTTGTTCTTGGATTTGATTCAAGAAGGTAATTTGGGTCTAATTAGAGCGGCTGAAAAATTTGACCATGAACGTGGATTTAAGTTCTCAACTTATGCAACTTGGTGGATTAGACAGGCAATTACACGTGCTATTGCTGACCAAGCAAGAACAATTCGTATACCTGTTCACATGGTTGAAACTATCAACAAATTAAAAAAAGTTACAAGAAGATTGGCTCAAGAATATTCAAGAAAGCCAACTGAAGAAGAATTAGCAATGGAAATGAATGTTTCTATTTCTAAATTAAGAGAAATTATTAAAATTGCTCAAGAGCCATTATCATTGGAAACTCCAATTGGTAAAGAAGAAGATTCAAGACTAGGGGACTTTATCGAAGATAAAGAAGCCGATGCACCAATCAAGACAGTTGCTTCAGACTTGCTAAGAGAAGATTTAGCAGAAGTTCTTTGCACATTATCACCTCGTGAAAGAGATGTTTTAAGACTTCGTTTCGGTATGGACGACGGTCGTCAAAGAACATTGGAAGAAGTTGGTCAATTATTCGGTGTTACTCGTGAAAGAATTCGTCAAATTGAAGCAAAGGCTTTGAGAAAGTTAAGACATCCAAACAGAAGTAAACGTTTGAGAGAATATGTTGAAACATAAGAAGTTTTTTAAGGCATAAACTTTTAGTTTATGCCTTTTTAGGTTAAAATAAAATTATTCTATGAAAAAAATAGACAAACAAAAAAATCAATTAATAATTCTTTCGGTTTTGCTTCTTATAATGGGCATTGCAAATTATTTAAATTATTATGCACCTCCAAGACCGATTGAAAAAATCTTGCAATTTTCAAAACTTTCAGAGTCAGAACAATTGCAACTTATTAATGATGCTAAAATTAATGCAAATTCAAAAATCTCTCAAAAAAGTTTGGACAATAAAGCAAAAGAGGTTAAGACTTTTTCATCAAAAGAAGACAATTACTTGAATCATGCTGTTGATTCGAATGGTAAGTTAACTATATGGAAAAAGCAAAATATTGTTGTTTATGTGTCGCAATCTGATTATAAATATACGATTTATCAAGTATTGAGTTATTATAATGATGTTTTTGACGGTTATTTTAAGTTTTTTGTAACCAAAAAGCCTGAAAAAGCAGATATATTGATAGATGTGGTAGACTACTTTGACAGTAACCAAACCCCTGATTCGGTGTATATGGCCGGAGTTACAAATACTTCAATTTCAGGACAAGATAGAAGTTTAACAAAAGCCCATATTCAATTGTTGTCGACTCGTCCAAATTCTAAAAAGACAGTTACAAAAGACGAAATGTTTAAAGTTGCCTTGCATGAGGTTGGTCATGCTATTGGTATAATTGGACACAGTCCTGATGAAAAAGACGTTTTGTATGCCAGTTCCAATGTAAAAAGTTTTTCAAAACGTGATATTAATACTGTAAAAATTATGTATTCAGGCGATGAAAAATTGATTGCGAATTTGACAAAGAATTTTTCGGCAACGAAATTGGAAGAATCTGAAAAGTACACAAAACTATCTCCGAAAAAAGCATTAGCATGGGTAAATTTAGGTAAAACTTATTACGACCAAGGTAAAAAAGAAGAAGCCTTGAATGCTTATAAAAAGGCCTTAGAACTTGAACCTAATAATCCAATTATTTATCAATCAATGGCGGAGTGTTATTACATGTCGAAAAAATATGAAACGGCATTAAAGCAATATGAAAATGCATTAAATTATTCGAAAACGGATTCTCAACGTGCAGCAATTTATACAATGATTGGAATGTGTTACACAAAACTGGATAAAATGGAAATTCCTGCGTATAATTCTTTTTTACAGGCATGTCGTTTGGAATCGGGAAATAAATCTTATTTGAAAAATTATCTTGTAATGTGTGTACAATTAGATAGAAAAATGGACGCAAGGACAGTTATTAAAAAGTATCAAGAGGTTACAGGTCAAAATGAGTTTGACGATGAATTTTTGAATGATACATTGAAGTGGGCTTCAAAGTAAGTAGTTCAAGTAGATTGCAATATAAAAGACGAAATTCATCTTATAATGTATAAATTTAAAAAAGCGGTCGACAAAACATTTGTTTTGCCGACCGCTTTTTTATTTGGATATTTCTTACATAAGACTACCTAAGAAACTGGTAATTACGACTTGCAAAATATCTAGTACAATGATTGCAATTATAGGAGAGAAATCAAGCCCGCTGAACGGAGGAATAATTCTCTTGAAGATGTCCAAATAGCAATCTGTAGTCAATCGAAGTGCTTTCATTGGTTGTGCTTCCCAGTCGATTGTTGGAATCCAAGTCATAAATATTCTTATAAGAATAAGAATTCCATAGAAATAGAATAAATTGTTTACAAGTTTAATAATCATCTTATGTCCTTTTTAATTACATTTGAGAGTTTTTACGAGTGTTTGCACATTCGCAGTGTTCTCTTTTTTCAGGGATTGATTCGATAACTCTGAATAACAAGTTTTTAACGTTTTCAAGGTTTTCATCGAATACTCTGCAAACTTCGTGGTGAGAAACAGGAGGAACATCACCAACAAGACCACAATCGTGGTCAGTAATTAGAGAAATGTTCAATGGGCACATATCCATTTCTCTAACAAGGTAATTTTCAGGGAATGCTGTCATACCAATAACGTCCCAACCTTGGTTAGTAAAGAATTTAGATTCTGCTTTTGTAGAGAATCTTGGTCCATTAATAACTGTCATTGTACCTGTTTCGTGAACTTTAATGCCCATTTGTTTAGCAGTGTTTATTGCTAATTCTCTTAATTCTGGGCAGTATAAATCTGTTGGAGATGGGTGGTGAACGATAGGTCCTTCAAAGAAAGTTGATTTTCTACCGTCAGTCCAATCAACGAATTGGTCGCAAATTACAAAATCACCAGGGTTGATGTGTTTTTGCAAACTACCGCAAGCACATGGAGAGATAACTCTTTCACAGCCTACATATTTCATAGCCCAAACATTTGCTCTGTAGTTAATCATGTGAGGCAAAATAGTGTGGCTTCTGCCATGTCTTGGCATGAATGCAACTTTTTTATTGCCGATTTGTCCAATCATAAGAGCATCACTTGGCATACCATAAGGAGTTTCAACTTTTACTTCTTCAACATTATCTAAGAATTTGTAAAAGCCTGAACCACCGAATACACCGATTGTTGCTAAATGTTTTTGTTCCATTTTTTGTTTTTTCCTTTCCTTTAATATTAGAATTTATCTTTTAAATAATTGTTTGTTTTTAAAAAGTCTTTTAGTGTATAGCCGTCATAATACGTATTTCTGTCAGGTACTACTTTGTTATTAATCGTTGTTCCAAATTTGAAAGTATCAGGATTTGAACAATCATTTTCTTCAACTGTAACCTCATCAAGATTTTCACCAGTATAAGGGCAATTTGTACCTTGGTCAAGTCCGTCTATGTCGAATATAATTACATAATCTGCTTGGTCAGCATGATCAACATCGTTAACGTGGCAAACCATACTCATTGGATTTTTTCTAACAACCCAATACGAACCGTTTTTTGTAGTAAACCTAAAACCAGGAGAAGATGTCATATTAGACTTATTTCCGATAGATGAAGATGTAACAATGTTTCCTGTTCGTTCCATAAATGCTCTTGGAAATATTGCAAAATCAAGTACACTATTTCCGGAAGCATCTAAGGATTGAGTGGCATTACAAAATGATACTTTAGCCTTTTTTCCTGTAGTTCTATCCAAATCGGTGTAAAATACTGCCGGCAAAACGTTTTCATCAGAAGCGATAGCGTCAACGGTACTCACCATGTGATTATAATTATTTTTAAATGTAAGTTTTATTTTGTCTGCTGAAACCTTTTTTATTTGATTTGCTACAGAGCCGGCAATAATACCTATGATAGCCATTGCCAGTAAAACTTCCATTAATGTGAACGCATTTTTTTTCATATAAAACTCCTATAAAATAACTATACCAAAAATAAATAATAAATGCAAAAAAGATACAAAATAGACACAAAAAGAATAGACGGCTGAAAGCCGTCTATTCTTTTTATGATAAAGTCTAAAAATTAATTATTCAGCAAAGCAAGTATTTTGACTGGCTTCAGTATTAATTTTTGAGTTTTTAGTGATGTTGCTGTATCTAGCATACGAGCATGCCATAGGGTCTTTAGCCGCATCTGCTGTTGTACCTAATTTATTGTGAACTTTGCCTGATTTTTCAATGTAGAAAGTAAACATGTTAGGTGCAGGGCAACTAGATTTATCATAATAACAAGCAACTTCGTTTATACCATTTATTTTTACTGTAATTGTAGCGTTTGGAGTTTCTGAGTTGAAGTTATCAATAATATCCCAGTACATACCGTCTGCTGTTTGGAATTTTACGTTGTTATTTGTTACAGAACTTGTAACCGGATTCAATCTGTTCATGAAACTCAATGCAAATTTATTTTGAGCAGTTGCAGTTGCCAGATAAGGGTATTCAGTCCTCATTGCAGTTGTAATTGTAGTATCAGAGAAGCCTCTGCCGAATACAGAAGTTGCAAGATTGCTGAAATCATAGTTTTGGTCAACATTTCCGGTTGTTATTGGTGTTCCGCCAGAAGAAGAACTAGACGAACTGCTAGATGATGAACTGCTAGACGACGTACTGCCAGATGGTTGTACACCTATAGAACTTGTCAGACCATGAGAACTTACTAGACCTTGAGAACTTGTCAAGCCTTGAGAACTTAAGCCACCTCTTGGTGTATCCTCAATACAAGCACCACCAAATGTATCTAAGTGATAACCTATGTTACAAACGGCTTTACCGTTTAAACAGTACGAAGAACCATCATCAAAATAAGTCGGCTTGTCTTTTTCTACGTACATACATTGAATTTGTTGCATAGTAGTGTTATTGTTGCTGGAACTACTGCTGCCGCCACCACCGCCACCGCCGCAAGGTGTGCAATTTCCACTGTTATTATCAAACATGTTATCGTTAATGTTAACATCAAGACTGGCATCTCTCATTCTTGTTACTGTATTACTGCAACAAATAGCCGATAATCTCTGTAATAACGGGTTAAGTTTGTCATCTGAAAAGTTGCTCGCAATTGTTGTTGCGTTCGGATAAAGTTTTGTATCAGCCATTAGGTTTTGAATTACTTTTAATGTATTTGCGTACGCACGTCTATACATAATAATGTTTTCGTCGGGTTTTGCGTTTGTTATTGCAATAACAGATAGAGTCGCAAGAACCGCTACGATACCTAGAACTATTAATGCTTCTGACATCGTGAATGCAATATTCTTCTTCATATACGCCTGCCTTTCTTTATTTCTTTATTTATTTTAGTTTGTAATGTTCAACTTTAAGAGGAAAACCCGACAGCAAGTCTGTCGGGGTGGTTTTATATATAGTATTATTATACTATTGTTTTATTGTTTTGCACTACGGTCTGTCAAAATTCTTCTTGCTTTTGTTGCAGAATCATCATTTCCAAAAACTGTAACTGCACCGCTTGCATCTACTCTGAAGGTATAGATGTCTGCATCATGACCTGTTGAAGAATTTGGTTTTTTGTTTGCTCCGTTGATGTCAACTCTTACTAAAGATGTAGAATTTGCATTGCCTGAAGCAAAGCCGTCTGTTACTCTCCAATCCATGCCGTCTGTAGTTGTGAAAGTACAAACTCTGCCTTCGCAAGATTTTTTATCAGTTTTGAATAAGTTTGCAAAGTTGTATGCAAATTTGTTTTGTGTAGTGTAACCGGTTGCCCCATTCATAACTTTTGTGTTAGCAAATACTGAGTGAGGGTTTAAGGCAACTGTACTTGATGTAGATGTTCCTTGATAATTTTGGTCTGTATAATTGCCGTCTGTTAAACTAGATGAATTTGTATTGCCTGAACCTTTGTTAATTGCGTCAGCATTTGTATCGTTGCCAAAACCAATAGATGACAAATTACCACCGCCAGAAGAAGAACTAGACGAACTGCTAGATGACGAACTGCCAGATGATGAACTTTTAGGCTTAATGCAAGTACCGTTTGGTTGTTTTATGTAACCGGGAGCACATTTATATGAACAATCTGCAAAACAGATATATCCTTCTGGCGGATTGTTTGTATCACATTTAGGATCATTTCCATCTATTATTGCATATCTCATACAAACGCTAACTTGATACTGGAATGTATTATTACCACCACTACTACTACTGCTATTACTATACGAAGCAGTGATTGAGCAAGAGTTATTGTTTAAAAAATCATCATTAATATATGTTGATTGGTCAGGTCCGTTGCCGGGAAGCACAGTCGCCAAACTTCTTTGTAATATTGATGCCAATATTGCACCGTCTTTATCAAATAATGATACCTCAGCATAAGGATACAATTCTTGGTCGTTAATTAATGTTGCTACTGCCTTGGCTGTTTCTGTATAAGCCTTTCTTATCATTACGGTGTCTTTGTTCGGTTGCATGTTCTTTAAACTAACTGCCGAAATTATAGCAATTATACCGATAACAGCAACCATGATTAATGTTTCCGTTAGTGTGAAAGCATGTCTTCTATTCATAGGCAACTCCTTATAAAACTTTAAAATATATCTTCAAATTTAAACTATTGTTATTTTTGGACAAATTCTCTTAATCATTGTATGTTTTTTATATAAAACCTAAAAATTATCTGTCAAAATTAGTCCATTTTATTATATCATTATACCACTTTGGGGGTAGGCTTGCAATATTTTTATGTTTATATTAAAATATATTTACAAACGTCATGGGTTGTATTAAGTACACTTAAAATAATCCGTGCAAACAATTTACAACACTAGGAAATATCTTATGTTAAAGAAAGCAGTATTGCTTACACTTCTTTTAGTAGGAACAATGTTCTTTCAGAAGGTGATAGCAGCAGACGTTTCTCAAAACGAAGTAAAGGCTATTATTGTAAAGCAATCAATTGAATTAGGCATTGACCCCGCATTAGGTTTAAGTATCGCTAAAACCGAATCAAATTTTAGGCACAACTCAAAAAGCCCTTATGGTGCTGTAGGTGTGTTTCAACTTATGCCTGCAACGGCAAGAAATATGGGTTTAAACCCTTATTACCTAAGCGATAATATTCGTGGCGGTCTAATGTATTACAAAATGATGTACAAAATGTTCGGTTCAACAGAACTTGCACTTGCAGCATATAACGCAGGACCTCTTGCGGTTGCAAGACACAAATCTGTGCCAAATGCTACAAGAGGCTTCGTAAATACTATTATGGCTGACTACAGGTACTATTCTAAAAACCCTGACCAAGCAATTATTCAAGCAAAAAGAAAAGCACCTGCGGTTAAGGTTAAACCAAGACCTGTAGTATCTTCCAAACCATCTGTTACTATAAGTCCGAATACAACTTCTAACAAAGCAAATCTTTCTAAGCACCAACTTCAAATGATTGATGTTTCTGCAACAAAATCTGTTAAAGATTCTTTGATTTAAGATAAAAAAATAGTAGGTTTAATATCCGGCGGTTTTGCGGAAAGCAAAACCGCCGAATTGTTTTATATTACCTTATGTCGTACGGTGTAATCTAATGAAATCAAGCAATACATTATTTTTTTATAATTTTTTTAAGAATAAGTGTATTAAGTGTTTACATTTATTCTTCTTATGTTAAAATTGAACTATAAAGGGGTAATTATATGCTAAATGAAACTAAAACGCACGAAATAACAGTCGATACAGTTATTCTTACTATCAAGAACACCGCATTACAAGTGCTTTTGGTTAAACGTGAAAAAGAACCTTTTATCGGTAAGTGGGCTATCCCCGGTGGTTATGTTCGCATGTCTGAAAACCTTGAACAAGCCGCTGTTCGTGTTCTTAAAGAAAGAACTAACGTGGATAACGTTTATCTTGAACAGTTATACACCTTCGGCGATCCTCTAAGACACCCTACATCTCGTGTTATTACTTGTGTTTACTTTGCTTTGGTAAGATATGAAGATGTTAAGTCTATGGTTTCTAATGATGGTGAAGTTGCTTGGTATCCGGTAGACGAAATGCCGGCTTTGGCTTTCGACCACAAAGAAATTATTGATTACACTCGTCGCAGAATTAGACTTTCTCTACGTTCTTGCCCTGTTGCTTATCAATTATTAAAAGAAAAATTTACTCTTACCGAAATGCAAAAAGTTTATGAACTTATTATGGGTAAAGAACTTGATAAACGTAATTTTAGAAAAAAAGTTCTTGGTACTGAAGGGCTTATTGAATTAGACGAATTTACAAAAGCATCTTCTAAACGTCCTGCCCGCTTATATCAATACAAACAATTACATACTGGCGATATGAAATCTTTCTTTATCGCTAACGCAAATAGTGAGGATTTATAATGTTATTAGGTTTAGTTTGGTTCTTACAAATAGCAACATCAATTTTATTAATCGTTTTGGTACTTTGCCACTCTCCAAAAGGCGACGGTATTGCTGCTATTGGTGGGGCTTCTCAAATGTTTTCATCACAAAAAAGTGCTGAAAAAGGTTTGAACAAAATTACTTATATTACTGCTGGTATTTTCTTACTTTGCACATTCTTATTAGGTTTTGGACTAATTAAGTAATTTTATGAAACAACGTTGGTATGAACAAAATCCGGATTTGAACGAAGTTGTAAATTTTATTCAATCTCTTGATTTTGATGATAGAGTTGTTGTTGCAAAGTATTTACTACAAATTCTTATCTCTGAGTGTAATATTAATATTGACGAGGAGTTATCAAAGATTTCAACACATAATTATTCTTATAATCGTTGGTATGATGATAATTTCGATTTGTCGACGGCTTTTGAATTATTAAAAAATTTATCTAAAGTTGAACAAGATTTTGTTGTGAGTCGTTTTTTATCAGAAATTGTCATGTCGTTTGTTAAAAAGGAATTATAAATATGAAAAATGTTCTTGTTACTGGTGCTTCAAGAGGTATAGGCAGAGTTATCGCGCAAGAATTGAGTTATGATTACAATGTTTTTGCGACGGCTCGTGATGAAAAGTTATTAAAAGAACTTAATCCTACAGATTATTGTGTTTGCAATCTTGCTCAAGACGAAGATTTGAATAAGTTGTATGAATTTATCGATAATAACAACATCGATATTTTAATTAATAACGCTGGTGAATATATTTATAGCAAAATTGAGGACATAATGCCGGAACAAATATCTTCTATTTTTAAAACAAATGCGATTGCACCGATGATTTTGATGTCAAAAGTTGTGCCTTACATGAAATCTCAAAAATGGGGTAGAATTGTTAACATTGGTTCTATCAGTGGTGTTATGGGGGAAGCCTGTGCAAGTGCTTATTCTGCAACAAAAGCCTCTTTAATCGGATTGTCAAAAGCGACTGCACTTGAATTGGCACAAGACAATATTACGGTAAACACTATCAATCCTGGGTGGGTTGATACCGAATTAGGTAAAGATTCAATTGAGGAGTCTGAATTTTCGCAAGAGGAAATTCTTGACGGAATTCCTCAAAAACGTTTTGTAGAGCCGATAGAAGTTGCAAATTTTATTAAATACCTAATTTCAGAGCAAGCAAAAGGATTGACCGGTCAATCTATTAATCTTTGTGCAGGTTTGAGTATAGGAATATAGTTTTTTCTTATTTTTTATGATTAAAACACCGCTCAAGCAACAAATTGCTTGAGCGGTGTTTTTTTATTCTTTTTATTGTCGTTTTATCTAATTTTTGGGAAGGCGAAAATTACACCGTCTTCGCTTCTCCAACGGATATAACCTGTGTTTCCGTTGTTATCTTCAATTGCTGTAATCAAAGCCCAGTTGCCTTTTACTACAGTTAATTTAATTTTTAGCGGATTTTTGATTGTTTGTACTGTTTGTGAATCTTCAAGTGTTGCACTGTGAATATCGTTTACGTAAACAGGTGCATCTGAAAAGATTTTCATTCCGTATTTGCGACCGTAGATGTTGTAGAAGTTTCTCCATGGCATAAATCTTAAGTCTTCTGCTTGTATCCAGCCCTTTTTCTTTGTTGCTTTATCATAAATTACTTCAATCCAATCATCTGTGAAATCTATAACTTGCACGTATGCAAGTTCTTTTTCTTGAATAAATACAGAGAAAATGTTTTCAGCATTGCCTTTTGAACTGTTGAATGTTTTGTAATCCCAGTTTGCTTGGTATAAAATGTCAGATTTTGTATCAGGATTTTTATATATCACAATGTGTTGTGGCATTTGATACATTCCAATTGCTTCTGTAGAAATATCCTTTGTGCTTGCCGGTAAAATATCCGCATTTACAGGTAATATCATAAACAGTGCAACAATTAATGAAAATATTATATTTTTAATTATATTTCTCATTTGTTAATTACTCCCTAAATGAAATTTCACTGTAGGCTTTTTGCAATCCTGTTTTAACTGCTGACATTTGACGTTCAATAACTTCTTCTGTTAAAGTTGCATTTTCGTCTTGTAATTTAATTCTAAATGCTAAACTTTTGAAGCCTTCTTTGATGTGTTCACCTTGGTAAACGTCAAAAATTTCAGAACCTTTGAACAAGTTGCCTTGTGCTGATTTTTTTATAACTTTTTGAAGTTCTGCATAGGTTACTGATTCCGGAATTACAAATGCCATATCTCTTTGTACTTCAGGATATTGTGGCAAGTGTTTAAAGTGCGGAACACTTTCGTGTACGCAAGATAAAATTTCATCTAAATTTACCTCAAAAATGAATGCATCTTGGTTTAATTTCATTTTATCTTTTAATAATGGGTGAATTTGTCCAAAATATCCGATATTTTTAGGAGTTTTTCCTAACATAACAAGTTTCGCTGTTTTGTATGGGTGCATAAAGTTTACGTTTTCTTCTGCTTGGATTTGAATTCTGTTTTCTAAGGCAAGGGCTGAAAGTAATTTTTCAAAAACACCTTTCAATGTGTAGAAATCTATGTTTTGTGCGTGTTGCCATTTTGAATTTTCAATATCGCCAGAAATAATACCTGCAAGCATTTTAACTTCAGTTACACCTGAATCTTGTTGAGTTGTTTCATGGTCATTGAAGTATGCTCTGCCAATTTCGTATGCCCAGTAGTTCTTTTGACCGTTGTCCCAATTGTTTTTGAAACAGTTTAGAACATTTGCAACTAAGTTTTGACGAAGCATTGAATATTCTTCGCTTGCTGCGTTTGCCACAGTTACTGCTTGTTCAGGATTGTATGTCATCATATATTGGTCAAGTAAAGATTTTCCGATTAAGGAAGTTGTAACTATTTCGTTCAATCCGCAAGAACGCATTAAATTGTGGATTTTAGCAACAGTTTTTTCTTCAATTGTAATCACCGGAACATTATTCTTTTCAGGTAATGTTGGCGGAACTTGTTCGTATCCGTTTATTCTTGAAATTTCTTCGATTAAGTCAATTTCTCTGTAAACATCATCAACTCTAAATGACGGAACATGAACTTTTGCTGCGTTTTCGTTTTTGCCTAAAATTGTAAATCCTAATTTTTCAAGAATCGAAAGTGCTTTTTCTGTCGGAACTTCAATTCCTAAAATTCTTTTTATTTCTGAAAATCTTAATGTGATTGGTTCAATTTCGTTTTTGTCGTTACCAGTTTGAACAACACCGTCTACTTTTGCATCAGCGTATTCGACAAGTAATTGCATTGCTCTCATTAAGGCTTGTTTTACTGCTCCAATATCAATACCACGTTCAAATCTGGCACTTGCTTCGGAACGATAACCAATGCTTCTTGCACTTCTTCTGTTTGCCGCAGGAACAAAATATGCCGCTTCTAAAGCGATTGATGTTGTGTTATCGTCAATTTCAGAGTTTGCACCGCCGAAAACACCGCCTAAGCATACAGGTTCTTCTTTTGTTGCAATTAAAACGCTGTCATGAGTTAAATTTCTTTCAATTTCATCAAGTGTAACTAATTTTTCACCATCATTTGCACGTCTTACGCAAAGGTAGTTGTTTAATTTATTTCTATCAAATGCATGAAGTGGTGTACCTAATTCTAAAAGTACATAGTTTGTAATATCTACAACATTGTTGATAGAACGAATGCCTGATGAAATTAGTCGTTTTTGCATCCAATCAGGAGATTTTTTGATTTTAACTCCGCTCAATAGACCTATTGAATAGAATTTACAAACATCTTCGTCTTTGATTTCAACTTCAAATCCGTCGTTGCCGTATTCAACGGTTGCTTGTAGTGGCGAATATTTTAAGTGTTTATCAAAAATTGCACAAAGTTCTCTTGCAACACCGATTACTGACATTTGGTCGCCTCGATTTGCTGTTGGTGCAACGTTTAAAACAATATCTTCTTCAAGATTTAAAACGTCTTCTAATTTTTTACCAAGTTCAAGATTGTCAATAAATCTGTTTAAAATTAAAATGCCGTCTTCTTCTTGATAATTTCTGTCGCTTAATCCTAATTCATCTGCTGAACAAAGCATACCTTGAGATTCCACACCTCTGATTACAGCAGGTGTTAATTCAAATTGTTCTCCGGTTTTTCTGTCCAAAACTTTAGAGCCAACTGATGCGTAAGGAATAATTTGTCCCTCTGCAATGTTTTGAGCACCACAAACAACTGTTTTTACTTCACTACCGATGTTAACAGTAACTAAATGAAGTTTGTCAGCATTTGGGTGTTGGTCAATTTTTTCGATTTTTGCAGTAATAATATTTGTAAATTTTGGTTTCAAATATTCAATTTCTTCTACTTCTAAACCACTCATTGTTAATTCATGAGCAATTTGTTTTTCGTCAATTCCGTCTAGGTCAACGAATTCTTTTAACCAATTAAGCGATACTTGCATTTTTTATATTCTCCTTAAATTCTTCTAATTTTTCTTTATCATCGCATTCAATGTATATTCTCAATAACGGTTCTGTTCCGCTTGGACGAACTAAAATCCAACTATCATCATTGAAATATAGTTTTACTCCGTCAATTTTATTGACTTTGATAACATTATAGTTGCCTAAGTTTTGAATTTTTTCAGCATTTTCTAGTGCTGTTGGAATTTGTTCTTGAGTTTCTAATTTAATATCAATTCTGTCATTGTAGAATTTTTTACCTGCAAATTTGTGTAAATCTTCTTGTAATTTAACTAATGTTTTATGTTCATAAGCCATTGCTTCAAGTATTAACAAATTTGCTAAAATACCGTCTTTTTCCGGAATATGTCCTTGGATAGAAAGTCCGCCGGAATCTTCTCCGCCGATGATTGGATTATACTTTCTCATTGCCTCTCCAACGTGTTTAAATCCTACGGCAGTTTCTATAAGTTCTACGTTTAATTTTTTAGTTATAATATCTAATAATGTGCTTGCACCAACAGTTTTAACCAAAGAACCTTTTAAGTTTTTGTTTTTGCTCAAATGCATTAAAAGAATTGCAATAATTTCGTTTGGTGTTACGTAATTACCTTTTTCATCAATAACTCCAAATCTGTCGCCATCGCCGTCATTTGCAAAACCAACTGTGTTAACTGAATTTTTTACTTTTGTAATTAATTCTTGCAAATATTGTGGTTTTGGCTCAGGCATTCCTCCGCCAAAATTTGGGTCGTGTTTCATATGCAATGATTGGAATTTAATTCCTTTTGCTTTTAAAATTTTATCAAAATATCCGATTGTTGCAGAATATAAACCATCAAAAATAATATTTGTATGGTTATTTTTTATCGCATTAAAATCAATTAATTTTTCTAAATGGTTAAAATAATCAGCGGAGAAATCATAGTATTCAAAAGAACCTTCAAGGCTATTTTCGATGCTTTCTCCCAGATTGTTTACTATTTCTGATGTGATTTTATCTGTTGCAGGGCCTGCATAATCCGGAATGAATTTTAAACCTAAATATTTCGGTGGATTATGACTTGCTGTAAACATTATTGCACAAGCATTTAAGTGTTTTGCGTTGTATGCTAAAACCGGTGTTGGTACAACTTTTTTGCTATACAAAACTTTAAATCCTTTTTGAACAAGAATGTCTGCACAAAGTTTTGAAAAAACATCAGCCATGTTTCTTGGGTCGTAACCAATGATAATTTTTTTGTCTAATCCGAAGTTGTCGAAAATGTACTTCGCAATTGCGTTTGACACTAATGCAACATTCTCTGAATTAAAATCTTCCCCTACTACGGCTCTCCAACCGTCTGTTCCAAATTTAATATTTGCCATTTTTTATCCCTTTTAGTAAAATTATAAATAAAACAAGGAGATTTAGCAATGAATTTTTTATCTAATGTTTTAAAAATTGGATATTTAGGTCCGGGTGGTTCTTATTGTGAAATGGCAAAGGACGAATTTTTAGATAAATATGATATTTATCCTGCTGAAGAACCTTTTAATATGATTAGCAGAGTTGTTGATTTTGTTGATAACAACGAGTGTACAATCGGGGTTATTCCTCTTGAAAATTCGATTGAAGGAACAGTTAGAGAATCCAGTGATACTTTAATTAAAACAAAAAATCCAAATATTAGAATTCTTTCTGAAATCATAATTCCAATTAATCATTGTTTGTTATCAAAAGTAACTGAATTATATAGTATTACAGGTGTTGTTTCACACCCACAGGCGATTGCTCAATGTCATGAATTTATTTCAACTCAATTACCAATGAATTTGTCTATTATTAAGGCTTCAAGTACAGCCGAAGCGGCTCGCTCATTAGACGGTTATAATCTTACTTATTCTGCAATTGGTAGTAAAAAAACTGCTCAATTATACAATTTGAATATTATTTGTGAAAATATTAACGACGACCCTACAAATCAAACAAGATTTGCGTTAATTGGAGATTATGAAACTCCGGTTACAGGTAATGACAAAACAAGTATTGCATTTTCTACTGAAAATAAATCTGGTGCGTTGTTAGAAATTTTACAAATTTTCTCGGATTACAACATAAATCTTTCATACATTGATTCAAGACCTTCAAAGACTAAATTTGGAGAATATACTTTCTTTGTTGACTTTGATGGACACGTTAAAGACGAAACAATTAAAAAAGCCATAGACGATATTCAGCAAAAAGCAAAATATTTTCGTCTGTTGGGTTCTTATGAAAAATTTTCTCCTAAAAATTAATTAACCTTATTTATTGTTATAAACGTATCTGATTAGTAATTCTTCAAGTATTTTCTTTTGATTTTCGCTAGATTTTCCGTCAGTTACGAAAATTGCAAACGCATAAGAATTGCCTTTTTTAGTGTCAATGTATCCTGTAATTCCGCTGATGTTTGACAATGTTCCTGTCTTTGCAAATAATATATTTTTCATTAATAACATTCTGTTTTTCAAAGTGCCTTCGCTAGGGGTTGGAAATTGTCTTTTTATTTTGTCATATTCGTTGTTTTGTGCAATTTTTACTAAGAACTGTGTCATAAAATCGGCAGTTACAAGGTTGTTTTTAGAAACTCCGCTACCGTCTGTTAATCTTATATTTGAACAATTGATTTTGTTATTGTAGCAATATTTATTAAACATAGCCATTGCTGTTGCTTGAGAACCTGTATTTTTGCTATATTTTGCCCCTGCAAGTTTAAATACTGTTTCAGCAACCATATTATTGCTATTTTTTAAAATATCTACTGATGCCTCTGAAATAGGGTGTTTTATTTCACCAATTAATTCTGCATTTGCAGGTACTTTAACTTTTTCATATTTTCCTGTATATGAAATTTTATTAGAGTTAAGTGCATCTTCAAGTCTTAAAATAAAGTATCTTCTCAAATATTGTACCGGAATTTGAATTTTTGTCGTTTGACTAACTTCACCGCTGACAGTTAGTGCGTCAGGTGAAATATCGTTTTCAGGGTCTTTTGTTATGTCAATGTTGTTACCGGATTGAACTGTAAGTGTTTTGTTTATAAAGGTTGTAGGGTAAAATACGTTAGTGAAAATGTTTGCAGGGGTTTGCAAAACAGTTGGTTTGATAATTACAGTGTATAAGTTTTTGTCAATATTATATGCCCCAAATTTTGGCATTAATATATTTAAACTGTCGTCCCATTGCCAACCTTCGCCCCATGTGTTATTGTCTAAAATTGTGTCATCTATGTAAAGGTGTTTTAGTGTTTCGTCTTTTCCTATGTGAATGTTTGATATTAATTCTTTTAAATCTTTTCCGCTCAAATAAGGGTCTGCTCCCAAAACTATATAATAATCTCCAGATTTTGTTTTGTATAGTTTTGTTGAAAAGTTATAATCTTCGCCCAAGGTGTTTAGTGAAGAAAAATAACTCAAGATTTTTTGGGTTGAGGCAGGTGAAACTTGTACGTCTGAGTGATATTCATTAACGATTTTGCCTGTTTTAACATCTCTTAAAGATATTGATACTGCTCCTTTTGAAACTTTTGTTTTATTTATTACCATTCTGAATTCTTCAACATCACTTATTGCAAAAGATGTTTGTGAAAACAAAAACAGTGATAAAATTAATAATAATATTTTTTTCATTTTTTATTTTTCCTTTACGTTATAATTTTCGTGAATATCTTTTAGTACAGTGCATTTTTCTCTGAATGAGTTTTGTTCTTCAAAGTCTAAGGTTGCACTGATTGCTCCAACTAAAGTGGTAATTTCTGCTAAATTATCGCCTTTGTAGTTGATAATGGTAGATTTACCAAGGTTGAATAAGCCGTTGTTTATTGCTCCGGATTGGGTTAGAGCAACGAAGTAACATTGATTTTCTACGGCTCTTGAATGTGTCATTGAAATCCAAGGAATTTCTTTTGTGCTTCCCCAAGCCGCAACATTTACCATTAAATCGACACCTTTTTTTGCATAGGCACGGTAAATTTCAGGAAATCTTATGTCATAGCAGATTGTTAACCCTACTTTTACACCGTCAAGAGTTACGATAACAGGATTTTTACCCGCTGTTATTATTTCACCCTCAATGTCGCCATAGTAATTAAACAAGTGGCACTTGTCGTAAGTGGCAACTAATTCTCCGTTTCTGTTAAGAACAGGGCAAGTGTTGTAAAATTGTTCACCTTTTTTGGTGATGAAACTTCCGCCAATAATGTTTACATTGTAGGTCTTCGCCATTTCTGATAAAAAGTTTATAACTTCGCTATCTTCAAGATTTTCTGCGGACTCAATAAAATATTCACAAGCCCAGCCGACTGTCCAAACTTCCGGCAGTATAATAATATCAGTGTTTTTTTGAACATTATTTTCTATTAATTTTTGAATTTTTGTAATATTTTGTTTTTTATCCCCAAGTTTTGATGACATTTGAATTGCCATCACGTTTATATTTTTTGTCATTTTCTTTTTTTGTAAGCCTCTTTAAATGCTTCGGGTGCTTTTGCTTCTAAGTCAAATAGTGCTTGTTTTAATTGTTCTCGAATTTCTTTATCTTGCTCAGGAGTACTATCTTCTGGAACATAGATTGGAGAACCGTATAGATTTATAATTTTTGTAAAACCTATTGGTATTCTGAATTTGTCCCACGTAGGAAGTCTTAAAAGGCTTTTGTTTGGAGAATACCAAATCATTGGAATTATTGCACCGCCGGTATGTTTTGCGACTTTTATAACACCATTTTTAACCTCGTGGTATGGGCCTGTTGGTCCATCAACCATTATTGCAACATTTTGACCTTCATTTACGCATTCAATCATCTCCATTGTTGCTCTAACGCCACCTTTTTTGCGAGTTCCTTTGTCTTTTGAACCTCGAACTGTGTTAAATCCCCATTTTTGAACAACTCTTGCGATAATTTCACCATCTGCGGATTTGCTAATTAATATGTTAACGTTCTTTCTTTTTTCAAAAGGTATTCCATGTAAACTGCATTGGTCTGAATGCCACATTGCAAAAATAACTTTGTTTTCTTGCTTCGGATAGTTTACATTTTTTAGTTGTATCATTTTTTCAAGAATTCGAAAAAGTGAGTATACCATATTTGAAAGAATTGTTATCTTTTTTTCTTCGTTTATATTTAACATGACAATATAATTATACTACAAAATTTCTGTATGCTTAATTCTCTTTTTCGTAAGGTAATCTTATGCAGAATTCTGTACCTTTTTCGTTATTGCTGTTTACGGTGATTTCACCGCCATGAGATTTTACGATTTGTTGAGCAAGGTATAGCCCTAAACCGGTACCTATTTTTCTAAATTTCTTTGCTGTAGAATAGTATTTTTTGAAAATCATCTCAAGGTCTTCTTTTGAAAGACCTTTTCCGTAGTCAATAATAGAAATATCGACGTCTGTCGCTGTTTTTATTACTGAAATATCAACATTTTTTTCGGATTCACTGTGTAAAATTGCATTTTGAATCAAGTTTTTTATAACTCTTTTTAATTGTAATTTATCAGCATTAATTGTGATATTTTCGTATTCTTTAAATCTGATTTTTAGATTATTTTTTTCTGCAATAGGGCTCATTTCTTTTATTATCTCGTTGATAAACGGATTAATTTCAAATTCTTCAAAATAAAGTACCGCACCGGTATCCTTCATTTTGTATGTTTCAAGTAGAATTTGTACAAGTTCAATTAATTCTTGATTTGAAGCCTGCATATTGTTAATCGCTTCTTTTTGCTTGTCGCTAATCGGACCAAACTTTTCTTCTATTAGAAATTCAAGAATATTTGATTCTGCAATGATAGGAACTTTTAAATCGTGAGTTAATGTTGCTACGAAGTCTTCTTTTAAGTTTTCCATTTCTTTTTGGTTTGTTACGTTTTTCAAGATAACGATGTATTTTTTGATTTTTTTGTCTTCGTCAAGTTGAAGTTTCATTGAACTGGCTTCAAATTTGTCTTCGGAGTATTCTTTAATATAAATTTCAGTATTATCTAATTTTTCTACCGGAGTGTTGTCTAAAATTTCAATATAGTTAAGTAAACTTTTTTTTATGATTGCTTTACCTTTTACTCCAAACCATTGTGAAACCTTAGGTGTTGCTCTCAAAATTCTATGTCTGTTATCAATAATAACAAGACCGTCAGACAAGGAATTTAAAATCGCTTCTAAAAATTTATTTTGATGAATAAGTTCAGTTTGTTGTTTTGTAACTTCTTCCTCTTTTTCTTTTAATGAGTCGATTAGACCATTGATGCTTTCTGTTAAAGTTTCATAAGATTCCGGATTGATAGTCTTAATTTTATTACCTAAATCACCATATCTCATTGAATCTAAGGTCTTGTTTACAACTCCAAGGTAATCGTTGATTTTTGTCCAACGCTTTGTGTATTCCTTTGAAATAAGCAATAATAAGAAAAATATGAATATAATGAATAAATTTACCGCATAAAAAAGCATTTTTTGTATCCCTTATCTTTTTAGTAATTTTATGTTACTATAGTTCTTGTTCAAATTCAATTAATTTATTGAAAGGTCTACAAATGAAGAAAATTTATTATTTATTAACTTTAATGTTTTGTGCGGTTCAACCGGTATTAGCAAGCGAGTCTATTACTTCAAATATCAAGTATGCTCTAAAACGTTCAACTGACGGAAGTTATTTTTCTGTCGTAATTGCATTGGCAGTTGTTGTCTTGCTAATATATATAACAGGTATTATTTATGCAAAATTAAATGTATTAGGTTATAAAACTTTAAAAAAACAGTATAAAGATATAGATGATTCAAAAATCATTATTCGTTCAACTACACAAATAGGTAATAATAAAACTTTACATGTAATAGAACTTGCAGGTAAAAAAATGTTAATTGGAGTTACAAATGATTCTATTAATTTGATTAAAGATTTAGATGAAAAAAATACAGAAAAAGTCGTTATATCTCAAGATATGTTATCAAAAGAATTATCAAAATCTTTACCTCTTGATAAAATATATCCTCAAGGACAAGAAATTCAAGATGAAATTAAAATAGATAACGAAATTCCGGAAGAGTCAGATGAAAACGACAACTCCAACTATAATTCGGAAGAGTTTGGACTTTATAAAAAATATTTAGATTAATTAAAATAGGTTAAAATGAGAAAAAGTGTTAAAATAGCAAACAAAACAATCGGTGATGAATTTCCTTGTTTTGTTACTGCTGAGGTAGGGATAAATCATAACGGTAGTATTGAACAGGCAAAAAAACTTATTGACATGGCTGTTAATTCAGGTTGTGATGCCGTAAAATTTCAAAAGCGTACAATAGATGTTGTTTATTCTAAAGAGGAATTAGCAAAAGAACGTCAAAGTGTATTTGGGAATACAAATGGCGACCTTAAAAGAGGATTAGAGTTTGGTTTAGACCAATATAAAGAAATTGACGAATATTGTAAAGAAAAAGGGATAATTTGGTATGCCTCTTGTTGGGACGAACAATCTGTAGATTTTATTGAACAATTTAACCCGCCTTGCTATAAAATTGCATCAGCATCTTTGACTGATGATAATTTGCTAAAATATACAAGAAATACAGGTAAACCAATCTTTTTGGCAACCGGCATGAGTACTATGGAACAAATTCAGCATGCAGTTGAAGTTTTGGGCGAAGATAATTTGATTTTATATCACTGTACTTCAACATATCCAACAGATATGTCAGAAATTAATTTGAAAGTAATAACTACTCTAAGAGATAAATATTCTTTTCCAATTGGTTTTTCAGGGCACGAAAGAGGTATTTTGCCGACAATTATGTCTGTAATGCTGGGTGCAAATGCAATAGAACGTCATATTACGACAGACAGAACTCTTTGGGGATCAGACCAAGCGGCAAGTTTAGAATTTGATGGAATTAATCGAATTGTTAGAGATGTTCATCAAATAAAATCAATCCTTGGCGACGGTCAAAAAGTTGTTTATGATAGTGAAAAACCAATTATTCAAAAATTAAGAAGGGTTTAATATGCAAATTCCAAATAATATTAAAATGGTTGTTACGGATTTTGATGGAATATTTACAGATGGTTCTGTCTATATTGATGAGGATAGAAAAATCTCTAGAAAAATAAGTTTTAAAGATGTTATGGGAGTTTCTATTCTTGTTAAAAACGGTTATAAAGTTGCGATAATATCGGGAGAAGAAAATTCTGCGATTAAGATGATTGCGGAAAACTTTAAACTGGAAGATGTTTATATGAAAATACGTGTTAAAATCGACGTGTTAAAACAAATTTTGGAACGTCATAATCTTACTCCTGATGAGGTTTTGTACATTGGCGACGATGTTAATGATAAAGAATGTTTAGAATTTGTAAAAACAAAAATTACGGTTCAAAACGCAAACAAAAAAATTAAAGCGATTGAAAATATTCAAATAACAGAAGCCACTGGTGGCGACGGTGCTTTTAGAGAGGTCGTTGATGCAATAGTTATATAATATTAATTTATATACACTTGCCAAAGAAAACCTTTAAATATATAATAAACGTATATAACGGTAAGATTATGAGAAATATAGTAGTACAAAAATTCGGCGGTACATCAGTTGCCGATACAAATAAAATTATAAATGTTGCAAAATCAGTAATTAGGGAAAAGGAACTCGGAAATGACGTTGTTGTAGTTGTTTCAGCAATGGGACATACGACAGATTACTTAATGAAAATGGCAAAAGATATTTGCGAAATTCCATCTTCCAGAGAAATTGATATGTTGTTATCAACAGGGGAAGGTGTTTCTATTGCGTTATTATCAATGGCAATTCAGGCTCAAGGATATGATGCAGTTAGTATGAATGCAATGCAAATTGGAATTATTACAGAAAATGTGCATAACAAAGCAAGAATTGTTGATATTAAAACAGATAAGTTACATAAATATTTAGATGAAGGCAAAATTATCGTAGTTGCAGGATTTCAAGGTGTAACTCCAGATGGAGAGATTACAACTCTTGGTCGTGGTGGCTCTGACACCTCTGCTGTTGCGATTGCCGCTGCACTAAATGCTGTGAGATGTGATATTTACACTGATGTAGAAGGTGTTTATACTACTGACCCTCGTATTGTTCCAAATGCTTCTAAATTAGAAGTTGTAACATACGATGAAATGTTGGAACTTGCAAGCGTAGGTGCGAACGTATTGCACCCTCGTTCAGTTGAAACTGCAAAACAATTCAACGTACAAATTAGAGTAAGAAGCAGTTTTAATCTTGAAAATATGGGAACTTTAATTAAGGGAGTAAATGATATGGAAATATGTAAACCGGTTACTGGTGTTGCGGTAGATATGTCAAAAATTAGAATTGTAGTTTGCGACGTACCTGATAGACCGGGGGTTGCTGCCTGCATATTTAACACTTTGTCTGATGAACATATTTCTGTTGATACAATTATTCAATCTTATGCAAGATTGCACAATAATACAAATGACATCGCATTTACTATTAATAAATCTGATTTACCAAGGACAATGGAAATTTTGACAAGTTTAAATGACGATATTCAAGCAGACAAAATTCACGTAGATGAAAATGTTGCAAAAGTATCTATTGTAGGTGCGGGTATGGTTGATAGACCAGGGGTTGCTGCAACTATGTTTGATACTTTAGCAAGTTTAAGCATTAATATTAAGATGATTTCAACAAGCGAAGTTAAAATTAGTTGTCTTGTTGATGCAGATGTTGCTCATGACGCTCTAAAGGCTTTACACAAAGCATTTAATTTGGGCTGTGATGTGATAGCCTCTGTGAAAGGTGATTTACCAAACATTTAAGGAGTAAAAATGGAATCTCAAGAAAAATATTCAGTTGCATTATGGAAAAAAATTACTATTGGTGTGATTGCAATTATTGGCTTTATAACTACAATTAAATTGGCAATAATTTACTACAATGCCAATTTCGCAGAACATGCTACAAAAAGTTTTTGTTCTATAAATCAATTTATTGATTGTGATTCTGTTGCAAAAACTCGAGAATCGCAATTTTTTGGTATTCCTCTTGCGTTTTGGGGTTTATTCCTTTATTCATTTATCGCACTTTTAATGGGGGCAAAAAAACTTTCTCAATATAAATATTTGAAATTTTTGGAAGTATTTAAAAATCCATATTGCTATATTTCTGCATTGGGAATTATTTCTTTTACAATTTCAATGATATTGTTATTTGTAAGTTTATTCCAAATTAAAAAGTTGTGTGTTTTATGTGCTTTTACATATATTCTAAACTTATTTATCGGTTTAATTGCAATGGATTATTCAAAAGGTGGTTTTGTAAGAATTTTTAAAACTTCATTCTTTGATTTTATTGATGCTTTAAAAATTAAAAAATATTTAATTACATTTATTGTAGTAGCACTTTGTGCGGTAAGTTTTTTAACTTACACTTCAGTATCTTTGGTTTTTGCACCACACGTTAAAAATTGGAAATCTGTCCAAAAATATATGAAATTAAATGATGCAGGTGAAAACCCATATCAAGTTAGAGGTAATGTTTTAGGTAATCCGAATGGTGATATAAAATTACATATTTATTCAGATTTTAGATGTCCAATGTGTACGGTATATAACATTATAATTCATAAAGTAGTAACTCAAGATTTTGAGAATGTTCAAGTTATTCACCACAACTATCCGCTTGATATGAGTTGCAATAAATACTTGAAAAATCCATTCCATGATGGTTCTTGTGTTCTTGCAAAATATGCTTATGCTGCTGAAAAGCAAGGCAATTATTGGGAAGTTGCTTCTCAAATTTATTTAAAACAGCCTATGACAGATTATGATGTTTGGATGATTGCATTAAAGGCCGGTTTAAATTTGGAACAACTTAAAAAAGATGTAATGTCTAAAGAAGCAGAAAATGTTGTTTTAAAAGACATTGACGACTCTATTGCTCTTAAAATTAAAGGTACTCCGGCAGTTAGACTTAATGATTCTAAAGAAGTTAAGATGGGTGCAATGTCAGAAATTGAATTGAAAAAATATTTATTAGACGCAGGGGCAAAAGAAAAACGTGATGCAAAATAAAATTTTGCTTCATGCTTGTTGCGGAATCTGTTCAGCATATCCTATTTTACATTTGCTTGAAATGGGGTATGAGCCTGTTGTTTATTTTTTTAATCCGAATATTTACCCTGACCTTGAGTATGAAAAACGATTAAAGGCGGAACAAGAATTGTGTGATTATCACAATTGCGAATTAATTGTTGGTGATTATAATCAGGAGAGTTTTTTTGAAAAAGTTATTGGGTTAGAAAATGAGCCGGAACGTGGAAAACGTTGTGATGTATGTTTTGAATTACGACTTGAAAATTCTGCTATAAAGACAAAAGAATTAGGTTTTTCAACATTTACAACATCAATTGTCATAAGTCCGCACAAAAATTTTGCAAAATTGACAGAAATCGGACAAAAAATTGCGAAAAAATATGATTTAGAATACCTAGCAATTGATTTTAAGAAAAAAGATGGTTTTTTAAAAACAAATAAAATAGCAAATTCTTTGAACTTGTACCGACAAAACTATTGTGGTTGTAAATTTAGTATAAGAAATTAAATATAAATATTAAATATTAAATATTAAATATTAAATATTAAGTACCCTATAAATGCTGTTTGTTGCGGTATTTAATGTTTGCACAATTTATATATTTTGATATAATATTTATTATTAAAAGGAGTAAATAGTATGGAATGTAAAAAGGAAGAAAATAAATTAGAATGCACTTGTACTTATACAACTTGCAAAAATCGTGGTATGTGTTGCGATTGCGTAAGACATCATAGGGAAAATGGTCAAATTCCAGGGTGCTTTTTCTCTGCCGCAGGGGAAGCAACTTATGACCGTTCAATAGAAAATTTTATAAAGGTTATGTCTAAACATGTTTAGTGCAAAAAAAGTTATAGTTGGAATATTATTTGTTTGTTTTTTGCTTTGCTCAACTTCAGTTCAAGCGAAACCTAAAAATGAGGTTTATGGTGGAGTTTCTGATGGACAAATGATATTTTATTCATTCAAGTCTAAAAAATGGTACTATCAAAGACCTAATCAAAGAAAAAAACATATTTTAGAGGTTACAAGAAATGTTTCTGATGGGTCTGGCAGTTACTCGGAATATGTTTCACCTCAAGGGCAAGTTTATTCGCCGGCAGGTTCAAATTATGAATTTTTATACCATGGTCGTTTGATAACATACCACTACTTTGATGTGAAATTCTTTGAAATTGTTTACAATAAACAAAATAAAGCGTTTATTGAAATTCCGATCAGCGACGATGAAGTCAGAAAGTTATTTGGAAATCCAAAAATTATTCATATCTCAGATTTTGATAAAAATAACACAATAACTGTTCATAAAAGACCGCTAAAACGTCAATGGTTCTTAATTTTGAATGATACGGATAAATATTTTTATCGATATATGCTTGATACAGCAGAAAAAGATAGAACAATAAAAACTTTATTTAGTGTCAAAAAGCCGACAACACTTATTTTTTCGCACTATATAATAGATAGAGATGAATTTCCACCATATCAAATTAGAGTAAAAAACGGGCTGTAAAAAGCCTGTTTTTTTGTTGAAAATTTACTTAAAATAAATATTAAGAAAAGTATACAATCCAAAAATATCTGTGTTGACACTAGAATTTGTTTGGTATAAGATTTTTTTACGCACATAGTCCATGGTGTGTTAGTCATGTGGCTGGTGTAGTAGAAAAGAGTTATAACCAGAGGGTTATAGAAGTAATAAAGGAAAAGAAAAATGGCAACAGGACAAAGAATCAGAGTTTGTTTAAAAGCATACGATCACAAATTAATTGACGTATCTGCTGACAAAATCGTAGAAACAGCAAAAAGAACAGACGCAAAAGTAGCCGGACCTATTCCTTTACCTACAAAAAGACGTATATATTGTGTATTGCGTTCACCACACGTAGATAAAAAATCTCGTGAACACTTCGAAATGAGAACACATAAACGTATTATCGATATATACGAAGCAACTCAACAGACAACTGAAGAGTTGAGTAGATTAGATTTACCTGCAGGTGTAGATATCGAAGTTAAACTATAATTTCGAACCCTGTAAAAAATTAAATAAGCATTATGCATATAATGCGATCTACGACTCTAAAAAGGGTAAAAGGTAAGAGGCTCACAAGGCACGTAGCGCTCGCAAGCAGACGGACTAAAAGGTAACACTTTTACGCTCCAAAAAAGAAAGGAAAATTTATGACACTTGGTGTGATAGGTAAAAAAGTTGGAATGACTCAAATTTTCAACGAGGAAGGTTTAGCAGTTCCGGTAACTGTAATAAAAGTTGATCCGCTTGTAGTAACACAAGTAAAAACAGTAGAAACTGACGGTTACAATGCAATTCAAGTAGGTACAGTATCAGCAAAAGAAAAACATTTGACAAAAGCACAAATCGGACATTTTGCAAAAAACAAATTAGATAACTTCCGTCATCTACAAGAATTCAGAATTGACAACCCACAAGATTATACAGTTGGTCAACAAATTGAATTATCAGTATTAAATGATGTACAAAAAGTTGATGTTACAGGTACTTCAATCGGTAAAGGATTTCAAGGTACAGTAAAAAGACACAACTTCTCAAGAGGACCAATGGCTCATGGTTCTAAAAATCACAGAGCACCTGGTTCAATCGGTGCAGGTACAACTCCTTCAAGAGTTATTAAAGGTAAAAGAATGGCTGGTAACATGGGTAACGAAAGAGTTACAATTACTAAATTAAAATTAGTAAAAGTTGATTCAGAAAATTCTTTAATCTTAATCAAAGGTTCAGTACCTGGTTCAGAAGGTAAATTAGTAACAATTGTTCCTTCAAGAACAAAATGGAACTAATTTATAAAACAGGTTACATTAGAAAATAATACAATATAAGGACATATAAAAATGGCAAAAGCAAAAACACAAGAAAAAGAAATATTGAGCACATCAGGTGAAAAACTTGGTGCTATCTCATTAAATGAAAGCGTTTTTGGCGTTGAACCAAACTTACACGTAATGCATTTAGCATTAAGACGTCAGTTAAACAACGCAAGACAAGGTTCTGCTTGTGCTAAAACAAGAGCAGAAGTAAGAGGTGGTGGACGCAAACCTTGGAAACAAAAAGGTACAGGTAGAGCAAGAGCAGGTTCATTGAGATCTCCATTATTTGCTGGTGGTGGTGTTTCATTCGGACCAAAACCAAGAGATTACTCTTTCTCAATGCCACAAAAAGCAAGACAACTTGCATTAAAATCAGCATTGTCAGCAAGAAGTGAACAATTAGTAGTTGTAAAAGACTTAGCAATTGCTGAACCAAAAACAAAATTAATGATGTCTGTATTAGACTCATTAAAAGTAGCAGGTAAGATTTTAATTATCGCTGATGTTAAAGCCGCTGAAAATAATAACTTAGAATTAGCAGCAAGAAACATTCCAAGCGTAAAATTATTATTACCATCAAATCTAAATGTAAAAGACTTGTTAGAAGCAGATAATGTAGTAATTACAGAATCAGCAGTTAACGAAATCACTGAAAGGTTACAATAATGAGTACTTCAAGAACAAATACAGAAAAATTATACGATATAATCAAAAAACCATTGATTACAGAAAAATCATACAAAGCAATGCAAGATGGTCAATATACTTTTGAAGTTAACATGGATGCTACAAAAATTGAAATTGCTCAAGCAATCGAAATGGCATTTCCTGGAAGAAAAGTAAAAAAAGTAAGAACAGTTTACATGCCATCACATGCAAAAAGAATGGGTTACAAATTTGGTAGAACAGATTCTTCTAAAAAAGCAATCGTTACAATCGAAGGTGATCCAATTAAAGAACTTGTTGAAATATAATAAATAAAGGACAGAAATAAAATGGGTATCAGAAAAATTAATCCGACATCTCCGGGACAAAGAGGTATGACAAAGAGTGATTATCAAGATATTACAACATCAACTCCTGAAAAATCACTTTTAAAACCATTAAGAAAAACTGCCGGTCGTAACAATACTGGTAGAATCACTTGCCGTCATAAAGGTGGCGGTGTAAAACAACACTACAGAATCATCGATTTCAAAAGAGAAAAATTCGGTGTTCCTGCAACAGTTAAAACAATCGAATACGATCCAAACAGAAATGTTAGAATTTCATTAGTATTCTATGCTGATGGTGAAAAAAGATATATCTTAACACCAGACGGTTTGAGTGTTGGTGATGTAATTGTATCAGGTCCGGAAGCACCAATTCAAAACGGTAACGCATTACCATTAGAATTGATTCCTCTAGGTACAATTATTCATAACATCGAGTTAGAACCTGGCAGAGGTGCAAAAATGGTTCGTTCTGCTGGTAACTCAGCACAATTAATGGCTAAAGAAGGTAACTATGTTACAATCAAATTACCTTCAGGTGAAATGAGAATGGTAAGAAAAGAATGTATGGCAACAATTGGTGCTTTAGGTAATTCTGAATTTAAAAACATTCACATTGGTAAAGCCGGCAGAAAACGTTATATGGGTATCAAACCAACAGTACGTGGTGTTACAATGAACCCTTGCGATCACCCTCATGGTGGTGGTGAAGGTAAAACAGGTCCAGGCGGAAATCCAAAAACACCTTGGGGTAAACCTGCACTTGGTTTCAAAACTAGAAAATCTACTAAGGCTTCTAATAAGTTAATTGTAAAACGTAGAACAAAATAGTTAGATAAACGATAAATTAAAAGGAGAATAAATTAATGGCACGTTCATTAAAAAAAGGAGCATATATCGAAGAAGCATTAGCAAAGAAAATTGCTAAGATGAATGAAAATTCAGAAAAGAAAGTTATCAAAACTTGGTCTAGAGCTTCAATGATTAGCCCTGATATGTTAGGACACACAATTGCTGTACATAACGGAAAAACTCACGTTCCAGTATATGTAACAGAACAAATGATTGGTCATAAACTTGGTGAATTCGCACCAACAAGACTATTCAGAGGTCATGCTGCTGATAAAACAGCAAAAAAATAGATTAAGTAGAAACAACTTTAATTAAAAGGATAAAAAAATGGAATCTAAAGCAAAACAAACAAATATTAAAATGACTGCTCGAAAACTTCGCAGAGTAATCAATGAAGTTCGTGGCAAAAATGTCATTGAAGCACAAGACTTGTTACGTTTTATGCCATACTTTGCAGCAAGAGTAGTTGAAAAAAACTTAAAGGCTGCTGTGGCAAATGCTAAAGAACAATTCGGAGTAAATGCTGAACAATTAAAAATTTCAGAAATATTTGCAGACGAAAGTGTTACATACAAAAGAGCAAGACCTAGAGCACAAGGTCGTATGTACTCAAGATTGAAACGTACATCTCATTTGACATTAAAAGTTAGCGATACAGTAAAATAGGAATTAGATAATATGGGACAAAAAACACATCCAACCGGATTTAGAGTAGGCGTAATTAAACCTTGGGTTAGTTCATGGTACGCTAAAATAAAAGAATACGGACAATTTGTAGCAGAAGATGCAAAAATTAGAAAATTCATTAAGAAAAAATTATACGCAGCAGGCGTATCAAGAATTTTAATTGCAAGAAAAGCACAAAACACAACAATCACAGTTGTAACAGCAAAACCTGGTATTGTTGTTGGAAGAAACGGTCAAGGTATTGAAGAACTTAAACAAGAAGTATCAAAATACATCAACCGCCAAGTTATATTAAACGTAGTTGAAGTTGCAAGAATTAATGCAGATGCTCAACTAGTATCAGAAGCAATCGCTCAACAATTGGAAAAACGTGTTGCTTTCAGAAGAGCAATGAAACAAGCAATGCAAAGAACAATGCGTTCAGGTGCTCAAGGTATCAAAGTTATGGTATCAGGTCGTTTAGGTGGTGCTGAAATTGCTCGTTCAGAATGGGCAAAAGAAGGTAGAATTCCACTTCAAACTTTAAGAGCAGACGTTGATTACGGTTTTGCTGAAGCAGATACTATGATGGGTAAAATCGGTGTAAAAGTTTGGGTATTTAAAGGAAACTTAATGCCGGGCGAAAAAGCCGATGAAAATATTAAAGCAAAATCTTCAAAAGAAGATAAAGTTGGTGCAAGACGCGGTAAACGCAGACATGCAGAAGTTGAAGGATAATAATTAATACACAGGAGTAAAATAAAATGTTACAACCTAAAAGAACAAAATACCGCAAAATGCAAAAAGGCAGAATGAGAGGTCATGAAACTCGTGGTGTTGATTTCGAATTTGGTTCATACGCATTAAGAGCATTAGAACCAGGCTGGATTACAAGCCGTCAAATCGAAGCAGCACGTCGTGCAATGACTCGTGAAATCAAACGTGGCGGTAACGTTTGGATTAAAATATTCCCTGATAAACCAATTACAGCAAAACCTGCTGAAACTCGTATGGGTTCAGGTAAAGGTAATTTGGAATATTGGGTAGCAGTTGTAAAACCAAACAGAATTCTATTTGAACTTGAATATTTTGATAGAGCAACAGCAGTTCACGCTTTAGAATTAGCAGCACAAAAATTACCTATCAAAGTTAAAGTAGTTGAAAAGAACCCTGTTCAATAATAAAGGAAAAAACACATGAAATTACAAGAAATGCGTGAAAAAACAGTTGAAGAATTAAAAAATGCAGTTGTTGACTTCAAAAAACAGTTGTTAGATTTAAGAGTTCAAAAAGCAACAAATAAATTGGAAAATACAGCCTTAATTGCGAAGACAAAACACTACATTTCACAAATTAAGACAGTAATTAAAGAAAAAGAGGAAAAATAATGCCTAAAAAAGAAAAACAAGGTCTTGTAGTAAGCAGTAAAATGGATAAAACCGTTGTTGTAAAAGTTGCAGACTATGAACCACATCCGAAATACAAAAAAATTATGGAAACAACAAAAAATTACAAAGCACACGATGAGCAAAATCAATGTGAAGAAGGCGATGTAATTAGAATTATTGAATCAAAACCATTATCTGGCGGAAAACGTTGGACAGTTTTGAACATTGTAGAAAAGAGAAAATAGTTTTCTCGTTGATTAAACAAAAGGTGATAGAAAATGATACAACAAGAATCAAGATTAGTAGTAGCAGATAACACAGGTGCTAAAGAATTATTAACTATCCGTGTAATGGGCAGTTCTAATAAAAAATTTGCAGGTGTAGGTGATGTTATCATCGCAACTGTAAAAGATGCAACACCAAATATGGCTGTAAAAAAATCAGAAGTTGTTAGAGCAGTTGTTGTAAGAACAAAAGCAGATATTAAACGTCAAGATGGTTCAGTAATCAGATTTGATGAAAATGCTGCGGTAATTATCAACAAAGATGGCAACCCAAGAGGAACACGTGTATTTGGACCTGTTGCTAGAGAGTTAAGAGACAAAAACTTTATGAAAATTGTTTCTCTTGCTCCTGAAGTAATTTAGTGTTTTACAATAGAAATTTCTGTTGTAGAATAGAAGTACAAGTAAGAAATAGCCTAAGGAGAAACAGATGGCAGATAATAAGAAACAATCTTTGCAAGTAAAAACCGGCGACAGAGTAATGGTTATTGCAGGTAAAGATAAAGGTAAAATCGGTAACGTTAAAAAAACAATGCCTTCAGAATCTAAAGTGATTGTTGAAGGTGCTAATATGGTAACAAAAGCACAAAAGGCTAATCCAATGGCAAATATTCAAGGTGGATTGGTTAAAATGGAAGCACCATTAGATAACTCAAATGTAATGATTGTATGCCCAGCATGTGAAAAAGTTACAAAAGTAAAACACGAAGAAAAAGACGGTAAAAAAGTTCGTGTTTGCAAAAAATGTGGTGAACAGTTAGATGTATAGTGCAAGATAATCTTGGCACTGAACCATCTTAAATTAGAGGAAAAAGAAAATGACAGTAACTAAAAGTTTAAAAGCAAAATACGAAGAAGACGTAAAAAAAGCCTTAGTTGAAAAATTTGGCTACAAAAACGATTTAACAATCCCAAGATTACACAAAATCGTTTTAAATATGGGTGTTGGTGAAGCTTCACACAATACAAAAATTGCTGATGTTATTCAAGGTCAATTGACAAAAATTGCAGGTCAAAAGGCTGTTGTTACAAAAGCAAAAAAATCAATTGCTACATTCAAATTAAGAGAAGGTATGCCGGTTGGTACAATGGTTACTTTACGTGGCGAAAGAATGTATGACTTTTTACAAAAATTGATTTGCGTTGTTTTACCAAGAATCAGAGACTTCCGTGGTATCAGTGCTAAATCATTCGATGGCCGTGGTAATTACACATTAGGCTTGAAAGAACAAACTTTATTCCCTGAAATCTCTTTCGAGGAAGTAGATTTAGTTAAGGGTATGAATATTTCAGTTATTACAACTGCTAAAACTGACGAAGAAGCAAGAGAATTGCTTAGATTGTTAGGTATGCCGTTCAAAGGTTTAAAATAAAAGATAAATTACGGTAAATATAAAGGAGAAATTCATGGCTAAAAAAGCGATGATAAACAAAGAAGCAAAAAGAGAATCTCTTGCTGCAAAAGGTAAATATCCAAAAGTTAGATTACATAACAGATGTAGTATTTGTGGTCGTCCACACGGTTTCCACAGAGATTTTGGTCTTTGCAGAATTTGTTTAAGAAAAATGGCACATCAAGGTTTATTACCTGGTGTTACAAAAGCAAGTTGGTAGTTATACTACACAAAATTATTAAAAGAAAGTAACTTGAAAAGGTTACTTTCTTTTTGTTTTATTTAATTTTATTGTAAATATTCATTAATTTTATATAAAATGCTTGTATTTGTTTTGTCTTTGTTCTAAAATTTAATTACAGATAAATGTCTAACTGTCGAAATACGCTTTAGAATGAGCAATATTAATTCGATAAGAGACGAGTACATTATGGATACTGCATTGAAATTATGTAAGTCCACAGTAGAAAAGGGAAAAAGAATGAACACAGATCCAATTGCAGATATGTTAACACGTATCAGAAATGCAAACATGGTTTCACATGAAACTGTTGAAATTCCTACTTCAAAATTGAAAGTAGAATTGGCAAAATTATTGAAAAATGAAGGTTTTATCGCAGATTACAAAGTTGATGATTCTGAAAAATTCAGTAAAATCGTTATCACTTTAAAATATGACGAACACCATAAACCGGTTATTACAAATTTACAAAGAGTTTCAACTCCTGGTTTAAAAACTTACAGCAAATCTAAAAATTTACCAAAAGTTTTAGGTGGTATGGGTGTTGCAGTTATCTCAACAAGCAAAGGCTTGATGTCAGATAGAAAAGCACGTAAAGAAAACTTAGGTGGCGAAATTTTATGTTACGTTTGGTAGCATAAATAACAAAATCAAAAGTTAAAATTTATAAAAGAGCGAAATTGGTAGAAAGGCTCGAAAGTTAGTATATACCAAAAGGAGAAATAAAAATGTCAAGAATCGGTAAATTACCTATCGAAATCCCAGCAGGTGTTGAGGTTAAAATTGAAGGTCATACAGTTACTGCAAAAGGACCTTTGGGAACTGAAGTTGTTGAAGTTAGTCCTGAATTAACAGTAAAAGTTGAAGATAACAAAGTGTTAGTTTTAACTAATAACGATGAAAGAAAAACAAATGCTTTACACGGTTTAATGAGAACTTTAGTTGCTAACGCAGTTAAAGGTGTAAAAGACGGTTTTGAAAAAAAATTAGAAATCAACGGTGTTGGTTACCGTGCTGCTATGGAAGGAAATAAATTAAACATGGCTTTGGGTTATTCTCACCCGGTTATCATTGAACCACCAGCAGGTATTACAATTGCTGTTGAAGCAAATACAAAAATTAAAGTATCTGGTACTAATAAACAAATGGTTGGCGACGTTGCAGCATTAATCAGAAGCAAACGTGAACCTGAAGTTTACAAAGGAAAAGGTATTAAATACGAAGGCGAATACATCAGACGTAAAGCCGGTAAAGCAGGTAAAAAATAATGCATAAGCCGATGTGAGCAAACTCACACGACAAATGTATAAATAGTACACAGTAGCCCGTATAAACCCTTGATAAGTCAAGAAGGTTTGGGTAAAGGAGAAAGAAACAAAATGATTAAACAAGAAATTAGAAAACCAAAAGTACAAAAAAGACACCAATCTTTAAGAGTTAAATTAGAAGGTACTACTGAATTCCCAAGATTGGCTGTATATAGAAGTACAAAACATATCTATGCTCAAGTTATTGATGACGAAAAACATGTAACAATTTGTTCTGCTTCATCTTTAGATAAAGATTTAAAAGAACAATTAAAACATGGTGGTAACATTGAAGCCGCAAAAGTTGTTGGTGAAGCAGTTGCTAAAAAAGCATTGGCAGCAGGCATTGAATGTGTTGTATTTGACAGAGGTGGTTTCTTATACCACGGCAGAGTTCAAGCATTAGCAGAAGCAGCAAGAGAAGCAGGCTTGCAATTCTAATTATAAAAAAGAATAAAAAAAAAGGCGATTTGAGTGAAACTCAAATCGCCTTTTTTTTTATTTATTTAAGTTATATAGATTTTACGTATAAATCAATTTCTTCCGGAGTGTTCATTTCTGTTGCACAAACAAGGACTGTTTTTTCGTCAATTTTGTAACCGCCAATGATGTTGTTTTCTTTTAATTTTTCCAGGTATTTATCTGCATATTCAACTTCAATTAAAAATTCATTATAAAAATCTTTTGATAGGACTTTAACACCCTTTTCTTGAAGTTTTTTTGCCAGTTCGTGAGCATTCTTACCAGAAAGATAACTTGCTTGCTTAAATCCTTTTTCTCCCAGCAAACTCAAGTAAACTGTAGAGCAAAGAGCAATAAGTGCTTGATTTGAGCAGATGTTACTTGTTGCTTTTTCACGTTTAATATGTTGTTCTCTTGTTTGAATTGTTAAAGTAAATGCTTGATTACCGTCAGCATCAAGAGTTCTGCCTGCAAGCCGTCCCGGAAGTTGTCGCATTAATTTTTCAGTGCAAGCCATAAAGCCTGCGTGTGGTCCACCAAAAGACATTGGTATGCCAAGCGGTTGAATGTCGCCAACAACGACATCTGCACCGTATTCTACGGGTGGAGTTAATAGTGCAAGTGATGACAAATCTGCTATCACTATTAAAAGTGAACCTTCGCTCTTTTTTATTTCTTTAATTTCGCCAAAGAAATTTGGATTTTGAACTACAACTCCCGCATATTCAGATGTATCTTCGGGCATTTTGTCAAACATTTTCAATTCAATGTCATTTGCCCAAGCATATGTTTGAATGACTTTTATGTATTCCGGATTAATTGTGTCTGATATTAAAACTTTGTTTTTCTTTGACACTCTTTTTGCCATAATAACTGCTTCTGCTGAGGCCGTTGCCCCGTCATAAACAGATGCATTCGAAATATCCATACCTGTCAATCTGCAAATTAGAGTTTGAAATTCATACATTATTTGCAACGTTCCTTGAGCAATTTCCGGTTGATAAGGAGTGTATGCAGTTAGAAATTCGTATCTTTCTGCAATTTGACTAACTGCCGCAGGTATAAATTTATTATATGTTCCTGCACCTACAAAGTATATGTAGTCTGAGTTGTTTTCGGTTGCAAGTTTTTTTACGACTTTTTGAGTTTGCATTTCGTTTAATGCTTTCGGCAAATCAAAATCTGTCATTCTTGCTTTTTGAGGAATTTGTTCAAAAAGTTCGTCAACATTGCTTTTTGAAATACTTTCAAGCATTTCTTGTCTATCAGTTTCTGTTAGGGCTAAAAAATTGTTCATTATTGTACTTCTTCTTTATAATCGTTGTAATCTAGTAAATCTGTAATTTCAACATCATTACCTGTGAAATCTACTTTTACAAGCCAGCCTTGTTCGTAAGGACTTTCATTAAGAATTTCAGGAGAATTTACAACTGCGTCGTTAATTTCCGTAATTGTTCCTGAGATTGGCATATAAATTTCAGATGCGGCTTTTACTGATTCAATTGTTGCAAAAACATCGCCTTTATTGAAAGAAGCACCAACTTCCGGTAATTCTAAGAATACGATGTCTCCAAGTTGGTCAATCGCATAATCTGTCAAACCTACAGAATAATTTTTATCTCCGTTATCTAAGATGTATTCGTGAGATTTTGAACATAAAATTTTTTCAGTAATACTCATTTTTACTCCTTTATTTTTTATTACTATTATGTTTTTGAATAAATGGTCTTTTCACAATTTCTGCATCGTGAAGTTTTTCTCTTATCATAACTTGCACTTTAGTGCCTACGCAAATTTCTTTAAGATTTTTAACGTATCCCATTGCAATATTTTCGTTAAGTATTGGCGAATAACCTCCACTTGTAACTACACCGATTTTTTCTCCGTTAAAATAAATTTCGTGTTCGTGTCTTGGAATTGCTCTTGATAGCATTTTTAGACCGATAAATTTTTTCTCTACGCCATTTTTTATTTGAGACATTATAACTTCTTTTCCGTTATAATCGTCTGTTTTATCTTTTGGTATTGACCAAGACAGACCTGCTTCAATAGGGGTTGTATCTTCAGTCAAATCGTTTCCATAAAGATGAAGTGCTGATTCTAATCTTAATGTATCTCTAGCACCTAAACCAATCGGCATAAGGTTAAATTCTGCACCTTCTTTTAGTAATAAATCCCACATTTTTATTGCATCTTTGTTTTTTACAAGGATTTCGTAGCCATCTTCACCTGTGTAACCGGTTCTGGAAACTAATGTTTCCATATTGTTAATTGTTGCAGGTTTTATTGTGAAAAATTCTTGAGTTGTATCATACCCTATTTTCTCTAGAATATTGTGAGATTTTGGACCTTGAACGGCTAACATTGAGTAATTGTGCGATTGATTATCAATGTAAACATTATATTCTAAACTATTTCTAACAAGCCAGTTAACATCTTCGTCTATTCTTGAAGCATTTACAACCAATAGATATTTTTCATCTTCCAGTTTATATATGATTAAATCATCTATTAGTCCGCCATTTTTGTTTGGTAATTGGCAATAAACGGCTTTTGAGATGTTTAATTTTGAAATATCTTGAGGAACAACTTTGTTTAAAAATTTTACAGAATCTTTTCCTGACACAAAAACTTCGCCCATGTGTGAAACGTCAAATAGTCCAGCATTTTCTCTTACGTTTTTGTGTTCTTCTATAATGGATTTGAATTGTACAGGCATATCCCAACCTGCAAAATCAACCATTCTTGCTTTTAACTCTACTTGTTTGTCGTGTAATAGTGTTTGTTTAGTCATATTGATAACCTCGTCCCTTACTAAATTGTGCTATTAAAGTGCTTTTGTGTCAATACAATCTAAATTTTTGTAATATTTTTGTACATGACCGATAAAAATGCTAGTATAATATTAAAATATACTAGTAAGGGGATTTTATGGAAGGTAATTTTAAATTAGAAGAATTTTTAGAAAAAGCGGTTAAATCTGACGTTTCTGATATTCACTTGAAAGTTGGCGAGCATCCAATGGTTCGTCGTGATGGTACAATTTTAAAATTAGATATGCCAAAACTTCAAAGATCGGACTTGGAATTTATTGTAAATAAAGTTGTTCCTGATTTTATTAAAGACCGTCTTTCTGGTGCTACAGATTTAGACTTTTCTTTTAATTTAAAAGGAATTTCTCGTTTTAGGGTTAATTTATCACGTTCAATGACAGAGTATAGTTTAGTTTTTCGTGTTATTCCTTATTACATAAATTCTTTAGAAAAACTTCACTTACCCGCAGCAATGCATCAATTTGCAGATTATAACAATGGGTTAGTGCTTGTTACAGGTCCAACAGGTAGTGGTAAATCTTCCACTTTGGCATCTTTTATTGAAAGTATCAATTTAAAATATCAAAAACACATTGTTGTATTAGAAGATCCAGTTGAGTTTGTTTTCACTGATAAAAAATGTAAGGTTACTCAAAGACAAATCGGTATTGATACACCATCATTTTCTGACGGGATTAAATACGCACTTCGTCAAGACCCTGATGTAATTCTAGTTGGTGAAATTCGTGATAAAGAAACTTTAGACAGCACTCTAAAAGCCGCTGAAACCGGACACTTAGTTTTTGCAACATTACATACAAACGATGCAGTTCAAACTATTTACAGAATTATTAACATGTATGAGCCGGAAGACAGAGATACCGTTCGTCATCAACTTGCTCAATCTTTAAGAGGTACAATTGCACAAAAACTTGTTAAAAAAGCAACCGGTAACGGTCGTTATCCTGCTTGTGAAGTTCTTGTTGTAACTCCTACAATAAAAGATTTGATTATGAAAAACGAACTTGAAGGCATTTATGATTTAGTTAAAAAAGGTTCATTTAATGATATGATTACGATGAATGAATCTTTATACAAATTGGTTGAAATGGGTGCTATTACAAAAGAAGCGGCACTAGAAGCCTCTGACGATAAAATGGAATTGGAACAATTCTTCCGTGGTGTTTATCGTGGTACAAAAACTCTTGGTGATAAATAATGAATAACCTTGTAACAGATGCAATTAATTTAAAATCTTATAATTTAAGTGAATCTGATAAAATTGTAGTTATGTATTCAAAAGAGCATGGCTTGATTAAAGGTGTTGCAAAAGGGGTTAAGAAGCCAAAAAGTAAACTTGGGGCTAGAATGGACAATCTTATAGCGAATAAGATTATGTTATATAAGGGGAAAAATTTGGATACTATTTGTCAGGCAGAAGCCTTAAATACTTTTAATGAAACTCGTCAAGACTTAGATAAGATTGTTTTTTCATCTTATGTGTCAGAGATTGTTTCTATATTTGGAGTTGAAGATGACCCATCAAGTAAAGAAGTTTATGAATTATTCTATAAAACTTTAGATAAAATTTCTAATTCTAATTCAAAAAAAGATGTAATGATTGCAGTTATTAAATTTCAATTAAAAATGATGTTAATTGTAGGCTTTGGATTGGAATTTGATAGTTGCTTATGCTGTCGAGAAGAAATTTTGAACGAAGATATGTATTTTTCTATTCAAATGGGCGGTGTAGTTTGCCAAGAATGTAATAAGGAATTAGGTGTAAAATTAAAACTTCACCACAAAATGAGAGATTTCTTGCAAGCAATGATGCAATTTGATTTTAATTACGAAAGTGATTATGATAGAAAGGCTACAAATAAAGTTTGCGAAGTTTGTTTTAATCTATTGAATGACTATATTCAATCGCATACTGATAAAAAAATTAAGGCACTTTCTGTAGTAAGTGAAACTACAGTTTAAATTTTAATGAAATAAGGGCGGTTTGCGTTTTGCAAACCGCCCTTATAATATAAAAAGCAGACTTTTTTAAAGTCTGCTTTTTGTTATCTTGTTGTCGGTTCAGAACCATTTGGTTTTTGACCAGTTTGAGTTTGAGTTTGTGTTGTTGTATCACCTTTTATTCTACGGATTTCAGCCTCTAATTGTTGTATTTCGTTATCAAGTTTATTCTTTTTAGGCGTTAATTCATTGATTTTATCTCTCAATTCATCAACCTTTTTTTGTGCATCACTGCTTGCTTCAATTGCTGCTAAGTTTGCTCTTTGTGCTGCTTCTTTATTTTTCTTTGCTTCTGCTATTTCTGCTTTTAATGCAGTTTTTCTGTCCTCAATTTTTTTCTTTGCTGCTGCAATTTTTTGTTCTTTTTGTTCTTTTAATGATGCATCTTCTACTTGTTTAGTTTTTCCTGTTTGTGGATCACGAACAGTTTTTGTTGTTTTCATTTTTTCTGCATCTGCTAACTCGCTTTTTGCTGATACGATTGCAGAATCTGTTTCATTATCTAACGATGCTTGTAAAGTATCCTCTTGTTGTTTGTATTTATCGAATAAACCTTGTTGTCTTACACTTTCGAGATCTTGTTCTGCTTTTGTTGCTTCGTATTGAGGTTTTTGACTTTGTGCTTCACTTATCTGTTGACCGTAGGAAGTCGATTGTTGTTTTGCTTGTTGTAATTTTTGTTCTGCTTGTTGTAACGCAGATCGTGCAGATGCTGAAGTATCACCTGCTTTTATACTTTTTGTTGTACTAAGTAAAGATGTTATACCTGTAACAATTTGTGGCAATTGTGTTGCAACTGTTCCAACAAGTGAGAATAATGCTGCTTTTTTTAGACGTTTATTTTGTTCGTCTTCAATGCGTTTTGTTTCGGCTTCCATTTCCGCTTTAACGTTTGCTGAAACACTTCTTACGTTTGCAGAAACTTCTCTGTATTCGTCGTGAATTGAAGCATAAGATTTCGCAAATCTTTCAATGTTCAAAGAAGTGCCACCACTATTTCCGTTATTGGTTCTAAGTTGGGCATTTTCTGCTTTGATTTTGTCAAATGGATTTCCCATAATACACGTCCTTTTTTATATACACATACCTGTACTTTTCATGTCGGCACTCAATTGCATGAACTTTAAGGTTTTTGAGCGTTTTTTAACATTTTGTTACAAAGTTATATAAAAATATTTTTCGATAGTATGCAGTAAAACAAGTAAAACTATTACAAGGTCTTTTGCTTAGAATGTGTTTATTTGATTTAATAGAACAAAAAAAAGAACCGATTTATTAAATCGATTCTTTTTTGTTTATATCACGCAGTGCGATTATTTTTCATATAAAACGTATCTTGCTGCATATCCGTTAGGAATAAGTTGTTGACCTTTGAAGATAACTGAGTATTGGTCAGAAATGAAAGTGTTTTCTTCTACGCATGATGAACCACCGCCTGTTACTGTCGTATCATTTGTAATCGTAGAACCTGTACCTTCTGAAGAACTCCATTGGCAGTGAGATAATTTGTTAGGGTTTTTAGTACCATTTACGTCAACAATACCTGCACATACAGTTCTTCTTTCATTAGCCATTTGGTTTGTACAGTTTGCTGCATTTTTTGGATAAGATAATACCATACCATCAGCAAAGAAAATTGTATAGTTGCTATTACCGGTTGCTTTAAACATTCTCATAATTTCCGGATTAGAAGTAGAAGTTTCAGTTTTAGCAATTTGCATTTTGTTTTGTAAAATTCTGTAGATAGATTCAGTGTTTGCAGTTCCAGAGTAAGCATCACCGAAATCTAAGTAGTCAATAGCAACTGACATAGTAACTGCTTGGTTAACAGCCGAAATAATTTTTTTGTAAGCAGTTTTGAATTCTGATTTACCTGTGTTAGACATCAATGTAGGAATAGTCATTGCTGCAACAACCCCGATAATACCAAGAGTAATCAAAACTTCTGCTAAAGTAAAGCCTGCGTGTTTTCTCATAGTTTTGTACCTTTCTTTATTGTTACTAATTTTATTTAACTAATTCTTGTGCTATCATACCATTATTATTTTATAAAAGTCAAGTATTTTTTAATATAAAGACAGATGTTATAAAATAAATCGTACAGATAACGTACAAGTATTATAACACTAACTTTGATAAATCTAATACTTTGGTATTACTCTTGTCGAATAGTGTTACAAAAATTTATAATTATTGTTGTTTAATTTGTTATTGTCCTATAATTTCTTTTTATTTTTTTACATTTAAAAAAGAACCGATTTATTAAATCGATTCTTTTTTGTTTGTATCACGCAGTGCGATTATTTTTCATATAAAACGTATCTTGCTGCATATCCGTTAGGAATAAGTTGTTGACCTTTGAAGATAACTGAGTATTGGTCAGAAATGAAAGTGTTTTCTTCTACGCATGATGAACCACCGCCTGTTACTGTCGTATCATTTGTAATCGTAGAACCTGTACCTTCTGAAGAACTCCATTGGCAGTGAGATAATTTGTTAGGGTTTTTAGTACCATTTACGTCAACAATACCTGCACATACAGTTCTTCTTTCATTAGCCATTTGGTTTGTACAGTTTGCTGCATTTTTTGGATAAGATAATACCATACCATCAGCAAAGAAAATTGTATAGTTGCTATTACCGGTTGCTTTAAACATTCTCATAATTTCCGGATTAGAAGTAGAAGTTTCAGTTTTAGCAATTTGCATTTTGTTTTGTAAAATTCTGTAGATAGATTCAGTGTTTGCAGTTCCAGAGTAAGCATCACCGAAATCTAAGTAGTCAATAGCAACTGACATAGTAACTGCTTGGTTAACAGCCGAAATAATTTTTTTGTAAGCAGTTTTGAATTCTGATTTACCTGTGTTAGACATCAATGTAGGAATAGTCATTGCTGCAACAACCCCGATAATACCAAGAGTAATCAAAACTTCTGCTAAAGTAAAGCCTGCGTGTTTTCTCATAGTTTTGTACCTTTCTTTCTTCATTTATTACTACTAATCTTATTTAACTAATTTGTTACGATATCTTTTAATTATTACTTATTAAGGTTAAACATTCCTTAATAAATAATAGGGGCGATAAAATAAGTCATACAGATAACGTACAAATACTATACCACTAATTCAAAATTATCTAACTCTTTAGAATTACTTCTATTGAATAATGTTACAAAACTTTATAATTATATTGGTCTAATTTTGTCTAAAACGTTGTAATAGTGCTGGGTGCGGCAAAAACATCGTTATATATTTTTTACTTATACCGTATAGAAAAATGTATAATTTTGGGTAATGCTAAATCTTTAAATAGAGTTTATTGCCATTCCTACTAAATATCCGGTTGACCAGCAAGCCTGTAAGTTGTATCCTCCACAAAAACCGTCGATGTTTAAAACTTCACCGCATGCGTAAATACCATTTACTAGTTTTGATTCAAGGGTTTTAGAATTAAATTCGTTCAATTCTAATCCGCCACAGGTAACAATTTCACCGTCTTTTCTTGTTCCGATAATCTGAGTTTTAAAATTTGATAAAATTGAGTTAACTAATTCTCTGGTATTAGAATTTACTATGCAACATTTTTGTTCTAAGTCAATATTATTGTTCTTGAATATAACTTTTATAAAGGATTTTGGAAGATATTCACTTAATAAATTCCCAAGATTTTTTTGCGGATTTTTATTGAATTGTTCTTGCCAGTCGACATTTTTATTTAAGAAATCTATATTTATATTATATGGAAATATTTTTCTTGCGTTTATTGATGATAATTCAAATACTGCGGGGCCTGTTATTCCGTTATCCGTAAATAAAATGTCGCCAGTAAATGATTTTTTTTCTGAAGTTATTTTGCAGTTTTTTATGGTTACACCTTGTAAGTCTTTGAAGTAAGGGGTTGTTTTCAACCCGACAAGCGAAGGGCATGGTTGTTCAAATTTGTGTCCTAATTCGCTCAAAAGTTTGTAACCATGTTTTCCTCCTGTTGCAACAATTACGTAGTCAAATAAGTAAGAGGCTTTATTTGTTTTTAATTCAAATCCGTTTTCTATTTTTTTTATTGCTAAAACTTCTTCTTTTTTGAATTTGCAATGATGTAATTGAGCAAGTATTTTTTCTCTAACATCTTTTGAACTATTTGATTTTGGAAAAATCCTATCGTCTTCTCTTGTATAGGTTTCAATATCAATTTTTTTTAAAAAATCTATAGTTTCAGGTGTTCCAAATTTTGAAAACGCTGAATATAAAAATTTTTCTCCACGTGGATAGTTTTTTGCTAATTCTCTAAAATCATATTCTGCATGTGCTAAATTACATTTACCACCACCGGTTGGGAGTAAGGTTTTTAGAGGTGATGATATGTCAAAAAGAGTTATTGAAAACTCTTTTTTAAGTTGGCATGCAGTCATACAGCCTGCCGGCCCTGTACCTACAATTGCAATTTCATAAGACATTATAATTCAACCCTTGTACCGTATAAAAATACCATTTCAGGGTCTTCAAGTTCGTCGTGTAGTTGCATAACCGTTTTTTTCAATGTCGGGTGAACAAAATCCGGTGCTAATTCCAGCATTGGAACAATTGTGAATGCTCTTTGATGAAATAATTTATGTGGAATTACTAAATTTTCATCATTTATAATTTCATTGCCATAAAAAATTATATCAATATCAAGGGTTCTATCGCCATAATGTCCCTCAATTTCTCTATTTCTACCTAACCTTTTTTCAACACTTTGAACTGTTTGTAAAAGTTGTTGTGGTGTTTGTGTTGTAGAAATTTCAATCATGGCATTTACGAACCAATTTTTTGTATTAGTTCCCCAAGGCTCTGATTCGTAAAAAGCCGAAGTCCGAACAAGACTTATATCGTCCATTCCGTCAAGAATTGATGTTGCCTGCTGTATGTATCCTACTCTATCACCCTTGTTTGAGCCAAGGCTTAAATATACTAATGTCATACACTTATTTTCTACCATGACTTAAATTTTGTCAATATTTATTATAATAATATTATATATTATTATGCTTGTACTTTTATGTTAAAATGTTTTTATGAAAAAGACAGTTATTGCATATTTGCACACACATTGGGATAGAGAATGGTATCGAGAGTTTGAAGTTTTTAGAATTAGACTTTTGAGAGTTTTTGACAATGTTTTAAACATGCTTGAAACTCATAAAATTCCTTGCTTTTATTTTGACGGACAAACTTCGGCTTTAGAAGATTATTTAGAAATCCGTCCTGAAAAATTAGATTTAGTTAAACAATTAATAAGTGAAAAACGTTTATATATTGGACCTTTTTACACTTTGGTTGACGAATTTTTGACCGATAAAAATGCCTTTTCTCATAATTTAGAAATTGGTATGGAATATGCAAAAAGCCTTGGCTGTAATGATTTTATCGGATATTTGGCAGATACTTTTGGGCATTCAAAACAAGTTACAAAAGTTTTTAAAGAATACGGCATAGATAAATGCGTTGTTTGGCGTGGCTGTGGAGATTTTCTTGCCGAGTTTAAATTCTGCGGAATTGATACTGTAAACCTTGTTAGAGGCTATTTTATGGACTATTTCTCTGCTCCTGTTTCTATTGAAAAAAAAGCCGAATCTATCAAATCAAATTTAGATAAAATTGCTGAAAAATCCGGTGATGTCTTGTTATTACCAATTGGTGCAGACCATTTAGGTGTTGAAACTGACATTGCAACACAAATTAGAGAAGTTAACGCAAGACTTGATGATTACGAAATTCGTTTGAGTTCTCCGTTTGAGTACTTCAAACTTGTAAAAGACAGATTTAGTGAATTTGAGTGGAACGAAGAATTACGTGATAATTCTAAAACTTTTATTCTATCAGGTTCATATTCTTCAAGACCGGATATTAAAAAACTTAATATTGAATGCTGTTTTAGGCTTCCACTTGCGGATAAATTACAAAAATATTTTAATCTAAATTATGATAAACTGATTAAATACGCATATAAATTATTATTGCAAAATCAAGCACACGATGGAATTTGTGGTTGTTCTACTGACGATGTTCATTCTGAAAACATTATCAGATACAAGAAAATCTTACAAATTTGTCAAACAATTGTTGATGAGGTTAGATTTAAGTTAGGCTCAGGTGGTTTAGGTATCAATGTCGGCAAAAAAACTTATTCTGGGATTATTGAATTTGAATCGACAGATGAATTAATTGATTTACAAATGATTAGCAAGCGAAAAGGCTTTGAAAACGAGATTTTGCAAGATACACAACGAATTCCCGTAACTGAAGATTATAGAGATATTTATACTTATTTGGCTGAGATTAAAGATTTTAAACCTTTAGAATTAAATGTTTTACAACCACTTGAATCTGAAAGTGATTTGGAAATTACTGATAATTCTATTTCTAATTCAAATATTTCTTTAAAAGTAATTGGTAATAATATTTTGATTAACAATGATATTCAACTTGAATTTGTTGATTATATTGATAATGGCGATAGTTATAATGAAGGGCCAGTTAAAGATGATTATGGAATAACTGCGGATATTATTTCAACTAAAAAACTTATGACAGGAGATTTACGCTCTGCTTTAAAAATCGAAACTTCATTTTTTGATGTAATTGTTTCATTAGATAAAAATTCTGAATTATTAAATTTTAAAATTGACTGGATAAATGAGGATAAAAATCACTTAATTCAAGCAAAATTTGTCTTAAATGACAAAATTACTCATACTTATTCAGAAGATTTTAATGAATTAATTGAACGAGATTTCGACCCCGATTACGATATTAGAAAAAATCTTCCGGATAAAAAAGGGGTTGAGGCAAAATCAAATACCGCACCAATGCAAAGATTTGTTTGGACAAATAATTTCGGTATTTTTACAAAAGGGATAACTCAGTACGAAGTGTTTGAAAATATGATTTCAATTCCACTGTTACGTGCAACAGGTGTGATTTCAAATCCTTATAATAGTTCTCGCTCAACTCCGGCAGGACCGCCTATAGAAACGCCAAAACTTCAAATGTTAGGTGAAAATTCTGTTGAATTTTCTGCTTATTGCGGTGATGTTGCAGGTTATGAAAGAAATTTTGATAAAGTATTTTGCCCTGTAATTTTTTAGTATTACAAAAGTTTACAAAAAGGCAATTTTTGAGTAAAAAAATACTTTATGAAAGCATAGGTTAGGAATACGGCTTTGATGACATATTTCAAAAGATTCCTGAGTTGAAATGCTAAAAATGAATTAACGCTGACAAGATTGCACAATTCATTCGCTGTTGTCGGAACCGGATAAGGGAATCAGGCTCTTATATCTAACGAGTGTGTAAAAACATTTTGCGACAGTTATTAACTGTCGCTTTTTAAATTGAAATTTAATATAGTGGAATTGGGATTAAGTACTTGTAAAAATTGTATTCATCAAAAGTTTTTGGTAATCCGTTCCAATATCTATAAATAAGCATTCCTTGTTTTTCAAGATTATAACCGATTTCTTCATCGTGCGTATAATATGGATAAACAAAAGGAATTTCATCGTTATCAAGTGCGAAATGAAGTTCATTTTTGTTGCCAAAAATTTCTTTGAATTTGTTGAAATTATTGAGTCTAACAAGTTTTTCCTGTTCAAAATTTATTCTACTCATAATTTTTTCGGTTGTTTTTGAAATGTACAAAATTTGTTCTTCATCAAGTCTGTGTTCATTTTTGACGATTCTTTCGTAAGTCATGTTTTCGTCAATTTCGTAATCTTCTGCTGTTCTAAATGGTCTGTTTAAAACTTTTTCAGTATGAAGATATGCTCCGTCTAAAACTCCATATTGCATCTGGAAAAATTTTCTAAGAGAGGAAAAAGATGCCAAACCCATAGGCTCAGAGTAGAAAGCATGTGAATTATCAACAATTAAATTTTTGTACTTTTTCTCTAAAATTCTAACGTTATTAGTGCAAATGCCAAAGTAATTTGGGTACAAAACGTAATCATCAAATCGGAATTTCTCTGTTGGCATGAATTTATCATCAATATGATAAAATTTTATGTTTACAATTTCTTTTTTTAAAATTGACTTTATACTAGGGCAAATATAGTACGGTAGATGAATTGTACCGATTTTGTATGCCTTAATTATGTATCTTAAACAATTTCTTGCGGTGTTCAGTTTTACCAGTTGTTTCAATTATTCTCTATCCTCAAGTTTAACAATAACACTGTGCCTGTTTGTTGTTCCACCCTCTTTACGGTATGAGTAGAACAAGTCATTATCGCAAGATGTACAATACGGGCAAACGTCAATGTATTTTACACCAAGTTCTTCAAGTTGGCGTTTGTTAATTTCTTTTAGGTTTACGTATATTTTTCCATTACGAATTTCGTAAAGTCCTTTGTTGTTTTCTACAGAAATCATGCTCATATTGAATACGTCTTCTTTAACTTCATAGCAACAAACTGATATTGCAGGACCTATTGCGACTCTAACATCTTCAATGTTTGTTCCGAATTCGTCCATCATTCGTAAAATAGTCTTTGTTCCTATTCTGCCAACTGTTCCCTTCCAACCGGCATGGATTACTGATGCAATATTTTGTTTTTTGTCGTAAGCAACAAGCGGTGTACAATCTGCAAAATTTAGAAAAACTGCTTGTTCGTGATTTGTTAAAATAAGTGCATCTGCTTGCGGATAGAATGTTTTACCTAATTCTGCCACATCAACTGTATCGGTATGTCTTTGTTCGGGATAAATTAAGTTATTTTCAGTAATACCAAGTTCTTCGCAAAACATTTTTCTGTTTTCAGCAACGGTTTCTTGCATGTCGTCTTCTTTTGATTTGATTGGACATTCTCTTGTTGTGAAAAAGTGAGTTAAACCGTCTAAAATATCGGTTTTCATTACAGTTTTGCCTTGTAGTTTTTCTAAATAGAACATAAAAATCCTTTCAAAGTTTCAATTGATCTATTTGCCAGTAATTCGTTTTTAAGTTTTTTATTTTTTCTTTCTTTTTTAGGCAATTCAATTGGTGTTACGATTGCCCAATTAGAGTTCATAGGTTGAAAATGTTTTAATTCGTTAGACGAAATATATTTGCACAAAGCACCTAACATTGTTTCTTGAGGTAGCGTTAAAAGTGGCTCTCCTTTTAAATATCTTGCCATGTTAAGCCCTGCAAGTAAGCCTGTTGCGATAGATTCTGTGTATCCTTCAACACCGGTTATTTGACCTGCGAAAAATAAATTTTCTCGTTTTCTTGTATTTAATGTTGAATTCAATATTTGCGGACTGTTTATGAAAGTATTTCTGTGCATAACTCCGTATCTGACTATATTTGCGTTTTCGAGTCCGGGGATAGAATGAACAAGTTCTTTTTGTGCTCCCCACTTTAAGTTTGTTTGAAATCCAACCAAATTAAACAATGTTTTTGCCGAATCGTCTTGACGTAATTGAACTACTGCCCAATTTTCTTCGTTTGTTCTTTTGTCAATTAATCCTACCGGTTTCATTGGTCCAAAACGCAAAGTATCAGTGCCTCTTGAAGCCAAAACTTCTACAGGTAAGCAACTTTCAAAGAATTTTGCATCTTTTTCGAAATCGTGCAATTCAATTCTTTCTGCTGTCGTTAAAATTTCATAAAATTTTGCGTATTGCTCTTTATTCATAGGACAATTAATGTAAGAGGCTTCGCCTTTGTCATAACGACTACCCCAAAATGCAATATCAAAATTTATACTATCTTTTGTTACTATCGGTGCTATGGCATCAAAAAAGTGTAAATTTTTAGAATCTGTAAATTCTTGTAGTTTATTTGCTAAATCTTCGCTTGTTAAAGGGCCTGATGCGATAATTACAGGTCTATCTGTAGGAATTTCTGTCAATTCTTCTCTTATTAACTCAATGTTTTCATTGTTGTTTATAAGTTCTGTAATTTTTTTACCGAATTCCACTCTATCTATTGCAAGAGCATTTCCTGCGGGTACTCTGCATTCGTGGACAACTTTTATTAATTCTCCTCCTAAAATTTCCATTTCATGCTTTAAAAGTCCACTGGCATTTGTAATATCTCCGGAACCTAAAGAATTTGAACACACGAATTCTGCACAGTATTCACTTACGTGAGCACCTGTAGTCTTTTTAGGACGCATTTCATATAATTTAACTTTTATGCCTTGTTTTGCAAGTTGTAAAGCGGCTTCACTGCCAGCCAAACCTGCACCGATTATTATAACTTCCATACGACTAGTATAAAATAAAAATATTTGTTGTAAAATAAGATTATGGATAAGAAAAATATTTTAATTGTTTTTGGAACAAGACCCGAAGTTATTAAATTGGCTCCGGTTATTATTGAATTAAAAAAACACGAAGATTACAACGTTATTGTATGCAATACAGAGCAACAAAAAGAACTTTCTAATCAAACTTTGGAATACTTTGGATTGAAAGCGGATATTAATTTAGATTGTATGCGACCAAATCAATCTTTAGCAGAAGTTCAAACAAGAATTATGCTGGGATTAGAAAATGTATTTAAAGAAAATACAATTGATGCGACAATTGTTCAAGGTGATACAATGTCTGTTCTTACAGGTGCATTGGTAAGTTTTTATCACAAAATTCCGGTGTTCCATGTAGAAGCAGGTTTACGTTCGTATGATATTTATGAACCATTTCCGGAAGAAGTTATGCGACAAATGACTTCTCGTGTTGCTCAATTACATTTTGCACCAACAGAAGTAAATAAACAGGCTTTGATTAAAGAGGGTATTGCAGAATCTATGATTACGGTAACAGGTAATACTGTAATTGATGCTTTATTCTGTTTGTCAAACGAAGTTATTGAAAAATCTGCAAAATTCTTTGAAGATAAAAAAATTGACGTAAACGATAAATTAGTTCTTATCACTGCTCACAGACGTGAAAATCATGGAGAAAGAATTGATAGAATTATAAAATCAATTTATGATTTGGCTAACAAGTATACTGACCACGAATTTGTTATTCCTGTTCACCCAAATCCTAACGTTAAAAATAAAATTCATGAACATTTAGGTAATATTAAAAATATTCACCTATTAACTCCGCTGGATTATCCTTATTTAGTATACTTGATGAAGCATGCTAAATTGATTTTAACAGACAGTGGCGGAATTCAAGAGGAAGCACCAACATTTGGTTGTCCTACTTTGGTTATGCGTTACGAAACCGAACGTCAAGAGGGTATTGAGGCTGGAGTTTCAACTCTTGTAGGTGCAGATTACGATAAAATAATGAAAATGAGTGAAGATGTACTTTCAAAAGATAAATCTGAAAGCCGTTTAACTACTCAAAATCCTTATGGTACAGGTAAATCTGCTCAAATTATTGAAAAATTAATTAGGAATTATTTTTCTAAATAGTTTAAAATAGCGTTCAATCCTAAAATATAAGAATACGCACCAAATCCACAGATTTGACCGATACAAACAGGTGCAATAAATGAATTGTGTCTAAATTCTTCTCGGGCATGGATATTTGTTAAATGAATTTCAACAACGGGAACTTGAACAGATGAAATGGCATCTCTAATTGCAATGCTTGTGTGAGTGTAGCCACCTGCGTTTAAGATTATTCCGTCATAATTATTTGTTGCTTGTTGAATTTTATCCACTAAATCGCCTTCGTGATTTGATTGGTAGCAATCAATTTCAACTTCTTTTGATTTAGCCTCTGTTTTTAAAGTTTGTTCTATATCTGTTAAAGTAGTATTTCCGTATTTTTCAGGCTCTCTTGTTCCCAGTAAGTTTAAATTTGGTCCATTTAATAATAATATTTTCATTTTTGCCTCAATATTTATAGATTTTCTTACTAAATTATAACAAAAACAACAAAAATTTAATAATAATGTGATTAATTTATTCATTTGTGGTATATTAATTTTATAAAGGAAAATTTGAGGTATAAATGGAAGAAGATAACAAACAACATCGTCGTTGGTATGATAAAGACCCGGTATTGAAAGAGGCCTTGGAGTTATTAAGACTTGCTCCCGGTGATAAAAGAGATGCGGCTGCGGAATTCTTGATTTCACTTCAAGAACAGGTAGCAGGTGAAGTTATTGAAAAAATTCATGACATCATGTGCGAATATCATGGTAAAGGTCGTCGTTGGTATGACAATGATCCTATTGTTATGAAAGCAATAGAATTATTACGTATTGCTCCTCCAAAAACTCAAAAAGAAGCAGCATTAAAACTTTTAACCGCTTTAGATAACAACAAAGGCGGTGGTATGGAATTAATAAAAGATTAGTTTTTTATTAAGTTATAAGTTATGAAAGATATTCAGAATGAATTTGATTCAAGGGGAATCGATATTCAAAAAGTTGGAATTAAAAATTTTAGTATTCCCCTTAATATAAGACGTAAAAATTTGTCAAATCAGATTGTTAACGCAACCGCTTGCATGTCAGTTTCGTTACCGAAACATTATAAAGGTACTCACATGTCGAGATTTGTTGAAATTTTAAACGAATGGCAAAATAAAGACATGCTTGGTTCAGATTTAAAAGGGTGTGTAGAGGCTATTGTTGAAAAACTTTCGGCTTTAAATGGTGAATTAGTTTTAAATTTTAATTATTTTATGAAAAAATTTGCACCTGTTTCAAAATATGAATCTGTCATGTGTTATGAATGTTCTTTTAAAAGTATTTTGACAGATTATAAAACTGATAAAGAGAGTTATAAGTTTGTTTTAGGTGTAAAAGTTCCTGTCATGACTTTATGTCCTTGTTCAAAAGAAATTTCCGAATATGGTGCACATAATCAACGTGCGGTTGTTAGTGTCAATGTTTCTTATGATCGAAATGAACATATTTGGATTGAAGATTTGATAGAAATTATTGAAAATTGTGCTTCAAGTCCGGTTTACCCTCTTTTAAAAAGAGAAGATGAAAAGTTTGTTACTGAAAACGCATATAATAATCCCAAATTTGTTGAAGATGTTTTGAGAGATGTGATTTCAGCGTTTAGAGAAAACCCTATTATCAAAGAGTTTGAAGTAGAATGTGAATCGATGGAAAGTATTCATAACCACTCTGCTTGGGCTTATCAAAAAGAAGTTAAATAAATTTTAAATAACGTTATATTTCATTGATTTTAGGTTTTTGTTAAATTATAATAGTTTTATTAGTAGAGATTAAAGAATAGAGTGTGTATATAATGTCTGAAATTGATAATAAAATTGAACAAGAAGAAAAAGATTTAAACGAAGAATATAATGTATTTTTAAAGCATTTGCAAGCCGAAAAAGAAGATACTTCAAATTTTGCAAGAACTTTATTTGGCTTTGTAATTGTTTTTTGTGCAATTATTTTACTTTTGTTAATTGCTTCAGAAAACAGAGATAAAATTATTCAAACTTTTGGAGAAGATTCATTTATTACAAAAGCCTTATTGATTTTACCTCAAAGTTCTGCAAACAAACAAAGAGTATCTTTTGGAATGCCATTTATTCAAAAACGTCAAAACATCTTACTTGTGGGTGTTGATGCAAATGGTTCAAAAACAGACCCTTGGAGAGGTGCAAGAACAGATACTATTATTATCTTAAACGTTGACCCAAGAACTAAGTCTATCAATGCAATTTCTGTTCCTCGTGATAGTAAAGTTTACTTGCCTGGGGATTATGGTATTCAAAAAATTAACTCTGCTCACGCTATCGGCGGGATTGAGATGACTAAAAAAACTTTAGAAAAAACTTTAGGTATCAAAATTAACCATTATGTAATGATTCATGATGACGCCGTTTCAAATATTGTTGATGCTTTAGGCGGTGTTCCAATTTACGTTGAAAAGAATATGTTTTATCACGATTATTCTGGTAATCTTCACGTAAGTTTATCAAAAGGTTTGAACGTTTTAGACGGTCATAATGCCGTTGGTTATTTGCGTTTTAGAAAAGATGGTTTGGGTGATATTGGTAGAACACAACGTCAACAATATTTCTTAAAAGGTTTAATGGAAAAATTGCAAACACCACAAGCGATTGAAAAAATTCCGGATTTATTAGATGCGATTACAACTTATGTTCGCACAGATATGTCATTTTATGAAATTTCACAATTTGCCGCTTTAGCAAAAAGTATTGATATTGATAAGATTCAATTTGCAACTCTTCCTGGTGCACCAAATAAACATGGATATATTAGTTATTGGATTTTAGATCCTGAAAAAACTCAAGATATGATTAATCGTATGATTTATCGTGATAGATTTAATGATGCAAACAAATTGTATAATGTTGGAATTAGATATTCTTCAATTTCTGCTGATACAGCAAAAACTTTAAAATCAAAGGTTGAAGAATTAGGTTACAACGTAAATTGCTTTGGTCCATCTTCAATTCCTCACTCTCAATTTATTGCTCACGATTTTGGTGTATCAAATGAATTTTTTAACTGGATGAAACATAAAGCACCAGAACTTAATAAAATTCAATTTGTATATAATCCGGACAAGGCTTATTGTACATCAAGTGATATTACAATCTTGTTAGCAGGAGAATAAGAATGGCTTTTATAGTTGCAGTTGTAGTTATATTACTATTTTTAGGATACTTAGTTAAATTAAATCATGATTTATTAACAAATAAAGATAACATTTTACGAGCATTGGCAGGATTAGATGCTGTTATTATTAGAAAGAACTCTGCTATTCTGGAAATTTTGGGTTACGCACAAGATACAATGGTTAAAGAGGGTAGTTTAATCAAAGAATTGTTTACAATGCGTCATGATATTAATAAAGTTCGTCCAAAAATTGCTAATGCTGCTGCAAGATATCAAATGCAAATTGAATTTGATAAAAAAGTTGAATATTTACTAGGTGCAGTTTCAAGGTATCCTGAATTGTCTAAAAATGCAGGTTTTCAAAAATGTTTACAAGAGTATGCAAATATTGAACAAGTTTTCAACGAAAAAGTTGAATTTTATAATATGGCGGTGGATAAATTAAATTGGTCAATCAATACTTTTCCAAGTAGTATTTTGGCTCAAGCAAGTAATACAAAAGAGCCTCCACCACGTTACGAAAGATAATTTGAAACAAAATCCTCATAATTACGTCTAAGAAAATGTCGGAAGTTGTGAGGATTTTTTTTTATGAATATTTTGCGTAAAAAACAAGCAAATTTGTTGGAAAAATGGGACGAATTTGTTTTTTGTGAGGAAGATGATTTAGAAAATGTTGATGAGCCGAAAACCTTTAATTGTATTGCAAAAGATGATGATTTGTTGCAAATGTATTTGAAAGATGTCGGCAAAACAAAACTTTTATCGGCAAAAGAGGAATTATTTTTAGGGCAAACAATTAAAGAAGGCAACAATAAAGATTCTTTAAGAGCGAAAAAACAACTTGTACAAGCAAATTTAAGGTTAGTTATAAGTATAGCAAAAAGATATGTTGGGCAAGGAGTATTGTTTTTAGATTTAGTTCAAGAGGGTTCAATTGGGCTGATTAAGGCTGCCGAAAAGTTTGATTACACAAAATCTTTTAAGTTTTCAACCTATGCTACATGGTGGATAAAGCAAACAATTATCAGAGCAATCTCAAATTCTTCTCGTTCTATTCGAATACCTGTGCATATGACAGATAAAATCAGAAAGTATAAAAAAGCCGTATTGGATTTAACCTTTGAATTAAATCGAGAACCTGATGAAAAAGAGTTAGCAGAACGACTTGGGCTTAGTGTAAAAAGAGTTAGAAGTATAAAAAAAGCGATTATAAAAGAGCCGATAAGTCTTGATACTCCTGTTACTGACGATTTGAGTGTGCAAGATTATATTGAAGATAAAAGTTATAAATCTCCTGATGAACAGGCACAAGTTTCTGATTTGTTTACAAGTATTCCTCACTTGTTGGAAGCCTTAGATGAGCGAGAAAGACGTATTTTGCAACATCGCTTTGGCTTAAACAAAACAAAGCCAAAAACTTTAGAACAACTTGGTAAAATTTTAGGATTTTCAAAAGAAAGGATTAGGCAACTCGAAGAACTCGCTATTAATAAACTTAGAAATAATAATCAAATTAATAATTATCGTGAGTTTTTGGATTAATCTCTAGTTTGTATGTTAATAATAGCAACCATTATCCAAAATATAAAATGTATTTGTGGTCTAAAGAAAACAGTATCGACAAAACCATGAACCATAAGTCCTATAATCGAAGCAACTGCTGATGTTACAACTATTACAGACAAAATATTTGTACTTTTGGTTATGTAATTGTAAGCCTTTTTAATTACTAAAACTAAGAATGCAACAAACGAAATTAATGCAAAAATACCGCTTTCTACTGCAGTTTCAAGGTAAATGTTGTAAGCACTAAGTGCATCAAATCCGGTTTTCATATATAATCCGTATATTTCACGGAAATTTTTGTTACCTAAGCCAATGCCAAGCAACCAGTTGTCTTTAAACATATCAATGCAAGAGTTGTAAACGTTAAATCTAAACGAATTTGAACTATCTTGTCGCATTATAAAAATTGACAAAATTCTCGCTCTAAGTGAAGTTACTGATAAAACTAACCCTGACCCAAGAACGACAAGTCCTCCAACAGTACTGATAAAAATATTTTTGTATTCTTTCCAGAAAAATCTTGCACTAACAAGAATGATTACTGTGATTATTGCAAATAGTCCTAAATATGCACCTCTACAACCTGTTTGGAATAAAATGTACATTGCAAGAATTGAAAAAATTCCGGCAATCATTGAGGCCGTATACTTATTTTTATAAGCATAATATCCAACAACTGCAAATAGTGTTGGTATTGTCGCAACTAAATATCCTCCAAAAAGATTTGGGTTTAAGGGTTTTAAAGTACCGTAAACTCTGTTAATAACTTCTTCAGGGTTAAGATAAGATGTGTCTTGCCAAGTTGAAATTGCTTCCGGTCTTATAACAGTTTGTATTAAACCATGCAAAACTTCATACGAAATGCAACCTGCAATTATGAATATTATCCACCAAATTTTATCCTTGTTGTGTTTTAAATATTGAACAACTGATAGGTAAAAACCTAAATAAATTATTATTTTTGTAAAACCTTTTAGGCTAAGCATAAATAGTGATGAACCACATAGGCTTATAATTACAAACATAAAATATGCTAATAAAAATATTTCAAACTTATTGCATTCAAGTTGTTCCCCTTTTTTTACAAGTAGTTTTATAAAAGTCAAAACTGTTGCTAGTATTGCAAAAAGACCAATAGACTCAGATTGAGCAAATACAGACGAAACGATGACTGCCAATATTGAGAATAATATCAGCGAGTCAAGGTTTTGTAAAATAATGCTATTTTTGTATAAAAAGTCTAGTTTATTTTGGAAAAATGCAAAAAGTTTGTTAAACATAATTAGCCCATATTTTGTTCTTGTTTGTTAACGTCAGGTTGTGTTTGTGCGTATCCTTGTTGAGGAGAAACTTGTCCATAACCTTGTTGTGCACTTTGTGATTGAGGTTGTAAAATTCTAACGTCAGAAACAGTACCATTTAATTTATAACTTGGTCCTTCCAGTGTTACAGGCAAGCCGATTTTAATTTTATTTCCGCCTACAACTGCACCATCTTTTGTTATTTTTGCACTTTCATCAACCAAAGTAACTATCATATCGTATAAAAATGCTTGAGAAACATCTTCAACCATTATTGCAACATCTTTTCCTCCTTTGTTGTTTGGCACAAGAGTTTTCTTTGTATCAATTCTTGCATCTATAACTTTTAAATCTGTATACGGAACGTTTCTAATAGTGATAAATGTTTTATCTCCGGGATTAATAGGAGAAACATTTCCTGTTAAAGTTACACCTCTCAAGAATACTTGAAAACCAATAGTTGCTTTTGCTTCAATTTGTTTATCAGCAGTTCCTCTGAAATGGAACATAGTTAAAACTCCCACTGATAAAGCGATTACGATACCTGCAAAAATAATCCAATCTACAGGTTTAATTTCTGAGATTAAATCTTTTAAGTTGTCTAAATCTAATTTCATAAGAATCTCCTTATTTATATTTCAATTTTATTTAGTGTACTGATTAATTCTTCAATTGTTGTCGTTGCACAACCGAATTGTTTTATTACGATGCTTGCTGCAATATTACCGATTACAGCAGCATATAAAGGCTCTGCACCTACAGAAAGTCCCATTGAATAAAGGGCGGTAACTGTATCTCCGGCACCGGTTACATCAAAAACTCTTGATCGATTAAATACGGGAATTATATCAGAACTTCCATCATTGTTTACCGAAATCATTCCGTCAGCACCGCAAGTTATAAGTACTGATTTTGCATCGGTTTTGTCAATAATATTTTTACCCGCTTCAATGATTTTTTCTTGTGTAGAAAGTTCAATTCCTGTAAATTTTTGAGTGTCAGGTAAGTTTGGAGTCATTGATGTTACATTTTTATATTTGTCTAAATCTTTTTGTGCGTCAACAACTATAACTTTGCCCAATTTATTCGCTAATTCAATAGTTTTATCTATAACTTTTTTTGTTAAAACACCGATATGATAGTCAGAAAGTATTATTGCATCGTGTTCAGGAATTGCTTGTTCCAAATTCCTAATAATTAAATCTTCTGTTTCAGGTTTTATTGGTGCTTTTGTCTGTCTATCAATTCTAACGATTTGTTGAGTAACTGATTGAGAGCAAGCACCTGAAATTCTTGTTTTTGTAACAGTTTTTCTTCCTTTTTCTTCTACAAGGTAAGAACAATTAATGTGTGCTTCTTCAAAGGCTTGTTTTAGTTGTCCTGCTTGATAATCGTCGCCAACAACACCAATAACACTGACTTTCCCATTATTAATTGTAGATGCGTTATGAGCGGCATTTGAGGCTGCACCAAGTAAAACTTTTGTTTCTGTATGTTGCAATATTAATACCGGTGCTTCTCTTGAAATTCTTTCAGTATCGCCGTAAATCATTTCATCAATTGCTAAATCGCCGACAACTAATACTCTTGTATCTTTTAAACTTTTTATGTGTTCTATTAGTTTTTGTTTATCTATATTCATGCTAAAACTTTCATCTATATTGATTATTGATAATTAGAAATAAATATTTTATAATAATTAAAGTTTATCATAAACATAAAATAGAGGTAATATTTTGACTATAGATGATAAAAATTTTAATACTGAAAATCAGGATAACTTAGAATTTAATCCAAATTCTGAAGATATTGAGTTTGATGACAATATTGATATTGATGCTTTACAAAATCAATTGCAAGCACACATGTCCTCGACTGAAAATATTGTATATGATATTGAACCAATGAAAGAAACTTCGTCAGACGAAACCTCAGATAAAGTTCAAGACATTGAGGAATTTTCAGAATTGTTAAGAAAACCTGAATCACAAGATAGTATGAGTATTATTCCTGCGGAAGATATTAAGGCTCTTGATAATATTCCAACTAATCCGGCAGTACCAATTGCGACTCCGTCGCAACAACCTCAAGAAAAACTAAAACTTCAACCCGGTGAAAAGAAATTTGTTATTTATATTGAACCTGAAAATCTCGATTTTATTGAAAGTTTATCTGTAAAAGACAGAAAAAAAGTTATAAACAGAGTACTTCACTATGAAGATGCGAATGTTAGGCTGAAAAAAGAACGTAGAGAAAGGGCAAAATTTACTAAGCAAGTAATTATAATGGTTATCACCGTTGTTGTTTCATTGCCGTTCTTTTTCATGCTGTTGAACAAATCTATAGAACTTACTATTTTAAATTATCAACAAGCACAACAAAATTTTGTAAAATTGTATAAAGAACAGGGTAAAATTAAATCATACAAAAATTTTCAAAAGAATTTTGATTAATTGTAAGTTTTGTTACATTTTGTTTCATAAACTTCATTCCCTCTATTTTAGTGTATTATAATTGTTGTACACACATGTTCTTTATGTGTGAATTTTAAGACGATTAGACAATTTAGATAAGCACGGAGAAGGAAAATCAAGTATGATTACACTTAATTACAACAATGTTGATGCTAAAGTCATTGGCAAAGATCATGGTTTAAACCTTGAAAAAGAGTTTTCAAATTACAAAAACGATATTGAAAAAATTATCAAAGACTTAAATCAAAGAAAAGACAAAAATGGTCAATGGTTACAATGGATGAACTTAGGCTACAACGAAGAAACTGTATGGTATGTAAAAGAATTTGCAGCAATGGTTCAAGGTAGATATGACAATATTTTGGTTCTTGGTATTGGTGGTTCAGCATTGGGTGGTATTGCTGTAACAGAAGCATTATTGAAACCATATTGGAATTTATTAACTCCGGAACAACGTAGCGGTTTGCCAAGAATTTTCTTCTTGGATAATATTGATCCGGATCAAATCACAGGCTTGTTAGAAGTTATTGATTTGAAAAAAACATTGGTTAATGTTATTACAAAATCTGGTTCAACTGCTGAAACAATGTCGCAATATATGATTATCAAAAATCTTATGCAACAAGCATTAGGTAATGATTACAGAAAAAATATCGTTGCAACAACTGACCAAAAAACAGGTATTTTAAGACAATTAGCAGACCAAGAAGGTTATAAAACTTTTGTAGTACCTGATGATGTAGGCGGTCGTTTTTCAGTATTCTCAGCAGTAGGTTTATTACCATTTGCCTTAGTTGGTATAAATATTGATGAAATGATTAATGGTATTAAAGATATGGATTTGGAATTGAAAAATACTGATATTCATAATAATATTGCTGCTCAAAATGCTTTAATTCACTTCTTAATGGATACTAAAAAAGGTAAAAATTTATCAGTTATGATGCCATATTCAAGCAGATTGAAATATATTTCTGACTGGTACGTTCAATTATGGGCAGAATCTTTAGGAAAAGAAGTTAACAATAAAGGTAAAAAAGTAAACTGTGGGCCTACACCAATTAAAGCATTAGGTGCAACAGACCAACACTCTCAAATCCAATTGTATAATGAAGGTCCAAATGATAAAGTTATCAACTTCATCAGAGTTGAAGAATTTGATAAAACTTTAGAAATTCCAAAAATCTTTGATTATACAGGAATTGGCTATTTAGGTGGAAAAACAATTAATCAATTGATTAATGCAGAAGCAGATTCAACAAGAGTTGCGTTATCAGACTACAAACGTCCGACTGTAACTATTTCATTACCAAAAGTTGATGCTTATAATGTTGCTCAATTATTGTATATGTTAGAAGTTCAAACTGCAATTGCCGGTGAATTGTACAATATTAATACTTTCAATCAACCAGGCGTAGAACAAGCAAAAAATTATACTTATGCATTGATGGGTAGAGCAGGTTATGAAGAATCTGCAAAAACTCTTCAAGAAAAAATGGCTAAACAATAACAAATGAAAAAAATAATAATATTATTTTTAATAATATTTTTAACTGGTTCGATAACTGTTTCCGCACAAGAAGGATACGTCCTTAAAGCAAAAATCTCTATGATAAATGCTGTGCCGAAACAGTTTTTCGGCACTTGGAGTGTGCAATCCGTTCAAGTTTCAACTGATAGCCCAAAAACTTTTTCAAAAAGCAGTTTGGATTTGTGGAACTTAAGACGTAGCGGTAACGTCATAGAATTACGTAACCCTGTTACTGCTGCGGTTGCAGAGATTTACTTAGACGACGTCAATGAAAATGAGATTGTTTTTATTCATTATGACAAAGACGGTAATACGACGGTAAAGGATACTGTAAAATTAAAGTTAAACGGTGATACTTTCTACGGAACAAATGAGTTGATTTTAACTACCGTTAGGTATGACGAATATCATAGACGAAAAATAACGGAAACAAAAACTGCAATATATGACATAAAGGGTTCAAAATTAAAAGGTTCAGATATGTTTGAGGGGATTTATGGACAATAAAGAATTTGACATTATCATTTTAGGCGGTGGTCCTGCCGGATTAAGTGCTGGTATTTACGCAGCAAGAAGTGCCACTAAAGTTGCTATAATTGATATAAGTATGTTAGGGGGGCAACCAAGTAATTATTTGGAATTAGAAAATTATCCTGCTTTTTCAAAAATTGGTGGTTACGATTTAATGGAAAAAATGGAAGAACACGCAGATATGTTTGGCATTGAAAAATATCCAATGGAAGAAATACAAAGTGTTGACTTATCATCTGAAATAAAGACTGTAACAACTTTAAATGGCGAATTTAGGGCAAAATCAATTATCATCGCTACAGGTGCTCAACCTAAAAAACTTGGTGTGAATGGTGAAAAAGAATTTTTAGGCAGAGGTGTAAGTTATTGTGCGGTATGTGATGGTGCATTTTATAAAGATAAGTTGGTTGCTGTTGTTGGCGGAGGTAATGCGGCAGTTGAAGAAGCAATGTATTTAACAAAATTTGCAAATAAGGTTTATGTAATTCACAGACGTGATGAATTAAGAGCCGATAAAATCGTTCAGGAAAGAGCATTTAAAAACGAAAAAATGGAATTTATTTTTGATTCTGTTGTCAAAGAAATCAAGGGTAAAGATTTGGTTACAACTGTCGTTATTGAAAATGTTAAGACAGGGGAAATTAAAGATTTAGAAATTAATGGAATTTTTCCATATATAGGATTTACACCAAATGTGGACTTATTTAATGGTCAAGTTGAGCAAGATAAAAATGGTTTTATAAAAACTGATGAAACTATGCAAACAAACATAAAAGGTGTTTACGCAATTGGCGATGTTCGGACTACTCCTTTAAGACAAGTTATAACTGCTGCCGCAGATGGTGCTGTTGCTGCTGTTTATGCCGGTCGTTACATTGAAACATTGAAAGAAGTTACTGTTTAATTTTTAATCATAAATTTAAAAGAACCAACCTCAAAAGTTGGTTCTTTTGTTTGTTTATTTATTTTCTAATTTTTTTACCCGTAATTGAATATCTTCAAGTAATTTTCGATTAATTGCACATAAATCCGCTAAAATTCCGATTAATCCTATTTGAACACCGGTAATAATTAAAATGGCTGATAAAATTAACGATTGAATGTGTCCATGACCGCCAACGGTAAAGAATAAGTATAAAAATCTTCCCGCAAAAATTAATCCGCAAATTAAAAATAGACTTGCGATAAACGCAAAAAATCTAAAAGGTTTGTACACAATAAACATTCTTAGAATAGTGAATGTAGATTTTCTTATGTATGAAAAAATATTTTTAACAAGTCGAGATTTTCGAGTTTGTGGGTTTACTCTAATTGGTACAGAAATTATTCTCAAACCTTTTGCTCTCGCTTGAATAATTGTTTCCATTGTGTAGGTATAATTGTCGAATACGTTAAGCATTGATGCACATTCCGCACTAAATGCTCTAAATCCGCAAGGTGCATCTTCGACTTCGGTTTTAGAAACAATTCTCATAAACGCAGAACCTATTTTTTGTAGCCCTTTTTTAAAAAGAGTAAAACCTTTGATTGAAGAAATTGGTCTGGCACCTATAACCATGTCCGCTCTTTTTTCAAGGATTGGTTTAACAAGTTCTTTTATGTCCTCAGCATTATATTGATTATCAGCATCTGTGTTGACAATAATATCAGCACCAAGTTTCAATGCTTCGTTTATACCGGATTTAAACGCACCGGCAAGTCCCGTATGACGTGTTAAACGCAAAATGTGGTTAATACCATTCCAATTTGCGATGTCAACTGTTTTGTCTGTAGAACCGTCATCTATTATAATTGTTTCAATTTCATCAATTCCATCAATTTGTTTTGGTAATGCTTCTATTGTTTGAGTAAGGGTTTCTTCCTCATTAAAACATGGAATTTGTATAATTAACTTCATATCTAATACCTTATTTTGTTTTTTATTATACAATTAAAGAATGAATTTTACAATTTTATGGATAACTTTAATTACAATTTTAGGTGCAGTTCTTAGATTATTCTGTATTAATAAAGACGGTGGTCTTTGGAACGATGAGTATGTATCGTGGGCAATTGCAAATATTCCTCTTGGAAAAGGTTTTGTGCAGGCAGTATTTAATCAATGCCACATGCCGTTTTATTATTTATATTTAAAATTCTTTAACTTATTCTCAAACAATGATACTTTTTTGCGTGTAACCTCATTTATTCCTGCGGTTGCATCAATTCCTGTAATGTATCTTGTTGGTAAAGAAAAAAACAAGTTAACAGGTTTGATGTGCTGTTTATTTACAGCGTTAAGCAGTTATTTAGTATATTTTTCACAAGAAGTAAGATTTTACAGTTTACTTTTTTTATTTTCAGCCTTATCTTTATATTTTACGGTAAGACTTGTAAAAAAGCCTAGAAAAAGAAACTTAATCGGACTTTTAATTTCAAATTTTTTAATCTTGTTTACTCACACGATAGGTTTTGTTTTTGTATTTTTCGATTTATTATACATAACTTATAAACTAAGAAAATTGTACAAAAAATTTATAATGTATACTTGGGCAATAACCGGAGTATTACTTTTAAGTGTGCTTCCATTGATTGTGAAAATTTTATTTTTCTCAGGCTCTATGTCGCAATGGTGGTCAGCACTGACTTTTAAAAGAATTTTACAAGTATTTAGCGATTTTTACACTCCTGTTATCGGAAAAGTAATGGTTGTAGAGAATATCCATGGTATCAATGTCGATTCTATTTTTTTAGTAATTCCTTTATTAATAGCAACGATAGTGCTATTGGCAGGAATTTTAGATAAGACATTACGACGTGAAAATCAATTAGGTTCAATTGCTTTTTGTACATTTGCTGTTGCTATAGTTGCAAGTTTCTTTGGTAAATTGTGCATTGAGTCAAAATATATTATTGAAATCTATCCGATTTTAATTTTTATTTTCTGCTCTACAATTGATTCTTGCAATAAAAATTGGTTTAAAGTTTTAATATTTTCTATATTTTTCATTTTTCAAATTGGTTATGCGTTCACTCCGAATTATGCGGCATACCAACCAAGAGAAGAAGGTAATAAATATGTTGCCGACTTAATCAAAAATGCAAAACTTAATAATAATGATTTTATTGTCCTAACTTATTATCCAAAACAAAGATTTGATAAATATATTGATTTTTCAAAATATAATGTTGTTGAAATTTATAAGGGTAATTATAATTATTATTATTCTCCATTTTTAACTTCGGAAGAAGCCTTGAAGGTTGGTAAAAATAAATATAGAGGCACATTCTTACGTTCAATGTCAAATGTATCAGAATTTACCGGTAGCACTTTGATTGATAGATTGAATGATGAAGTTTATTTCAAAATGAAACCGAACCAAAAAGTCGCATTTATTTTCTTGGATTCTATTTCATTCTTAGACGAATCAATGTTTGCAACTGTAGTTTCAGACCCTGTTATGTATAATAAAGCGGCTTTACCTTATTTAGTTTTTTCAAATATTAGAAATGAAATTATTAAAACTTTGCCGATAAATGCACGTAATATACGATTTGAGGCAAAAGGTTCTTGGACTATGGTAAGTTTTCAATACTAATTATTTTACGTAAAAATCCGCAACTGTAATTGGTTTAAATAGCATGTTTCTATCGAAAATTTGCATGTAGTAATGCCCCGGAGAGTGAATTACAAAATAATCGGTGAAATAATGTGGTGAAGACTTATCGATTTTGTAGTCATGAGTGTAAGCAATTCCTGAAATTGTTGCAAATCCTGTCTTGTGAGTTGCACTAATAACTTGCACTTTGATAAACTTTGCTTTAATGTCTTTTTTTGACATAAATAGCCAGTATATGCGTTGTCCACGTTCAAACTTTTTGGAATAATTTCCTGCTGTTTCTCTTGTAAAGGGTTGAGTGTTAAAGATTATTCCGGCTTTGAATTTCTTTGGCACCATACCTGAAGTTACAACAGAAATGCATAACAAGAGTACTATTGCAAGTTTTTTCATTAATTAACCAGCCTGTTGTTTTAGGTCTAACAATTCGTTAATTCTATTTTTGATTGCACGTTTTGTTAAATCGTCATCTTCTAAATTATAGTACTGTTCGTAATTTTCAATTGCTTTGTCAAAGTTATTTTCTTTTTCGTAAGATAATGCCAAAGCATAATATGCGTAGGCATAGTCAGGACTAAGTTCAACAACTTTGTTGAAGCAATCTCTACAGTTTTTAAAATCTTCTTTTCCTGCGTAAACAAGACCTAAATTAAACCATGCGTCAGAGTAATTTTTGTTTGTAGAAATTGCTTTTTTATAGTAATAGATTGCTTTTTCAGCATTATTTTCTAATTTGTATAAATTACCGGTTTTGAAAGATGTTAGAGCATCGTTTGGTGATAATTTTAATGCTTCTATATATTTTTCTAATGCTTCAGTATTTTTGCCTGATTTGTAAAGAGTATCACCGTCTTTTATTAAAGTTTTTACTTTGTCATCAATTTCCGGTTTTTGAATCATCAAATTATCAAGACTGTCCGGCAAATTTTGAGCAGTGTTAGTTTTCGTAGTGGATTCATTTTTTGCTTGTTGAACCGCTGGTGTTGGCGTTTTAACCGTAATCGTAGAGTTTCCGCCATTAAAATCTTCGTTAGAAACAGGTTTAATCACAACAGGTTTAATTTCTGATGTTTCAGGCAGAGTTGTAATATTGTTGTCATTTTGAGTATTTGAAATCTCATCTGTTTTTGGTAAAGTTGCAACGAATTCTTTGTAATCTTTTTTGTAAAGTTCATTTTCAGGTTCAATTTCAAGAGCCTTTTCATAGTTTGTCATAGCCAAATCTTTGTTGTCTAAAAGTTCATAGGCTTTTGCCAAACCGTAATATGCATAACTTTGATTTGAATCTCTTGCAATTGCATGTTCAAATGGTTCAATTGAGTCTTTGTATTTTGCTTGAGTTAATAAGAAATCGCCTTTTGAAATGTATGCTGATACTAAGTTTTTAGCCAATCTGTCGTTACTTTTTGTTGCTAAAAGTTCTTCGTATATTTTTATTGCTTGGTCATAACGTTTTAGAGCATGTAGAGCGAGTGCTTTATTTGCTTTTACGTCATAATTTTCAGGTTCTGATTTTAAAATATCGTCATAATATTTTATTGCAGTTAAGTAATCGTTTTTCTTGTGATATTGTAATGCCAATTCTTTTTTTACTTCAAGGTCTTTGTTGTTTTTAGTTAGGGAAGTTAGCAAGTTTTGAATTGCAAGGTCGTCTTTGCCTTGATTTTTATATACAAGTGCAAGAAGTTTGTACGCATCGGCATCGTTAGGATATGCTTTGATATATTTTGAATATTCGCTTGCTGCCTCGTCATATAATTGCATATCTGAAAGCAAGTTTGCGTAATAAATTCTTAAACTTGTTAAATCTGGTTTAAGTTTGAAAATTTGTTCAAATTGTTGTTTTGCTAAATCAAATTTGCTTAAGGCGTGATATGATACAGCCAAATCTGCCCTTGCTTTCATGTTGTCAGGATTTTCAAGCAATGTCATTTTGAACATTTCAATTGCGGCACTATATTGTTTTTCTTCAAATAGTGCATATCCGTAATTAGCATTTTCTCTAAAAGTTTCAGGACTTTCTTTGTATGCTTCGCCGTAATATTTACAAGCCAAATTGAATTTGCCGGTATTAAGATATGCGTTTGCTAAACTTTCTTTTGCCGAACTTTGTTCGGGATAATCTGTTAGGAATAAATTGTAATAGTGAATAGCCTTGTCATATTTTCCTTGAGCAGAAAGAACGTTAGCGATGTTTACATAATTGAATTTGTAAGTAGGAAAGATTTCCATTGCTTGCATGTAAGAATTGTAAGCATTTTCGTAATCTCCGGTTGTTTGTAGAATGTTACCAATACTAATATAAATAAAAGCATCGTTTGGACGAAGTCTGATAGCGGTTTTGTATGCTCCGAGAGCATTGTTGTAATCGCCGACATCTGCGTATAAGCCTGCAAGTTTTGTGTAGAACATTGCTTCGTTATCTGATTGGTCAATTGCTTGACGCATTAAATCAATTGCACCTTCAAGATTATTTTGAAGTTCCAATTGACATGCTTTTTGGTACAATTGTCTGGCTTCTTTTGTTGTTTCTGCATTTGCAACGTTAAAACAACCAAACATAACTGATAATATTAATATTAAAGTAAGTTTTTTCAATGTAAAATCCTCCATTAGAAGAATTTTAGCAAACTTTTTCGGTATTATCAAATATTTAAACTTGTGTAAACAAAATTATTTTTTGTATGAATATTTAATTTTGTCGAAGGCTTTTAGGTAGATTCTGATTTTGCAAATGTCTTCTTCTGCAAAGCCTATTTTTAGTGCATCTTCTTTGTAGTTTACAAGAATTTTCTTTAATTCTTTAACCATTTTTTTTGCCTGTTTGTGAGAAACTCTGTAATGGTGTGCATTCTCCATTAGTTGATTGTAATCTGTGGCAGTTAATAAGATTTCATTTTTTTCGTGAGTTTTTATATAATCAAACGCGTCATAATGCAAAAAGCCTACTGTTGTATCATATTCAGGTGAAAGATTCCAGCCTGTTTCTTCATCAAAAAGAAATCCTATATTTGGCAAGAATGCTTTTGTATTTGTAATTGCACTTCTGAAAAGTTTTCTTCTGAAAAATTCTCTTAAATTTTTTGTTGCATTTTTTTTGCAAAATTTTGTGATAGTTTTTGCAATTAGTTTATCATCTTCGTAATCAATGTATCCTTCAACTGAGTCTAAGTTTGCAAAGTGTAGTCTTTTTTTACCTTGACGGTCAAATCTTTTTAGTAATAAATATTCTTTTCCGTCTTTTGTTTTTTCAACAGAATATTCTTGAACATTTATTCCGAATTTTTTTGCAACATTAAGGGCGAAGATTTCTGTTAATAAGAAATTTTTGTCCTCATCTGTAAGTGATGAAATTTTTGCAATACAAAGATTTCCGTCTTTATCTAATAAGTTTGCTTTTGGTTTTCTTCCTTTTAAAGATGATGAACAAGCATGGAAAAGTTCTAATTCTTCCGCAGTTTCAGAATTGTTATTAATTTTTTGCATTATTTCAAAAAGTTTGTCGATTTCGTCAACTGTCAGAAGTTTTTTGTCTTCCATATTTTGTAAAAAATCACCATTTTTATCTGACTTAAATCTAAAAGCCCCGATTCTTGTAAAATCGTTTAAATAAAGCATAGAATTTTGAGTCGTTAAGAATTTTAGATAATCATTTTTTTGTCCAAATTTACCTGTATAGCAGTCAGCATTTTGTAGCCACTTGTATAATTCTTGAGAATCGAAATCTTCCGCTTTTGATAGTAGATTATGTTTTTTTAGATATATAAGTAAATATTCAAAATAAAAATCTACGGGATATAGAAATGCTTGCATATAAAATATAGGGAACATCTGTTCTTTAGATGTGAATACTTGTTTAGATAAAGGCATTTCTACTGAAATTGGGAATGCAATATCTGAATTTAACCATTCGTCTGAATATTCAAATGTTGAGTGTTGTTTGTCCTCTGCATCATTTATAATGCCTAAAGTTCCGACAAAATGGTCTTTGTTTGACAAACTCAAATATACGTAAATGTTTTTGATTGTTTCGTTAATCATATCTTCACCTCTGTTGGCTATTTAGTTTAGGATATTATAAATTTAATTATCATGCAAGGATAAAGTTATTTAAGAAATTGTAAAAATGTAAACAATTGTAACATAAAACTTAAAATAATTAAAGTTTACAAATCCTTGTGCCGACATGCAACATGTGTGTATAATTATGGAAAAGGAGTACGGTTATGAGTGAAGTTAGTGCATTTAATAGAAAAGCCTTAGAAGGTAAAAGTAACAGAGATTGGTTAAGTAACTATACATCTAGTGGCGGAAGTAGTGTTGGCCAATTATATAGTCAAGCAAAAGCAGAAAACGCAGCAACGGCAGACGAAGTAGATAGAAGTGGTGATTCTGGTACCAGTACCGTAGAAAAAATTACAGCATGGGCAACTTTAGGTATGTCTCTTGCTACTACTGGTTTGCAAATATATCAAACCCTTTCAGGTAAAGGTGGTTCTGGTTCAGGTTCTGGCTCAGGTGCAGGTTCTGGTTCTGGCTCAGGTGCAGGTAGTGCTGGTGGCGACCCATTAACTGCGTTAACTAGTGCTACAAATGCTTATCAAGCAAGCCAAACAAAACAAAACTTACAAGTTTTAACTCAAGCAATTTCTACCGCATCATCTATTAGAGATGGTTTGAAACAAGGTATTGATGCTAAGGAAAAGGCATTAAATTCTTACCAAAGTATGTTAGTTAAACAAGGCGATCAATTAACAACAAACTATGAAAAATGTGAAACTTACTTGACTGGTTTACAAGGTGAGATTACTAGTAACTTAAATGTAATTGAAACTCAAAATCAAACAATTTCTGCAAACCAAGACTTTATTAAGGCTTGTGAAGAAGGTAACAAACAAAAAGCCGCACAATTAAGTCAAAATCAACAGGCACAAGCCGCTCAACAAACAGTTGTTGCAGAACAAGAAGGTGCTGTTGGCAATGCTGCTCAAACTGAAACTCAAGCAACAACTGCACAAAATAAAGCACAAAGTGAGCAAGACCAATATATTGCAGATTATAGTGCTGCAAAATCAAACGAAAGTGTTTTAAAAACAACATGGGATTCAACTAAGTCTGCTCTCGATAAGGCTTCTTCAGATATTAATGCTAAAAAAGGTAAAGTTTCAGGTTTAGAACAACAAATCAAAACTGACAAAAAAGCCAAAAAAGATGTCAGTGGATTAGAATCACAATTAAGTGCCGCAAAAAAGGACTTAAAAGATGCAGAAACAAAATTAAAAGAAGCCGAAAAAGCAGAAAAAGAAGCAAAAAAAGCATACGAAGAAAATCAAAAAGAAATAAAAAATCTTGAAAGTAAGATTAAATTTGGCGAAAAAACTCTTGCTCAATTGAAATCAGAAGTTACTGAGGCTGAAAAAGCAAAAGCAACTGCCGAACAAAGTTTGAGTGCTGCATGTAATGAATTAAAAGGCTTTATCAAAGAAGAAGAAATTATTTCTGCTGATGTTGTGGCACTTGCAGACAAAGAAGCAGGTGCAACTCAAAAAGATTTAATATTGAATACTGCTTTGGCAAAAGCAATTACAAATGACAAAACATTACTTAAAAATAAATTCAATGCAACTGAAGCCGCAACAACAATTCAAAATCACATAAATGAAATTAATACTGCTCTTGGAAAGGCTGATGATCCAAAGTCTGACAGAGGTAAATTAGAGGCATACAATAAAGCGATTGCTAAAGCCGAAGCCGTTAGAAACATGGATTTCTCTGATATTCAAACTGGTGGAGAAGCATTCAAGGCTTCACAAGACGGATATAAAGGCATTGTTCCTGAGGGTGCAACCGGATATACAAAACTTCCAAATGGTGATTTTCAATTTACAATGAGCGACGGAACAAAACAAACCTTTAATGCAGAAGGTAATGCTTCGGGAACTCCATTGAAAGGTTCTACTACACCGACAGGTACAGAAACAACTCCACCAAAAGGTGGCGTTCCTGAAACCCCTCTTGTTTTAAAACCTGAGGAAGATTCTACAGGCGGTTCACGTTCTGACGGAACAGGTATTCCAACTTGGGAAAGTGCCGCAAATCCAACTCCGACAGATGGCACTTGGATGAGTCCTGTAGGTAACAAATCTCCTGAATATCAACAGGTAGAACAATTGGCTTTGACAAGAGATGGATTTAGCGGCACAGTTCCGGAAGGTTCAACTGAATACAAAAAAGACGGAGATGTGTTTATCTTCAAAGTTGGCGATAAAGAAGTTAAAGTTGACAAAGACGGTAAAGAAATTAAATAAATTTTATAGTAAACAAAAGCGACAGATTTTTAATCTGTCGCTTTTGGTATGCAATGAATATAAATGTCTTGTTGAACAACTCCGTCTAAACATGTCATGCTGAACTTGTTTCAGCATCTTTTGAATATCGTGTTCAGAGGTTTAATGATGAGCCTCACAGTTGGTAAGATTCTGAAATGAATTCAGAATGACAAAATAATAATTAAAGAACTTATGGTTTAAACAAATGATATGACACAAACTTCCGATACTTTCATTACTCATTCACTCTCCTACAAACAGTTTATTAACAAATGTTAAGAAATGTAGTATAATTTCCTTAAAATAGGCAATTTTTAGAACAAAAATGCCTTTATATATATGTACACTTGGAGATTTAGAGATTTTATAGACGAAAATTTAGGTCAAAAAGTGCAAATTGCAAAATTGGTAAAAATTTAGTATAATGTTTTAACAAAATACTAAATAGAAAGGCTCATTATGGGATTAGCAGCATCACAAGCAAGATTACTATTTATTACATCTCGTCAAAATGATGTATCAGCGAAAATGCAACGTGTATCAAACGATACAATGGTGTTGGCTCGTGATGAAGACGAAGTTATCACAAAGTATAACAAGATGTTGAACGCTACTAAGTTAGAACTTAAAGACGGTGTTGATTTATCTTATGATGCTTTGATGGGTTCGACTGCTATTAATAATAGAGGTTCAATGAGCATTATTACAAATAGTGATGGTAGAGTTGTATTGAGTACTGCTGATATTTCTAAATATGGTCTACCTCAAGAAGGTGATAAAAAAGCCATTGCAGAAATTTATCCAGATGTAAAAGACTTTATTAAAAAGGCGGAACCTGATGTTACTACTCAAACTGAGATTATTAATGCTTTGAGTAGTTTAGATGCTACTGATAAAAAAGGTGGAAATGGTTCTACAACAGAACTTACTGAAGACGATATTGCAAAGATTAAAAAGTTTAAATCTTCTTATGGTGATTATCCATCTCAAGAAACAATTGTAACTGTTTCAGAGGCTTTGCGAAAAGCCGGTGCAGGCAACTATTCTGCGGCAAGTACTCACTATCGACGTTCTCAAGCAACTTGTGATATAAATAAAAATTTGTCAGGATACAATCTATTAGATTTGTTGAATGGTAAAGCGGGCACAGATTTACACATTGCAACTGATGGTGATAGACGTGGTGTACCAAGAGACATTGCAAAAAAGAACATGGGAGTTCTTTTATCACAATTTAAAGAACTTATTATGAATGCTTTTGGCTTCAAAAAAGGTGGAACTGTAGATCAAGAATTGTCTAAGTTTGTAGACAGTATGGCAGAAGCAGCCTATGGATGGAACGACAAAATGGGTTCAAAAATTGAAGGGTCAACTGATAATAACAAGTTATCTGATTTTTGTTGGACATGGACATCATCTACAGGTCATAATCATAATGACCACATGAATGTTAACTGCCAAACGATTGTAACTGCCATGTTGAAAACGGCATTGTCTAATTCTCAAGAGGGTTATTCAAATGGGCTTCCTAATGTTGATTCAATGATTACTATTGTCCAAAATAGTAAAGGTTATACAAAGCCAGATTACGATGCAAAATTGAAAAGTTATCTAGGTTGTGATGATACGAAGTTGGAACTTGCAGTAAAATATCTTGCACCAACAAGTGGTTCATCAGGTTCTGGTTCTGCTACCGGTGTATCAACTAATAAACAAAAAGCACAATGTTATCAAACATTATACAATGCATTGTACAACAATGGTTGGTCAGCAGAAAATACTGATTCAATTGCAGAAAACTTGAAAAACGGCACATACAAAGTTAATAATGACATATTAGCAAATAACTCGGACTTGTATGAAGAAGTTGCTGATAAAGATACGCAAGCAAAAGCAGAATCTTACTGGAATGTTGAAATGAAGAAAATTCAACGTAAAGAAAAAATCTTAGATCAAGAGTTGACTAAATTGCAAACAGAATACTCTTCATTATCAACAGATTATGAGTCAGTAAAATCAATCATTAGTCAAAACGTTACAAGAAGTTTTCAATATTGTCAAAACGGTTAATGATAAGACGAAAATATTTAAAAAGAACCAATCGAAAGATTGGTTCTTTTTTTTGTTCAGATATATAAAGTGGCTAAGGTTTAATGTTGAGTCTATAAGTTGGTAAGATTCTGAAATAAATTCAGAATGACACAAAAAATAGTTTAGAAATTCCTTATTTTAAAAAATGATATAAAAATTCTGTCATAGCCATGTCATGCTGAACTTGTTTCAGCATCTTTTAAATAAGGAGTTCCGAGATTAAATGTTGAGCCTACTAGTTGGTAAAATTTTGGCACACTGGGGACATGCTCACAAAATAAGTATGACAAATTATATAAAAAGACCTAAAAATCCCTATATTAACTTTTTATAATCTAATAGCGGATTTCGTTCGATTTTCTTGGCAACCTTTTGTTTATAAAGATTGTCTGAAAGCACTGTTGCCAATTCTCTATAACTTTGTGCAATATTTGATTTTGGATTAATCATACTTACAGGCAAGCCTTTATTAATCGATGACATAATAGTGAAGTAGTTATTCGGAATCTTCCAATAAACCTTTTGGTTTAACGCTTTTTCTACGTCATCAGCATTAACCTCATCATTTTCCATATAACGATTAATTACAACCTTTGTTTTTTCTGGGTCGTATCCTAACCTTTCAAAAATATCAAGGCATCTTTGACAATTTCTAATCGCAGGCAAGTTTACGATTGTAACCAACATAATGAAGTCGGTGTTGTCTAAAACTGTTATTGTTTTTCCGTCAAAAACATTGCTGGTATCAACTATTACGTAAGCAAAAGTTTTTCTTAATGCGTCGAATAGTTTTGAAATTTGTTCAGGCGTAATGTCTTTTGCTTGTTCCATATATGGAGGGTCTGCAAGAACATACAAACTTGTGTCTTTGTATTGGTCAAGTGTACTCAACAAGAAAGAATCGTCTGTTCCATCAAGATTTTTAACTACATAAGAAATATCAAATGACGGTTTAATATCCAAGAATGTTGCAACATCTCCAAGTTGGAAGTTCATATCAACAAGAGCAACTTTTTCATTTGTGATATTTGCAATTTCTAGTGCTAAGTTGGTTGCAATAGAAGTTTTTCCTATACCACCTTTGTTTGAAAATGTTGTTATAATCTTGCAATTGGTAGTTTTTTCGCTACCAAAAGTGGTGTCTTTAATCTTTGTTAAAGTTTTTATGAAATCTTCTTTAATAATAGGTTTTGGTAAAAATTCTCTTGCTCCTGCACGCATTGCTTTGATTACAGAGTTTGTATCATAACTAAGTGCTGTAACTATGATTTTTGTGTTTTTAACGTTATTCAAAACTCTTTCAATAAGTGTGAATGTTTGTTCAGAATCTTCGTTAATGTTTACAAATATAATTTGAGGTTCTTCCTTTAAAATTGTTTGATAAGCATCTTCTAACGTGTTATAGCAGTCTGTAACTTCCAAAAAATCTAACTCCTTTGAATAGTTTGTTAAAAGTTCTCTTGCATTAATATCTGAATCAATTATAAAAGTCGATAATTTATTCATAATAATCCTCTTTTTATCTCACTATCCCAAATTTAACATAAATAAAAGAGCATAGCAACATTACTATGCTCTTTTTATAATTATTATTATCAAAACTTATTTTTTTACAGTCAAACAGATTTCAGCAAGTTTATTGCCTTTAGTCTTTAAATTGATAGTTTTTATATCTGTAATTTTTTTAGGAGGTTCTGCCGGTTGTTGATACTTAATCAAAAAGTGCATGAATTCTTCACTAAACATATAAACTCCTTTTAATCTATAAAAGATATATTAACCTTACCTACATATATATAAAAACATGCTTTTATGAAAAATTGCTATTTTTTTTTGAAATATTTTTACGAATCTATACATTTTTTTTAATAAGTGGTATAATAAGGAAAAAGTAAGAGGTTTCTAATGGCAGATAAGTATAATATAGATTTAGACGATAGTTTTATTTCAAAAATATTTGAGATAACTGATGCTATTGCACCGCCAAGTTCAGATATTACACTTGTGAATTTGAAAAAACAACTTTATGAAGTTGGACTTTTAGTTAAGCATTTAAAAGATGAAAATGAAGAGTTAAAAACAAAACTTAACAAAAGACGAAAACATAGTGCAGGAGAAGATTCAGATTCTTATTCAGAGGAAGAATCGTCTATTCATTCTCATCATTTTTCATCTCAGAAAAAAACTCAAGTTGATTTAGCAGAATTTGCAGGAAATGTTTCAAATGTTCAAAAAGCCTCTGAAATGGCTCAATTAGGTATTTCTATGAATTATGGTCAATCAACATTACAATTTATTGACCCAAGTGATGTTCACAGAAAAAAGAAACAATTCTATGATGAAAATGGACAACCGGTAAAAGGTAAAATTCTTATTGTAGATGATTTAGGCATTATCACTTATCAATTAAGCGTTATTTTAAAACGTGCCGGATATTTGCCTGTTTCTTCAAAAGAAATTTATGATGCAATTGAAAAATATAAGAGAAGTACGTTCGATTATGTTATTATGGACTTATTTATTCCAACTGAACGTGAAGGCTTTATTTTACTTGAAGAATTGAAAAAAATTGATGCAGTGCGTAATGAAGAATCTGTAATTGCAATCATGTCGGCATCTACAAGAAAAGATTATAAGCAAATGTGCCAAAAGAAAGGTGCGGCTTTTTACGTAGAAAAGCAAGATGATTGGCAAAAAGAATTGTTTGGTTTATTGTTGCAATATAACTAGTTTTTTAGGCTATGTTTTTATTTTGCTTGTAATATTTTAGCCAATGTTCAATATTTTTGTTACTGCTTTTTGTAAGTTCAAACATTTTGCTGTCAGACGGTCTTGACGGTCTGCGTAATAGTTTCATTCCTGCTTCTTTTGGAGTTCTATTTGCTTTATATTGATTACATTCTTGACAACAAGCGACAATGTTTTCCCAAGTATCAGGGCCTAGTCTTGATTTTGGGTATACGTGGTCAAGTGTTAATTCCTTACCGGAAAGTTTTCGTCCACAGTACTGGCAAGTGTATTCATCTCTTTTAAATATATTCTCACGTGAAAATGGCAATCCCTTGTCAGGAATTGCCATTTCGTATTTTAATCTGATAACTTTAGGTATAAGTGTATTGTCGACTTTAATAAAATTTTCTAGATTTTCAATTTTTTCAAGACATTCAGCCTTACCTTTTAACAGTAGCACAAGAGCACGTCTCCAAGTTGTCAAGTGGAGAGGTTCTTCATTAAAATTTAGCAAAAGAACTTGTTCCATAGGGGGTACTCTTTATCGTCTGTTACAATAGTAATATTCCACTTTTAGGTTGTTTTAAAGCAGAAAAAAAGAGATTGTAAAGATTTCTTCACAATCTCCTTTTTTTATAAATAAATTGATTATTTATTCATATCTTTTACGCTTAAAGCGATTCTGTGTTCTTGTGGAGTGAATTTTTTGATTAAAACTTCAACTTCATCACCAACTTTGTATTGGTTGAATGGATTTGGATTTTCTCCTTCCATTTCAGCGATTGGTAATAATGCTTCAACTCCAGGGAAGATGTTAATGAAAGCACCGAATGTAGCAACTTTGTTAACAGTTCCTTTTACGATTTGACCTTCGTTGAATTTACCTTCGATTTGTAACCATGGGTTTTCGCTCATACGTTTCAAACTCAAAGAAATTCTCTTTAATTCTTGGTCAATTTTGATAATTTTAACTTCAATTGTATCACCTAATGCTAAAACATCTGATGGGTGTTTAATTCTTTGCCAAGAAATTTCAGAGATTGGTAATAAACCGTCGATACCGTTGATGTCTACGAATGCACCGAAGTCTGTAATTCTTACAACGTTACCTTTTACAACCATATCTTCTTCTAATTTAGAAATTACATCATCAACAACTTGATTACGTTGTTCTGCAACTGCTAATCTTTGAGATAAGATAAGTTTGTTTTTCTTTGGATTTGCTTCTAAAACTTTAACTTCAATTTTTGTATCAACCAAACCTTCGAATGGAGTACCTGTTCTCAATTGGCTTGATGGAATAAATCCTTTTAGGTCTGCAACGTCAACTAAAACTCCACCTTTAACAATAGAAATAACTTTTGCAAGGATTGTGTCGCCAACGTTTTTAGCATCATTTAATTGAGCCCATGCTTGAGCGTATGCGATACGTTTCAATGATAATTGCATGCAATCGTCATCATTTTCTTCTTTTAATACATAAAATTCTCTAACGTCGCCGATTTGTAAGTTTTCTGCGTTTTCGTCGTTGTTGTTAGAAATTTCTTTTTCAGGTAAAAATGCTTCAGTTTTTGCACCTTTAACGCTTACTAAGTAACCGCCGTTTTCTTTTTTTAATATAGTACCTTCAACTATATCTGCTACAGTGTAAGTTTTTGATAGAGTTTCTTCCAATAATGATTCGAACTCATCTAATTGTGTTTTTGTCATTCCTGACCTCCTTCTATTTTATTTTTTACTTTGTCTATTATGTTCTGTGGAGTTGATGCACCTGCCGTAATTGCAATGTTTTGTGCATTCTCTATTAAATCTTTGTATTTTTTAAGTTCTGTTTCGTTTTCAATGTGAATTGTTTTCGTAATACCCGTCAAAATTTCAGCCAAATGTGTTGTGTTTGCACTTTTTTTAGAACCTACAACAACTACCAAATCATTTACAAGAGCCAATTCTTTTGCTTCTTTTTGACGCATTGATGTGCTTTGGCAAATTGTGTTCACAAGATGAATTTCCTTTGCCATTGTAGTTAATTCTGCTAGAATTTTTTGCAAAGTTTCAATTCTTTGTGTTGTTTGAACAACCACACCGACCTTTTTGTGAGCCTTAATATCTTCTTTTACCTCTGCCAATTGAGAAACATCGCTTGCAACGAAAATTTTGTCGGTATATTGTTGAGCATTTGCTTTAATAGCAATAACTTCAGGGTGTTCTGCTTTACCAACAATGATTACAAAATATCCGTCTTGAGCCAGTTGGATTGCTTGATGTTGCACTTTTTTTACGTCAGGGCAAGTTAAATCAACCAGTTCAAAGCCTTTTTCTTCTATTTCTTTGATAACATCAGGCGATGCACCATGACTTCTGATTACACAGATTCCGGTTTCGTTTTTAGGTAATTCATCAACAGTTTTAATCCCAAGTTCTTCTAATTCCTTGATAACTTGAGAATTATGAATTAACTCGCCTAAAATAAATATATTTTTATCTTTGTTTTCTTTTTTTAGTTTTTTTACAGTTTCAACGGCTCTTTTTACTCCGTAGCAGAAACCTGCAAATTTCGCTAAAGTTATTGTTTTTGACAAATAAATTGTCCTACTTTCATTAAGACTAGAGATTTTTATCTCAGTAATTATATTAAAACATAAATATAAATAATTTCAAGCAATAAAAAGGGGGTGATTTAACCCCCTAATGAGTATTCTAAAACTTTTTATGCAGATTTTTTAGTTTTTTCTTGTTCTGCTTGTTCAAGTTTTGCACTTAATTCTTTTACGAATGTTGCAACAGTTTCTTCTGTTGTTCTTCCATTTTTAGGAATTTGGAATGCTGCTGCATTTTTGTGTCCGCCACCGCCGTATTGTCTGGCAATTTCTGAAACATCAAAATTACGGCTTCTGATTGAAAGTGCTGCTGAACCACCAAATTCTGCAACTTTGAAACCAACTTCTACACCTTCAAGTTCAGGAAGTCTACTGCAAACACCTTTAACGGCATCTTTACCTTCTTGTTGGTAGCCTGCTGCTTTACAAGCCTTTTTAGCGGCTTTAATATCTGCATCTTCAATAAAGTATGCAATTTTACCGTTGTCTGAATATTTAATTTTGTTTAATGTAACTTTTTCTGCGTCTAAAACAACTTGAGGAGTGTTACCCATTGCATTTAGGTTTACTTCACGATTGTTAACACCTGCTTTCATTAACAATGCTGCATCTTCAAATGTCATTGGTGTGTTTGCATATTTAAAGCAACCTGTGTCAGTTAACATGCCTGTAAACATTGCGTCTTTTGTTTCTTTTCTAAGTTCTTCAGGTTTAAGTCCTAAAGGTTCAACAAATTGCATAGCGATTTCTGCTGCTGCCGGTAAAGTATCATCAATTAAGTTTGCTGTTTTTGCGTATTTATTGTTTACTGTTCTACCCCATTTTTCATTGAATTCTTCTTTGTATGGGTGGTGGTCAATTTTTAAACTATATGTTGCTTTGTTCATTACACCTTTTCTATAATCGGGAGCCATTAATTTTGTTTCAGCACAGTCGCAAGCGATAGCAAGGTCATATTTTCCATATTTTTGAGCAACCGCATCTGCTTGTTCAGGTTTTCCCGGTTTATGAACAATAACGTTAACATCAGGGTTAGTGTTTAAATAATCGTAATGTGATGGGAATTTATCACCAAATACAAACAAGTCAACTTTTTTACCTGTTGCTTGATTAATCAAATTTGCCATAGCGAAAGTAGTACCAAAACTGTCGCCATCAGGTGATGTATGACCTGAAACCGCAATTTTTTGTACTTTAGGGTCTTTCATTATTTTTACCATTTTATTTATAATTTCTTTATTATGTGGTTCTGGCGACCAACCTGTAAAGGATACCGCTAATGATTTTTGTTGAGGTTGTTTTACTAAACTTCTTCCAATAGCCCCCATTTTATCTAATGCATTGAAATTGTACGCAGGTTTAATATCTGATTGAGCATTGTTTACAACTTTTGCTCTTGTAGATGGTGTGTACATTGTGTTTTTTACTGCATTAATCGCACTAACGTTCATTTTAAAAACTCCTACCTTTTTTGAATTGATACCTATATAAAGAACATCAAAAAAAAATTTGCCGTCATGGACGACAAATTTCTTATAAATTTTACAAATATTAATAAGGTATTTTTAACACTTATTGCTTATTTTAAACCTAACTTTATGCTGTCAAACTGTTATATAAATCTAAGTATTTTTGAGCACTTGTTTTCCAACTAAAGTCTGTTGTCATAGCATTTTTTTGCATTTTTTCGAATGCTTTATGGTTATTATAATACGTGTTAAATGCATAATATAATGCTTCTTTCATATCCCAACCGTTATATCTCCAGAATTTGAAGCCGTTTGCTTTATCCATTGGTTCTCCTGTAACGGTGTCATCTAGTCCGCCAGTTGCTCTAACAACAGGTAATGAACCATAACGCATCGCAATTAATTGGCTTAACCCACAAGGTTCAAATCTTGATGGCATTAAGAACAAATCTGAACCTGCATACATCAAGTTTGCAAGTTTTGCATTGTAACCGATTTCTGCACGAATATTTGCAGAATTGTTAGATAACCAAATTAATAAGTTTTGATATTCATCTGCTCCTGAGCCTAAGAATACGAAATCTGCCGGCATATTCATTAATTCGCCTTCTTCTGCACGAATTAAGTCAATACCTTTTTGGTCTACAAGTCTTGAAATCATTGCAACAAGTGGTCTGTTAGGATTGTATTCTAAACCAAAGTGTTCGCATACTTTCTTTTTGTTTTCTTGTTTATGTTTTATTGATTTTTCATCGTAATTCTTTTCAAGTGCTTTGTCTTTTTTAGGATTGAACGCAGAGTAATCAATACCGTTCAAGATACCATGAATCTTGTGTTGGTTCATTCTTAAAGTGTAATCCATGCCTTCACCAAATTCAGGAGTTAGAATTTCTTGAGCATATTTTGGTGAAACTACTAAAATCGCATCTGAATAATTGATTGCACCTTTCATCCAGTTAACCATTCCGTAGTGTTCTAAGCCCCATTGATTAAATACAATGTCTTTTCTCATGTTTGCAAAGTCTAAAATGTCCTCGTGCCAAATACCTTGGTATGCAAGGTTATGGATTTGGAATACATTTTTAGCCTTGTTCCAAAAATCATCATATTTATAATTTGCTTTAATAAACATTGGAATCATTGCTGTGTGCCAATCGTGAGAGTGAATAATATCTGCCTTAAAATTCAATGCTTTAGCATATTCTAAAACTGCAAGTGAGAATGCAACATATCTTTCGTGTTCATATCTTGTATCTAAATATTTTGGATAAACTTCTTTAAAACAGCCAAAATACCAGTCATTTTGAATAAAGAATACGTTTATTTTTGTATCAGGAAGTTTACAAGTATATAGTTTGAACTTGTGTCCTTGATTTCCGAATGTAATCCACATTTCTGAATTTGGATATTCTTTGATTCCAAATTTTTCTTTATCGATACTACCATGAAGTGGTGTAAATATTGCAAGTTCAACGTTTTTTTCTAATTCTTTTGGTACGCTACCAACAACGTCTGCCAAACCGCCTGCTTTTGAAAATGGTGCAACTTCTGCTGCTGCGAATAATACTTTCATAATGCCTCCAATTTTTATATAAGTTTTATATGATTTATTTCTGATATTTGTTTTGCTTGATTGTAACAAAAACTTGCTTGTGTTTCTTCTTTTCTTAATTTAAGAATTTTTGCGTATAATGATTTGAACATCATTAGTGTGTATGCACTTGTGTTTCTGTTTTGCTCTAATTTTACTATTGTATTTGCAATAATTCCGTATGCGGTTTCTGTATCACCATTTTTTATTGCAAGTTCTGCTGTGAAGTATGCAGATAAATAATAAATATTTTTTAGACCATTGTTTTGAGAGGTTTCCAAAACGCTGTTATAAATTGTAGATGCTTTGTTTGATTTATCCAACAAGAAGTAAGAACGTCCAATCATAAGGTCGCAGAACAATTCTAATTGATTTAAGTTGTTTGCTTTTGCACCTAGTTTTGCGTGATAAATTTTTACCGCAAAACCGCTTGGGTCGCCTTTGTAATTTGTAAACGCATCTAAAATATAATATAATACTTTGTCAAATTTTTCATGTTCGCTAGGTTGCTTATTTTTATCTAAGAATATTTGCTTGTTGTGGATTAATTTTTCCAGTTCAACAAATAACTTGTATGATTCAGGAAGATTTGGAACAATGTGTTCTACTAATTCGCAGAATTTGAAGGTATCTGTTTTTAACTGTAAGATTTTTGCAAAAATTACATATCCTGCTGCATCTATAATTAAATCGGTAAATTGCTTTGTTGAAATTGTATTTGGTTTAATTTGCTCAATAGTTGTAAGTGAAAGGTTTCTGAAAATTTCTTCACCTAATTCAATGCAATCTTCTAAATCGCCAACATTGAACAAAATTTCAATTTTTATAAGTGAAATTAATAACGCATTTACGCCAAAATCAGGGCTTAGTGGATTTAAACCGGATTTTTCCATTCTTGATAAAATTTTATGGGACATTAATAACGCATGAGTGTAATTTCCTGAGATTAAACAACCTTGCATTATTTTGTTGCATAAGTTTATAACTTTTTTATCGTTCATGCTGTTTTCAAGATTGTCAAGAATAACTTGTGTAATATTTGCAATTTTTTCAGGAGTGTATTTATATAATAAATTTGCAATATTTTCGTAAACTTCTAATTTGTAATCTTCAATAGATTTGCTGGAAGATTCGTTTATATTATTTGCCAACAGTTTTAAGAAACGCATGCTACAGTTCAAATAGGCACTGAAATCACCCAATGAACGGTTAATGTCAGATAAGTTTTCCCATTGTACAAACTCGTTTTTACTACTTTCGACAAGGGAGTATAGTTTTGCTAATACAGGGTGAGCCGAGTTTTCTCTAAAAAAGTAACTTGCTAAGTAATTTGCTGTTGAACGACGTTCTTCATAGGTCATTAATTTTAACGCATTTTCGTAATATAAGTTGTAATTTTGTATTTGAACAACTCCATTTGCGTTATAAATAAACCCTTTGTTATCTAAATATTTTAAATAATCATCTGTATTTTGGTGGTTAAAGAATTTAATTGTTTTTAAATCTATTTGAGGTCCAATCAGCAAAATGCAGGCAAACATTTTGAATAAGTTTTCATCTTGAGATTTTATAAACATTAATCTCTTTTGAATTAATTCATCTAATGTAGTTGGAAATACTACTGTTTCTGATTTTTCCATCTCTAGTGAACCGTTTTCTATAACAAAAATACCTAGGTCAATCAAATGAACAATTGCTTGCATAAAGTACATTTGCGAACCTTTTGTGTTCTTTGAAATTTTTTGCATATAGAATGTGTTCAAAATATTTTTGCAAAGTTTTGCATTTGCTTCGATTAACATTTTGATTGGAGTTGGCTTTAATGTGATTTCTTGATATTCGACACTTGATAGTAAGAAGTGGGCTGTTTTATGTAAACTGAAAGATTTGTCCGCAATAATTAAAAAACTTACGCCATACTTACAAAATTCTTTGAATATTTTTTGCAACAATTCAAAAGAAGTATCATCGATTTTTTCAATGTTTTCAATGATAATCAAAGATTTTTGCATTCTTTTTATTAGATTTTCAAATGTTTCAAAAAGTCCAAATCTTACGTCTTCAGGATGTGGAAATTCTCTTGCTTTTAAGTTGATGGTATCTTCAAGAAATCCTGAAGTATCTATAGTTTTTATTGCCGAAAAGTTGTTTTGTTCTTTTAGTTTTCCTGTAGTACTAAATCCATACATGTCTGAAACCAAATCGTTAAAGAATCCGTATGGTTTGTACTTCATATCATCATAGCAAGTAACACGATATATATTTTGGTAAATGTGGTTTTGTTTAATTTTATCGATAATTTCAGCGGTTCGTGGGTAATATTCTTTTTTGCCTTTAATAACAATAATATTTTTAAGTTTAGTCATTAATTGTTGAGCGATAGAACTGCTTAAACCTTGAGTATATTCTTTTGAAAATTTACAATTAATTTCATCAAAAGAAATTCCGTCTATGTCATAGATAGAATCTTCGCTTTCAAGAACTTCTTTTTGAGCCTCAATAATGTCCGGAATTTTTAATTCTCCGTTGGCATTGTCCGAGGTTTCTGTATCTTCTTCAAGTTTGATGTAGTTTGTTAAGTCAAGTTCATATAGGAATAAACTTTGATTCTTAACTCGTGTCATACCTATTGACGTCATTGGGTATTGGTCGCCAACAATTTCATAAACGCTACCATCTGCGATTAATTGTAAGTTTCCTAAAAGTTTATTTTGTCTAAGATTTTGGTATAAAAGATTAATGTTTACTCCGGATTTGTAATCATCATTAGATGCGTATGCATTACGTTTTAAAATTGCAACATTACATTTTAATTGTGTATCTTTTGCTTTTGTAAGTTTGTAGTTCAATTGAGTTACAAGATTAAGTATTTCAATTGCAGAATTTAAGGCATTTTTAACAGAAGACGCATAAGTATAGTCTTTGTTAAATCTGATGACAAATGTGTCGCCGAAAACACCACGTTTTAAGCCAATTGAGGTTACATAATCATAAATTAAACCATTTAATTTTTCTATAAATTTGTCGTAAAGTTGTTTAGTTCCCAAAATAGTTTTCATATCTGAAATGTTTGGAAAATCTATTGTTAAGCATGCAAATTCATCAATGTTTGAGCCTTGCAAAATTGCACTAACATTTGTATCAAAACCGCAACGTGAACATTTGCCGGCAATTGTAGGATTAATTTTCCCACAGTTATGGCATTTGTTAATAATTATATATCCGCATTTATGACATGTATTTGTCTTATTTATAGTTTTACAAATTGGACAAACAAGTTTTAAAACCTTTTTACAGTTTGGACATACAAGCGTATTTTCATCAATTTTTAAACCACATTTTGGACATTCCATTCTTTAATTTTACAACATCTTTGTTAAAAATCAATTTATTTAATATAATTGTGTTATAATTATTTTGAAAAGGGGAAATTATGAATATTTTAAAAATTGTTTTAGATCCGGCAATCCTAATAATTGTGGCAACCTTCGCTTCGATTGTTGTGTATACATACAAAAAGTTTTTATTTGTAAATCAAAAGTTGACATGGTTTTTAGACTTTTTGTCAAAGTTTAAAAAATCAGATTTGTCATATCGTTTTAATGAATTTGACGGTACAATTTCAAAAGAGAAATATGTATCCAGTAGTTGGCAAGAATTTAGAAATACTTTAGTTTTTTCAGAAAGTGTTGCTCTAAAAAAACAGGATAATAGTGTTGCTTATGAAAATGTTTCAAAGGCTGTAAACAATATTCAAACAACCGTTGACCCGTTATATTTTTTCAACGAGGACTCGTTAGTTTCTTCAAAGTATAATAGCAAATTTATTCAAATTGCACCGACATTATTAACAGGTCTAGGGCCTTTGTTCACATTCTTGAATATTGCTATTGCTTTTACAAAGGTTGATTTTTCAACACAAGAAACAACAATTTCTTCAGTATCAGGCTTGATGTCAAGCATGCAAGTGGCTGCTTTGTGTTCAGTACTTGCAGTTAGTGCATCTTTGGTTTATATGTTTGCTGAAAAACTTTTGTATAACAAAATGTGTCGTGAACCGTTAATGGAAGTTCAAGAAAAACTGTATGGTTTGTTTGATAATGTTTCTTCTGAAAAATTCTTAATAGAATTACTAAAAGAAACTAAAATTCAAAACAGCAACTTGACAGGTATTTTAAATTCATTGCCTGAGCAATTCAAGTTTGCGTTTGAAAATGGTATTGCAAAAGAGGTTGTTCCTTATATGGAAAATCTATTGTATGGTATAAATACTATGAACGACCAAATTAAAAAACTACATATTCCAAAATCTAACGGTGATGACGGCGACGTGGTAGATAAATTATTTTAGGTGAAATATGATTAAAGGTAAATTCCACGGAAATAACGACGTTCAAGAAAATGTATTTTGGATTACAATGACAGACCTTTTGCTTGGTCTTGCCGTAATTTTTATTGTGTTGTTTGTTCTTGCTATGACGGGCTTTTCTCAAGCAAAATTAGAAGAACAAAATATAAAATCTGAAGTTGCTAAAGATTTGGCTCAAGAATTGAATGCTAAAAATATTGATGCTCAAATTGATTTGATGACAGGTGATGTAAAACTTTCAGACTTACAACTGTTTGAATTGGGAAGTTATGAACTTTCTGACGATGGTAAGGCTTTTTTGAATAAATTTATTCCGATTTATTTGAATGCTGTTTTTGAAAACCCAAAAGTAGCAGATAAGGTTAAAAATATTGTAATTCAAGGTCATACTGATTCGCAATCTTTTGCAGGTATTGATTCTAAAGATATACAATTTATTAAAAATATGGAATTATCTACAAAGCGTGCAAACGAAGTTGCAAAATATATCTTTTATACTCCATATAACAAAGCATATAGTCCAAAATTGCACAAAATGTTGCAAGTTGAGGGTAAAAGTTATTCAGAACCTGTTCTTGTTAATGGAAAAGAGGATTATAACAAAAGTAGACGTGTAGAGTTGGAACTTGTCGTAAAAAGTTCTAATTTGCAAGATTTTATGGGGTTAGGTAAAAATGAATCTGTCAAATGAACAAAAAATTATAGAAACTATTGATATGATTAGACTTCACCATTTGGATATTCGTACAGTTACGATGTCTTTAAGTTTGCGTGATTGTATTTCTGATTGTGCTGATAGAGTTTATGAAAATGTTTATAACAAAATTACAAAATATGCAAAAAATTTGTATAAATATGCTCAAGATTTAGAAGATGAGTATTCTATTCCGATTATTAATAAAAGGATTGCAATTACTCCTGCATCAATTTTGGGTGAATCTTGTAAAAATTTTGACTATGTTCATTTAGCAGAAGTTTTGGATAAGGCAGCAAAAGAAGTAAATGTTAATTTTATCGGAGGTTTTTCTGCTTTAGTTGAAAAAGGCTGTACAAAAGGCGATATTGCACTTATAGAGAGTATTCCTGAAGCATTAGCGAAAACGGAATATATTTGTTCGTCTGTAAATGTTGCAAGTTCAAAAGCCGGTATTAATATGGACGCAGTTTTAAAAATGGCAGAAATTATTAAAAAATCTGCAAATTTAACTGCGGATAAAGATGGTTTAGGAGCAGCAAAGTTAGTTTGCTTCTGTAACGCACCAAATGACAATCCGTTTATGGCGGGTGCTTTTACCGGATATTCTGAACCGGAATGTGCTTTAAATGTTGGAGTTTCCGGTCCGGGTGTTGTAATGGCAGCAGTTGATCAGTTGCCAAAAGATGCAGATTTGAGTGAGGTTGCAAACACTATTAAGAAAACAGCCTTCAAAATTACAACTACCGGTGAATTAATTGGTAGAAAACTTGCAAAAAGACTTGATATTCCGTTTGGAATTATCGATTTGTCTTTAGCACCAACACCTGCTGAGGGTGATAGTGTTGCGGGAATTTTCAAGGCAATGGGTTTGGAACATGCAGGTGCTCATGGTACAACCGCAGCACTTGCGATGCTTAATGACGCTGTAAAAAAAGGCGGTATTATGGCAAGTTCTCACGTTGGTGGTTTGAGTGGTGCATTTATTCCTGTATCTGAAGATGCCGGAATGATTGAAGCGGCGGCTCAAGGTCATTTAACATTTGATAAATTAGAAGCAATGACCTCTGTTTGTTCCGTAGGTTTAGATATGATTGCTATTCCTGGAGATACAAGTGAAAATACAATCGCAGGAATTATTGCAGATGAAATGGCAATTGGCATGATTAACAAAAAAACAACTGCTGTTAGAATTATACCTGTTCCAAATAAGACGGTAGGCGACAGTGCTGTATATGGCGGTTTACTGGGTGAAGCACCGATTATGTCTGTAGGTAATTTATCTTCTGAAACATTTGTAAAACGTGGCGGTAGAATTCCTGCTCCAATACATTCATTAAATAACTAAAATTGAGGTTTTAAATGGCTTATACTGCAAATAGATATGAAAATATGCTTAGAGAATTTATCATTGATGAACAATCTGATGCGTACAATAGAAGAAATATAAACTTTCAAAGGTATAATAATTTAAAAGTTTATATGACTCCATCAAAAGACAAAAATCCTCATTTATGGATAAGAATAGGTATCTCTGAAGCGTGTTTTTTAATTGAAGATGGCAGTGTTATTACAGGTTCTATCGGACAAGATCAAAAATTTATTCCTAAATGGTTAAATAAATCAGGCGTAAGAGAAGAATTGATGGCAACTTGGGTTGAAGCAAATAAAGTAGAATTTGAAGAAGAATCAAAAAATGATTAAGGCAATAATATAATTTAACATATTATTTGCAATTTATTTTGTTTGTTTTATTATGATAATATAAGATAAGGATAGAATGTGATTTTTTCGAACACATTCTATTTTAATAGGTAACATTTTTAGAAAAGGAAATAAAAAATGGGCATCAAAGGTAGAGTAGACAAAATGGTAGTTCTAGCATGTGAAGAATGCAAAGAAAGAAATTACACAACAGTAAAAAACAAAAAAACAAGTAAAGAAAGAATGGAATTGAACAAATATTGTCCAAGATGTCAAAAACACACATCTCATAAAGAAACAAAATAGTTAAATTCTAGGACAAAAGGTAGTATTACATAACGGAAGCGTCCTTAGTTCAGTTGGTAGAACGTCGGTCTCCAAAACCGGATGTCGAGGGTTCGAGTCCTTCAGGGCGCGAATGTTATAATAAAGGTAAAACGAAATGAATAATGAAACAATTCAAGCAATAAAAGTTTACTTTCAAGGTGTAAGAGCCGAATGGGGTAAAATCAATTGGCCGGAAAAACAGCAAGTTGTTGCAGAAACAGTATTTGTTGTGGCTATTGTTGCATTTTTTACTATTTCAGTTTACCTAATTGATATATTTTTTAAAGCAATCTTGGGTTTAATCCCGAATAGTTAAGGAAAAACATTTATTATGGCAAAAAAAGATGAAGAATTATTTATGGATGAACAAACCGAAGTTGTTACAACAAGTCGTGATTTAGTTGGCGACCTTGTAATTGGCGACAGTGTTCCATCAAAAGATAAAAAAGCAAAAACTTCAAAAACAAAATCAGAAGTAAAAACAAGAACTAAAAAAGCCAAAGAAAAAACTGAAGTAGAAGAAACTGCATCAGATGAAACAAAATCAGAAGCAACAGCAAAACCTGCAAAAGCACCTGAAAAACGTTGGTATATTGTAAATACATATTCTGGTTATGAAAACAAAGTAAAAGTAAATCTTGAAAAACGTATTGAATACATGAATATGTCTGAAAAGATTTTCAGAGTTGAAGTTCCGCAAAAAACAGTTACTCAAGTTAAAGGTGGCAAGAAAACTGAAAAAGATGAAAAAGTTTTCCCTGGTTATGTACTTGTAGAGATGATTATGGACGAAGACAGTTGGTATGTAGTTAGACATACTGCGGGTGTTACTCGCTTTGTAGGTTCTGCTAAAAAACCTATCCCTGCAAGAGATAGTGAAATTAAAAAAGTTATTAACAGAACTTCTGCTACTGCACCACAAAGAATTGAACTTGATGTTAAAGCAGGCGACAAAGTTCGTATTACATCTGGTCCATTCGCTGAATTTGTTGGTGATATTACTGAAGTATATCCTGATAAAGCAAAATTAAGAGCAAACGTATCAATCTTTGGTCGTGAAACTCCTGTAGAATTAGAATACAAACAAATTCAAAAATTATAATAGCCTGTTTTAGGCTTTAGGTATTAAAAATGTGGAAGGGATTACCCGTTATTACCACAGAAAGGACACAAAAATGGCAAAAAAAGTAGTAGGTAAAATTAAACTACAAATCGAAGCCGGAAAAGCAAATCCATCACCTCCAGTTGGTCCAGCATTAGGTCAACATGGTGTTAACATTATGGATTTCTGCAAACAATTCAATGCAAAAACTGAATCTCAAGCAGGATACATTATTCCGGTTGTTATTGATGTTTACGAGGACAGAAGTTTTACTTTCGTAACTAAATCACCTCCAGCACCAGTTCTTATCAAGAAAATCTTGAATATTCCAAAAGGATCAGCAACACCAAACAAAACAAAAGTTGCAGAAATCACTCAAGAACAACTTGAAGAAATTGCAAAAATCAAAATGGAAGACTTAAATGCAACTACAATGGAAGCAGCAGTCGAAATGATTAAAGGTTCTTGCAGAGCAATGGGTGTTACTGTTAAACAGTAGAAATACAGTTTTTAGTATGGAAGGACGATAAGTCCGTTACTACCACGAAAGGAAAATTAAGATGTCAAAATTAACAAAAAAACAACAAAAAATGCAAGAGTTGTTAGAAGGGTTTGAACAACCAACTTCTGGACTTGAAGCATTGAAAAAATTAAAAGAAATCTCAGAAGCAGTTTCTAAATTTAACGAAACAGTTGAATGCCACATGAGATTAGGTATTGAAGTAAAACACGCTGATCAACAAATTCGTTCAACTACTGTATTACCGGCAGGTCTTGGTAAAACTGTAAGAGTTTGTGTTATCGCTAAAGGTAACAAAGTAGATGAGGCTTTGGCTGCTGGTGCTGATTTCGCTGGTACTGAAGATATCATTGAAAAAATCGAAAAAGGTTGGTTTGAATTTGATACTTTAATTGCAACTCCTGACTGTATGGGTATGTTAGGTAAATTAGGTCGTGTATTAGGTCCAAAAGGCTTGATGCCAAACCCTAAAACCGGTACTGTAACTCTTGAAGTTGGCAAAGCAGTTAAAGATGCTAAAGCCGGTAAAGTTGAATTCCGTGCTGATAAACAAGGTATGATTCACTGCCCAATCGGTAAAGTTCAATTCAGCGTTGAAGATTTAATGAAAAACTATTCAACTTTAGCAGAAGCAATTTTGAAAGCAAAACCTGCTTCAGCAAAAGGTACTTACATTAAATCTGCATATCTTTCAACTACAATGGGTCCTGGTATCAAATTAGATACTAAATCTTTACCTTCAGAAGTTAAAGATTACCTTTTATAGTTTGTAAAATTTAAAAGCGTGGCATTTGCCACGCTTTTTTTATGTCATGGTTAGGGGTTTATTATATGAAAAAGGGTTTATTTATTACATTTGAGGGTGCTGACGGTTGTGGTAAAACTACTCAAATTAAGTTATTGACAGAATATTTAGAAAATAAAGGTTATGACGTTGTTCTTACAAGAGAACCGGGTTGTAAGGGGCTTGGTGAACGCATACGTGAACTTTTGTTGAATTATGATGGAGAAGTGTCATCTGTTTGTGAATCCTTTTTATTTTTGGCGGATAGAGCCCAAAATGTTGACGTCATTGTTCGTAAAAATATTGAAGCCGGAAAGATTGTAATAAGTGATAGACATACGGATTCATCTCTTGCTTATCAAGGTTACGGGCGTCAATTAGATGTAAATAAAATTGATATGTTGAATAATATAGCAACAAGTGGTTTAAAACCTGATTTAACTTATGTTTTTGATATTGATGTAGAAACTTCAATGCAAAGAGTAGGTAAAGAAAAAGATAGAATGGAATCTGCCGGTAAAGAATTTTTTGAAAGAGTTCGCCAAGGTTATTTGAAAATTGCAGAAAAAGAACCAAACCGAGTTAAAGTTATTAACTCGGTCGATTCTATTGAAAATATTCATAATAAAGTCGTTGATTTATTTGTTGAACTCGAAGAAAAATTCCTTAAGTAATTCATATCCTTTCAAGAAACTTTTGTAATCGATTTTTTCTTCTGCTGAGTGCATATTGTAAAGGTCAGCAAGACCCATTAAGAACGGAATAAATGTTTCCCCTTTGGCATTTTTGTGTTGGCAATAAATGTGAGTTTCTGCACCCGCATGGAAAGAACTTATTTCGTATTTAATTCCAAGTTTTTTTGCGGTTCTTTCAAATACTTCAGGAATGTATCTATCATTAGAACGTTCAAATGCAGGCATTTTTTGTTTAAATACTGCGTTTGCCTTTGCAATTCCTTCGTATTTTTTATTAAATTCTGAAACAATTATTTGGATTTTATCAATTAATTCATTTTCTTTTTTTAAATCAGAACTTCTAATTGAATATGTTGCTTCAGCGTAAGGGTTTAAGACGTTTGTAACACTTAGTTCGCCACCTTTTATTCCGCCTAAATTTATTGATGTAACAACTCCTGTTTTATCTTGATAATATACTCCTTGAGGAATTGTGTTGCAAAGTTCAGCAATTAATTTTGCTGCATTAGGTTTAGTTTTGTCGGCAATTTCTATACCCGAGTGTCCGCCTTTGCAAGAAATTTCTACATGTCCATTGCAATAACTTGCACCTGCATCTTGTAAAACTCCAAAAATATCAGCATCACAAACAATTACATATTTTGAGTTTAAGTTGTTGAAATCAAAGTTTTTGATTCCGGACATGCCACTTTCTTCATCACGTGTAAAAACTACTTCAAGTCCACCATGTTTTAGGTCTGAATTTTTAATATCTTTTAATAATTTTAATGCTGCTGACATGCCAAATTTATCGTCGCCACCAAGAGTTCTGCCGTTTGCGTGGATAAAATCACCATCAAGTGTTGGAATAACAGGAGAATCATCACCTACAACGTCCATGTGTGAAGACAATGCCATAATTGGTTTAGAATTATCTGTGGCAGGTAATTTAATAACAACATTGTTATAACTATCTGTTAAAAAATCCAAATTTTCTTTTTTACAAAAATCTCTAACCCAGTCTACCACTTTTTCTTCGTCTAAAGACGGTGATGGAATACTGGTTAAATTGTAAAAAATGTCAATCAGTTCGTTTTCTTTTCTTAATTTTTCCATTTTATTGTCCTCTAAAAAATCTTTGTCCAGTACCGTTTTCTCCGATAGGAACTCTTATCGGTCGCATACAACGTGGACATCTTCCGACGTATGCTGTGTTATCTTTGTTGGGATATAATCTTCCGTAAACATTGCAACAATCAAACATTACACCCAAAAATTTACGTGGCGTTTTTTTATTATCTTCACTCATCGATTATTCCTTCTTGTTTTGCAATTTGAATTTACTTTTACTGTGGTGCAAGAATTATTTGAGAATACGCTTGCAGTAAGAGTTTTAATATATTTTTCCTGCAAGTGAGCATAATCAAATAAGATTATACCACCAAGGTTAAGTTTACGTGCTTCATGAATTTGTCGGATTAAATCTTCTGACGAGCCATTCATGAATGTTACAAACAAACCTGCATAAAGTTTTGTCCTTGGCGACATGTCTTTTAACATATCAAAAATCATAACTTTAATAGTTTTTGCATCACAAGTCAAATAAAGAGGTGTAAACGCATCAACGTAGTTGTTGTCAGACCATGTTACCCAATCTTGTTGTTTAGTTTCCAGTGCCATGTTTTTGTTTGGAAATACAACGGCAGTAATCAAAATTTTGTTTTGACGGCAAAGTTTTGATACTTTTTGGATAAATTGTGTAATGTTATCTCGTCTGTAATTATCCCATTCATACCAATTTTTTGTACCAAAAGACAAACTTGCAGGGTCAACTCCGTATTCATATTGGAATTGTTCTCTTGCGTATTTTGTATAACCCCAATTTGAGGCAGTGTAACCTGCATATCTTGCAGCCATTGATTGTGGATACCTACAGTAATCAAAGTTGAATCCGTCAGGCTTATAGGTTTGAATAATTTCATCAACTAATTCAACCAAAAACTTTTGTACTTCAGGATTTGCAGGGTCTAAAAAGTAACCATTGTGTTCAGACGCTGATGCAACAGGTAATTGTGCATCAATATTTCTTAGGTTAACATTCGACCATTCCGGATGAACCGCAAGAATTTGTTTATCTACTTGAGGCTTGTTTCCAATGTAGAAGGCTTCAAACCAAATATTGACTTTAATATTACGTTTATGTGCTTCTGTAATCCAGATTTTAAGAGGATCTATGCCTGCGAAATTTTCGTTTTGCTTATAAAAACCATATTTCTCCATTGTTTTACTTGGAAATATAGTCTTACCATGAAAATAAGTTTCAATGAATACATTGTTTATGCCGGCATTTTTTAATTTATCAAGAGTTGCTATGATGCCTGTTTCAGTATTGTTAGTTGGTCTAAGCCAAATTCCTTTTAATTCGTTAGATTTATATGGAATTGCCATTGCAATTGCTTCATTTGCATTTTGAACGGCAAGTAAGGCATATTCTTTAGCATCAGAAGAATTTCTTTGTGCTTTTCTTAGGTTGTGTTTTGCTTGGTTTATTAATTCTCTTGTTGGACGAGAATTGTAGTTGAAAGTATTGTGTTGATAGTAATTCATCATTGTAGTTGCTTCAACGATTTTTTCTTTTGCCGCAAAAATGTAACTTTCAGAAGTTGTAATTGCTGTAATGGTTTTATTTTCCTGATTAACGTAAATTTTTGTACCGACTTGAATATTTTGATTTAGCCATGTTTTTGCTCGTCCATGTGCACTGATTACAAGTCCGTCAATTGGTATAAGTGAATCTGCACCACTTAAAGAAGTTACAGTGTTTCCTTCAACTATCGCCTCTGCACCATATTCGTTTGTGTCAGTAGACACGCCGTAAGATTTAGTATAAATTGTTAATTGGTTTGCACCTCTTAAGCCCGGATAACCGCTACCTGCCCAGTTGTTTCTCAATGTTGGGTTAATTGCATTTATTTTATACGTACTCTGTTTATAAATTTTTTCATGTGAATTAAGTTCGTATTCTTCAAAAGCATTATTTGAAGCGAATGCAGTGCTTCCAAAAAGTAATAAAATAAAAATTGTTAGATATTTTTTTAATAAATTCCCCATATTCCCCTCTAATCATTATAATAAAATGGTTTCTTACGATAATAATACTGCGAATTTTGATATTTTAAGTCATCTATTGAACGTATTTTTAATTTTAAAACATTATTATTTGGTCTTAGTGCAAGTGCTTTTGCGTAAAAATCTCTTGCTTTTACTAAATCTCCAAGTTTTTCGTTTGTTTCTCCAAGTCGATAAAGCACAGTGTATTTGTCTTTATAACCGTATTTATCAGCCATTTTGTAGTATTTTAATGCCTTATTAAAATCTTGCATATCAAAAGTCAAACCACCAAAATAAAAATTTACCGTCGGATTTTTATTGTCCATGTTTAAGCCTTTGTTTAAGTATGATTGTGCAAGACCGTATTTTTTTAGTCTGCCGTAAATATATCCTATTTTTCCGTATAAATCTATTAAATCAGGGTTAATTTCGGTTGCGGTAATGTAAGAACCGAGTGCTTCTGCGTAGAAAAATTTACGTTCTTCATCTGTTATACCTTTTCTTTCTGCTCTTGTTAAAAAAGCATCACCAAGATGTCTGTAGTGGGCATGGCTTAGTTTGTCGTATTCAATATTGACACTATTATACTCAACAGTACCTTCTATTGCCTTTACAGAATTAATACTTAATAATAAACAAATGAGTAATGATATTAGTTTTAAATTTTTCATAAAATTTACTTAATAATTCACAACATCTACTATTATATCAATAAAATTTAAGTTATCATAATATGTAACAGGGAGTAATATTTTGAACGACTTATTTTTCTTATTAACTTTTTTAATTTTATCAACGTTATTCGCAATTGCCTCTGTTGTTGCGGGATTTGTAGTTGGGTATAAATCAGAAGATGTTGATAATTCTGCCTATGAATGTGGCATGAAACTTTTTCGAAACGCAAAATTTCAATTTGATGTTAAATTCTTAAATTTTGCAGTTTTATTTTTAATTTTCGATGTTGAAGCAGTATTTTTATTTCCGTTTGCTGTATCCGTTTCAGAAATGGAATTATATGTTTTAATTGAGGGTATTTTATTTACATTAATACTTCTCTTTGCTTTATTTTACTCAATAAAGAAAAATATTTTGAGGTGGCAATAATGAATATTATCGTTTCAAGTGTTGATTTTATTCTTAATTGGGGGCGTGCAAATTCGTTATGGCCATTCACTTTTGCGACTTCTTGTTGCGGAATTGAAATGATGCAAACTTCTGCAAGTAATTTTGATATTGCAAGATTTGGTTCAGAAGTCTTTAGGGCAACTCCAAGACAGGCAGATTTATTGATTTGTGCAGGAACAATTACTCATAAAATGGCTCCGGCTTTGTTAAAATTATACAATCAAATGCCAGAACCTAAATATGTTATTGCAATGGGGGCTTGTGCCTGCGGTGGCGGAATGTTTGCTAAGGATTCCTACTCTGTTGTAAAAGGCATTGATAAAATTATACCTGTAGATATTTATTTACCAATGTGTCCGCCAAAGCCGGAGGCTTTATTAGATGCAATTATGAAATTACAAAAAAATATAAAAAAAGAAACTATTTTAGATAGAGATAAATTTGTTTCAAAACACAATTCTTACCTAAAAGAAGACTGCGGTATTTTAGTTGGTGATAACGACCTTCAAATTACATATTGGGGGGTAAATCAAGATGATTAATTTTGATATTATTTGCAATAGATTTGATAATGTTCAATTTGTAGATAACAAATTAAAAGTATCTAATAATCTTGTTGAGGTGCTTGAATATTTAAAAAACACTCCTGAATTTGATTTTAACATGTTAACTTCAATAGTTGCAGTTGATATGAAAAAGCATGTAGAATTGATTTATCAATTATTTTCATCAAAAAATAATAATATATTAGAGGTTTCTTTTGATGCTTATGCTTCAGCACCAAGTGTTATAAGTGTTTACAAATCTGCATATTTTGATGAATGTGAAATTTTTGACTTGTTTGGCGTAGATTTTAATGGTAATGAAAAATTAAAACGCTTGTTCATGCCGGAAACTTGGGTTGGCAATCCCTTATTAAAATCTTATGAAATGAATGATGAGAGGTTGGCTTGGAATGAGTGATATTATCAAAATTAATGTTGGACCTCAACACCCATCTACTCATGGGGTATTAAGACTTATAACAGAACTTGACGGCGAAGAAATTATCTCAATTGAACCTGATATTGGGTATTTGCATCGTGGATTAGAAAAAATGGCAGAAACAAGAACTTATCTTCAATATTTGCCGTTGGTTGATAGAGTAGATTATCTTGGCGGATTTTTTACATCATATGCTTTTTGTAGTGCTATTGAAAATCTTTCTAAAATTGATGTTCCTGAACGTGCAGAATATATCAGAGTTTTATGCATGGAGTTAAACAGAATTGCATCACATTTATTGTGGCTTGGTACTTATATGTTGGATTTAGGGGCAAGTTCGCCTTTATTCTATTGTTTTAGAGATAGGGAAGTTATTTTAAGTTTATTTGAAGAACTTACCGGTCAACGTATGATGTACAATTACTTTGTTTTTGGCGGGGTACGATTTGATGTTACTGAAGAATGGCTTAATAAAGTAATGGCTTTTGTTACAAAAATGCCAAAGGCAATTGAAGATTATGAAAAAATTATTACAAAAAATCCTATTTTTACTGATAGGACTATTGGTAAAGGTGTTTTACATAAACAGACTGCATTGCAGTATTCAATTACGGGTCCAAATTTAAGAGCAAGCGGTGTTGAGTTAGATTTTAGAAAAAATAAACCATATTCGGTTTATTCTAAATTAGATTTTCTTCCTGCAATAAACAATCGTTGTGATGCTTATGGCAGGTATCTTGTAAGAATGCAAGAATTACGCTCATCACTAGATTTGATAAAACAAGTTGTAGTATATTTAAAAGAAAACAAAGGTGAGATTAATTCAAATCTTAACCCTGTGTTCTTAAAAGTTCCTGAGGGTGAATATACATCTTATGTTGAATCAGCAAGAGGTTTACTATCTTGTTTTGTTAAATCTGATGGTTCAGACAAGCCTTATCGTGTAAAATGGCGTACCGGTTCATTTTATGCGGTTCAAATGTTGCCTCAATTAATGACAGGTTTATATTTTAATGATTTAATGGCTGTGTTTGGCTCTCTTGACGTAATTTTACCGGAGGTGGATAGATAATGAATTATTTATATTTTTGGTATATCCAATTTTTATCTAAACATAATATTCCGGAAATTGTTGGGACTATTACTTTTCCGGTAGTGCCGTTTATTATAATTGCAATGGCTATTATTGTTTGTGTTTTATTTTTAGTTTTAATGGAACGTAAAGTTTTAGCATTATTTACACAAAGAAAAGGACCAAACAGAGTTGGTGTTTGGGGGCTATTGCAAACTGTTGCCGATGCAATTAAACTCTTATGCAAACAAAATGTTGATATAAAGGGTAGCGATAGATTTTTATTTAATTTGGCACCATTACTTGTCTTTGTACCTGTAATTCTTTTATGGGGATTGATTCCATATTCTTCTGAATTTATTTTTATGGGATTTTCGATAAGTGCAATTTTATATTTAGCAATAGCAATTTTACCGGTTATCGGAATTATTCTTGCTGGATATGCAAGTAATAATAAATTCTCTTTAATGGGTGGAGTTAGAGCGGGTGCTCAAATTATTAGTTATGAATTACCTATGATGTTTGTAATGCTTTCAATTGTTACATTAGCATCTTCTATGAATTTAAAAGATATTACGTTTGCTCAATTAAATGCAACTCCGATATGTGGTTGGTTTGTATTTCCTTGCGTAATCGGATTTGTAATAATGTTTATATGCACAATTGCAGAATTAAACCGTTGCCCATTTGATTTACCTGAGGCAGAAAGCGAATTAGTTGCGGGATATAATACGGAATATTCAGGAATGAGATTTGCACTGTTCTTTCTCGCTGAATACGCAATGTTATTAGTAATGTGCTTGTTTATGGCAATTGTTTTCTTTGGCGGATTTTTGCCTTTGACATCAAAATACGTTTCAGAAATGATTTTTGCTGACAATCAATTTTTACAAACTTTTATTTATTTTGAACAAGCAATTTGGTTATTTGCAAAAGCCTTGATTCTAGTATTTGTTGTTATGCTGGTAAGAGCAACTTTACCAAGATTAAGTTCAAAATCTTTAATGAAATTTTCTTGGTATTTCTTATTTCCACTTTCAATATTGAATTTTATAATTGTTGTTGTTATTAAATTTTTTGTGGAAGGTGGTAGTCTATGATAAAAACATTTTTGCTTAAAATCAAGGCTATATTTGACGGGTTGTTTACGGTATTTAAACACTCATTCAAAAAAAGAGTAACTTTAGAATATCCTGAAAAACATTCAAATTTATCGGAACGTTTCAGAGGTAAACATTTGTGGAATTCTAAAAAATGTCTTGCTTGCAAAATCTGTGAAAGAGTTTGTCCTGTAGATGCAATTAAAATTGATAAAAAAGAAGATGAAATTAAATTTAATATAGATTATACAAAATGTATTTTTTGTGGAAATTGTCAGTATTATTGTAAGGCTTCGGCTATAACAATGAGTAATGACTTTGAATTAGCGACAGATAACAAGGCTGATTTGAATGTAGAAATATGTTCAAATGAGAGTAACGAAGATAGCAAAGAGGTGTTATGAACGAAATTGAAATAATCAATAGTATAACTTTTTATGGCTTTGCTTTCTTAATTTTATTATTTGCATTGCTTTCACTTGTTGCTAATAGAATTGTCTACACTCTTTTATTTGCGGTAATTGCATTTTTCTGTGCCGGAGGAATATTCTTTTCTTTAGGTGCTGATTATAATGCAGTTGTTCAAATTTTAATCTATGGTGTGGCTGTTCCTATTATATTCTTATTTGCAATAATGTTTACATCAAATAGAGAAGACAAAAAGACTTATTTATCTTTTGCACCAAGATTTTTTATTGCTTTTTGCTCATCAGCATTCTTGTTTATGTTTTTGTGGTATTCCGTTGAATTTGCTTTCCACTTAAATGCAAAATCAATATTGTTATTTATACCTGAAAAACAGGATTTTAGTAGTATTGACCAAATTATGCTTATTGCAAATGGATTATATCAAAATTATCAAGTAGGATTTATTTTATTTGCTGTATTAATTTTGATTACTGTTGTTGGAATTTCAGTTTTAAATGTGATAAAGGAGAAAAAACGTGGTTAATCAAATTTTTAATATAGGACTTTATCATTATTTAACCTTTGCACTAATCTTGTTTTTGATTGGGGCTATTGGTGTGATTATTTCAAAAAATATTATTAAAATTCTTATTTGCTTAGAATTTATGCTTACTGCGGTAAATACTAATTTTATTGCGTTTGCTTCATATACAGATAGTGCAAATTTGCATGGCTTTGTCTTTTCAATATTCTATATTAGCATCGGTGCGGTTGAAATAGCGATTGCACTTGTAATTTTTTATCTAATGTATAGAGAGAAAAAAAGTATTAACATTGATAATTATAAGGAGTTAAAGAATTAATGGACTTCTTTGTTGAAAATTTATATACCATAATTTTAATACCGATTTGGGTTGCATTATTGATTATTCTTGGTAAATTGTTCCATGTAATGCAATCTCGACGCTTGATGGCAGGAATTACGGTTTTATCAACCTTGTACGGATTAATTTTTTCAATCGGAGTTTTTATTAAAACTGTTGCGGAAAAAGGATTTGTATATGAAAGAACGATTCCTTTTTTGAAGTTATCAAATTTTACCTTTGATATTGGGATTTATTTAGACGGTGTTTCTGCTTGGTTACTATTAATTTCAGCATTAGTTTCTTTAATTGTGCAAATATATTCATACTCTTATATGCAATATGATAAGAGTTTTATGAGATATTTTGCATACATGAATTTCTTTAACTTTGCAATTTTTGGATTATTTTTAAGCCCAAATATGTTCCAAACTTACATATTTTGGGAACTTGTAGGTGTTGCAAGTTACTTGCTTATCGGATTTTGGTATAAGAAAAATGATGTTTCAATTGCGGCGAAAAAAGCATTTATTATGAATAGAATCGGTGATTTTTCACTACTTTCAGGGATAATTTTAACCGCTTATGTTCTTATGACAAACTTCAATTACTATAGCGATGTAGCAATTCCATTTTTGGATATGCCAAATATTTCAGCACAATTATATGGTTGCACATCAGACGGAATTTTTATTCTTCTTTGTGTATTATTACTTGTTGGTGCTGTTGCGAAATCGGCTCAATTTCCTTTACATACTTGGTTAATTGATGCAATGAAAGGCCCGACTCCTGTTAGTGCATTAATTCATTCTTCAACAATGGTAGTCGCAGGTATTTTCTTGCTTATAAGACTTTATCCTTTATTTTCTCTAAACGATATTATTTTAGATTTGATTGCCATAATTGGTATAACAACTGCTATCTTATGTTCGATTGCTGCGTTAACACAAACTGATATAAAAAAAATACTGGCTTATTCTACTAATGCTCAATTAGGTTTGATGTTTGTTGCGGTTGGAATGTGTTCAACTACGGTTGCATTGTTCCATTTAACTTCTCATGCCTTGATTAAAGCGATGTTATTCTTATCTGCGGGGGTTGTTATATCTGCACTAAATTCAAATCAAGATATTCGATATGCTGGCGGGCTTAGAAAGAAACTTCCTGCATCTGCTATTACATTTTTGATTGGGGCTTTTTCTTTAAGTGGTTTGCTTTTTGCAGGATTTTCTTCAAAAGAATTAATTTTAGGGTCTTTGCTTGATGGAAAACATTATGTATATGCCGTTTTATTTATTATTGTCGGTTTTATGACTGCTTATTACTTGTTTAGATTATATTTCAATTTGTTTGAAGGTGAAGCAAAATATGAAAATGAAGTTAAAACTCCTGATTTTATTATGAATTTATCACCTTGCTTGTTTGCAATTATGGTTGTATTACTTTGGGTTGTTCTTCCAAAATCTGATAACTGGTTATTTGCAGTTATTTCATATTGTGTTGCAATTCCAGCGATATTTATTGCATATATTGTTTACACACACAAGAATTTACTAAGACGATTACCTGTTTTGCATGAACTTTCGTATAATGCTTTTTATATTGAAGATATTTATGCAAATGTTGTAAAAGCATACAATAGATTTTCGAGAGTGGCATATTTGTTTGATAAATATGTTTTTGACGGAATAACTTATCTTTCTTCATTAAATGTAAGATTGTCGTCTTGGTTTTTATCAAAAATGCAAACAGGAAATGTCCAATCTTATTTGGCATACGCTTTAACCGTTATTATGATAAGTTTTGGCGGAATAATGCTTGTTTATAGTTTAATTATGTATTTCTCAGAGGTGCAATAATGGATTTATTATCATTAAAAATATTAATATTTTCTCCGCTTATTATGTCAATAATCTTTTTATTGCCAATTTTTTCAGGACACGGAGTACTTGTAAGACGTATAGCAAAGACTTTTGCCGGTTGTCATTTTTTGTATACACTTTTATTTTTAGTCTTTTTTGATAATTCTTTAAAATCAAATTTTGATACAAATATTACCGTTTTGGGACAAGATTGGTTAGGTTCTTTAGGAATTACGTTATCATTAGGTATCGACGGAATTTCGTTATTCTTAATTATTTTAACTTCATTCTTGATTTTGATGTCTTGTATCGCAAGTAAAGGTATTATTCGTTCGAAGCATTGTTTATATTATGCCCTAATATTTATATTAGAAAGTGCTATTTTGGGTGTATTTTGTGCACAAGATATGTTTGAATTTTTTATGTTTTGGGAAATTGAACTTATTCCAATGTACTTTTTAATTAGCCTTTGGGGTGATAAAAGTGCTAAAAAATCTGCGATGAAATTTTTACTATATACTTTCTTAGGCAGTTTATTTATGCTTTGCGGATTTTTAATGTTGTATAACTTTAATTTTATCTCAACACAAGAATTAACTGCTGATTTAAGAGTTTTGAACTTTGATTTTGATTCTGCACCAATGTATTTGCAAATTATAACATCATTGTTGATTTTGTTCGGTTTTGCCGTAAAAATGCCAATAATTCCCTTCCATACTTGGCTTCCAAATGCTCACGTCGATGCTCCGGCACCTGTAAGTATGCTTTTGGCTGGTATTCTGTTAAAAATGGGTGCTTATGGTATTATTAGGTTCAATATTCAGTTATTACCTGACGCATTTTTGTATATTATTCCATATTTAACTTTATTTGCATTTTTAAATATAATTTTCGCAGGTATTGTTGCTTATAATCAATCTGATATTAAGCGAATTGTTGCATATTCAAGTATTTCTGTTATGGGGATTGTTCTATTGGGACTTTGCTCTGTAAATGTTTTAGGTGTTTCGGGAGCGGTCTTTTTAATGCTTGCTCATGGAATTATTTCTGCCGGATTATTCTTTGTTGTGGGAATTATTTATAATAGAACTTCAACACGTGAAATTCTTCAACTTGGAGGTTTTGCTAATGTAATGCCAAGACTTGCAGGTTTTACATTATTATTGGTTCTTGCAGGTATTGGTATCCCTGGGTTAATGGCATTTAACGGGGAATTTTTGGTATTCTTTGGTGCTTTTATTTCTGCAATTTTAAATAATTATTTTATTCAAATTTTGACGATAGTTTCAATATTTGTGCTGGTTTTATCTGCTTGTTATTCTCTAAAACTTATGCACAAAGTATTTTACGGAAATATATTAGAACGCTGGGAAAGATTAAATGATATAACTTTTCACGAGTTTTTCGTTTTATTTTCTTTCTCTGTAACTGTGATTTTATTTGGTGTAATGCCAATGCCTATTTTAGATACTATTCAACCTTATGTTGTAACTTTAATAGGGGCTTTTGGAGGATAATATATGAATTTAATTTTAGATATATCAAATTCAATGCTTGCTGAAATGTTTTTATTGATAACAATTTTTGTGTTATCGATATTTTCAATGTTTTATAATGTAAAATTTCACAAAATTTCTAAATGGATTGCACTGTCAGGAGTTGCAGTTTCATTGATTTCTTTGAAATTTTTACAACTTGAGCCAATATATTACGCATTCAAAGAATCTTTAATGTCTGATACATTTACTGTATTTATAAAGGCTTTGATTTTAATATCTTCATTTATAATTATTTTACTTTCAAAAAAGAATGTTACACGCAGAAATCATAAGACTTTTCAATTTTATGCGTTAATTTTATCTGGTGTTCTTGCATCTTTGTTGATGGTGTCTGCAAATGACTTTTTAATTCTTACAATTGCAATGGAGATATTGAGTTTTGCTCTTTATTTCTTAATTGCATACAAAAAAGGTTATTTGTCAAAAGAAGCATCTTTTAAATATTTGATTACAAATGCGTTTGCAACCTCAGTTTATCTTTTTGGGGTTTCTTATTTATATGGAATTACAGGTAGTTTTAATTTTAATGACATAAATAACTATTTTCTAAAAAATGACCCGACATTAATATATACACTTGCTAATATCTTTATTGTATCAGGATTATTCTTTAAGTTGGCGATTTTACCTTTTGCTAATTGGATTTTAGATATATATGAAGGTGCTGCAATTTCAGTGTCTGCATTTATTGCGACAATTCCAAAAATTGCAATGATTGCAATATTAGCAAGACTTTTGGCATTTCCTTTGAGTTTTTCTTTTGAAACTCCGATTATAATGATTATATTGGCTGTAGTTACGGCAATTTGGGCAAATACTCTTGCTATCAGACAAAAAAATATTTTAAGATTATTAGCATGTAGTTCAAGTGCGAATGCTTCTTATATGATTTTTGCCTTATCGCTAATGTCTGTATATAACTTGTCTACAGTGTTATTTTACTTAGTAACTTATGTATTTATGAATTTAGGTGTATTCTCAGCAATTATAGTTTTGGAAAATTCAAATTATTCTACAAAAATATTTGAATTTAGGGGATTTGCCTACTCAAATCCTATATTTACACTTGCTTTCGCACTTTGTATTTTTGGACTTGCCGGATTTCCAATTACATCAGGATTTATAGCAAAACTATACTTATTTTCAGCAATAATACGTTCGGGTGTAATATTTATACCACTATTGTTAATTTTGGCACTTACAATTGTAATTTCTTGTTACTATTATACAAATATTGTCAAATTAATGTTTGAACGCAATACGGTCGTAGATAACGAAATTTTGCCAAATAAAGCATCTTCGCCAATTGTAATCCTATATACATGTACGGTGATAACAATTCTAATTGGGGTTCTACCGTCAGCACTAATAGAAATCTGCAAGTTCATTGCATACAACTTGTAGATTTAACTTATAAGTAAAATTTTATATAAAAAGAATATTAATAATCACGCCAAGATTGACCTGCTTTTGTGTCATGTTGCAACAATGTGCCATCATCAGACGCAGGGTCTAGATAGTACCAAATCTTTTTGTACCATGGTGTTTTTAATAAACGTTCTGTTTTGTACTCTCTATTTGCATTTTGAGCCTTAACTAACTGTATATGGTCTGCTGTAACCTCAGAAAAATTATAATTAACTAATTGTTCCGGAGATGTAAGTTCGTCCATAGTTGTATAAGCCATTACAGGCAAAATTGATAAACTTATTGCTGATATTAACAAAATTTGTTTAATTTTCATAAAAATCCCCCAGTAATGATATAATACATTAAAATTTTGCGAGTTTCCATAACTTTACAAATATTTTAACAATTATAAAGAGTTTTTGATTAATTTTTCAAGTTCATCTAACAATTGGTCTTCAGGAACTCTGGCAATAACCTCACCTTTTTTAAAGATATAACCCTCGTTTATACCACCAGCGATACCGAAATCGGCATGAGATGCTTCTCCTGGGCCATTCACCGCACAACCCATTGTAGCGATAGTAATATTTGCATCTAAGTCTTTAAATCGTTCTTCAACTTTTTTTGCTAAATCAATTAATTTAATTTGAGTTCTTCCACAAGTTGGGCAAGAAATAAAGTTAACGCCTCTTTGACGTAAGTTTAAGGCTTTTAAAATGGCATATCCTGCATGAACTTCTTCAATTGGGTTTTCTGTCAATGAAACTCTGATTGTATCACCAATTCCTTGCGATAATAAACTTCCAATGCCAACAGAAGATTTTACAAGTCCACCTTTTAAAGTACCGGCTTCAGTTAGACCGACGTGAAGCGGATAGTCATATTTTTCCGAAAATAATTTATATGCTTCAATTGTTGTAGCAACATCAGAAGATTTTAAAGATACTTTAATCTTGTCAAAATCAAGGTCTTGTAAGATTTTTATATGTCCTTCAGCACTCATAACCATTTTTTCTGCTAAAGTTAAGTCCAATTCTTTAAGATTCTTTTCTAAAGAACCGGCATTGATACCAATTCTGATAGGAATATTTTGTTGTTTTGCAAGTGAAACAACCTTTTCAACGTTTTCTCGTTTACCGATATTTCCAGGGTTAAGTCTTAACGCTGAAATTCCGTTGTTAATTGCTTGTATAGCGAGTCTGTAGTCAAAGTGAATGTCTGCAACTACAGGTATTGGTGATTTTTTTACGATGTCTTTTAATGCTTCGCCGGCATCTTTATTTAATACGGCAAGTCTAATAATCTCGCAACCCGCATCTGTAAGTTCTTCAATTTGTCTTAATGTTGCACTAACATTACGTGTATCAGTGTTACACATTGATTGTACGGAAATTGGAGCATCTCCGCCAATTTTTACGTTTCCTATTGAAATCTGTTTTGTTTTTCTTCTTTTTATCATAAAATAATAATAACACTAAAATAAAGCATGAGGTAATTATGAAATTTGCAGTTTTATCAGATATTCACGGAAATATGTTTGCTCTAAGAGCGGTACTTGCAGATATTGAAAAACAAAAGGTTGATAGAATATTGTGTTTAGGTGATTTAGCAATGGCAGGTCCAGAACCGAATAAAGTTATTGATTTTGTAAAAACGCAAGATTGGACTGTTATTCAAGGAAATACAGATGAAATGATTGCAAATTTTTCTGAAGAACTGTTCGATAAATTACACAAAGATGCACCAATTATGGCAAATGCTTTAAAAAAAGATGTTGAGGATATTTCAGAAGAAAATATTTTATATTTAAAAAATTTGCCAATCAATAAATGTATCGAAGTTGAGGGAATAAAAATTCTTTTAACACATGGTTCGCCTCGAAGAAATAATGAAAATATTTATCCGAATATGGATATTAAAATAATAGAAGATATTGTTCAAGATGCAGATGCTGACTTGATTTTTTGCGGACATACACATATTCCATGTGGTTATCAAACAAATTCAAAAATTACAATTATAAACGACGGAAGTGTTGGTAGACCGTTTACTGAAAAACCTGACGCTTGTTATGTTCTGGCTGATGTGAAAAATGGTCAATTTGAAATAGAACATCGAACTTTAGACTATGATAGAGATTCTGCAATGGCAATTTTAGAAAAAAGACCGTTTGAGGGTGCTGAAAAACTGGCTAAAATGCTTATAAATCCTGAAACTCGCCACATGTAAACAAAGTTTACAAAGTATCTTTTTTGTGAAAAATTCGCTATACTGTTGTTATGAAAGACGTTTTGCCATTTTATACGCTAGACGGCTCTGTAGGGCTGTATAATAAACATGATGAGGATATATATCACTCTGTTTATGGTGCTTTTAGCGAGGCCTATGACAAGTTTATTTTACCTGCACACTTTGAAGATTTTTTTCGTAAAAATTCTGAAATAAAAATTTTAGATATTTGTTATGGAATTGGTTATAATACAAAAAGTTTTTTAAATTATTTTTTAGAAAATTTTTATCAAAAAAAATTTAAAAAATCTAACACCCTTACAGAAAATATCGAGCCGATAGATACCGATAACCCTCAGTGTAAGAAATATAACGAGCAGATACATGGTGATAATACTCTTAACTCAAGATATAACGATGAGATACATTCCTATAATGTTTTAACTAGAGTTTCAGAAAATTATTTTCTAAATGATTCTCTAAATCAAGATGAAAAAATAAATCAAGAAAAAAATAGAAATTTTTCATTTTTTAAAAATAATAAACAAGATTTTAATAATATTAATCGAAGTAATTTTGAAAAAACACATGACCAACCGTTTATAAACGGATATAAAATTCAAATTGAAGCAATTGATATGAGTGAAACATTGATGAAAGTATCACCATTGTTTGATTCTAAGAAATTTGTAAGTAAAAATCAAAAAACAAATATTAATGTTGTTGATAAATATCTATCTAAAAAAACTCCAAATAATCACAAATATAAACTTAAAGATGAAGTTAATATGATTTTATTAATAAATTTATTAAATCAATATCAGGATAAATATTTTTCAGATGACATAAAAGAAATTTTGGGCGATAAGACCTTTAAACCATTTTTTAGTTCAAAAATGATAGACTTTATGAAATTTTACGAAAAACAGGGGTGTAATTTATCCTGCAAGGAGAGTTTATCGACGTTCTTACATAATATATATTATCAGTATATATCTAAAAGTTATAAAAATACTCTAAAAGTACTAGAAAATAACGAAATTTCAATTAATTATATTACAGACGATGCAAGGTGTTTTGTTAGACGTTCTTTGGTACGTTATGATTTTATGTTTTTAGATGCCTTTACTCCAGCAAAATGTCCCGCATTATGGACTGTTGACTTCTTTAATCATTTATATCAAATATTAGCATATGACGGAATGATTTTAACATATTCCAGTTCATCTGCGGTTCGAAGTGCAATGCAAAAAGCCAATTTTTATGTTGGTAAAATTTTTAACTCGAATGAAAATAAATTTACAGGAACAATTGCGGTAAAAAATCCGGATTTAATAAAATTTCCATTAGATAAGTATGAACAAGGACTTTTAAAAACTAAAGCAGGAATTGTTTTTACAGATAAAAAACTTTCAGATTCAAATGAAGTTATAATTGAACGTCGACACAAAGAGGTTCAAGAAAGTAATTTGCTTTCAAGTTCTCAATATATTAAAAATTTTAAGGAGTTATCAAATGAAATATGATGTTATTGTCGTTGGTGGTGGTACTTCCGGTTGTGCCACTGCATATACTCTGGCAAAAGGTGGGAAAAAAGTCTTATTAGTTGAAAAAAACATTCATCTTGGAGGCACAATGACATCTGCTCTTGTTACACCAATGATGAAAACTTCAGATAATTCAATAAATAATGAATTTTTAGAGATTTTTATATCTAAAATGAAAGAACATAATAATTCCGCAATTACGTATCCTGACGGAAACATAGGGTGGTTTAATCCGGAGATTGCAAAAATTGTATTAGACGAAATCATGCAATCAGTAAATGTTGAGATTTTATTTAATACATCAATAAAAAGTGTAAATGTATCAAATAGATATATCAATGAGATAGAATTGACTTCAAATATGTTATCAGTATGTATCGAAGCGGACTATGTGGTAGATGCGACAGGAAATTGTGATGTTGGATTTTTATTAAATTGCGAATTTTTGAATGATAATCAACAAAATCAACCTACGAATTTAAGATTTATAATGGGCGGTGTTGATTTAAAAACTTTTGGTGATTGGTTATTAGATTTTGATAAAGACAGAAATGTTACAACATGTTACGATATTGAAGGACAAAGACATCTTTCAACAGCATATACGTGGGATAGTGATAAAAATTGGGCTTTAACTCCATTATTTGATGATGCTGTAGCCAAAAATATCCTTAAAACAGAGGACAGAAACTATTTTCAGGTGTTTACTGTTCCTAATATGGCTAATTCAGTGGCGTTCAACTGTCCAAGAATTCTTTTTGACCAAGAAATTAACCCTTTAGATATGTTTCAGGTATCAAAAGCCTTGTTAAAAGCCAGAGGTAGTATATATAGATTGGCAAATTTCTGTAAAAAATATTTTGTTGGTTTTGAAAATGCTTATATCTCAAATATTGCAGATATGTTAGGGGTAAGAGTAAGCAGAAGAATTTATGGTAAATATATATATACAATTGATGATTTAAAAAGTGGTAAAAAATTCGAAAATCCTGTTGTTATATCTAACTATCCGGTAGACATACATTCTTCTAAAAAAGATAATTCGGTTTTAGAACATACAATGCAGGATTATCAATTTCCTGTGGAAGCCTTAATGTCAAAGGATATTAACAATTTATTTGTAGTGGGGCGTTGTGTATCCGCAGATTTTTATGCACAAGCGGCTCTTAGAATTATTCCAAGTTGTTTTTCAATGGGTGTTGGGCTAGCAAAGTATTTGTTAAAGAAGTTTTAAGAATTTGAAAAAGTTGAAATTTACGTTATAATTTTAACATGGGGATAAGATTAAAAACTTTAATTTTAGTTTTCGCAATACTGGGTGTATATGCAATATATTATTGTGTTTTGCCTAGAGTTATTAACCTTGATTACTTTAACCCCTTAATAACAAAATACATAAAAAATGAGTACCATTATAATGTAAAAATTGAAAATCCAAAATTTAAAAATGCTTTGTCTCCAGCAATTTGGCTAAAAGCCGATAAATTTTCTATTCTTAATGATGATGGCACTTGTGCTTTTTTTGTCGAAAAACCTCTCGTTAAAGTTTCTATTTTGCCTTTAATCATTGGACGTGTGAATGTTAAATACTTTTCAAGTAATAATATTTTTGTAGATGTTTATTATGATAAGTCTTTGAGGCTAAAATTAGGTCAGTATTTATTATTGAAAACTTCTGACTTTATGATAAATCTTAACGGCGGTTCGGTTTTTATTGATAAATTTAATGTAAACTTTACTAATTCCGATGACAAATCAAAAATCAAACTTAGCGGAAATTATTTTAATATCGATAAATATGTTGAAAATAAGTTGTTAAAAACATCACTAGATGCAACTGTGTCAACGAAAAAAACGACTTCTCGTATGTCATTTAATATTGATACAAAACTTCCTTTCTCGATAAATTTAGATAATTACCCGCCTGAAGTTGCAATCTCATTAACAAATTTTGAACTTTCAGAATATTCAAGTTTAATAAAAACCTTAACTCAAGGTGATATATCAAGCATTTCGGGGCTGATTAATCTGGATATTCATTCTGACAAGAAAATTTTTGAACAAAAACAATATATTTCAAATTTTGTTGCTGAAAATATAAAATGTACTTCAAAATATCTTAATAAACCATACTCTTATCCTCATAAAATTCAACTAAATTCAAGAGTATTATTGGAAAAAAATTGTTTAAATATTCCAAGTATTTCGTTTCTTTCTCCAAAATTCGGTTTTAAATTATCAGGTTCTGTGGACAAAGTTTCTTCGAAAAAGCCTGTTCCTGATTTGGATTTAAAAATTTTTAATGCAAAAGCAAAGGATATTTTAGAACTTATTCCTTATTCTGATAAATTAGATAAATTAATTAAAATAAATGTGTCAGTTGCAAAAGAGGCAAATTTTAATTCTGACGTTAACGTAAATTTAAAAATTAAGGATAATCTTGTAGAGCCTTTAATGTACGGTAAAATTATTGTAGATAATGCATACGTATACGAACCAATCAAAAAAGCCCCTAAAGGTGCATATATTGGGATTGAATATAAAGGTGATTATCTGGAATTAGACGTAAATGTTCCGACGGAGCCGACTCAAGAGGTTAATGTAAAAGGTCGAATTAATTCTTATGGTGATCAAAAGTGTGATTTACATATTACAAGTACGTCAATGATTGATTTAACTTTGGCAAAAAAAGTTTTAATGCCTGTTCATCAAACTTTTAATTTTTTGACTGGACCTGTTCCTGTTATGGAATTTGCAGGATTTGGTAGCATTGATTTAGTTGTTAAAGGTACTAGAAACGACCCTCACACATATGGTTGGTTCAAAGCCCTGAATGCTACAACCTATTTTGATGATATACATAATTTAGTTTTAAAAAATGCTAATGCTATATTAAAATTTAATGATTTTGACACTCATTTTACACTATTAAGTGGAAATGTTAATGGAAAACCTGTTTCTATTGACGGCACATGTAATTTAGTCGGAAAATTTGATTTCAAGGCGAGTCTGCCAAAACAAGAATTAAATAATTTATTAAAAATATTAAAGAATTCTCCGATGTTAGAACCAATGCAAAAATCAGTCAAAATGATTGACACTGCAACTGGTTTAGCCGATTTTTCATTAGATTTAAAAGGACAAATTCTTGATATTTCGGCAATGGATTTAGGGAAAAATGTTCACGCAAAAGGAGAGTTAAAATTACATTCAAACAATATTAAATTAACTGATTTAATGATGCCTTTGCAAAATGTATCAGGAAGTATTTTGTATAACGACTTTAATTTTAAATTGAACCTTATTTCTAAAGTTTCAAATGCAAAAGTGTTTATCTCTGGTATTATAAATGATAATAAGGCATCTCTTTCTTTTAATTCAGAGCGAATAAAAATTGCAGAAGCAATAAGACTTTTTGCTCCATCAATTTTGCAGGTACAAAATACAAATGATTCTAGTGAACATTCTTATGCTCAATTTAAAGGCGAATACAGCGGAAGTATGGATAATATTGATTTTTCTAAAATTAAATTATCAGGTTCTGCAAATTTAAGAAATTTGAATTTGGTTTACAGAAAAACAAAAATGCCTATTCGTTTAATGTCAGGTAATGTAATTATTAAAGATGGGACATTGAATGTTAAAGCCTTAAACACTCAAATTGGTACTATGCCTGCTCTTGTTTATGGCACAATTGATAATTTCTTGCAAAAACCAAAATTGAATTTGAGTATCAATGCAAAACCAAATCAAAAATTTGTTGATTATATATATAATAAAAATGTAATATATCCGATTAAAATTAAAGGAAATGTTTCTCTAAACTCTGCTATTTCAGGTTTTTTAGATAATCTTTCTTTAAATTCAACGATAAAAATTGATAGTGGTTCAAGTATTTACTATATGGGTGCAACAATAGGTGATGAAAATTTGCCAATACATCTTATAGCAAATACCGTATTTAAACCTAACCAATTGAACGTAAAATCATTTGTTTACGACAAAATTGCTTATGTTAACAGACGAATTATTAAGGAACGCCAATTAAGTGCAAATGGACAATTATCATATACGAAAAATGATATATTCTTTAAGAATTTCAAGGTTAAAACTAATGTTCATACGGATATGCGTATTTTCAATATTGTATTTAAAAAACCTTTAATTAAAAAAGGCATTTTTACTTCTGATATTGTTGCAAATGGTTCTCTTTCAAATCCGTCAATTCGAGGTGATTTTAATATTTTCAATATGGATATTCCATTTTTTGATGCAAATGTTGAAAATTTATCTCTAAAATTCTGGGATAATAAGATTTTAGCGAGCGTTAGAGGTGCTATTTTAACAAATAAATTTATTCTTGATATTAATGCCAGAAATTCACTTAAACCTCCATATATAATTAATAGTGCTACTTTAGATATTGGTAATTTTAATGTTGACCACGTAATTGAATTGTTAGATAGAATGGAAATTAATGCTTCACGTGAAGTTTCAACAGGTTCTGCGGATATTACATCGGTTGATTTTAAACAATTCATTATACACAATCTTGAAATTATTGCAAATGGAATTGATTTTAACAATATTCATGCAAAAGATTTGCTTGCAAATATTAGCATTAAAAATGGTAACTTAAATCTTGATAAATTTAAATTTAAACTTGCAAAAGGCACAATGGAAGGTTCTGGCGGTTACAATATTTATTCAAAGAAATCAAATTTTGATTTAATAGTTACAAATGCTGACGCTGACAAACTTTTATCTTCAATTCTTGATGTAAATGGTCAATTGTATGGTGATTTGAATGGTCAAATTACTCTGTCTTGCACAGGCGTTGAACAAGCAGATTGTTTAAAAAGTTTAAACGGACATGGTGCATTTTTAATTAAAAATGGCAGAATGCCAAAATTAGGTTCTTTAGAATATTTATTAAAAGCCGGAAATTTAATTAAGAGTGGAATTACAGGACTATCTATTAATGGTATTGTTGATTTAATTACTCCTTTAAAAACTGGTAATTTTGCTTCAATTAAAGGTGCAATTGAAATCCATAACGGTACGGCAGATAAAATACAAATCTTGTCAACAGGTAAAGACTTAAGTATTTACGTTACAGGAGATTACAATTTTAGCAATTATATGGCTAAAATGTATGTATTTGGGCGTTTGTCTAAAAAAATATCAACAGTTCTTGGACCAATTGGTAATGTTTCTTTAAATACTTTATTTAGTGCGATTCCTGGTGTTAATCTTAATGACCCGTCAAATGCAAAAATTCTTAATGATTTGAATAAAATACCTATGATTGAATTATCAAATAAAGCCTACAGAGTTTTTGCCGTTGAGGTTTTAGGGGATATTAATGGTGAAGATTATGTACAAAGTTTTAGATGGGTTGAGTAATTAATTTCTTTGAGATTACTTTGAGATTAGCGACTTTGTAAGTCGCAAAAGTTTTAATAATTAGTCCTAGTCATAATCTTTTTTGCATTTGCATTAAACATTGTATCTTTGTACCAAATTCCTTTGAATTTGCCGTTTTTAAATTCATATTGTGTATCATAAGATTTAAAATAAAAAGAACCTGCTAATTCTCCAGAAATTCTGTATTGATGAGTGTAATAAGGATATTTAGGATAATTTTCTGACATTTTGTCAATGTATCTTAGATTTCCTAAAGCATCGTAATAATATGTTGTATAAATATCGTTTTTATATTGAATTCCGTATGCATACAACACTCTATCATTAAACTTGAAAAAACCTGCAAGTCTTTCTGTATCGTTTTCTTTTTTACCACTTAAAATTTCCATATAGTGTTGTTGGTATTTTTCATCTTTTAAGTAATTTTTATATTGTTCTCTAAAGTCTTTTTTATTGTATTTTATAATAATACTTTTACTGTAAAGAATTTCTCGAACGTCATCAATGTTTTTATCACGTTCTAATTGAGATTTTGTAACCCAATCAAAAGAAACGTTACCATGAATTAAAGATTCATCACTTTGGTTTGCAAAAGAAGGTGAAACTAAAAAACATAATAAAATTGCTAAAAAAATATTTTTCATAGAGTTATTATAGCATAAATTTTGTATTATAATATTGATATGGATTACATGAATAATAAATTTGATTGTATAGTTGTTGGGGCAGGTCATGCAGGTTGTGAAGCCGCTCTTGCTTCAGCAAGGCTTGGATTAAAGACATTGTTATGCTCTTTGAACATGGATAATATTGCCCTTATGCCTTGTAATCCTGCAATTGGCGGGCCTGCAAAATCTACTTTAGTTAGAGAAATTGATGCTCTTGGTGGTCAAATGGGTATCGTTACTGATGCTACTTATTTGCAAATGAAAACTTTAAATATGTCTAAAGGCCCTGCGGTTAGAGCCTTAAGAGCACAATCTGACAAAAAAGAATATACTCAGTTTATGAGAAATGTTATTCAAGATAATGAAAACATTTTCTTAAAACAATGTTGTATTTCTCAATTGTTGGTTAAAGACGGAAAAATTACAGGTGCGGTTGATGAATACGGTATTCAGTATGATGCACCTGCGGTTGTTTTAACGACAGGAACTTCACTTGAAGCGAAAATATGGGTAGGTTTGAATTCATATCCGGCAGGCCGTTTAGGAGAAATGCCGGCAAGAGGACTTTCTAAATCATTAATAGATTTAGGTTTTACAATTAAACGTTTAAAAACGGGTACTCCTCAACGTGTGGATAGCCGTACTGTAGATTATTCTAAAATGATTTTACAAAATGGCGATGACGAATTAAGTTTTTATTCATTCAGACCTGACAGACCGATAAGAAAACAATATCCTTGTTACCTGACAAAAACTAATGAAAAAACTCATGAAATTATTAAGGCAAACTTAGATAAATCTCCTATGTATCAAGGTTTAATTCATGCCATAGGACCTAGATATTGTCCGTCAATTGAAGATAAAATTGTTAGATTTGCATCAAATCCTTCGCACCATATTTTTGTTGAACCTGAAGGATTAAATACCTATGAAGTGTATATTCAAGGGTTTTCAAGCAGTTTACCTGCTGATGTTCAAGTGCAGATGCTTAGAACTTTACCCGGACTTGAAAACGCACATGTGATTAAACCTGCTTATGCTGTTGAATATGACTATGTTCCAGCAGTTCAAAACAGCCACTCTTTAATGACCAAAAAAGTTCAAGGCTTGTTTATGGCGGGTCAAATTAACGGCACAAGTGGTTACGAAGAAGCGGCAGCACAAGGTTTGATTGCTGGAATTAATGCGTTTAACTACTTAAATAATTCTGAAATGCTTGAGTTATCAAGAAGTTCTTCTTATATTGGAACACTTATAGATGATTTGGTTACAAAAGACATTGAAGAACCGTACAGAATGCTTACCTCTCGTTCGGAATACCGTTTACTACTTCGTCAAGACAATGCTGATGAACGTTTGAGTGAAATAGGACATAAAATTGGATTGTTAGAGGAAACACAATATAATAGATTTTTGGATAAACAAAAAGCAATTCAGAAAGAAATTGCAAGACTGAAAGATACAAAACTTTCTGCAACTGATGAAGTAAATTCGATTTTAGCAAAATACGGCGAACATATTGATAAAGGTATCAGACTTGCAGAATTGATAAAACGCCCAAATATTGATTATAAGGTAATTAAAGAACTTGATAAAACTGCTCAAAAATTAAATTTAGACAAACCTGTTTATGAACAAGTTGAAATTTTAATAAAATATGACGGATACTTAAAACGTCAAGAGGCTCAAGTTGACAATGCGGGTAAATTAGAAAAAATTAAAATTCCAAAAAATATTGATTACTCTCAGATTGCTCATATTTCTACAGAAACAAGAGAAAAATTAGAAAAAATCAGACCAACATCACTGGCTCAAGCATCAAGAATAGGTGGTGTGAAACCGGCAGATTTAAGTGTCTTAATGGTAATGCTAGAGAAACACATGATTCATTAAAAATTTAACAATAATAAAAAAAAATGCCACCCGATAGGGTGGCTTTAAATTTGGTTTTTGGTTTTGGTTATTATTTTGGTTTGGTTTTGTTATT
>CAKUZB010000002.1 GCA_934717745.1 uncultured Candidatus Melainabacteria bacterium | reverse complement strand
TTGAAACAATTAGATACAGAACAATCAGCAATTTCAACAGAAATGGAATCAATTTCAAGTGTAATTGATAAAAACGTAGATGATTCTTTCAAAACTTTCGCATAATGTGTCAAAACTTGAAAAATCAAATTCAAGCGAATTACAAATAACACGTAAGTTTTGTAGATTAAATGAAATTAATAAAAAAGCCTCATTTTTGAGGCTTTTTTTATTATAGACAATTGTCTAAATTTGTAAATGAATGGTAAGTAAAATTTTTCTATTATATATAATTTAATAAAGACATATTTGCTCTTTGTCCCATTAATGTATAAGATGCTTGCATTGCTTGATATGAAGAATACCAATCAGAAATTGCACTTGGCAAGTCAGTATCTTGTAAATTTGAACGTAATTTTGTTATATTCAAAGAATCATTTTCGTAAGATGTAATTATATCATCAAAAGTTGAGCCTACTGCACCGACTTTTGTTTTTCCGGCAGTAACTGTGTTTACACCTTCATCAAGTCCGTTCATAGCCTCTTTAAGTGAAGTTGTATCAATATTTGAACCATCTTGAATTGCTGCTTTTAATTTATACAATGCACCAAAAGCACCATCTCCGCCGTTATATGTAATTGTTCCGTTAGCATCTGTTGTGAAATCTGCACTGCCGAAGTAATCTTTACCAATTAAATTGATTTGCTCAGTTTTATTTTCTCCGATAATTGCATATCTCGCTTCTGTATTACCTGCGTATTCAAGTCCGTTTGCACCAACAGTATATGGTGGAGTTGTTGTTCTTGTGCCGGCAAACAGGTATTGGTCATCATATTGAGTGTTTGTAAGTCTTGTAACGTTATCAATAATTGAATCAAGTTCTTGTTGATATGCTGTAATTTGTTCTTCGCCAAGAGTTCCGTTAGCAATTTGCATTGCTAAGTCGTGAGCCTTGCTCAATTGGTCATTAATGCTTTTTAAAGCCGCATCAATTGTTGATAATTCATTATCTGCAAGTTCAATGTTCTTTTTGTATTCATCAATATTGCTAAGTTCTTTATTTGCTTTAATAATACCTCTTGCCGCAACCGGATCTTCAATTGTAGAAGAAATTCTGTTTCCGGAAGTGATTTGTTGCGAAAGTTTGTTAAACTTTGACTGTGTGTTGTTTAACTGGTTTGCAAATGTTTTATTTACTTGATATGTTGAAACTCTTGTTATTGACATAGTTTATACCCTCATAATGCTTACAAAATCCGTTTTGTGTGCTTATTTGAAATTTATGTACCTAGATTTACCAGTGTATCAAAAACTTCAACACATGCTGAGAATACTCTTGCTGAAGCATTGTATGCTTGTTGATAGATTATCATATTACTTAATTCTTCGTCAAGGTTTACACCTGTTTCTGAAAGGATTTGATTGTGGATTCCGTCAACAATTCCGCCTTGAATTTCAGCATCATTTGCTTTTTGACTTGCTTCCAGTGCAAATTTTGTTCCAAGTGAAATAATATAATCGTTTAGTGTAAGACCGTTTAATGCTCCTAGTTTTTCGTTTTGAACGTTATACATTTCAAGGGCATTGTCGCCATTACCAACTGATTTTTCCCAACCAGTTACATTTGTATCAACTCTTGCTGCTGCAATCAAATCAGGGTTTTTTAAGATTTCATCATTGATTGTAATATTACTTGCAGTAAAATCCGGTGAACCGTCGCCTATTTTAAATAGGTTTTCTGTTGATTTTTCCAGTTGATCTGCTGTTCTGTTATATGAACATGGTGTACCTGTTCCGTTGTCTTTAGTTTGAATTTCATTCATTTTTTCTGCAAATGCTTTTGCAAGAGCGTCAATGTCTTTCATTGCATCATCAATTGTAGAAATACTTTTTAAAGTTCCGCCTAAAGAACCTTCTGTAATATTGTCTGTAATATCAACAGTCTTTCCTGTGGCATTTTCTGCCACGATTCTGCCATTTGCTGTAATATTAATTTCTGTTTGAATTTCACAGTGTTTAAGTATGTCAATATCACCGATTTTAACGTTCGCTGTTCCAGATGGATTTAGCGAAGTTGTTACGTTTGCAAGGTTTGACAATTGAGATAAAATTTGATCTCTTTGTGTTTGTAAACCTGCATCTTCAGGTCTTGATGTGATTTGTTTATTTACAGTTTCTAATTGTTTAATGTATGAATTGAACTGATTTACATAAGTTCCTGCTTCAGATGCTTTTGCTGATTCTCCGGTGGCTTCTCCATTACCAATTTTAGATTCTCTAAGTTTGGTAATATTTGAACTCATTGCATTAAATTTAGTTGTAACGGCTTTTGCTTTTTGTGCATAATTAACTCTTAAACTATAATCTGTCGGATTTTGGTTTAAAGAGTTTGCTGCACTGAAAAAGTCATTTAAAGCATCGCCAAGACCTGTACCTTTTAGTTCGTCCATAAGGTCTGCAATTTGTCCTGCGGTGTCTGCTTCTGATAATAAGCCTTGAAGTTTAGAATTTTGAGTTCTATAGTAATTGTTTATGTAATCGTTTGCAGCAGTTGTAATGCTACCAATTCTAACACCCGCAAGTGAAGCAATTTGTCCACTTACAGAACCATCTCTTGTTGCTGTTCTCATTTCAACAAAATTAGCACGTTGTCTAACGTAGCCTTCGGTGTTTATGTTCGCAATATTATGAGAAACAACATTTAATGCTGCTTGATTTGCGTTTAACCCTGTTAGGGAAATGTTCATTGCTTTGCTAATGGTCATCTTAAACTCCTTTTTAAGCCTCTTCCACTATAGAACCAATCGTAATTTTATTGGCTTCTATATTTTTTCCGTGCTGGTCGTAAGAATCCTTTTGCGAACCTGCTGCACTTATTATTATATCTAATAGTTTATCTGACATAGTTAAACTATGCTTTAATAATTCCACATTTGCTTTCTCAACTAACGCTAATTCATCTGCAATGTTACGTATCTTTACTTTTTGTTGTTCGTACACTTCTTCAAAATCGGGACATTCTTTTTGTGCAAGTTCAATTAATTCCGTAATTTTAACAGATTCAATTTCGTTTTCTTTGCAAAAATTTTCACGTCTTTTGTTTAAGTTTGTAATATATTTTACTTGAGCAACAATTTTTTCATCAACAAGTGCAAGCATATTTGTATCTTGTTTTAAAAGTGCCTGTTTTTTCTCTTTATAGAAAACTAAAAGTTCTTCGTATGCTGAGATTGCGTTATCTATCATATTTGATATTTTTTCAAAAAATTGTTGTTCCATTTTTTCTCCATGTATATATAAATATATATCTTATTATATTATGTATTCTGCAATTACACTTCTGCCGTATGTTAAGCCGTATTTGATGTCTTCATTAGTTAGATTGTCTTCGCCTGCAATTTTTGCGTATTTGCGAATGTCTTCAACATCTTGGTCTTTTAAAATTCTGTTGTTGTCTTTTAAGTCAACACCGCTTGGTGTGTTATCTTCAACTTTGAAGTTATCTTTTTTTAAGGCTTCTTGTGAGTTTTTAAAAGCGTTTACTGCTGTAAAGGCTTGTATTGAGTTTGATGCTCCTGCTGAAATTCCGTTTAACATATTTTATATCCCTTTTTTATTCCTAACCTTGTACGTATCTTTCCATTTGTTTGTAAATTTGGCTTGCAATTCCAATTGATGTGTGTGGACTCTTTGACATTTGTCTGCTTACTTCTTGAAATACGTGATTTTTGAAGGTGTCTACGTATTTTGATTCTCCGCCAAGCAAACCGCCTTCTCTATCAATTGTTTTATCCATCAAAGTCATCATTTTTGTCATAAATAAAGTTTCAAACTCTTGTCCGACTTTTTTTAATTGCTCTTTTTGTCCGCCAGATTCTTTGATGTTATTGAATATTTGAGTATCGTTGTTTACGATTCCGTTATTGTTCAATAAGTTTGCTGATATTGAATTTATCGAATTGTTCATTTCCCCACCCTTGTTTTTACTAAATAATTTGTAAATCAGCCTGTAAACTTCCTGCTTTCTTTAATGCTTGTAAAATACTGATAATATCTATTGGTGCAACACCGATTGAATTTAGAGCATTTACTAAGTCATTAAGATTGCTGTTTCCATTCATTTTTACAACACTGCCTTCACCTTTATCTACACCGATTGCTGAATTTGAAAATCCAACTGTAGCACCTTGTGCAAAAGAATTTGGTTGAGAAACATCGTTTGCTGTAGAAACTGTTACCGTTACATTACCGTGTGCAACTGCCGCTGGTAGAAGTTTTACTTGAGAGCCGATAACAACAGTTCCTGTTCTTTCATTTACGATAACTTTTGCTCTTTCTGCTGTTGGGCTTACTTCTAAGTTTTCAAGTATTGATAAAAATGTAACTCTGTCATTTTGAAAAGCGTTTGGGATTGTTACTTTAACTGAACTTCCGTCGATTGCTTTTGCTGGTGCAACTGCACTAATTCTTTGAGCAATTCTTGAAACCATTGTGTAATCTGAATGGTCTAAAGACAATGTAATTGAAGTATCGTCGCCGATTTCTGTATCAATATCTCTTTCCATAATCGCACCACCAGGGATTCTACCTGTTGTTGTGATTGCTGTTCTTCTCATTGAACCGTTTGCTCTTGCGTTTACACCACCAACTGAAACAGGGCCTTGTGCAACTGCAACTGCTTCACCGTTTGGTGCTTTCAAAATGGTTTGAACTAAAACACCACCTTCTAAACTTTTTGCGTCTGCTAAAGTTGATACTGTAACGTCGATTTCATCACCGTTTTTTGCAAATGGTGGAACACTTGCTGTTACGATTACTGCTGCCGCTGAACCTTTTTGAATATAGTTTTCTTGTTCAATTACAGTACCCAAGTTCATTAATAACATTTTATTTGTTAATTGTGTAGAACGAGAGTTGTCCCCTGTTCCGGGAAGACCTACTACTAAACCGTAACCGATGATTTGATTGTTTCTTACACCCTTAACATGAGTGATGTCGCCAATTTTCACGTTCGCTGCCTGAACTTGCATTGGTAGAACCAAACTCATCATCAATATTAAAATTAGTGCTGTTAATTTATTTTTCATTTCCCCATTTTCCTTAATTATTAGAATAAGTATTTGATTAATCTGTTTACAATACCTTCGTTTTGACCTCTTGATAGCGAACCTCTGCCTGATAGTGCGAATTGTAAGTTTGCTACTTTTGTTGATGAAATTTCACCTGATGCGTTAATCCATCTTGGGTCGATTACTCCTGTTACGATTAAATCTACTCTTTCGTTATTGTTTACTAATGTTTTTTTGCCTTGTACCATTAAATTACCATTTGATAATTGTTGAACAACTTGTGCTGAAATTTTGTCGCCAAAAGCCAAAACTCTTTGTGAATTTGCTGAACTTTCAACAGTATTTTGTCCGCCATAGTTATTTGGGCTATCTACGTTATAAAATGGTATCCAAGATTTTATAACTGTTGTAAAGTTGTCTACAGTGTTTGATTTACGGTTTGAACCATAAGCCATTGTGTCTGTGCTGTTTAACTTTTCTTCTACAACAATTGAAACTAAATCGCCAATGCCCATTGCTCTTACGCCTGAAAATAAAGATTTTGGCGAACTTTGTTGAGAGGCACTCAATGTAAACAATGATTCAGCATTTACGGTATTAAATGTGCTGATTGCTGTTATTGCGATTAATGTTATTAATAATTTTCTTACCATTTTATTCCCCTTGAAGTTTTTATATATTGATTAAGACTTTGTTTTCACCGATTACTCTTGCTTTGTATGTTCTTTTGTAAGTGTCGTTTTGAACATTTATGTAATCTCCTACCATTCCCTCGTTCAATGCTTTTCCGCCTATCATTATCATTACACCGTTGTTTTTGAAATATGCTTGAACTTCTGAATTTCTTTCGACATCTGGTTTGATTCTTACAAATCTTTTATCAATAATTTCACCTTCTCTAAACCATTTTTTTGTGATGATGTTCTTGTTTTTCATCATTTCCGGAGTTAAGACGTAATCTATTTGCATTGAAACTTCCATTCTTTTTGCTACTACATTAGCGTTTGATAGAAGTGATTCTCTTTCCAGTTGAGTTTTTGCACAAAGTACATTTTTGTATGCAAGAGTTCTTACTTGTACAAGAAATTCTCTTTCCAGTTTAGCGTTTACGTAAACGTAAACTTTTTTTATATCTCTTGGAACGAATTTGTCAAAGTTTGAAGTTACAACAAATTTGATTTTTCCGTCTGAAACTGTCATTGTTCTAAATGGCATGTTTGAGATGATTATTTCTAAATCAGCATCTGTATATTTTTTGTTTTGAATACTGATTTGTTTTCTGACTTCTTCTCTTATAAAATTATCAGAATATGTTGCAGCAAGTACTGAGTTTGCTGTTAATATTAAAGTTATTAATAATATTCCGATTAATTTTTTCACTTATTTATTGCCTTATGTTAAGTTGTTAGTCATTTGAAGAATGTCGCTTGATGTTTTGATGATTTTTGAGTTAGATTCGAATGCTCTTTCTGCTTTGATTAGTCCGATTAACTCATCTACGATTTGAACGTTTGAACCTTCTAAGAAGTTTTGTTCTAATGTTCCCATACCTTCTTGTCCAGGAGTGCCTTGAACTGCGTTACCTGAGGCTGAAGTTTCTTGGTATAAGTTGTGTCCGATTGATAATAAACCTGCCGGATTTTGGAATCTTACTAATTGGAATTGTCCGATTTGTTGACTTTGAGTGTTGTTTCCTGTTAATACTGTTACGTTTCCGTCTTGTGAAATTGTAATTTCTCTTGTATCTGCCGGAAAAGTCATTGCCGGTTGAATTAGTAAACCATCGTTTGTACAAAGTTGACCAAGAGCATCAATTTGGAAACAACCATCTCTTGTGTAAGCCAATGTACCGTCTTCTTTCATTACTTGGAAGAAGCCTTCGCCCTCAATCATAACGTCTAGCGGTCTGTCTGTATTTACTGCAATACCTGTTGTGAAAATTCTGGTTGTTGCAGCAGTTTTAACCCCTAAACCGATTTCAATACCAACAGGTTGGTATGTTCCTTGATTTAACATTGCACCAGGATTTCTTGCTGTTTGGCTTAATAAGTCTTGGAATTCTAAACGAACTTTTTTGAACCCTGTTGTGTTTACGTTTGCAACGTTGTTAGCAATTACATCTAAGTAATTTTGTTGTGCTATCATACCTGTTGCTGCTGTTGTTAATGATCTTAACATTTTTGTTTATCCTTACCTCTAATTAATTTCTAGTTTCTAAAATTTAAGTTTTCCTACACTTATCGCTTGTGATAACATTTGTCCACTTGTTTTTACGTGTTTTTGAAGTGATTCATAATTTCTTGATACGTTAATTGTATTAATCATTTCTTTAATTACGTTTGCGTTTGACATTTCCAACATTCCTTGTTGTATTGTGAACTTTTCTGCCGGTATCGGTGGGTTTGTGTCGTTATCTCTTGTGATAAATTTTGAACCTCCGATATTGAATAAGCCTGTTTCTTTGTTTTGGAAGTCATACATCGCAATTTGTTGAAGTGGAAATTTTCTTTCTTTATTGTTTATTTCAATGTTACCTCGTTCACTGATTGTAATTTTCTTAATGTCATCAAATCCGATTTCTCTAAAGTCAATTTGGATAGGTCTGTCTTCTACGTCTAAAATAAAATCTCCATCGGTTGTTCTTAAAAATGAAGCACTGTCTAATACGAGTTGACCATCTCTTGTGTAACTTACATCTCCGTTTGGTGATTGAACTTTGAAAAATCCATCCCCTTCAATTGCTATATCTAGTGGGTTGTCTGTTCTTTGTAGTGAACCTTGTTCAAAATCGTAGTGGATTTGGTCTGATATTGGCCCCATACTTAATGTTCCGATGTTTCGTGTGTTACCACAAAGAAGTGTACCTGTATTTTCCACGACTTTTGCGTCGTATAAGTTTTTAAATGTTAATGCGGTTTTTTTGTAACCTGTTGTGTTTACGTTTGCAAGGTTCATTGCTGTATTATCAAGAGATTCTGTAAGAGCAATCATACCTTTTGCTGCCGATTCAAAACTTCTTACTAGCATTATTTACCTCCTTTGTAGTTGTCATACGTTTTCATAATGTTTTTAACGTAATTTTGTGTTTCTTTGTATGGAGGTATTCCGCTGTATTTCTTTACTGCATTTGGCCCTGCATTGTAAGCAGCAAGTGCTAATTCTTTGTTATTGTCAAATCTGTCCATTAAACCTTTTAAGTATTTTGTACCACCTGCGATGTTTTGTTCTGCATCGTAAGCATTTGTAACACCTAAACTTTCTGCGGTTGCAGGCATTAATTGCATTAAACCCATTGCTCCGCATTTTGAAGTTGCGTTTACATTAAAGCCCGATTCGTGTCTAACAACTGATTTTACAAAATCTTTATCCAAATTGTTTTTTGCTGAGTATTCTTCAATTAATCTGTCAATTTCTTCTTTTGGTGCAGGTTCATTTGTTTTTACCGCTTCAATTTTCTTGTCTAAGATTTTTTGGAAATCGCCGTCAGTTTTAGCATTTTCCGGAGTAGGCAAACTTGTTTGCATAGAAAGTGCTGCAAATTGACGTTCAATTGCATTAATACGTTGTAAAGTCATTTGTAGACTATTTGCCACTTACCTATTCTCCACCCGAAAGTGCTTTCACACTTCCACTTATCATTTCACACATCTAATTTACAATATATGGAGTATATTTAACATCAATCTTTTGATGTATTTTACTTCGTGTGGCATTGATCTATGGATCAATCTTTAGAAAAAGGGGGAAATTGTGAAAAATAATATGTTTATTGGATAGAAATAAAAACCGAAAAAGTATAAAATAAATTCAAAATTAAAAATAAATATAACAAGTGGTCGCCATGTTACCTTATGAATTGACGGTTCTGACGTCAAGAAAGGGGTGATGTATATGACAACAATTAAAACGCTAGCCGTTATATATTATATAATAGCAATTTTGTTAAACAAGCAAAAACTAGCGTTGTCGATTGCAGTCATAACGCTAGTTTTGTTTAGTTAAAAACTAAATAATGAACAAACAACGTGGTGAAAAAGTTAGTGTTCGCTAACTGCCACTTGTTATATTCTTATTATATCTTATTTTTTGCAAAATTCAACCCTTAAAACTTTTTAATTTCTCTTTTTACTCACCCTTTGCGGTCAGAAATTTCATGATAAAATTATAAAAAAGGAGAAAATTATGCTAAAAGGACCGTTTTTGGATAGAACTTGGATGGGACAAAATCCGGATTATAATACATCAGATATAATTATGTTAGGAATGCCGTTTGACGGAACTGTTTCTTATCGTTCAGGTTCAAGGTTTGCACCTGAAATGCTTCGTCTTGCAAGTTGGGGATTGGAAGAATATTCTCCGGAATTTGATAAAGATATTAATGATGTTAATTTTAACGATTGTGGTGATTTGGAATTTCCTTTAGGAAACACTAAAAAATCTTTAGATTTAATTGAAGAAAACGTTACTCAAATTTATAATGACGGCAAAAGGGTTTTCGGTATTGGTGGTGAACATTTGGTTACACTGCCTGAATTTAAAGGTGTATATTCAAAATACAAAGATATTGCAGTTGTTCATTTTGATGCTCATACTGATTTAAGAAAAGAATATCTTGGTGAAGAAATGTCGCATTCTGCTGTAATGTATCATATTGGGCAAATTATCGGATTTGAAAATCTTAAACAAATTGGTATCCGTTCAGGCATGAAAGAAGAATGGGATATTATGAAAAAATATAATACTTTGTGCCATTCTTACGAAGATTTAGATTGTTTAAAAAATAAAAAAATCTTTGTTTCTGTAGATTTAGATGTCCTTGATACAAGTATTATGCCGGGAACAGGAACTCCTGAAGCAGGTGGATTAACGTTTAAAGAACTTGTTGGCTGGTTCAAATATCTTAGAAATTTTGATATTGTCGGTGCTGATGTTGTTGAACTTGCACCTGACTATGATGTATCAGGTGTTTCAACAGCGGTTGCAACAAAGGTTATTAGAGAATTATTAATGGTTATGTAATTATGGTTGTAGAACGATTAAAATTTTTGAGAGATACAATAAACAAGGCAAATTATCTTTATTATGTTGAAGATAATCCAACTTTGTCAGATTTTGAATATGATGAATTATTTAGAGAATTAAAAAGTTTAGAAGAAAAAAATCCTCTCTTAATTACTCCTGATAGTCCTACTCAAAGAGTTGGTTCTTCAAAAATTCAGTCCTCTTTTGAAGAAGTCAAGCACAAGTACAGATTATACAGTCTTGATAATTCAAATAATTATGAAGATTTGGAAAAATGGTATGAAAGAGTTCAAAAAGAAGTCGGCGATGTTGATTTGGTTTGCGAATTGAAAATTGACGGTCTTGCAATTGCTCTAACTTATAATCAAGGCTTTTTTACACGTGGTGTAACTCGTGGTAATGGTATTTATGGTGAGGATATTACTCAAAATTTAAAAACCGTAAAAGCCATTCCCCTAAAGATTTTTAAACCTTATAATTTGGAAGTTCGTGGTGAAATTTATATGCCAAAAACTTCTTTTGAAAAATTAAATGAAGAAAATCTTATGAATGGAGAAAAGATTTTTGCAAACCCTCGTAATGCTGCAAGTGGTTCTATCAGACAACTTGATCCGGAGGTTACTGCAAAAAGAGATTTATCTATTTTTGTTTACACTCCGATTTTAGACGGAGTTGAAGATGCACCAAAAACTCATTATGAAAGTTTAATGCTTTTGAAAGATTTAGGATTTAAAATAAATCCTAATATAAAAAAAGTGAAAACTATAAAAGAGGCAATTGATTATTGTAAAGAATGGGAATTTAAAAGATTTGACCTTGATTATGCAACAGATGGTGTCGTAATTAAAGTTGATAGTTTTGCTTATCAAAATGAATTAGGATTTACCGCAAGAGCCCCGAAATGGGCGACTGCTTTTAAATTTCCGCCAGAAGAAGTAAACACAAAACTTTTGAAAATTGAAACAGATAATGTTGGTAAAACGGGTGCAATTACTCCGGTTGCTGTGTTAGAACCTGTTTTGCTCGCAGGAAGTACTGTTTCTCGTGCAAGTTTGCATAATTTTGATGAAATAAAAAGACTTGATGTAAGAGTTGGCGATACGGTTTTAATCAAAAAAGCAGCAGAAATTATTCCAAAAGTGATAAAGCATGTTGATAGCGAAGAACACGATAGTTTGCCGATATACGAAGCACCGACCGAATGTCCGTCTTGTCATACAAAACTTGTTGTGCCTGAAGGTGAAGTAAATTTATATTGTCCAAATACTTTTGGTTGTCCTAGTCAAGCGAAATCACGTCTTGAGTATTGGGTTTCTAAAGAGGCTATGGATATGGATTTTATTGGTCCAAGTATTATCGAACAACTTTATGCGAGAGGAATGGTAAAAAATCCGGCAGATTTTTATAAATTATCTCAACAAGATTTTATGCAATTGGATTTGGTTAAAGAAAAATCTGCGTTTAATATGTATAATTCAATTCAACAAAGCAAAGAAAGACCTTTGTCAAAGTTTATTACGGCTCTTTCTATCAGACATGTTGGAAAAGAAACTGCTGATTTGTTGGCTAATCACTTTCAATCTTTAGAGGCTTTACAAAATGCAACCGTTGAGGAAATTGCACAAATTGACGGTATTGGGGATAAAATAGCCAATAGTATAAAGGATTTCTTTACCCAACCGTATAATTTAGAATTGCTGGAAAATCTCAACCATTTGGGGGTACATCCAACACATAAAATGGTAGTACAATCTACTGTGTTGAATTCGAAAACGTTTGTTTTGACAGGTACACTTTCAACAATGGGAAGGACTGAAGCGAGCGACAAGATTAAACAACTTGGCGGTAAAACTTCATCTTCGGTTACAAAGAAAACGGATTTTGTTGTAGCAGGAGAAAATGCCGGTTCAAAACTTACAAAAGCCCAAGAACTAGGTATAACTATTCTTTCGGAAAAAGAATTCTTAGATATGATTAATATTAATGAGTAATCCTTTGACGTGAGCCAAAGGTAGGCTCAGGAAAGAGGATTGAGAGTTTATGAACAAGAATTTTAGAATAATCGACGTGAATGGATTTCGTGGTTTGTTATTATTCTTATTCATTGTAGTTTGTTTGGCTTGTGGATTTATCGCATTCCCGGGTTATTTAGCAATGTTATTGTGGAACGGAATTGCACCGGCAGTTTCTTTACCTGCAATTAATATGTTTCAAGGTATTTTATTATGGGCAATCATTGCTTTTGCTCTTTATATGTTTGGTAATCAAAAAGTCGTTATCGTTATGCAATCAAGAAAGAAATTTTCAAAATAGTTCCACTGTTTAATCTTGCTTTTTTTGTGAATTTGGGTTAAACTCATTCAAAAAACAAGAAAGGAACTTGATTATGAAAAAATTATTAATTGCTTTAGCGGTTTTAGTTGTAATTGTTTCCGGTGCAGGTTTTGTTTGTGCTGTTGATAACGGAACAATTGACATTAGTCTTTCCGGTACAAAAGAAATTTCTCCGGATGCTTTTCAAATAACTTTTGCCGTTGAAACTCAAAATGTTGATGCTCAAAAAGCGATTGTTGAAAACAAAGAAAATTCTGAAAAACTTTATAATACTTTAAAGTCAATGTTGAATACTGTTCGTGGAGATTATATCAAAACTTCTGATTACAGCGTAAGACCAAATTACGAATATTCATCAAAAGGTAAAAGAAATTTAAAAGATTATTCAGTTTCTAATTCTGTAACTGTTTATGTTAAAGATGTTTTAGCCGTTTCAAAATTTGTAAACGTTGCATCTTCAAAAGGTGTTACAAGAGTTGATAATCTTGTGTTTAAAGCAACAAAGTATGAAAATGAATGTAATGCTTTGCTTGCAGAGTTGACAGGTAAAGCAAAAAATAGAGCAAATGCAAGTTTGAAACCTTTAGGTATGCAAGTTTTAACTCTAAAATCTTTAAATACAAGTTGTTCAGAAGCGACAAATTACCCAATGGTTAATTATGCAATGAAATCGAGAGCCGTAGGTGCAAGTTTGGCAGAGTCTTCATCTGATACAACACCTGTAGAATCAGGAAAAACAATTTTAAAAGCCAATATAAATACTGTATTTTATGTGGGTCAAAGAAAATAATTTGATAAATAAATAAAAATAAAGGGTCGGCGGTAAAACCGCCGACCCTTTATTTAATAGTTTAAAAATATTTTATTATAGATATTTTTCAACATTATTGATGATTGTTGATTTTGACATCATGCCAACCATTCTTTCGACTGCTTCACCGTTTTTGAAGATTAAAAGGCTTGGAAGTCCGCTGATAGAGTTTGCTTGAACTACTTCTTTATTTTCATCAGCATTAACTTTTACTACTTTTAATTTTCCGGAATATGTTTCTGCAATTTCGTCTAAAACCGGTGAAATTTTTCTGCAAGGTCCACACCAAGTTGCCCAAAAGTCAACTAAAACTGGAGTAGACGCTTGTAAAACTTCTTGTTCGAAAGTTGAATCGTTTACATCTTGTGCGTTTGACATGTTTTATCTCCTTATTATTATGTTCATTCTAGCATATAAATTTTTTTTATGCTATTATCTTAATGTAAGGTAAAAAGATTTAATTTTTAGGAATATAATGGCTAGAAAAAAAGTTATTGAGATTGTTTTAGATACAGAAACAACCGGTTTGGACTATACAAAAGAGCGTATGGTAGAGTTTGCCGGTGTAAGATTAGAAAACGGAAAAGTTAAAGATGAATTTCAAACTTTGATTAATCCACAACAACATATAAGAAAATCGTCTATTGCAATTCATGGAATTACTCAAGAGATGGTTCAAGATGCTCCGACAGAAGCCGAAGCAATGCCGAAAATTTTGGAATTTATCGGTGATTATCCGATTGTTGCTCATAACTGTATTTTTGATTATTCATATTTGAATGAAGCAAGTTTGAGAACAACAGGTAAACCTCTTGAAAATGAAAGAATTGATACTCAATATATGTTTAAAGAAGTTTATCCTGAAATGGATTCTCATGGATTAGACGCTTTGACTAAAAAATTTAAAGTTGAACTTGTTAATCACCACAGAGCAATGGCTGATGCAATGAGTTTGGCTTTGGCTTATCCTAAATTGAAAAAATTATATTTACAAAAATATGATTGGGAGAACAAACAATTAGAAAATATTGAATATTTATTTGAAAGGTTTTTACGTATTCAGCAAAGTGTAAATACTATGCAATCTGAACTTCAGGATTTGAAATCAGTTTTTAAATTGTATTTTGAACTTGGAGGAAAGTCTATCACTGCTCAAAACGGAGATATTCTTACATTTCAATCAAAACAATCTTTCCATTATGATTTTGAAGATGTAAAAGATATTTTAGAAGAAGTTGGGGCATTGAATAAGGCTGTAAAATTAAATTGCGGATTTGTTGACAGGCTTTGTAACGGAATGAGTCTTGACGAATGCAAAAGAGAAGCAATTAAATCGGCAAGAAAAGAAGTTGTAGAAAACCGAAATGTACAAATAATTAAGGCAGGGAAATAAGAATGGCTAATTTTATCGTAAATTTTTTTAAAGAACCTCCTATTAAAGAGGAAATTCAAGATAAAGAAAAAGTTGACAAAATGTATAAACACTGGAGTTGGAGAATTTTTATCTCTTGCTATATTGCATACATTGTCGCTCACTTTTGCAGAAAAAATATTGCAGTAGCATTACCGTTTATTGGTCAGGATTTAGGTTATACAAATACTCAATTAGGTATTTTGGGTTCATCTTTGTATGTTACTTATGGTGTAGGTAAATTCTGTAACGGTATTCTTGCAGACAGAAGTAATGTAAGAACATTCTTGCCAACAGCGATGATTTTATCTGCAATTGCAAACTTATGCTTTATATTCAGTTCAGTGTTTATTACTCCCGGACATGTAAGTTTCTTTGGTTTGCCGTCTGCCGCAATTTTGTTATGGATTTTGACATTCTTCTGGGGTGCTAATGGTTGGTTTCAATCAATGATTTTTCCACCTATCGCAAAAGCACTTTCTTATTGGTTATCAAAATCAGAACGTGCAACAAAATGGTCTATTTGGTCAACTTCTCACCAATTGGGTGTGTTTACAACTGTAATGATTTCAGGTATTTTGATTGGAAAATTAGGCTGGAAAATGGCTTTTGGTATTGAAGCCGTTTTGGTTACAATAACTGCGTTAATTTTATATTGGTCGTTAAGAGATAAACCTCAATCAATAGGTTTGCCTGATGTTGATATTTATAAAAATGAGCCGATTGAGGAAAAGAAAGAATCTGAAATTCAAAAAATGTCTTATTTTGAAATGTTTAGAAAATTCATTATTTGTAATAAAATTCTTTGGTTGTTATCAATCGCTTATGCTTTTGTATACGTAATTCGTTTTGGTACAGAGGACTGGTTTGTAAAATATTTAATGGAATATAAAGGAGATACACTTGCTATTGCAACTGCAAAATTAAGTTCTTTGGCAGTTGTTGGTTCAGTCGGTGCAATTGCTGCCGGTTGGTTCTCTGACCGTTCAAAATCAGGTAGCAGAATTCCTATCAATATTATTTTCTTTATTGGTTTAGGTGTTTGTTTATTCTTATTCCACATTAATAAAATAGATTTCTTTGATTACGTACTTGCTGCATTAATCGGTGCATTTACTGCCGGACCTCAATTATTGTTGGGCGGTGTTTGTGCCTTAGAAGCCACTTCAAAACAAGTAGCATCTGCGGCTTTAGGATTTGCAGGCATGTTTGGTTATGTAGGTGCAGTTCTTTCTTCATCAGGAACAGGTTTTATGGTAGACAAGTTTGGTTGGAGAGGTGCAGTTTGCTTCTGGATTTCATCTGCGGCTATCGGCATTATGATGTGTATTATCATTATGTTATATAGTGCAAACCAAAAGAGAAAAACAAAAGAAGAAACTGTTGAAGAATGCACTGAAGAAGAAACCGTAAAACAATAGGAGATTTTCAATGAAAAAACTTTTTGTAATTTCAGGCTCATCAGGAGTGGGCAAGGGTACGATTATTAAAAAGTTTTTGGAAAAAAATCCTGAATTTAAGTTATCTGTTTCTTGTACAACTCGCCAAAAACGTGAAGGTGAAGTTCATGGAGTTAACTATTATTACTTAACTCGTGAGGATTTTATGAATGCTGTTGAAAACGGTGATTTCTTAGAGTGGGCAGAATTTTCGGGTAACTGTTATGGTACAAATAAAAAATTTGTTGAGCAATGTTTAGAAAATGACGAAAATTTATTGCTTGAAATTGATACAAAAGGGGCTTTGCAAGTTAAAGATAAAATGAAAAATGCCGTTTTAATCTTTATTTTACCGCCGTCTTTGGAAGAATTAGAGCGTCGCTTACGTGGCAGAGGAACTGAAAGTGAAGATGCTATCCAAAAAAGACTTGCAACCGTCGAATCTGAAATGGAAAATTCAAAACAGTTTAATTACACTGTTGTAAATGATATTGTAGATAGAGCCGTTGAAGAAATTGAGAATATTATAAAAAATGAACAAGTATGAAATTGTTAATATAATAGAAAATTTTGCACCGTCTGAACTTCAAGAAAAATGGGATTGCTCAGGCTGGGTTGTTGAAACCCCCAAAAAAGAGGTTAAAAAGGTTTTAATTGCACTTACGATAACTGAAGATGTTTATCAACAAGCAATCAAAAATCATTGTGATATGATTATTTCTCATCACCCAATGTTTTTTGTACCTTTGTATCTTTCGGATATTGATATTTATTCTGCTCATACAAATGTTGATAAGGCTTTGGGTGGAACGACCGATACTTTTGTTGAGGCGTTAGAATTGAGTAGTTATCCTATGGGTGAATTTTTGAGAATAGTTGATTTAGAAATTTCGATAAAAGATTTTTCTGCAAAAATAAAAAAAATCTTCCCAGATGCGAGAATTGTGAATAATAAAAATGTTAAAAACGTATCAAAAATAGCCTTTTGTGCAGGTTCCGGCATGGATATGTATGAAGAAGCGGTTAAAAATGGTTGCGATTGTTTTGTTACAGGAGATTTAAAATATCACAGTGCCGTAGACTCTGAAATTGTTCTTTACGATGTCGGACATTTTGAAAGCGAAATCTTGATAAAAAAAGTTTTTCAAGGTTTAATAAAAGATAAAGTTGAGGTAATTTTAGCAAATGAAAACTCTCCATTTAAAACTATATAGCCTTATTGCAATATTTCTTTTAACTATTGGGGTTGTTTTTGCGTACCAAACTCTTGCTTTTGATTTTCCTGTTGGTGCAGGGAAGTGGCATGTTGCATATCACAGAAAAATGGGTTCTGAAACAATTATTCAATATGTTCCATCAGGTCAAACATATTCAAAATGGTCAGAAACCTTGATTATTCACGCATATCACAGTACAAATGCGAGAACACCATTAATATTTTTACGTCGTTTAACATCTCAACTTGAAGCGATGAATGATTACTCAAAATACCAGTTTGAAAGAGTTTCGCCAAGTGATGCAATTGCAACAAGATGTGTTGTCGGAAACAATGTGATGTCTACTCAGTGCGATATTTATCGTGCAATGGAGTCTTTTGACGGATATGTTACAATGCAATATATAAACAAAGATATGGAAAGTTTTAAAACAAATTATTTTAAATGGTTGGAGAAAATCCGTCAGGCAAAACCTTATCAATCGGCATTCAGAAATGATAGATATTTAAACAAGGATAATTTCGAGTTATAAAGTTATGACAAAAAGTTACAAGGAGTATGCATACGAGTTAATACATTTGGCTTGGCCTATTATAATGGGACAAATAGGTTTTACATTCATTATGGCCGGTGATGTTTTTGTTGCAGGAAAATATTCAACTGAGGTTTTATCTGCGGTAAGTATTTCCGGTGCAATTACAAGTATTATATTTATGTTTGGAATAGGCTTAATTGTTAGTGTTTCTCCAGTTTTGTCAAACAGGTTAGGTGCAAAAAAATCTGCAAAGAAGTACTTTTATCCGACAATAATTTTTTCACAAATAGTTGCATTTTTTTCAATGTTATTAATATTTGCATCTATTCCTTTAATGGAGCATATGGGATTTAACCCAAAATTGATGCCTGATATTAAAATTTATACATTTGTTTTTGCTTTTTCTGCTTTTGGCGGATATTTGCATGCGGCTTTAAAAGAATTTTTACAGGCTTATGAAATAGTATTTTTCCCGAATTTTATTTCAATTATAGGAATATTTTTAAATTTATTGTTTAATTGGGTGTTTGCTTTTGGTTTTGGTGTAATTCCGTCAATGGGTGCAATGGGCTTAGGAATTGCAAGTACCTTAATTAGAACAATAATGGGGCTTTCTTTATTAGTATATTGTTTATATTATTTTAAATTTGAATATAAACGCGTTGGTAAAAAATATTTTGGAACTCTTATAAAAGTCGGTTTGCCGATTTCAGTTGCAGTAAGTTTGGAATTTATAACATTTAACTCAATGGCGATACTTATGGGGCGTGTTAATAGTGTATATGCCGCAGCACAGAATATTTTAGGGGTAATTAGTACATCTTCTTTTGTAATTCCGCTTTCAATATCAAATGCTATTGCAGTTAAAGTTGGTTTTGCAAATGGGGCTAAAAATCTTATAGATGTAAAAAAATATTCTATTACAGGTGTGGCTTTATCTGTTGGAGTTATGGTATTTTGTGGTATATTTTTTGCGTCATTCCCATCTTTCTTTGCTAAAATATTCACAAATGATGCAACTTTGATTTCAATAGTAACTCCAATTATGTATGCAGTTGCAGGCTTTCAATGTTTTGACGGTTTGCAAGTATCTTGTGGTGGTATTTTAAAAGGGTTGAAAAAAACCTTTATGGTATCTTGGGCAAATTTCTTTGGTTATGTTATGGTAGGTATTTCTTTAGGTGCGTTCTTAGCCTTTAAAATGCATTTGAATTTGCTTGGTTTTTGGATTGGTATTGGAATTTCTTCTGCTTGTGTCGGTTCAATTTTGGTTTATGAAATTGTTAAAACTTATAAAAGTATGTTAAAAACACAAGAAAGCCGAATTTAGATTTTCCTAAATTCGACTTCTTGTCTGTAAAGTTCAGACTTTACTATTTGTTTGCACAACCGAATGCGATTGTAATATGTTCTTTAGGGTTAACTGCTGAGATTTTAGCACCTTTAGGGTCTACAACATATGCAATTTCATCACCTGAAGTTTGGAATAAGCCCATAGTTCCTGATAGAGCAGTTCTTGTTAAATCAACAGGTGCTTTAACAGATTCTACGATAGCATCGCCCATGCTTCTGCCTGCGGCTTTGAATTGACCTTGAGAAGTTTCTCCAAGTGCTGTACCAACACCGTTTGAAACGTTTTCTACTGCGTTACCAAGGTTAGTAACCATACCACCTACGGCTCTTGCTGAAGTTCCGGCTAGAGAACCTGCCCATGTGAATGGAAATGCAAGAGTTCTTGCGATAAAGTGTGGATTTTTCTTTTTGTCAATTTGTGCAGTTAGAATTTGTTTTGGTAATTCTGCTTTGCAATCTCCGTTTTGGATTTCAGTGAATGCAAGTTTTAATGCACCTTTTTCTTTACAGCCGTTTGGACGGATAACTTCGATAACTTTACCGTTTACACGAGAACCGCAAGGGTAAACTTGTCCGTTGATTGTTACTTCTTCCAAAGTAGTTGCTGCAAAGTGTTGACCAACGTGAGCAGATTTTGCGTTAACTTGATCTAAAAATTCAAGTTTAAGTGTTGGAATTTGAACAACTTCTTGATTTTCAAGATATGCTTGTTTTGATTTGTCTAGCGGACAACCTGCATTTGCAGTTTGTGGGTTTTTGTCATATCCGCCTGCTACACGAATATTTTGTAACATTGAAGCAATATCTGCTCTTGATGCTGTTTTGTTTGGCAAAATCATATCAGAATTTGGTAAATCTGATAATGCACCGTTTTCAATTGCTGTTGCAATAGGAATTTGCGACCAACTTGGAAGTCTATTACCATCTCTGTATTTTGACAAAATTTCTTTTGCTTTGCATTCGTCAATATTGCAGTTATTTAAGCCTTTTGCCATTGCTGTAAGTGCTTCTGCACGAGTTACATGATTGTTAGGCATAAATCTGCCGTTTGGATAGCCTTTCATTAAATTTTCATCTACTGCTTTTGCAATTAATGGATTTGCCCAGTTGCCCGCAGGAACATCAGCGAAAATACATTTTGGTTCTAATGCACAACTGTCCATATTGAAACCTTTGACAAGCATTGTTGCAAATTCTGCACGAGTTACATTTCTATTTGGTTTGAACATTTTGTCAGGATAGCCGACGATAACGTCATTCATAGCCAATTTGTCTATGTCGCAAGATGCCCAATAGTTTTCCGGAACATCAGGGAAATAGTTTAGTAAGTTGGCGGCTGCTCCTGTCATGCCTTTTAAGTTAGAATTTAATTCAAAAGGTTCGTAACTTTTTTTCAAGGCTTGAATTGAATTTTCTGTGTGAATGTCTATCGGGCAACTTCCGTCTACATAACTTTCATCAGCGTTTACATTTACACCGTTAATAGTGTCCATATTTGAATTTAAGTATGGTAATTGACTTGCTGCACCGGTCATTGAACCGTCTGATGAAATTGTTGCACCTGAAATATTTGGATTTAATTGATTTTCACCGGAAGTAATTGAGTTTGAAGTTTCTCCAATGTAGTTGTTTGTACCGTAAATAGCGTTTGGATATCCATAAATTTGTCGCATATCACTTCTATTTGTTGTTTGAGCAGATGCACAACTTGCACAAGTTGGTTGTGGAACTTCTGCACAACGTTCCATCGGTTCTTCTTTTTTACATTTACATTTACTTTTTTGTTTATGGCATTTATCACATTTGTTTGTAACTTTTTCACAAGGTGCTTTTACACTTTGTGTATCAATATCTCTGTTACAAGGACATGCTGCCATTGCATTTGATATTGCAGTTGCACTTATCCCCATTGCAATTAAGGCTGCTACTGTTAATTTTTTGAATTTCATTGTTTTTAAACCTCCTTATTTCTTTCTATTTTGTTAGTTTTTTGTTCCTTCGACTTTTTTATGATTATGTATTTTAAATCGTTTTATAACATTGTCGAAAACGGTTATATAGGTAGGCTATTTTGAAAACAACTTTTGGGTAAGAGTGGAATTTTTTTTGTGTTTCGTTTATTATTTAAGTACGAAAGTATAGAATAAGGTTTTATAATGAAAATAGGAATACCAAGAGGTTTATCTTTTTATAGCATTTTTCCATTTATGTATGGATTTTTCAAAGCCATGAATATTGAAATGGTTTTGTCGGATAAAACTACTAAGAAAACTTTATCAAGTGGTTCTTCTTTAGTTGTTACAGAAACATGTTTACCGGTTAAGATTTTTGTTGGACAAGTGTTAAATCTTATTGAAAAAGGGGTTACAAAGATTTTTGTTCCGTCTATTCAATCAATTGCACCAAAAATTTATAACTGTTCAAAAATAAGAGGACTTCCTGATTTAATCCGTAACGTTGTCAAAAAAGATTTTGAAATTATAGAACCAACTTTCGATAAATCTGCTAAAAATCAAGGACTATACGCATTTTTAAAGGAATGTGTTGCTCCGTTTGGAATTACGGATTTTGATGCAATTAAAAGAGCCTCAAAGGCTGGTTGGAGAGTATATAACAATTTCCACGTAATGTTAAAGTCAGGCATGTCTTATGAAAAATCTTTAAAATATGCTACAGAAGGTAAACTTTTAATTGAAAAAGACGAAACAGAATATCCGATTTCAGTTGCTGTGGTTGCTCACGATTATAATTTGTACGATGAAAGAGCATCTATGAAGGTTATTGAAAAATTAAATAAAATGAATGTTAAAGTGTACACTGCACTTCAATTAACAGAGGAAAAATTGATGGAAGGTGTTGCAACTCTTGGGGAATCTGTTTATTGGGCAAACGAAACGGAAATGACAGGTTGTGCGGGGCATTATTTAAAAGACAACAGAATTGACGGTATTATTACAATTACTGCTTTTGGTTGTGGGCCGGATTCACTAATGTTAGAACGTGTTACAAGAAAATCAAAACAGTTCAGTAAACCTCTATTGAATTTGACAATTGACGAGCATACAGGCGAAGCAGGATTTATTACAAGATTAGAAGCATTTGTTGATATGCTTTACCGTAAAAAACGTATGCAAGGTATTGTTGAAGAAGGTTTTGCACCAACTTCAAATGTTATGAAATATATTTAAAATTTTTTTGATAATAAAAAAGAGAAGTTTTCAAAACTTCTCTTTTTTATTTGTGTATGTTTTATTTGATTAATGGTGCATTCTTGTAATGCTAAATAAACTCAAGATGAACATAATCAAAAGTAAAATGAACATATAGATTATGTAGTGTCCAATTGAACCTACAAGAGATGTTGCAATTGCACCACCAACGATTGCAACAAGAGTTAGAATTGCAACAGTTTTATTTTGTGAAAAACCTGCTTTTAGCAATTTGTGGTGAATGTGTTCTGCATCAGCAACGAAAGGTGATGTACCTTTTAGGATACGTCTTAAACTTGAAAAAGTTATATCCATAATTGGTACGGCAAGAACAACGAATGGTAAAAAGATTGCCAAAGTCGCTGTTTTCATTACCCCTGTAATTGATAAAGATGCTAACAAAAATCCGGCAAATAAGGCTCCTGAGTCGCCCATAAATATTTTTGCAGGGTTAAAATTATATGCTAAGAATGCAAGCATTGAGCCGGCAAGAATAAATGCAATTAAGGCACTGATTGGATTTGACGGGGTCATTGCAACTGCAACAATTGCAAGAGTTACAGAGTTTACTGTAATTACTGAGCCTGCAAGTCCGTCAACACCGTCAATAAAGTTAACTGCATTACAAATTCCGACAATCCATAACAATGTAATAGGGTATGATAACCAACCTAAGTGGAAAACTCCGCCAAATGGGTTGATTATTGTGTCGATTTTTACCCCCAAAAGGTAAACGACAGTTACAATTGCGATTTGTATGAAAAGTTTGAATTTTGCGTTTAAGTTGTATACATCATCAACCAAACCCAGTAAGAACATTAATGAACCGCCAAGTAAGATTCCTGATAATAAACTTCCGTATGGATAGTAACTTAAAAATACCAATAATAAGAAAGTAAGCATTGTGCTAGACCAAATTGCTACACCGCCCAATCTTGAAACTGGAATTTTGTGAATTTTGCGTTCGTTTGGTAAATCTACCAAACCCTCTTTTTTTGAATATGCAATTACAAGTGGAACAATGAATACTCCTAAAATTAAAGAGATTATTGCTCCGATTATATGTACTTGTGCTTGTCCTAATGTCGTAAGAATTGTTTTATCTCCTATATTGAATTATTTATTTTAATTATTATACAACGGATATTTTTTGCAAAGTTTTAATGAGCGTTCTTTTAAATTTTTAAGTCCGATTTCATTATCTGATGAATAAATTGCACCGGCAATAATTTTTGCAACTTCGTCCATATCGTCTTCTTTAAAGCCTCTTGTTGTAACCGCAGGAGTTCCCAGTCTGATACCGCTTGTTACAAAAGGACTTTGAGGGTCGTTAGGTACTGTGTTTTTGTTTGCTGTAATTCCAACAACTTCCAAAACGTTAGCCATGTCTTTACCTGTTTTGCCTAAACGTCTTAAATCTAAAGTCATTAAGTGGTTTTCTGTCATACCACCTACAATGTCCATTCCTTCATTGATTAAGCCGTTAGCCAATGCTTTTGCATTTTTGACAATTTGTTCCGCATAAGTTTTGAATTCAGGTTTTGATGCTTCAAGTAGAGCGATTGCTTTACCTGCAATAATGTGTTCCAAAGGCCCGCCTTGAGTTCCAGGGAATAATGCTTTATCAATACCTAGAGCATGTTCTTCTTTGCACATGATAATTCCGCCACGAGGTCCTCTCAAAGTTTTATGAGTGGTTGTTGTTACGAAATCCGCATAAGGTGCCGGTGATGGGTGAACTCCACCGGCAATAAGTCCGGCAATGTGAGCAATATCAACCATTAAATATGCACCAACTTTGTCCGCTATTTCTCTGAAACGTTTGAATTCAATAATTTTTGAGTAATTGCTTGCTCCTGCAATAATCATTTTTGGTTTATTTTCTAATGCAAGTTTTTCAACGTTATCGTAATCAATTACGCCATATTCGTTAACTCCGTAACTTACAACGTTAAAGTATAAGCCTGAGAAGTTTACCGGAGAACCATGTGAAAGGTGTCCGCCATTTGATAAATCCATGCTTAGAATTGTATCGTTAGGTTTTAGGGCATACAAAAATACTGCCATATTTGCTTGAGCACCGCTATGTGGCTGAACATTAGCATGGTCAACGTGGAATAATTCGCATGCTCTTTTTTGTGCCAATTCTTCAATTGCATCTATATTTTCGCAACCGTTGTAAAATCTTTTGTGAGGTTTTCCCTCTGCATATTTGTTTGTTAATATAGTACCGCAAGCCGCCATAACTGCTTTTGATGTAAAGTTTTCACTTGCAATTAATTCAATTGTCGTTTGTTGACGTTCCAACTCTTTTTCTATAAGTTCGGCAACTATCGGGTCTGTTTCTTTTATTAATTCTAATTCCATTAAATCCTCCTCAATATTGCTTAATTATAGGTTAAATATAGAATTTTGGCAATTTGTAACAAAAAACAGTACAATTTATTTTGTACTGCTTTTTATAGTTTGAAAATTATTTATTAATGAAGCGGAATAATCAATTTTTGACCGATTTGTAAGGCATTTGGATTTGCCATGTGGTTTGCTTCTTTAATTGCTTTTTCGTGAGTTACACTGTATGAACCGTAAAATCTAATGATAATGCTTTCTAAAGTATCACCGGCTTGAACTGTGTAGGTTTCTTGATTAGATGTAGCAGTTGCTGTTGCTTTGCTTGTTGAAGTTGAAACAGGTTGTGCGTTAAATTCTTCTTTATCCGCAGGTATGAAAGTAATTGCTGTATCTTCAATTTTTGTGTTTGTGGCTTTTGTTGTAATATCTGTTGCAGATTCATTCATACTTTTCATTGATAAACTCAATAAAGTTGTGATGATTAACATTACAACCGCACCTGCAATGAAACCTGTGATTAGGTATACTGTAGGAGATTTATCTTGTTTTGTGTGTTGTTTAAAGTTGTTCCATAGCATATCAAGTTCACGTTCTTTAATTTGAGGAACTTGTGCTTGATGTTGTGATTGGGGTATGTTGCCGTTTACTGTTTGTCTTCTGTATTTTGCCAAGGCTTCTAACACTTGGATTTTTTCTTTAGACAAATTTGCACGTCTTAGTGTTGAACTTTTCATTTTGTCCTCGCTAGTCTAGTTATCTTATAACTCTTAGTAAATATTATCATAATAAAAATATTCTAACAAGTGTAAAAAGGGAATTTAATACAAATGTATGAGTTTTTAAATTTTTCGTTAAACTTTGAAATTTGCTTTGCCGTTTTGGTTAGTACAAACACAAGGAGACTATCTCAGAAATGTCAGAACAAGTTTTCGCATCCCCAAATGAAAAAGAATTAGCACTAAGTGCATTAGAAAACGCAAGAATTTCTCATCAAAAGTATTTGATGAAACAACAAGAAGAAGATTGGAATGCCGCTATTGAAGGTTATGTTAATGCTGCAAAATACAATCCTGAACTTCCTGAAGCATATTATCGCATGGCTTTTTTAATGTGGGAAAAAGGCGAAATTGACGTTGATGAAGCAATTGAACAATGTAACAAGGCTTTGACTTTCTCTCCGGAAAATGCAAATGCTTGCATTTATAAAGGTTTTTTTGAAAAATTAGCATCTAATTATGCAGATGCAGAAGTAGATTTTAAAAAAGCGATTGACTTAACAGGTTTGAAATCTGCTCGCCCACGTTTAATGTTGTCTTTGTCTATTTTAAGAAGAATGGGTAACAGAAAAGCAAGTTTTTCTGATGTCTTAAACTTTATTTACTACTTTATTTCAGGAACAATTATGCTGTCTTATGATGTTCCGTCTTTGAAAGTTTTAACTCATTCTGTCAAAGAAGATTTTTCAATTGTTGCTTTTGAAAAAGCAGGTGCTTTTTTAGAAAAATTAAAAATGACTAATGTTGCTCGTAATTTGTACGAAACGGCAATTCAAAAAACAGGTCATAAAGAAATTTTTTATTCAAGAATTGGTGATATTTTTGTTCACACAAAACAACCAATGGACGCTTATGAATCTTACAAAAAATCATACGAAGCAAATCCTAATAATAGAATTAATTTGATGAAGTTAGCAACTCTAACTCAAACATATTTTCCGGAATTGATTGATGAAACAATTGATTACTATACAGAGTTACTTGCTTTACAACCTGAAGATTGCGGATTTATATATTATGAATTAGGTCATTTATACTTGAAAAAATGTGATAAAGTAAATTCAGTAAGTGCATTCAAATTGGCTTTGGAACAAGAAAAAACAAATCCGTTCTATCACAATTCGCTTGCATACGCATACTTGAAAGCAGAATTATATGAAGATGCAATCAATCATTACAATACAGCGATTAGTATTAATCCTGATAATGAATGGACTGCAATCGTTTGCCACGCATTAGGTTCAATTTATGCAGAAATCTTTGGAAACTTAAATATGGCAATTGAAAAATTCAAAGAAGGTTTAGAATTAGACCCTGTAAATTATGATATTAAATTATCGCTAGGCGATACTTTAATGGCTATGGGCGACACTGATAATGCAATTAGAACTTATTGCGATGCGATAACAACAGAACCTGAAAACTTTAGAGCATATTCAAAAGCAGGTTTGGCATTGTGGGAAAATGATTTCATTGAAGAAGCAATGGTTTCTTACCACAAAGCAATCGACTTGAACCCTAATTTCGATATTGCACAAAATAACCTTGGTGTAATTTACCTTGACGGATTGGGTTGTGCTTCAGATGCTTTGCCATTCTTTGTGAAAGCAATAGAAATTAATCCGTCGTACACATTGGCATACTTCAATGCTGGGCGTGCAAACGAAATGTTAAACGATAAAACTCAAGCGGCTGAATATTACCAAATGGCTCTTGATATGAATAAATTGACAGAGGACTTACCGGACTCTGAAATTACAGAAAGATTACACTCGCTATTTGAATTATAAAGATTCTCGGTTGTCGAAAGACAGCCTTTTTTTTACTAAAAATGTTGACTTATTACACTCGTAATTGTAAATATATGTGATGAATTTGAGGTTTTTGTGATTTTTCGTCGTAGAAATGGTTTTATATAATATAACCAAAGGAGGTATTTTATGCCTATAATTAATGACAAATTTCAAATTCATACGCAAGGATTTACAGATATAATTGACATTACTAAAAATGTTCAAAATGTTGTCTATATGCATTCTTTAAAAGATGCATCTGTGGTTTGTTATGTGTCGGGAAGTACTGCTTCCTTGACGACAATTGAGTTTGAACCGGGGCTTTTGGTCGATTTGCCGGAAGCATTAGAGCGAATTGCACCTCAAAATATAGAATATCATCACGATGAAACTTGGCATGACGGGAATGGTTATGCACACGTTAGAGCGGCAATTATGGGTAACTCTCTAACAATACCTCTTATAGACGGTGCTTTGCAACTTGGAACTTGGCAACAAATTGTTCTGATTGACTTTGATAACAAAGCAAGGACTAGAACGGTTTATATACAAATAATTCATTAGTTTTAAATGTTTAAATTTTTCGAAATGTAGAGGGTTTAAATATCTACAGTTGGTCTTTGCATTGTTAAAAGTAATTCTTGAGGCACTGCACTTTCCATAATGTCTAAATCCGCAGGAGCAAAGAAGAATTCAACCATTTCATTTTCTTTGATGTCAATAACATCAAACGGAATACTTACGTCGATTACGTTATCATAAGCGACTTTGATTTGTTCGTGGTTTTGAAGTACCCATAAATCGTTTGCCATTGCTTTTGAGAATTGTAATGGTCTTAAAAGTCCGTTGATGAATGAAATTTTAATTTCAGTACCGAATTTTTCTCTCATTAGTTGGAAAATGTCTTCCGTTTTACTTACAAGTCTTATGTGAGAAAGATTTGTTCTGCGGGTTCTGTTTCTCATGTACATATACATTTGATGAACCGCACTCGTGCTGTTTTCACGAACTTCTTCGTCTACATAAAATCTTAAATATAAATTGTCGCTATCAAATCCGAATTTGATTTTTTTGAAGAATTTCAAATCTTCTGAATACGGAATATCAGGTAATTCAATAACTCCGGCATTAAGCCATTCGTCGTCAATTCTGTCTTGACCGTCCATAATCGGTGTTATTGCACCTGTTGGTAAACTCGACGGTTTACTCATTAAGCCTAAAGGCATTTCTAACGAGTTTGGAACTGGCATGTCAAAGTATTTATATACATTTTTAAGATGTTCTCTAAACAAGTAATCAAATAAATGGTCTTGACCTGAATTGTTCGGTTCGCCGTACCACCAAAACCAATCACTGCCCTCGGCTGTAAAAATTTCATTTCTTGCTTTTTCAATGTTTGGGTGGTTTGGATTTTCTTCAACAAATTTGTTGAAGTCGTCGTGAGTTCTTTTTAGTGCATTCCAAGCCTGATTTTTTGTTGGTTCGCCAATCCATAATTGGAAATTTCTGTTAATCCAAGAACCTGAGTAGATTTTTGGTAATTTTTTGATATTTTTATCTTGTTCAATGTAATCACTTATTAAAACCGTTTCAAGAGTATCATCTTCTTCAATCAACTTGTAGATTGCTTTTAAGAAATGTGAACCGTCTTCTTGATAATTCTCCCACGAGTTTTCACCGTCAAGAGCAATTGTTAACAAGTGAGATTCATCAGGTGATGCCAAAATTCTGTTTTGTATAACTTTAATTCTGTTATATAAGTCATTTGCGGCTTTGTCTGGTTCTACACTTGGATATTCAAAACTGATTAAGTTTGGAATGATTGAATCTCTGAAAATAATATCTATTTTTGAATTGTGTGTTTTGTATTCGTATGTTTTTAATAGGTGATAAGGGTCTGCAAGATGTCCTTTAAAATCTCTTACAAAGTCGTAGTTGATTGAATTTGCAAGGATACCTTCGTCTGAAATAGTCCACTTTACTCCTAAATCTGCTAAAACATCAAGAGTTTTTGCACTTACGCAGTGTTCAGGAGGCCAAATTCCCTTTGGACGTCTGCCAAAAATTTCTTCCATTTTGTCTAAAGCAAGTTTTGTTTGTGCAATTGCATCTTTCGACATTCTTAAATTTGCAGGAAGAACTTCCGGGTTGGGAATGTTTCTGTGAGCACATTTTATATCAAGAAGGATTGGTAAAATCGGGTGATACAAAGGACTTGTTGATATTTCAATTCTACCGTCTTCCATGTATTTTTTGTATGTTGGAATAATTTGTCTGATGATTTCAAGTTGATATTCTATAATTTTTTCTCTATCTTCAAGTGTAAATCCTGAGCCTTTTTCAGCAAGTTGCTTAAGTTCAGGGTAAATTTCGCCATAGATTGGGTCGAACCAAGCAAGGTTAAACCAAGCCATAATATCGGAATATTCTTGATTAGTGTATTCGTTTATATCGTAAACATTTTCTACAACTCTTTTGTTGTAAAGTTTTTTATATTCTTCGTGGTGTGAAATCATTGCGGTGAAGTTTGCATCAAAAAAGTTTGTAAGAATTAATCTTTTGTCGTCATCTGTAAGTTCTTCAATTGGTGTAACGCTAAGTTTTGAGTGAACATCTTGTGCATGATTTTGACCGTAATCAATTAAAGATTGTAAAAGTAAAGGTACAAGATTAAAATTAAGTTTTAATTTCGGAAAATCTCTCATAATTAAAACCATGTCTAAATAATCTTTTACTGCGTGCATTCTAACCCAAGGCAACAGAAAATCGCTTTCAGGATTTAACTTGTAAGCAGGCTGATGCATGTGCCAATAAAAGGCTATAGATAATTTCTTGTGTTCCTTGACCATTTGATTTAATCGTAACCGAAACAAAGAAACCTGACAAGTAGTTTATAAAATAGTGAAAGGTGAAAAATTTTTATTAACTTTTTGAATAAAAATCTGTCATTCTAAATTTATTTTAGAAATTTTAAAATAAAAGACTTTGAAATTCTTTTAAAAAGATATGTTTTGTTATTTATTATTAACTACAATAAATTTTAAATTCGCATGTTGAATGTCTTTTAAATATATGTTATAATGAGGTTACACGTTATTTAGGATTTACAAATTTTATGAATAGAAAGAAAGGTCGTCAGTATGCAAAAAACTAATAAATTATTGGCTTTCACACTTGCTGAAACGCTTGTTGTAATAGGCTTGATTGGTATTGTATCAGCATTAACTTTACCAAACTTGAATAAAAATACAGGTGATATAGAACAGGTTGCAAGGGTTAAAAAACAACAACAAGTACTTACTGAGGCATATGGTAGAGCAAGAGCAAAGTATGGTACTAACCTAAAGGCTTGGTTGCAATTAGATGCTAATGATGTTGATGCTTCAACAAGAGTTGCAAACCGTTTAATGGAGTTTATGACAATTAAGAAGGATTGTGGAACATCAGCAAATCAAGGTTGCTTTTCTTCTTCAAATCTAACATATATTAATGGTGGTTCAACAAGTTCTATTGATTCGGAAACATATAGTCATAAATTTATCGCAAATGACGGTACTTCTTATGCGATAGATTGTAATTTGGTTGGTAGACCCGGTATTGTGCATCTTGTAGGTGCAATGTCTGGTTGTTATATTACAATTGATGTTGACGGTCCTAATAAAGGTTTGAACAAAGTCGGAAAAGATGTTTTTCAATTCACTATTACCGGTAAAAGTCCTCAAATCTTTACAAGTTCATTGTCTTCATACGTTTGGAATTTTGGCGGTTCTTCAAGAGGTTGCAAAGAGGGAGATCCTTTAGTTTGTTCAGCATTCGTTTTAGAATTTGGTAATACTAACTATCCAACTCTATCTGGAGGTTCGTTTGTTTTTAATCCCGGATCTGGAGTGGCTTCCGATATTGTATGGAAACCTGGTGGATTTTCAAATACTTGTACTTTAACTATGTGTCCAATAAACTAAAAACAAAATAAGCATGTTTTTGTGATAATATCAAAAATATGAAGATATTTTTTATAACTGATTTATATCCGGTTTTAGAGCAAGAAGCCAAAACTCCGAAAACTTTATATTCATTCGTAAAAGATTGGCAAAAGTTGGGGCATACGGTAGACGTTCTAAAACCGAATTTTTTGTTGAATTCTTTTTTACGTAAAAAACCGTTTTACAAAACAGGTCAGTATGAAAATGTTTTCAATGTAAATTATATTACACCTTTTTTGTTTAATGTAAAAAATAAAATTCCGCAATATGAATATGATTTAATTGTTGCTCACATGCCAAGCGGAATAATTTTTTCCAATCAATTAAAGGGCAAATTAGTTTGTGGGGTACATAATTCTGATTTAGAGGTTTTGACAAATCCTTTATATCGTTTTTATTTTAAACCTCAAATGGAAAAAGCGTACAATCGTGCAAAAAAAATTGCTTGCAGAAGTGAAGTTATAAAAGAAAAATTTTTAAAACTTTATCCGGAATATGAACAAAAAACTTTTATTTGCGAAAGTGGAATTGATTTTGAGCCTGTTTTAAGAACTTCAAACAACAGAAAATCAATAGTTACTTGTGCAAATTTAATCAAGCGAAAAAATATTGACAAACTTATTAAAGCCGTAAATGATATGACAGATTTTGAATTGACAGTTATTGGCGACGGCAAAGAATTGAAAAATCTTAAAAAAATCGCAAAAAATAATACAAAATTTGTTGGTCAAAAAACAAACGACGAAGTTTTAGAAATTATGAAAAAATCGGATATTTTTGTTTTACCAAGTATTAGGGAAACATTTGGTATGGTTTATCTTGAGGCTATGGGGTGTGGTTGTATTACCGTTTGCACAAAAAATGATGGTATTTCAGGAATTATTAAGGATAATCAAAATGGCTTTTTAACCGAGCCAACTGTTTCTTCAATAAAATCTGTTTTACAAAAAATTCAACATTTAAACAATGAAGAAATGGAAAACGTATTACAAAATTGTTACAATACGGCAAAAACTTATAATTCATTGAATTGTGCCGATAAATATATTCAAAACCTACTAAAGATTATATAAAGGACAATAAAGACGGGTATATTTTTGCTATAATTATAGTACGAAATAAGGTATTTTCAAAGAAAAGCAAAGAAGTTAGGAATTTTAGATGTTTAAATTATTGTTTTCAATGTTAGCGGTAGTTATGAGTGTGCAACCTTGTTTAGCCTTTAATGTTGATGCAACCTTAGATAAATATGCGGCTCCGGTATTTGATAAAATTGCAAGTTGGATATTTTTTCCAATTCCGTTTTTCGGAACTGATGTTCCTGTAATCATTTTCTGGATTTTATTTGCGGGTATATTTTTTACCGTTTATCTTAGAGGTATTGCTATTTGGGGATTTAAACATGCAATTGATATTTTAAGAAAACCTGTTTCTGCTGAAGAAGAAGATAGTGGTGAAGTTTCATCTTTTCAAGCCTTAGCAACTGCTCTTTCAGGAACAATCGGACTGGGAAGTATTGCCGGTGTTGCAATCGCAATTTCTTTAGGCGGACCGGGGGCTGCTTTTTGGATTTTTGTCGGTTCAATTTTTGGTATGTCTTTAAAATTTGTAGAAGCCTCTTTGGCGGTAAAATATAGAAGATTTAACTTAGACGGTTCTATTTCGGGTGGCCCAATGCACTATATGGCACATGGTTTAACTCGTAAAAAATTACGTTGGTTAGGTCAGCCATTGTCAGTAATTTTTGCTATTCTTTGTATTGGTGGCGGTGTTACCGGTGGAAACATGGTTCAAATTAACCAAACTGCACAACAATTTATTAACATTACAGGTGGAGAAAATAGTATTTTCTTTGGTCAAAACTGGATTATAGGTCTAATTGTTGCTATTGTTGTTGGTTTAATTATTGTTGGTGGTATTAAAGGAATTTCAAATGTTACTGAAAAAATCGTACCATTTATGTGTGCGTTATATATAATCTCAGGCTTAATTGTAATTTTTGCAAATGTTATGGTTATTCCACACGCATTAGCAATTATTGTTAAACAGGCATTCTTCCCTGAAGCAGTTGCCGGTGGGGTTTTTGGCACAATTATTATGGGCTTAAGACGTTCTGTTCAATGTAACGAAGCAGGTACTGGTTCTGCACCAATTGCTTATGCGACAGTTAAAACAAATGAACCTGTTTCTCAAGGGTTTGTTTCATTAATTGAACCGTTCTTAACAGGTTTATTATGCTTATTAACAGCATTTGTTATCACTATTACAAACAGTTATCACGTTGAATCAAATGGTATTTCAGGTATTGAAATGACTTCAGGTGCTTTCTCATCTGTAATTCCTTTCTTCCCGTATGTTCTTGCTGTTGTTGTAATTTTATTTGCTTTATCAACAATAATTTCTTGGGCATATTACGGACAAAAAGCATGGAACTTCTTGTTTGGTGAAGGATATAAAAGAACTTTGACTTTCCAAATATTATATTGTTGCATAATTATTCTTGGTTCGGTTATGAATTTGCGTTCTGTAATTAATATTACTGATGCAATGATGATTTCAATGTCAGTCCCAAACATTATTACAATGTATATTTTAGCACCTGAAATTAAACGAGATTTATGTGAATATGCAAAACGTAACAAGTTGGCAATGCTAATTAATAGAAAATGGTACAAGAAATTAGATGAAACTGCGTAAGTTTATATTAAAAAAAGTGGCGATTTTGTGAAACAAAATCGCCACTTTTTTATTTTAATTTTTAATCTTTAAATTCGTTCCAAACTTTATCAAATTCATGGTGAACTTTTTTCAAGGCTTTTACTATTAAGTAATCAAATTGAAGTTCTCTACCGCCTTTTATTACTTCAAATGCTTTTTCGTGAGAAATTGCGTCGTGGTATGGTTTTTGAGTTCTTAATGCATCATAAACATCTGCAACAGCCATGATTCTTGCTTCAAGCGGAATTTCTTCTTTTTTTAAACCGTCCGGGTATCCTAAACCGTCGTATCTTTCGTGGTGATATTTTGCAATGTTCATTGCAATTTTAATAAAATCATTTCCGTCAAACTGGTCATAAACATCTTTTAACATATCATAACCAATGTTTGTGTGTTCTTTCATCTTTTCAAACTCTTTATCTGTAAGTTTGTCAGGTTTTAGTACAATTTCATCTGCAATACCAACTTTGCCAATATCGTGCAAAACAGATGCCAATTCAACATCTTTAATATATTCAGGTGTGATTGATTGTTTGTAGACAGGTTTAGTAAGTTCTTTTGCTAAAATTTTGCAATAACGTTTTACTCTTTCCAAGTGTTTGCCTGAATCATCATCTTTTGATTGAGCAGATTTTGCTAATGAAAAGATTGTTTCAATTTGAGCATTTGTAATGCGTTTTACTTCTTTGTTTTTATTATTTTCTTGCAAATTTTTTAATTTTAATTGCGTTGCAACACGAGTTTTAACTTCTTCGGGTTTAAATGGTGCTGCAATATAATCATTTGCCCCTACAGCGAAGGCTTTTACTATATCGTCAGTTTTTAAATCTCTTGAAATTAAAATTATTGGAATATTTTTAAATTCTTCGATAGATTTAATTGCTTTGCAAGTATCGTAGCCGGTTTTATCGTCTAAGTTTGTATCAATAACAACTAAATCAATAGATGTTGACATTTTAGCAATTGCATTATCATAAGAATTAGCGGTTTTTATTTCATAACCGTCTTTTGATAAAATCATAGATAAGATTTTTAAATTAGTAGCATTATTGTCAACAATTAAAATTTTCATTAACTTCCCTTTTATTTATGTTATGATTTTATCATAATACAAGTATTAAGACAAGGTGAATTATGGACGAACAAAAAATTATAGTTACTATCTCAGGAAAAGATCAAGTTGGTATTGTTATGAAATTTACAACAGTTTTGGCTGAATATGGTGTTAATATCGAGGATATTAAACAAACTCTTATGCAAGGTCAATTTGTAATGTTTTTATTAGGTGATATTGCAAACTCTAACCATTCGTTTAAAGACATTAAACAAGCATTGTTGGGAAAAGCAAACGAACTTGGTATGGAAATCTGGATTCAGAAAAAAGAAATTTTTGACAGTATGCACACTATCTAACATTTGTTTTAGATATTTGTGGTCAGAAATATAAAATTTTAAATAAATCGGGCGATTTTGTTTCACAAAATCGCCCGATTTATTTGATTTAAAAACGAATATTTTATTTGTTTAACCATTCAATTGCGGTTTTTATACCAGAGCCGACTTCAAAGTTGTAACCAAGTCTTTCCAGTACTGCTTCAAGTGATGCTACTGCTGTTAACAAATCTCTTTCTGAAACAAAACCTAAAGTTCCCATTCTGAAAATTTTATCTTTTAGTGCATTTTGACCGTTTGCAACGACAATATCAAAATCTTTGTTTAAATGGCTTCTAATATCAGGAACTGTGATTCCTGTTGGTGGAAGAATTGATGTAATTGCATAACTTGCGTTTTTGTCCTCTTTTACTAACAATTCAAGCCCCATTGCACGTAAGGAATGTCTTAAACCTAAAGCAAGTTTTTCATGGCGAGCATAAACTTGTTCTAAGCCTTCTTCTTTTATTAGTTTTAATGCTTCTTGAAGTGCAAAAATTAAGTTTACTGCGGCAGTATAAGGTGTTGAATTTTCTCTAACAGATTTTCTGTGTGCGTCCCAATTAAAGTAGAAACTAGGGTGTTTGCATTCTTCGTGAACTTTCCAAGCCTTTTCGCTTGCGGTTAAAAATGCTAATCCTGGTGGAATCATAAATCCTTTTTGCGAACCTGAAACTAAAACATCGATGCCCCATTCATCAGGTTTTACCGGCATGGCACAAACACTTGTAACTCCGTCTACTACAGAAATTGCGTTTGTTTCAGAAATTATTTTACAAATTGCTTCAATATCATTTTTTGCACCTGTGGAAGTTTCTGAATGAGTTAAAGTTACAATTTTGTAGTCTTTTTCTGCAAGTTTTTTTCTTACATCTTCAGGATTGATAACTTCTCCTGCTTCCACTTCTATTTTATCAACGATTGCACCGTAACTGCTTGCTATTTTTGCCCAACGGTTACCAAAATTGCCTAAAACAAGCGAAAGAACATTATCTCCTTCATTAACAAGGTTTGAAAGTGCAGCGTCCATTGCACCTGTTCCACTTGAAGCAAACATAAACACGTCATTTTTTGTTTGGAAAACATATTTCAAATTTTCATAAACTTCTTTTAAAACTTCTGAAAACTCTGAACTTCTGTGTCCAATAGGGTGTTTAGCCATTGCTAATAAAACGCTTTCAGGAATTGGAGTTGGACCTGGAATCATCAAAAATTGTTTGTTTTTCATATCTATTATCCTTTCGATTGTACTTGCACACTTGAAATTTTTGTAAAATAAGTTATAATATAAGCAGGGAGTCGGTTAAACTCCGAACAGTTTAACCGACTATGCAACTATAATAACAGAGAAACAATTTGTAAAAGAAGTCCTATTGCAGTTAGGGCTTCTTTTATTGTTACAATGTTCACGTTATCACCTCCTTTCCACCATTTTGCAACTTTTCAGGTCGTTGTGTGTCAGAGGTTTAGTTGTCCTGCTTTATTATCTTTTCAATGTTCGTGCTAAAATAATTATATTATGATATACGGTTTTTTATCTACAATTTTATTTATCTTAATATTACCGTTTTGGCTTGTTTTGGGGTTATTTAAACGAAAATTAATTGCAGGCTTTAAAGAAAAATGCGGATATTTTGAGTCTCCGGAATTAAAAGACAGCATTGTTTTTTACGGTGTTTCTGTTGGCGAAATTAATGCTTTAGAAAATTTGATAAAAAAAACAAAGGAAACTTTTTCTAACCCGATAGTTGTATGTACCGGAACTCAAACAGGGCAAGAGATTGCAAAGAAAAAATTGGAGAAAATTGTTGATTTTATAACATATTTTCCTTATGATTTTCCGTTTTGTGTAGGTCATTTTTTGAATAAAGTTAATCCAAGGGTTGTAATTGTTGCAGAAACAGAATTATGGCCAAATTTTGCAAGACTTGTGAAAAATCGTGGAATTGATTTAATGATTATAAACGGCAGAATTTCTGATAGAACTTACAAATCTTATAAAAAATTGTCGTTCTTTTTCAAACCGATTTTGCAGAATTATACAAAAATTCTTACCCAGTCAAATAAAGATAATGAAAAACTTATTTCTATTGGTGCAAATCCAAATACAACAAAGGTTATGGGTAATTTAAAATTTGATATTGCAAAAAAGGATTGTGATATTGATTTAGGTCAAGGTCGTATAATAATTGCAGGAAGCACTCATTCAGGGGAAGATGAGATTATATTGCCTGTATTTGAGCGAATTAAAAAAGATTTTTCAGATGCAAAACTTCTTGTTGCACCACGCCACCCTGAACGTCAAAATACAGTTAAAAAGTTAATTGAAGCGACAGGTTTAAGTTGGGGTTTACGCTCAAAAGGTGATAAGTTTGATGATAAAGAAATTATAATGCTGGATACGATGGGCGAATTGGGTAAGGCTTATGCTTTGTGTGATTTTGCTTTTATCGGTGGAAGTTTTAATAAGACAGGTGGTCATAATCCATTAGAGGCAACTATTTTTGAAAAGCCAACAATTTCCGGCACTTGTGTAAATAATTTTAAAGATATATATGCACTTTTAACTCAAACAGGGGCATCAAAAATTGTTGCGAATGCGGAAGAATTAGAAGAATATATGCGAAAACTTCTTTCAGACAGCGATTTTTATAAAAAATGTTGTGAGGATTGTAAAACGGTTTTTGCTCAAAATCAAGGTGCATTGGAATATGTAATCAATGAATTAGGTGAGATTTTTAATAAAGGTATATAATGAAGAAAATTTTTGTAACAAAGCCAACATTGCCGAATTTAGAAGAATTTGTAGCAGAATTGCAAGAAATTTGGCAATCTGGTAAAGTTACGAATGCAGGTCCAAAACATAATCTGTTAGAAAAAGAATTAAAAAAATATTTGGGTGTAAAAAATGTTTCATTGTTTAATAATGGCACAATAGCCTTATTAACCGCATTAAAATCTTTGGAGTTGCCTTATGGGAGTGAAGTTATAACAACTCCATTTACTTTTGCTGCAACTCCACATTGCATAAGTTGGAATGGTTTAAAGCCTGTTTTTTGTGATATTGAACCTGAAACAATGTGTATAAATGCTGATGAAATTGAAAAGCATATTACGGATAAAACTTCGGCAATTTTAGGTGTGCATGTATATGGTTTTCCTTGTGATGTGGAAAAAATTCAAAAAATTGCAGATAAAAATAATTTAAAAGTTATATATGATGGTGCACATGTGTTTTCTACAAAAATAAACGATGTTGATATTGGAAATTTTGGTGATATTACGATGTTTTCGTTTCATGCCACAAAATTGTTTACGACACTTGAGGGTGGTTGTTTAACTTATAATAATGATGAATTGGAACATAAGATATATAACTTGCGTAATTTTGGTATAAGAAGTGAAGAATTTGTTGAAGAAGTTGGTATAAATGGTAAAATGAATGAACTTCAAGCGACAATTGGTTTGTTAAATTTAGAAATATATAAAAAAGAGCAAGAAAAAAGGGCGGAATTAAAAGTTTTTTATGATGAAAATTTGAAAAATATTGATGGAATTAAAATTCCACAAATGCCGAAAAATACTACTAATTCATATCAATATTATCCAATTATTGTTGAAAAAAATTATAAAATTTCCAGAGATGAACTTTATAATAAATTTAAGGAAAAAGATATTTATTCAAGAAAATATTTTTATCCTCTATGTTCGGATTATGAATGTTATAAAGATTTACCTTCTTCAAACATCGAAAATTTACCTGTAGCAAATGAATATAAAAATAAGGTTCTTTGTTTACCTTTTTATGGCTCTTTAGAGCAAGAATATCGTGAAAAAATTTGCGAGGTTATAAAAAATAATGTTTAATTTTAAAAGAAAATATGATTTGATTATAAGTATGGGTGCGGCTTGTAATTGCACAAAAGCCTTAAGGGAAGCAGGTTTGCAAAATCGCAGTTATCCATTCGATTGGTTATTTGGTCCAAAATTTTCTGATAGAGTAAAAATTTTAACAAATAGATTTGATAGATTTTTTGAGATAGAAGATATAAAATCAATTAATAGAACAGAATTAGATAGATTTATTGTAAAAAATTATTATACTAATATTTTTCATAATCACGATTTTTATATTGATTTTGGCTCATTAGAACGGCAATATCCAAAAGTTAAAGCAAAATACGATAGACGAATTAATAGAGTTTTAAATTTAATTGATGATAATGTAAATAGAAAGATACTTCTTGTCTATTTTCAAAGACCGGTAAAGGAAGTAGATGGATTTGAAGAATATTCAGAGAATGATTTGAATGATATGATAAAAAATCTAGAAAAGACTTTTAAAAACTGTGAGTTTAATATTTTATTTGTAAAATCAAAAGATGAAATGTATCCTGATAAAATTCAATATATAAAATGTAAAAGCCCGAAAATTATGCTTGCGGTTACATATAATAGATATAAACAGATATATTCAGAAGAATATTTATTTTATCATCGTCGTTTAGTTAAAATCTTAAAACATTATAAAATCAGATATAAATATTATAATATTTGGAAAAGGTACATAGAAAAACTTTGTTTTTTATTGCAAATAGTTTTTGGTTAGATAAAAAAGGGAATAAAAAATGCTAATAAAAATGCTTTTTATGTTAAAACGTTTAAATATATCATCATATTTTATGGTAGATTTGAAGAATGATATAAAAGTTTTTATAGATAAGATATTAAAAAAGAATGTAAAATATCAACTTGCCATTATAGATAGCAAATTTCCTTCTCAAAAGCCTTTAGGCTTTAGAAATAATGAAATAAATTTTTTATTAGATAATGTAAAAGATTCAACAGCATACTGTATGTATCCTATTTCTATTGGTCCTAAGAGTATGTTTAGTCAGACATATGGAAAAAGTTATCAAGAGTTTAAATATTGTTTAAAAAAGTATTCAAAATATTATAAAAATCATAAACGAAAGATTGAATATTTGCCAAAGAGGTTGCACAAGAAATTGGTGTATTGTTACTTTTTATCTGAAACATACACATTACTACCATATTTAAATAAAAACAAATTACCTTTTGTATTTGTACTATTCCCTGGTGGAATGTTTGGTATTGATAATGAGTCTTCGGATGAAATGTTAAAGGAAATATTTAGTTCTCCATATTTTAAAAAGGTAATTATAACGGAATTTATAACCAAAAAATATTTATTAGAAAAGAAATTTTGTGAAGAAGATAGAATTGAAGAAATTTATACAGGGTATCCCTCTTTTACAAAAGAAGAAGTTGAAAAAGAACAAAAGTTATATTACCCAAAAGATAAAGATACAATAGACTTAACTTTTTGTGCATTTAAATATTCTCCAATGGGATATGATAAAGGATATGATTTGTTTATAGATACCGCAATGCGTTTAGCACCAAAGTATCCGCAATTAAGATTTCATGTAATAGGTTCTTTTGATGAAAATGATATTGATGTAAGTGAAATAAGAGATAAAATTAAATTTTATGGCGTTTTACAAAAAGAAGAATTAAAAAAAATATATTTAAAAACAGATATGTTTATTACTCCAAATCGCCCGTCAGCACTTTATAAGGGTAATTTTGACGGATTTCCAATGCACGGAACGTCTATATACTGGGGGTGTACAATATTAAATACTGATGAATATAAAACCAACATTCATTTTAAAGATAAAGAAGAAGTTGTAATAATCAGACCAGAAATTAATGATATTTGTGAAAAGGTTGAATATTTAATAAATAATATGGACAAAACTTATGAAATAGGTAAAAATGGTAAAAATAGGTATTATATGCTTTTTAATAACGAAAAAAGGGATATTTTACTTAAAAATTTAATTAATAATATATTTGAAGATACTAATAAAGAGGAATAAATTGTGAAAATAGCAATAATGCAACCATACTTTTTTCCATATTTAGGCTATTGGCAACTGCTTAATGCTGTTGATAAATTTGTTATATATGATGATGTAAATTATATTCCTCGTGGGTATATAAATAAAAATTCCATATTATTAAACGGAACTGCTTATAGGTTTTCAATTCCTATTGAAAAAGCATCACAAAATAAATTAATAAAAGAAACAAAATTGAAATTTGATATAAAAGGTAAAGAAAATTTTTTAAAAACAATTGCTTTGGTATATAAAAAAGCCCCTTTTTATAAAGATGCTGTTACTATTTTAGAAAATATTATATACAATAATGAAAGTGATTTAACAAAATATTTAAAATATCATTTTGAAAAAATTTTTGAATATTTAGATATAAATACAGAAATATTATTGTCTTCAGAAATAGAAAAAAATAATGAATGTCGTGCGAAAGAAAAAATTATAGAAATTTGCCATAAATTAGGTGCAAATCAATATATAAATGCAATTGGCGGTCAAGAATTATATAAAAAAGAAGATTTTTTAAAAAACGGTATTATTTTAAATTTTATTAATATGAATGAAATACAATATAAACAATTTTATGATAATTTTGTGCCAAATTTGTCTATTATTGATATAATGATGTTTAATTCTCCAAAAACAATAAAGGCAATGCTGAATGAATACAAACTTTTGTAAGGATAAAAAAAATAACATATATAATTGGCAAGGTAAAAAATTATTGATATTAGGTGCAACAAAACTACTTACACAAGTTGTTGAATGTGCTCATAAATATGGTGCAAAAGTCATTGTTATTGATTATTATGAAAATTCTCCGGCAAAAAAAATCGCAGATGAAAGTTATTTAATAAGTACAACAGACGTAGATGAAATTTGTAAATTAATAAAAAATAAAAAAATAGATGGAGTTTTGACAGGTTTTATGGATTCAATGTTGCCATATTATAAGTTAATCTGTGAAAAATCTAACTTACCTTGTTATATAAGTAATGATGAACAATTAAATTTTTCGACTCAAAAACAAATTTTTAAAGAATATCTTGCGAAATTTGATATTCCATATATTAAAGATATTAAATATGATGAAAGCATTGAATTTCCCGTTATTGTTAAACCAGTTGATAATTCCGGAGCAAGAGGTATTTCTATTTGTAATAATGAAATGGAATTAAATGTTGGAATTGAAAATTCTTTGAAATTTTCAAAGAACAAAAAATATTTAATAGAAAAATATTATAATTTCAAAGAAATAACAGTTTTTTATTTGTTTGATAATGGCAATTATCAAGTTACATTTGTTGGTGATAGACACGTTATTCAAATAAAAGACGGATTCATTAAACTTCCAAGTGGTTATACTTTTCCTTCAAGATATACGAATGCTTTTTTAGAAACATTAGATAAAAAATTTAAAAGTTTATTTAAGAAATTAGAAATTAAAAATGGAATGATGTTTATTCAATGTTTTGTTGATAATAATGAGGCAATAATTCCTTATGAGGCGGGATATAGATTAACGGGGAGTTTAGAGTATATACTGTTAGATAAAATCTGTGATTATAATCCCTTAGCAATGATGATAAATTTTGCATTTACTGGCAGAATGACAAAAGTTGATAACGAATTAAATAAAATATGTCCACAAAATGTAGAAAAATGTTATAATGTTAGTTGTTTATGTAAACCTGGAGTTATTAAAGAAATTGTTGGTGTAGATAAATTAAAAAAACAAAATGGAATAATTGATATATTTGAAAGTTATGAAAAAGGTGATATTTTACCGGAAGATTCGTGGGGTAAGTTATCTCAAATCGGAATTAGAATTTTTATTCGTCCAAAAAATGATGTTCATTTAGAATTGATTTATCAGAAAATCAAAGAAAATTTAAAAATTATTGATACAAAAGGAAATGATATGATTATTAATTATAAGATTTTGCCATAATTTGTACAGGTGCTATGGTTATAAAATATATAAAAATAGAAGCATTTTTTATAAGTATATTTACAAAAGTATAAATTTTATAAATTTATTGATATTTTCAAAAATGAAATGAATAACGATATAATAAACTTTAAAAATTATGATATGGAAAACAAAATGAATAAAACTTTAGTTTCAATCTGCTGTATTGCATATAATCAAAAAAACTATATTAAACAATGTCTTGATGGGATTTTAATGCAAAAAACAAATTTTAAATTTGAAGTTCTTATTCACGATGATTGCTCAACTGACGGAACAACGGAAATTATTAAAGAGTATGAGCAAAAATATCCGGATATAATAAAACCTCTTTACGAAAATGAAAATCAATTTTCAAAAGGGATTTCTATATCAAATATTTATAATTTTCCAAGAGTAAAGAGTAAATATGTTACAATTTGTGAGGGAGATGATTATTGGACAGACCAATATAAACTTCAAAAACAAGTTGATTTTATGGAACAAAATCCTGATTATACTATTTGTTTTCATAATGTGAAAAGACTTTTTGAAAAATTACCAATACCTGAAGATATTTTTCCTGCTCAGGTAGTTCAATCGTCTGTTTTTGATTTTTCTTTTAATTCTTTACTGGAATGCAATTTTATTCCAACAAATTCCGTTATGTATAGATGGGATTCGGTTGAAAATGTTGTTGATAAATTTCCTAACAGTCTTCTTCCTGGTGATTGGTATTTGCATCTGCTTTTTGCAAAACAAGGAAAAATCCATTTTATCGAAGACGTTATGTCTGTTTATAGAATAAATGGAGGCGGAATTTGGGGTGCTGTACCTCAGGAAATCAGATTGCTTCGTTTTTCGCTAAAAATATTTAATTTCTATTTTAATGTTTATAAAAATTTTGCTTATAAAAACCAAGTTTTTTATCACGAATTATTAAAAATCTGTGAAAATATTCAAACAGTCAATTTTAAATACAAAAAATATACCGTTTTAATAAAATTTTTCTTAAAATATCCAAAATTAAATATTTGTGCATTTTTTAGAAAAAATATATTATTTGCACGAATATTATATGATAATTTTAATGGTTAGTTTTATGATTAACCGAATATTTCTTTTGCTAAAGCCCAAAAACCTTTGTATAAAAGAGGTTTTACTTTTATTTTTGTACCCTTTAGTGTGTTAAAATATAAATCTTCCATAATATTTATGTAATTTTTAGTGGCAACTAAAACATAATCAGGATTTAATGTCTTTATATCTTCAGGTGCGTATGCAGGGTAGTCCAGAAAAGTTTCGTTTTCCTTTCTTCTTCTAAATTTTTTGTCTGCAACGCCTATTATGTTTAAATCAGATAAATCAAAATATTTTTTAATTAATTCTAAAAATACTCCGGCACCATAAAGTAAAACAGTTTTGTTTTTTAATTTTTTTATTAATTTTGGTAATGTTTTTTCAAAGTTATATTCATGTAAGTAATTTAGATTGTTTTCTTCGTCTTTAATTTCTTCATTAAAAATAGTTCTGACATCTTTGTTTTCAACACAAAGAACATTAAAAATGTAGTTCAAAATCGGTTTTGTCGCTTCATTTGTAATTAAAATGACATCATAATCTTCGTTTTTAATTTGGTCAGGAGTAATTGCTCGAATACCTTCAAATGTTTCTACAGGGTGGGTTTTAAACTTGTTATCGGCAATTGCTGTAATATTTAAAACATCTTTGAAAAAGTAACGTTTATTTAGTTCAACAAATCCTTCGCCCGCACCATATAATATTGTTCGTTTACCTTTGATTTCGCCCATTGACCAAAGTAAATCGTCATCAAATTTTTTAGTTTTAGTTTTTTCTTTAAAATAATAACTTAACATATACACCTCGTTTTTCTTTATGATACCACATTTTAAATAAGATGTTAAAATGTTTTGTAAAATTTAATAGTTTTAGGTATATAAAAGGGCTAGAAGTTTTATTTTCTTCCAAAAGGCAAGGGTTAAATTCTTTGAAATTTGCCAACGATAAGGTGTTTTTAGGGCGTAATACAAATATTCAAATACTAAATCAATGGATTTTTCAAAATTCCAAGGCTTTTTTTGTGCAACATAGTGTAAAATAATAACTTCTTTTTTGTTTTTGTTATAAAGTTCCTTGATTGGTTCTAATGCACCATGGTGTTGAAAATTAAATTTTCTATCAAGAAATTTTACGTTTTCGGCAAAAACTGCATTCAAAACACACTGGTCGACCCAAGAAATTAAATCTGAATGGTTATTTATAAAATCAAAAAATTTTTCTTCAAGATTATCTTCCCGAATTTTCTTTAAATTCAATAAAAGCACACCTGCGTTGAAATATCTTTTTACAGGCAATCTGTGAATGTGTTTGTAATAGGAACTTTCATCGATAATAGCCCCTGCATAATAATCCTCAAGGTCTATGTTAAATAATTCGTTAATATCCTTTTTTACCAAAGTGTCAACGTCCATATACAACAATTTATCGACATTAATTAATGTTGGTAATTTAAGCCTGTAATATGTTTCAATCGTAAAATGATGCCCTAAAGGTGCGTTTGCAAAAATTTCTTTGTCTATAGGAATGTATTCAATCTGAAAATTTATTTTAGACTTAATTTTTGCTAATTTTTTCTTGTTTTCTTCTGTAATTCCACCGTCTAAAATGAAAAATCTGTAAGTATTGTCTTTACTGGCATGAAGTAAAGTAGAAACTATTGTTACGGCAAGTTTGTCCGCCCATTGATTGTTACAAGAAAAAGAGATGTTGATGCTTGATGTCATTAAACACCTCTGTCAAGTAGATTTTCAATGATTTTTAAGTCATTTTTTTGTGTGATTTTTAAATTAATTTCATCACCGTCTACAATGTGTATCGGTGCAAGGTTATAACGTAAAATTAATCCGCAATCATCTGTGAAACTTGCATTTTCGTCTTTTAATGCTAATTCGTGGGCTTTTTTAATTAGATTTGCTCGAAATGATTGTGGTGTTTGAACTCGTTTTAAAAACTTTCTTGGCGGAATTGCAGTGATAACATTGTTTTCGTCAACTTGAATTATTGTATCAATACTTTCTATCGCAGTCCCAACCGCTTCATATTTTTTCAGTGCTTCAATATTATCATCTATAATTTTTTGCGTAACAAAAGCCCTAACTGCATCATGGATTAAAACATTTGCATCATTTGGAACTTGAGATGTTCCAATATAAGAACTTTCGACCCTTGTTTTACCACCGTTTAAAACTTTCGAAATCTTTCTATAATTGTTTTTTGCTAAAATTTCTTCAGTCAAATCTCTAAAATTAGGATTAGTTACTAATATAATTTCATCAATGTTTGAGTTATTTTCAAAAGCATCAATTGAATATTCAAGCAGAGTTTTATTTCTAAATTGGTAAAATTGCTTTGGAATCTTTTCTCCAAAGCGTTCTCCGGTACCAGACGCTAAAATTATTGCAAAATTTTTCATACATCACCTGTTGTATATATTTTGTTTTTATTATACATTAAAGTAAAAAAATGTTATAATAGTAAACTGAAAGAGGATAGTAAAATGGCTTATAAAATTTTATCGAAAAAAGAACTTTGTCCAAACCAATACGAAATTACAATTGATGCACCTTACGTAGTAAGAAATGCACAAGCAGGACAATTTATCATTTTTAGAGCAGAAAAAGACGGTGAAAGAGTGCCATTAACTATCGCTGACGTAGATAAAGAAAACGGAGTTTTAACATTAGTGTTTATGGCAGTTGGTTATTCAACAAAACAACTTGCAGCATTAAATGTTGGCGACGAATTGGCAGATTTGGTAGGACCTTTAGGACAACCTACACACATTAAAAAATACGGTACTGTAGTTTGCTTAGCAGGTGGTTACGGTGCTGCTCCTTGCTATTTAATTGCAAAAGCATTTAAAGAAGCAGGTAATAAAGTTTATATGATTATGGGTGCAAGAAATAAAGATTTAATCTTCTGGGAAGATAAAATGAAAGATGCTTGCACAGAATTGTTTATTACAACAGACGACGGTACATTAGGCGAAAAAGGTTTTGTAACACAAGTGCTTGAACGCATAATGGGTCAAGAAAAAGTTGATTATGCAATCGCAGTTGGTCCAATGCCTATGATGAGAGCAGTTGCAAACTTAACTCGTGATAAAGGTATTTACACAGAAGCAAGTATGAACCCTATTATGGTTGATGGTACTGGTATGTGTGGTGCTTGCCGTATTACTGTTGGTGGCGAAGTTAAATTTGCTTGTGTTGACGGACCTGATTTCGATGCTCACAAAATCGATTTTGATGAAGTTATTAACAGAACAAGAATTTATAAAGATCAAGAACGTAAGAGAGATGAAAACTGCAACTTGTTAAAGAAAGGTTTGTAAGATTATGGCAGATAAAAATATTCCGTTTTGCCCATTAATGTCAGCAGGTGCTGATTTTGAAAAAGTTTGTTCACAAGACTCTTGTGCATGGTACTTAAAAAACTACAAAATTTGTTCAGTTTATATGTTGGCTCACAATGCGGCATTAGACGTACAAATGAAACAATCTAAAAAATAATAGTTATGAATATTGCGGTATGTGTTAAACAAGTTCCGGATACTGCAGATATAAAATGGACTGAAAATAATACTATCCGACGTGAAGGGTTGGAAAGTATTATCAATCCGTTTGATGTTTATGCTTTAGAAACGGCTTTAAGACTTAAAGATAGAGATTTTTCCGCAAAAATTACTGCTCTAACAATGGGTGTTCCTCAATCTGAAGAAATTATCAGAAAATCAATTGCATTAGGTGTTGATGAGGGATTTGTTGTTACTGATAAAAAGTTTGCAGGTGCAGATACTGTTGCAACTGCAAGAACTCTCGCTTCTGCTATTAGACAAAAAGTAGAAAATGTTGATTTGGTTATTTGTGGTCAATTTGCGACAGATGGTGATACTGCTCAAACAGGACCTGCAATTTCTGTAAATTTAGGATTTTCTCTTGTTACTTATGTTAAAGAAATTTTAAAAATTGAAAATGGTTTTGCAACTGTAAAAAAAGAAGTTGAAGACGGTGTAGAAATTTTAGAGGTTAAACTTCCTGCCGTTTTGTGTATGCTTAAATGCGATTATGAACCAAGACGACCTTTAATAGAGGGTTTTAAAGTTGCTCAAAATGTTGAAATTCCTTATTATTCTATTGATAATATTGGATTGCAACCTGAAAATGTTGGAATAAAAGGTTCTCCAACTTGTGTTAGTAAAGCATTTCGTCCGGAACAGAAACAAAGCGGAGAAATTTTTGAAAACATTACAACAGATGTTGCAGTTGAAAAAATTCTTGAGGTGCTAAATGGCTAAGGGTATTTTGATTTATGCACAAACGGACAGAAACGGAATTTTGCAAAATGTAGTTTTGGAATTAGCAAATTCGGCTCAAGAATTGTCAAAAAAGTTAAATAATTGTGAAATTTCAGCATTTTTGTTTACAGACGGAACTAATTTAGAAGAAAATAAAATTATTTTAAGCAAAAATGGTTTTGATAAAGTTTATATTGCAAATTCGCCTGAATTAAAAAATTATTCGACTGATTATTACTCAAATATAGCAATAAGTTTAATTAAAGATATTGAACCGGAGATTGTTTTAATTGGTGCGACAACTCAAGGTAGAGATTTAGCACCTGTAATTTCTTCTAGTCTGAATACAGGTTTAACGGCTGATTGTACAAAACTGGATATAAATGAAGATGGTAAGTTAGCCTCTACGCGTCCGACTTTCGGTGGAAATTTAATGGCTACGATTTTGTGCAAAAATTATCCTCAAATGGCAACAGTACGACCAAAAGTTTTGAGAAAATCAGAGTTTGAAATATGTAAGGATACTCAATTTATAGATATTCAATTTGATTTATCAAAAGTTGAAAATAGGGTTAAATTAGTTGAATTTATTCAAAATGAATTAAATTCAGACGTTAGGATTGACGAAGCAGAAATTATTGTTGCCGGTGGAAAAGGAATGAAATCAAAACAGGGTTTTGAACTATTAGAACGTTTAGCAGAAGTTTTAGGTGGCTCTGTTGGTGCTTCTCGTGGGGCTGTTGATATGAAACTTGCACAAAGTTGTATTCAAGTTGGTCAAACGGGTAAAACAGTTGTTCCAAAAATTTATATTGCATGCGGAATTTCGGGTGCAATTCAGCATACGGTTGGTATGAGCGGTTCAGAAAAAATTATTGCAATAAATAAAGATAAAAATGCACCAATTTTTAAAATCGCAGATGTCGGAATTGTTGGAGATGTATTTGAAATTTTGCCAAAATTAATTGAAAAATTAAAGGATACAAAAAATGCAAGATAACAATCTGTTGGAAGTTAAAAATTTAATTTACGAAATAAGAAATCAAAAAGTAATGCTAGATAGTGATTTGGCAAAATTGTATGGTGTTGAAACAAAGAATCTTAATAGAGCCGTAAAACGTAATATAGAGCGTTTTCCTGAAGATTTCATGTTTAAATTAACTGAAGAAGAATGGCAAGTTTTGAGGTGCCAATTTGGCACCTCAAAACAAAGAGGTGGTAGAAAATATTTACCTTATGCTTTTAATGAGCATGGAATCTTAATGTTATCAAATGTTTTGCATTCTGATTTAGCAATAAAAACAAGTATTCAAATAATAAGAGTTTTTGAACAACTTAGAAAATATGTATTAGAGCAAACTGAAAAAACAAAAGAAATAGAAGATTTACGTAAGATGTTGATGCTACATATTGAAAATACAGATAACAAAATGAAGAAAACAGATAGGACAATTCAAGATATAATAACTGTTTTGAATAATTTAGTTGAAACTCCTAGAAAAACTAAACCAATAGGTTTTAATACTGATAAATAACAAAGAAAGAAGATAAAAATGAAAAACACTGTTGTCGTTGGTGCTCAATGGGGCGATGAGGGAAAAGCCAAAATTACAGATTTATTGGCAGAAAAAGCCGATATGATTATAAGGTATCAAGGTGGTTGTAATGCAGGTCATACTGTGGTTTACAAAGGTGAAACCTATAAACTGCATTTAGTGCCGTCTGGAATTTTATATGGTAATAAAACTTGCTTTATCGGTGCAGGAACAGTTGTTTTGCCTGAAATTTTTGAAAAAGAAACTGCTGAATTAATTTCTCGTGGAGTAAATTTATCAAATTTAAAATTAAGTCCACTTGCAACAATTACAATGCCTTGGCATACCGCGGTTGACGGTTGGGCAGAGGACACCGTTAAAAAAGGAAAAATCGGTTCAACAAGAAAAGGTATCGGTCAGACTTATTCTGATAAAATTGCAAGATGTGCGTTGAAAATAGGGGATTTGTTTGATAAAGATACTCTTTTAGAGAAAATTGAAATAATTTTACCTTTAAAAAATAAGATTTTAAAAGAAGTATATGGTTTGAAAGAGTATTCTCAAAAAGAACTTTTAGATTTATGCGAAAAATACCGAAAAATCTTTGAACCCTATTACTGCGAAAATTGGCAAACGATTTTAAGAGAAAATAGACAAAAAACGATTCTTTTTGAGGGTGCTCAGGGCGTTATGTTGGACATTGATTACGGAACATACCCATTTGTTACAAGTTCAAATCCAATTGCCGGCGGTGCGGCTACTGGAAGTGGATATGGACCAGTAATGATTGAAGAAGTTGTAGGTGTTTCAAAGGCTTATGTTACAAGAGTTGGCGAAGGTCCATTTGTTACTGAATTAATGGACAAAACAGGTGATAAAATTAGAGAAATTGGACATGAGTTTGGTACAACAACTGGACGTCCGCGTCGTTGTGGTTGGTTTGATGCTGTGGTGGCACGTTATGCAGGACTTGTAAGTGGTTTAACATCAATGGCTTTAACTAAAATTGATGTTTTTGATGATTTTGACGAAATTAAAATTTGTACCGCATACAAAGATAAACGTAATGGAAAAATTTATAATGAATATCCGACAGACGTATTTATTCACAAATATTTAGAGCCGGTTTATGAAACACATAAAGGTTGGAAGGAAGATATTAGCGGTATAAAAATTTTTGAAGAACTTCCTGAAAATTGTAAAAAATATATTAAAAGAATGGAAGAATTAACTGAAATACCTGTTTCTATTGTAAGTGTAGGTGCTGATAGAAATCAAACGATTTTTAGATAATATGTTAAAACGTTTTTAAAATTTTTTATCAAGTTTTTCAAGCATCATTTTTGCGGGAAAATAATCCGGTAAAACTTCCAGACATGTTTCAAATTCGTGTCGTGCAAGGAGTTCATTTTTGTATAGCAAGTGGTAATTTCCGTATAAAAAGTGTAATTCGGGGTCGTTGTAACTTCTTTCAACTCCCTTTTTTAAGAAAATTTTGGCAACTGTCGGATAGTTATAATTGAACATTACTCTTGCTATGAATTTGTAACTCTCTTGGTTTATTTTGTAAAAAATATCGCACGCATTAATAACATTTTCAACTGCTTCAGAAAGTCCTGCTTTTAAAAGTAAGCCTATATCTATTTCTAAAAAGTTTCTAACTTGCAAATATGACGGTAAAAATTGAATATAGTTATTCATAAACTGAATCAATAAATAAGCCCAATCTGCACGTAAATCTAAATCTCTGATTGGTGTAAATATTTTTCTTGCTTCGTTAACATTACCACGCAAAAGTTCGCAATATCCATATTCTAATTGGTAATTATTTTCTTTGAAAAAATCTTCGCACTTATCCAATTCTAGGTTAACTAAGCACTCTTTTGCTTCTTTGTAATCCATTATTGTTGCTTTTTCTTAACTATAACTTTCTTTTGAGTTACATTTTTAGGTGGTATTAAGTTTGACAAATCTCCTAATGCTTCTATTGAAACGCTTTCTGACTGTTTATTTGCATCTTGAATTTGTTCATAAACTTCTTCACGATAAATTTTTACATCTTTAGGTGCGTCAATTGCGATTTTGCAGTTGTCGTTTTTTGCATCTAAAATTGTAATTACAATTTCGTCATTAATTATTATTTTTTGACCGTTTTTTCTTGATAATATGAGCATTAGAGATTTTCTCCTTCTTTTGCTTCATCATCATTTTTTGTCGGTTGATTTTGAAATAACGGATAAGTTACGTCTAATCCTGAGCCTGATAAAATAACTTGTCCGGCTTTGTTGTTATTAACATTGAAAACGATTGGTGCTAAAAGGTTTACAGTCGTTCCTCTTGGGTTGTTGTTTGGAACTTTTGCAATATTTAAAACCATTAAATCTTCTGCGGATTTAACTTCTAAAGCACTTTCAGCCTCATCTGGTAATTCAAAAACGTAATCTATTCCAAAAAAACTTGGTGAAGTTGTTAAAAATGCTAAATCGGGTGTTTTTGTTGATTGAAGCCATTTAAACAAAGACGCTTCTTTTGATTCTATAAGAATAAATTCTTTTTCATCGTTATAACCCAAAATTGGCATTGTGAAATTGAAGATAGCCTTTTCTTCGCCCTCAATTTCTCCAAATCTGCTAGTTTGAATTTTCATATCTTTCCTTTATATTAGTTTCCGTTACCTAGTCCAAAATTGAAGTTTGGCATCATAGAGTTGAACATCATTGCTTGCATCATATCTGGTGAAATCATTGGTTGTTGTCCGTTTGTATTACCGTTTTGGGTTTGTTGAGCCATCATAAAAGGTAACATATTCATCATATTTGAATTCATCATGTTGTTGTTATTGTTATTATTTTTTTCTCCAAAAAGAGCATCGATATTGGGTTGGCTCATTGCTGCCATTTGTGCTTCCATCATTTCTCTTTGGATTTGTTTTTGGTATTCTTCTCTTGTAATATCAGGTTTATATTCGCTTTTTACTTCGTTTTGAGCAATAGGTTCTTGCATTTGAATAGTTTCCTGATTATTTTTTTTGTCTTGTGTTGTTTGTGCTTGGTTTGCAATGTTGCTTAAACCTGCTGCGTTTAAAACTTTTATTGCATTAACAATTTCTGCATCTGTTGGATTTTCGCTAGATGCAATTTTAATTCCTTCGTCTTTTTTCAAAAAGATTTGTCCTTTTTTATTTGAAAAATCTCTGAAATTTTTGAATTCGTATTTGTTTAATTCTTGGTCTGAGTTGATTTCTTTTCTCAAACGTTCAATTTTTTTACGTTCAATTTCTTTGTTCAAATCTGAAGACAAGCCGTTGCCGTAAGGTGCATTGATAAATTTGTCCAAATCAGATTCATAAACAGATTTTGTATTCGTGCTGACTTCTTTTACGTTAAGGTAGCAATTGGCAGGATCATCAATGCAAACAAGACCTTTTTGTGAATATTGTCCAATAGTGTTGTTTGGATTAAGAATTTTTGCTATATTGTAGTATTTTTTTGCTCTTTCTTTATCGCCGGTTTTTGACAATGCCATACCCAAATAGTACACTGCAAGTTGGTTTTTTGCATTCAAATCAGATTTTGTTAAATAAGGGTACATTGCTTGAATACAACCGACATAATTGCCGGATTTATAGTCTTGAATACCCTTTCTAACCTCTGGAGTTAAAGTTTGGTGGTATTCTGCGGCATATACACAGTTTGATACTGCTAAAGTTATTATCAACGATATTAGTAATTTTTTAATCATAATATTCTCCCATATACAATTCTAAGGATTTTATGTCAAAAATCAACTTGTTTACATTATATAACCTTTTTGGGTTAATCGAATAGGCTAAACAGTTGATTTTATTAGAATGTAGTGTGAGAATTGAATTGTAAATTTGATTAAGATTACAATATCATTGCAACTACCATTAAAACAAACATACCTATCTGCATTGCGGTCGCCATTTTTTGCTGTAAACCGTTTGAGTCATATTTTTTAGCAGTTTTTTGTGCTTCAACCGCACTCGAAATTCTGCCCAACCTTGTTGAATTAGAATCAGATGAGAAGTTTGTATTGAAAATTGCACCTTCAAGTCTACTCAAACGGGCATCAGTATTTTCGTTTGAAAAACTTTGTTTGAAAACAGTTTTTTCTAATTTTTTAAGTTTTGAGTTTAAACTTTTGTCTGTAAGTTCGTTATTTTGTGGAGTTTTTTGTGTTTTAAAAGTGTTATTATCAAAATCTTGAGCGACTGTTTGCGGTGAAAAGTAGTTGTCCTCTTGCGAATAGTAATTTTCTTGCGGAATATAGTCTTGAGGAGTGGAAATAGAATTGTTTTTAGTACCTGTTTTGTTTTTTAAACGTTCAACTCTATCTGAAAGAGCATCATTGTAAGTTTTTCTAAAGGTTTCTTTTTCCAATTTAGAAATTCTTGTGTTAATATCTAAATCCTTGTAAGTTTTACCGAAAATTTGTTCTTCAAGTTCATTTACTGCCGGATATTCAATTTTTGGATTGTCAGGTTCGTAATATTCGTCTTGATTTGATTGAGCAAGAGTTTTTTGTGAATAATAATTATCTTCATCGGCAAAAGTATCTTCTTTTGGTTCAATTTCTTGTCCCATTTGATTTGTAGCAATGTCTTTTGATAAGTTTTCAAGACGTAATTTTACACTACCGTCTTTTGTTTGTCCATAAACTTGTTCTTCAATACGTGAAAGTCTTTCTGTATCGTTGTTATCAGTGTATTCAATACCAAATAAGTTGTTTTCAATTCTGCTTAGTGTTTTTGATGTTTTGCTTTCTGCAAAAGCACAATTTGTTGTTAAAAAGAGAAAAAGTATAGTCGAAATAATTTTTTGTTGCATAAAACCGCCCCCAATTGTATGTTAAGGGTGAATGTGAGTTTTTTCTATTAATCTTTAATGTATAATTTTTAAATTAAAATATTACCAAAAAGTAGTAAAGAAAAAGGGCGAAACTCTTGGGAAATCCCGCCCTGCAAATAAAGAAGATATGTTATCTGATGATTATGATTTTAAATCTATTGTTAATGCGTTTGATAATGCGATACCGCCTTTTACTTTTGGCATATTAACGACTTTACCATTTACATACATTACTGTAGAACCGCCACCGTCAAGGTTCATAGCATTTACGCAACCGATTGATTGTAAAAATCCGGCAAGTTCTCTTAATGTCATACCGATTGAAGCCCCTTCACGACCGTCAACTGCTACCATAATTAAGTTGCCGTCTTCTGTATAACCAATTGCAGTTCTTGGATTTCTTCCACCGATTGCACCAAGTTTTTGTTCTGTCATATCAATGAATACTTCACCGTTTTTAACTAAGTATGGCCCACCGCTGATGATGTGGTTTACATTTTTCCAATCAGGAATTGTTTTTATATCAACATTTGCGTGTCTTGATTTAAATGTCTTTTCTAATCTGTCTTTTGGACCAACAATTACATATCCGTTTTGTGGAATTGGTAATGCATCTTTTGAAATTGATGTTATTTTACCGTTTTCAACAGCCATTTGAATACCGTATTTTGGACAAGGCGGTGCAAAGTGTCCCCATTCCGAAGAATATGCAATAACGTATGTTGAAAGCATTCTGGGTTGGTTGAAATTGTCAATTTTTACATCACCTTTTGAAGTTTTTAATGTTGCGTTTAATTCAACTCTTGCCATATCAAAACCGTCGTCAAAAATACCCATTGCAACACGATTGTAAATAGGTCCTGTGTATAATTTCTTATTAATCATTAAAGTTCCAAGAGGAACACCTGTTTGAGGTTTAAAATAGGTACCGTTAATGGCAACTATTGAACGATTTTTCTTTGCAATTGTTGTTATTGTTGATTTTGTTGCTAATCTTGAAGACGATAATTGAGGGGTGATGTCTATATTTGAATTTAATTTTTTGTTAACTTCTACTACATTTATTCTTACAGGTCGACCTTGGTATGTTCTTGTTAATTTTATATGCTTAATTCCGGGTGCTACGTCATAAATAAGGCTATTTTTATATTTGTTTCGAATTTGTTGATTAAAATTGTTCTCTAACTCTTCTGCGGAAATGTTTTTAATATCTTCTCTTGTTTTATTACCCTCAAGTAATGGTGATACAATGCTACCTTGTGCAATTCTTAATTCTTTTGCAATAATCGGCGGGCTCTTAATAAGACTTCCAACCAGCAAAATCAAACTTGCACTCATCGTTAAGTTGATTGTCGCGACAATCATTTTTCGGGGGTTAAGATTTAAAATTTCGGTACTCATAATTTCACCATTAAGACACAGCAACTAAAGGGTTTCTAAGGAAAACTCTTTGATGCTTTTATTGAACCTGAATACCTTTTTTTTGAAGAGTGGTGCTATTTTCTTAAATGCATGGGGAATAACACTCTAGAGCGTTTTTTAGTGGGCTAATGTATATCTTTTTCTTGCTTCGCTCTACTAACATTATAACTCTTTTTCATGACTTTCTCAATCTCATGAGAGGGGACATGAATGTAAAAATTTACAAAACTTAATAGTGTAAAACCCACTATTTATAAGGGTTATAGTGTTATTTTTACAATCTTGTGTAGGACTTTAAATCCTTATTGAAGGTGTAAATTTTTAACTGATTTTTGCCAAAAGAAAATTTGATTGAGTTATTGAGGTCTGTTCTTAAAACGTTAGATTTTCTAAGAGTATTTAGGGTTAAAATATGCGGGTGATTTTTGTCGTTTTGTGCAGACGAAATGAGAATGTATTGAGGGTTTAATTCTGCAAGCATTTCTTTGTTTATAACGTTTTTTGCACCATGATGTCCAAGTTTTAGGACTGTAATGTTTTTGGGCAAATCTTTTTTAAGTTTTTCGTAGGCGATTATACCTGCATCTCCCATAAATAAAAATGAATAATTTTTGTATGTAATGCTTGTTATTATTGAACTTTCGTTGTCATTGTTTTTGACAAAAGTGCAAAAAGTTTCAATTTTTAAATTTGGTTCTGTGTAAATAATTTCCTTGTTTTTAGCAATTGTCAGAGGTTTGATTGTTTTGTAGATTTTTGCTGAAGTGTAAGATTTATCTTGGAATGAATTTACATAAGTATTTTTGATTTTCAGATTGCTATATAAATCAACAGCACCGCCTGAGTGGTCGTTGTCAAAGTGTGTCAAAATCATACCTTCGAGGTTTTTGATTCCTTTGTCTTTTAAGTATTTTAAAATTATAATTTCAGCCTGCGATTTTCCTCCTTTGTAACCTGATTTTGCAGTGTCAACAATAAAATATTTACCTTTAGGTGTTTTTATCAAAAAGGAATCAGCATTTTGTACAGCAAATGCTGTGATTTCTAAATTTTTGTTTGGAAATGAAATCGTAGAAATTAATAATACTACTGTCATTCCCAGTGCAAGATATAAAACTTTTTTAGAAAATTGTTTGAATAATAAAGTTATTAAAAGTACTATTGAGTAGTAAATCAGAATTTGAATTACGCTTGGGTGAGTGGTTGTTATTAGTGAGTTTGGGAGTTGTGCAAAGAAAGTCGAAATTTTTACTAATAAATTCAAAAATGGTGTTAAAATTAAATCAAAATATTTACAAATAAAATCTGAAATAGGTTGAATAATCGAAATAATTGCACTGATAAACCCTCCAAAAGAAATGAATGGTAAAATCATTGCGGTAAAAATGTTTGCGAAAATGGAATAAAGGCTAAAAGTATTGAAATAATACATTTGTAGCGGTGCAACCCAAATTTGTGCAATCAATGGAACAAGTGCGGAATCTTTTATGAAACCAATAACTTTATTTCCTTTGTGTTGCAAAAGGTTTGAAGACACAAATAGTCCAAAAGTTACTAAAAATGATAATTGAAAGCCTACATCGTTTATATATGCGGGGTTATAAATCAACATAATCATTGCAACAAGCGACAAAAGTGCGATTGAATGGGTATCTCTATCAATTAATTTACCTGCAAGAATGAATAATATCATAATGGTTGCTCTAATAACAGATGCCCCCAATCCGGTCATTAGTGCATATAAAAGAATTACAACCATTCCGCTTCCAACTGTTATTTTGAAAGGTATTTTAAAAAGTTTATTTAGGAAGAAGAACCAAAAACCGTAAATAAACGCTACGTTCATACCACTTGCGGCTAAAATATGTAATAAGCCGGAATTTATAAATGATACTTTAATATAATCAGGTGGTGCGACTGCGTCATCGCCAAAGACAATACCTCCAAGAATTTCAAGGTTAGGACTTTTTAAGTAGTGCTTGTGTGTTTCTAAAATTCTGTTTCTTGTATCATTTAATACTTGTAAGAATTTCCATTTTATGCTCAAGTCTTTTGGTATTGTAATAACATCAGATTTTTGAGCATAAAATACTGTGAATGCTCCGTAATTTTTCAAATATTTTCCATAATCAAATTGCGACGGATTAACCGCTTCAAATGGAGTTCTTAGTTTTCCTTTTATTTTGTAATAATTTCCAATTTTTAAATTTGAAAAATCTTCGTCTTGAGAGTTAACAGTAATAAGGGTTTTTCCCTTGTCTGTTTGAAAGAAAAATTTTGTTCTGTCTGCAAAATTACTATTTGGAATTGAAACTATTTGCCCTTCAAGAGTGCATTGTTGCGGAGCAAGGTTTATTAAGTCATCGCTGTTCTTGATACGCAAAGAGCAGTTTAAAAAAGCAAAGTAAAACACAAAAATCCAAAAAAGAATCAGTTTTGGCGAAATAAAATTCTTAAAAATACCGATTATGCCAAGAATAGAAAGAATGACGCAGAGTAAAATAGAAAGATTTGTAAAATATGCAAAAATCCCCAGTATGTAAACAACTGCGGTTATGAACATTAAAAAGTTTTTGTTTTGTACCGTAAAATTAAGAATTTGCCTTAGCATAATCTTCAAAATCTTTTAAAAACTCCGACGGAGTTTGGTTATAAACTGATGCGATTTTTATTAATGCTTCAAATGAAATTTTTCTTTGTCCTGATTCATATCTAGACAAAGAGGCTGGTTCAATTTCAGCATCAAAGCAAAATTTGTTTAAAGAATAATTGGATTTTATTCTTCGTTCCTTGATGTATTTCGCCAAATCTTCAATGTAAGTCATACTAAAATTATCTATTGCTTTTTGGTAATAATCATTGACTAATGGTAATTTAAAAGGGGCAATTGTTTTGTTATTAAAATTTGTTTAGCGGTTTATTTTTGTATATTTTTCAAAATCTTTTAAAAACCCCAATGGAATTTGCTTTTAAGCCGATACAATTTTTACTAAGGTTAAGAAAATATAATTTTCTTTGTCCAAATTCATATCTTGACAAAACTTTTTATAAGAGTAATAATATAGGGGTAGGGGGTATGCCTACAGGAGAAAATTTATGTCAGATTGCAGAACTAAAGAAGAAACAGAAAAACTTGTCAAAAGACTTAATCGTATTGAGGGGCAAGTTAAGGGAATTAAAAATATGATTGTTGAAGATAGAGAATGTATGGAAATTCTAAATCAATTACGTTCGGTATCTTCCGCTCTAAAAGGAGTTTGGGAAATAATGGCAGCAAAACACCTTGAGCATTGTCTTGATGAGGCATCAGAACAAGAGCGACACAAAACAATTGAAGATATTATTGGTCATTTACATCAGTTGAGGTAATAAATATGGAACACGAACACGATTGTCATTCAGAACACTGTGGGCATCATCATCACGATATTAATAGCGATAACGAACATAAAACCTTTGTTGTAATCGTTTTGACTGTTGTTACAATGGTTGCTGAAATCTTTTTTGGTTATATAAGTCATTCAATGGCTCTGTTGGCAGACGGTTTTCACATGGGAACGCATGCTCTTGCCCTTACAATAACATTCTTGGCTTATTTCTTTATTAGAAAAATTCAAGATTGTAAAAATTGTGATGTCGTATCAGAAAAAATATCGGCATTTGCGGGTTACACAAGTTCATTATTCTTGCTATTTACTGCGTTTTGGATAATCTATGAATCTGCTGATAGGTTATTTCACCCGTTGAGTATTTCGTTTAACGAAGCAATTTTAGTTGCCATAATCGGACTTTTAGTAAACTTCGTTTGCGTATTTATTATGGAATTTGGTAATAAGCACGAGCATGAAGATTATAATTTCAAAGCCGCATATTTACACATTTTGACAGATGCTTTAACTTCAGTTTTTGCAATAGTCGCACTTCTTGCCGGTAAATATTTCGGATTTTACTTCCTAGATCCTGTTATGGGCTTTGTTGGTGGCGGATTAATCTTAAAATGGAGTATCGGCTTAATCAAAGATACTTCAAAAATTTTAATGGACATTAAACTTTTGAAGTAGGTTGAAAAAGTTTTAAAATGTGTTATAATAAAAAATATAGGGCGGACAGGTTGCCCCCTGTCCTTTAAAAACCCTAATGAATTAGTTTAAGTGCTAGTATTATCATTAAGATAATTACTAGTGCTTTTGTTTGTATACTAATGTTCATTTTCTCACCCCCTTTCTTCAATCAATACCGATTTTAAGTCGTATTTAAAGAGGAAGTGATGAGGGTTTACCCATATTTTATTATACATTTTCAGCAAAATTTTACATCATGTAAAAGATGTAAAACGGTTTTATATGTAAAAATTAAGGTTGAATGATTTTAAACTGAAGCCCCGCCGTCGGTAAGTTTTTTCATTGCTTTTTGGCTTCCTTCGTTTTGTTTTGCTATGTCTTCAACGAAATTAATCGCATCTACATCTCTTGCGATTGCTTCTTTTAGAGCGATGATGTCGTCGACATTTAGGTTATTTAAGTTCAAGTAACTTTTTTCGTCAACAAATTTTCTGAAATTATCTTGAGCCCTAGAATCAAACCCGGGCATATCAATTTTCATTGCGTACCATTTGTAAAATTGGTGAATCATTGCATATTGGTCTAATTGTCCTTCGTCTAAAAGAAAGATGGGAGTTGTTTTAAACCCAATTTTTTTGTAAAGAAGTAGGTTTAGCAAAAAGGCTTTTAGTCCTCGTAATTCTCTGACGTAGCCTTGTTCTTCTCTAACAATATCAAGTATTTTGCTTGCTTTTGGGTGTCGAATAACAGGAGTTCCGTTTCTTTCAATATAAAGCAACATTTTTTCCGGCATATTATTGAAATTTTTCAAAATGGCTTTTACATTACTTTCAAGTTTTGCCTTGTTTTCTTCTGTTTTTACTGTCAAATTAAGCGAACAGCCATTGTTCATAACCGTTTTAGAGGTAGAATTTGTAAAACTGGTTAAGTTTTTGGCGTGTCTTTTTCTTGCAAATTTCTCTTGCAATGCAAGAAGTAAATATACGGCTTTTTGAAATAATTTACCCATTTTGACTTTCTTTTATTTTACGATGTGAAATCTTCTGTTAACAAGTTCGTGTTTGTCTTCAATGAAGTCCAAGTTATTGTTAAACATTCTGACATTTTTATCATATCGTTTTAAGTTCAAAAGTGCAAATAATTCTGACGGAATATTTAAAAGTGTCAATTTTGTTGTTTCTGAAAAATTTTTGATAAAAGTGAAAAAGTCTTCTGTAACGCTTTCAACTTCTTTCAAATCAAGGGCTACAGGTTTTGTATTCAAGTCCATTTTGTCCATTAAGATTGCTAAATTAGCAAGCGATTTGAAGTTTAAATCTTTTGATTTAATTCCAATTACATATTTGTTTTCGTTTTGAGTAGTCATATTTTCACCTCTTTCATAGATATTTTATCAAATTGAGTGAAAATTTGAATTATAAAAAAAGATGAAATTTTTATAACTTTAGTTGTAGATTATTCAGGAATAGTGAAAGAAATTTTTGTACCTTTTTGTAACTTGCTATCGATTTTTATATCTCCACAGTGTGCATCGATAATTAGTTTTGTAATATATAGACCAAGTCCGGTGCCTGCTGATTTTTGGTCGTTTGCAAGTCGCATATATTTTTCAAAAGCCTTATCAAGTTCTTGAAGTTTTATTCCACAGCCGTGGTCTTGAATTTCAAAGTAAATCTTATGGTGAATTTTCTTTAAAATGATATTGATTTCGGTATTTTTAGGGGAATATTTGCTCGCATTTGAAATTAAATTGTTTATCACTCTTTTAATTTCTACAATATCAAAACTTGCAATAATGTCATTTTTTGGTGAATAAAAATTCAAAGTTTGATTTTTATCATTCAATATATATCTGGTGTCTGCAATACATTGTTCGATTAAATTTTTTATTGAATAATTTTGTTTGTTTAATTTTAATTCGCCGTTTTCGGCTTTGAATTTACAAAGGGCATTGTCGATAAGGTTTTTCATGTATTTTGAAGCATTTAAAACATCTGTTAAAATTTCTTTTTGGAAATCGTTAAGGTTATTATTAGTGCCCTTTAACAACATTTCAAGTGCAAAAATGCCTGAATTTACCGGATTTTTTAAATCGTGTGTAAACATTGCAAGAAATGTGTCATTAGCAATTTGGGTAACTGTATTTTGCATATTTAGATATTACAATTTTTTTAAAATTCATAGAATTGCCCAAGTGTCTAATTATTGGGTTACTCTTTAACTGCCCCTGATAGTAAATCGGATAAGAAGTATTTTTTGCCAAGCAAGAAAATTATAATAACAGGTATCGTACAAACTACAGAACAGGCAAGTAAATCGCCCCACATTGTAATCTCTCTAAAACTTCCTTTGAATATAGCCAGTCCGACAGGTAATGTTCTCATTGCTTCAGAGTTTGTGATGATTAATGGCCACATAAAACTGTTCCATGTGGTTACAAAAGTAAAAATTGTAAGGGTTGCGATTGCCGGAATTGAAATTGGTAATGCAATTTTGAAAAATGTTTCAAACAAGTTGCACCCGTCCATTTTTGCGGCTTCTTCAAGGTCTTTGGGTAAAGATAAATAAAATTGACGCATTAAAAATACGCCAAATCCACCAAATAAGCCAGGAAGAATAAGTGCTGTGTATGTATCAACAAGGTGTAATTCTCTCATAACAAAGAAAAGAGGAATAATATTTACTTGAGGCGGTACCATCATTGTGATTAAAACAACCAAAAACCAAAATTCTTTGTGTTTAAAGTTTAACCTTGCAAAAGAATATCCTGCAAAAGCAGAAATTAAAACCTGTCCGATTGTTGTTAAAAGTGCAACAATCATACTGTTTAAAAAATATCGGGTGATAGGAAGTTCTTTAAAAATATGTATGAAATTTTCTAAAGTTAAATGTGTTTGGAATAATACACCAACATTTTTGAAAATATCGTTTTCAGGTGTTAGAGCCAAATTTACCATTGCAAAAAATGGAAAAAGCATGCTTAAAGCAATGATTATCAGTGTAATATAGCCAAAAAATATAATAAGTTTTTTCATAGAATAATTCTACCTCAAATTCTTGAAAAATTCTTTTTGTAAACATCTTGTGAAAATCCTTGATTTTGTTGAATTGTTTCATTTGTAACAATGTGTTAAAATTCAAAAAATATTGGCTTAAATGTAATATTTGGGGTATAATATTTTTATAGGATAAAAGGATAATTCGTTTGAAATAAATAGCGAAAAATAATCAGACGAAGTTGAATAAAGATTAGGATTTGAGTTTTGAACTCACTTAGATATATATACCAACTATTGCTAATATTGTGTGTTTTTGTGGCGGGAGCGACAAACGTTTTTGCAATTGAAGATTCGCAAGTTCAAAAAACTCCTGAAATTAAATCTCAGCAACCTTTAAAGGTTAATGAAGATGATATGAAGCAATATATTAAAGACATTGAAATTTCAGGTTCAAACGTCATTAAACCTGAATATATTCTTGAAAAAATGCAGTTGCATTCCGGTGATGTTTATAATCGTGATTTTTTGCAAACTGACTTAAAAAGAATTTATCAAATGGGCTTTTTCTCTGAAAAATTGAAAGCAATTCCAATTGAAAACCCTGACCATTCAATTACATTGAAGATTTTTGTTGAAGAAAATATTCCTGTTACTGATTTTACAATCGAGGGTAACACTGTCGTTTCTACAGAAGAAATTTTATCCTATTTATTACCCCTAAGAGGAAATCCTCAAAATGTTATTCAAATCAACGAAGCGATAGAAAATATTCAAAATTGTTATGCAAGTAAAGGGTATATTTTAGCAAGGGTTAGTGAATTTTATGACGACCCTGACGGTGTTGTAAATTTAAAGGTTTCAGAGGGACGAATTAATAAAATTTCAATTACCGGAAACGAAAAAACAAAAGATTATGTAATTGAAAGAAATATTTTGAGCGAATCAGGTATGGTTTACAATGAAAATCTTATCAAGGCGGACTTGGTAAGATTGTATGCTACTCAAGCGTTTAAAGATGTAAATCGTGATATTGAACCGTCTGTAGATAACCCTGAAACTTATGATGTTACAATCGAAGTTAAGGAGCAACGTTCGGCAACACTTTCTATCGGTGCGGGTCTTGATTCTTCAACAGGTTTCTTTGGTTCTGCCGGTATTGCGGATAATAACTTCTTAGGGCGTAATCAAAGATTAGGTGCTAATTTCTTAGCCGGTTCGGGTGTTATTATGAGTGATGCTTCTGTTTTGAATAGAGCAAACTTGCAGGCTGAAATTAACTTCTTTGAACCGTATTTTTTGAATGCAGACAATTCTTTATCTGCAAAGTTATTCTTCAGAGATTTTGGTTCATATCAAGTGCCACTTGCAATGGAAATGAGATTTGGTGCAGAAGCGACAGTATCGCATAAGTTTAAAGATAATCCAAAATTGTCTTCAACTTTCAATTTGGGTGTTGAACACATAAAAGTTTCAGAGGGTGATTTTAACGGTTTATATCGATTGGCAAATCGTAAATTCGGTACTATTGACAGAGATTTATTCGGAAGATTTCGTGATGATCAGTTAGAGGGCGGATTCTTTATTGAAATAGCCCCGGGACTTGTTTACGATTCAAGAGATTCTTCTGTTAATCCAAGAAATGGTGTAATTGCAAGGGCAAAATTTTCTGAAAACGTTGCACTTGACGGTTTGAGTAAGACTCATGGTAAGTTATCAGGTTCGATTAAAAAATACTTCCCTGTAATGAGTAAATCTTCATTCTCTTTGACTGCCAAAGCAGGTGGAATTGTTCATGGTATGGATAATACTCCTGAAGTTATGCAGTATCGTTTAGGCGGACCTTACACTATCAGAGGTTACAAAATGGGTACAGTTGGTACGGGTACAGGATACGTAATGGGTTCTGCTGAATTGAACACTCCATTCTTGTTCTTGGATAGAATTAAAAAAGTTCCATTCTTTGATAATTTGAAACTTGCATTCTTTGTAGATGCGGGTAAAGTATTCGGTGCTGATAAGGGTACCGGTGCTGTTACAAATTACTTATACGAACGACCTGGGCAAGCAATTACTGCCGGTGTTGGTTTGAAAATTTATATTCCGGGACTTGGACCATTATCAATCGACTATGGTATTCCACTTACAAATCCTGGTGGTGCAACAAACAAAAGTGGTTACTTCACTTTTGGTGTTGGCGACATGATGATGTACTAATAATAAAAGGCTATATAGGAGGCAAAATGAAAAACTTAAAACAAACAGTATTAGCAGTAGTTATTTCAGCATTGGTATCTGTTAATGCACAAGCATTTGCAGAGGGTGTTGGGTTTATTGATTATAAAAAAATTCAAGATAATTTTCCTTACGCTCAAACAGCAGCAAAAGAAATTGATAATAAAGGACTTGAATTACAACAATTCTTAGTAGACAAAGAAAAGCAGTATAAATCTTTGGATACTCCATTGAAAAAACAAAATTTTGAAGAAAAAACTAAAAAAGAATTTGAAGCAAAACAGTCTGCTTATGTAACTTTTAAATTGAAAAAAGAAGAAGAAGTATATAACAAAATTCAAAATGCGGCAAAACAAGTTTTAGTTGACCAAAAATTAGATGCAATTCTTGATTATCGTGTAATTTTTGTTGGTGGACTAGATGTAACTGATTTAGTTATTACAAAATTAAAAACCGGTAAATAATTCGGTTTTACAAAAATAAAAAACAATGTATTCTTAGTTTAAAAGGTGAAATAAATGTTAAATAAAAATTCAAAATTACAATATGTTATAAAAACTGTACCGAGTGATAGCACATTGCCTTTGGAAAATCTTCTTAATGAAATGGCAGAAGACGGTTGGGATTTATACAGTATGAGTGAAGTTGAAACGGAAGACGGTTTTCAATTTAATTGTATTTTCGTAAAAGAAGCAGAATCAGAAAACTCTTTTGAAGATGTTGTAAATATATCTGCTTTCAAAAGTCAAATGGAAAAAATGCTTTCAGCAAAACTTTCACCTTACGAAACTTGCAAAGATATTCAAGTAAAAATAAGAGAACAAAAAAATAAGATTTCCAAAGTTAAAGAAATGCTTGAAAAAGAAGATGCAGGTACTCCACAAAGAAAAACCTTGAATGATAAAATGTCTGCGGGTTTAAAAGAGTTAGAAAACTTGCAACAAAAACTTATTAGAGCAATTTCTCCAGATGTAATGTTCTCATCATTGCAATTGGAAAAATTTTCAATTAATTTGAGTGAACAAATTTTAGAATTTGTTTCTCCTGATAGTGAAACAGATTTGTTGAGTGAAACTGTAAAAATAAGACAAAAATTGGCTGATGACCTAGGTTATATTATTCCAAAAATTGTGTTTAGAGATGATGAAATGCTTGCCCCTTACGAATTTGCAATTAACGTAAGAGGTTTAAGTGTGTTTAATTCATTTGTTTATCCTGAACATTTGATGTATTTCCAAGATGAAATAAACTATAAAGGCAAAAAGAAAGATTATTATGTAGATACAGATGTGATTACAGGCAAAAAAGTTGTTTGGATTCCGCAAGAAAAAACTAAAGATTTTTGGAAAAAAGGTCTAACTCCGTCAGAATTTATTGCAAGAGGTGTTGAATTTGTTGCAATTAAATATATAGAAGAATTATTAGATTATGAAGACGTAAATAAATACGTGGAAATTGTATCAAAACAAAATCCGTACTTGGTAGATAATATTATTCCTGATTTTATCTCAATTGCAGAATTGCGTTACATTCTTGTAAACTTAATTAGAGAGCGAGTTTCAATTAAGGATATTGTTTATGTATTTGAAAAAATTAATGATTTTTCTGACGAAGCATGCAAAGAAGCATTGTTAGACAAAATCAGATTTTCGTTGGCAAGATATATCACAAGTCGTTATGCAGATTTAGACGGAACAATTCAGGGTATTGAAATGTCTGAAAAGACAATGTCTGAAATTTTTGATAATGCTGATGATACTGATAATATTGTAAAAGTTGACGGTACAAAAGTTGAAAAAGTTGCATTAAAACTTTTGAAATTTGCAAAAGAAAATGATTTAGATAATATAATTTTGATTGTTCCAATTGAAATCAGACATATGGCATTTATTGTTTTATCGCAATATATCAATACTTTGACCGTACTTGCTTTGGAAGAAGTAACAAATTATTACAATTTTGAAGTAATTGGTGAAGTTTAATAGCAAATTTTATTTTTAGGAACATTAATACAGGTATGAAAATAACTGCAATAACAAATCCTATTGGTGTGAAACGCAATAGTAGTGTGTCGTTTGAACGAAAATTAAAAGAAGAAGAAAAGCCTGAATATACGCATGCCATAAAAGATGCGTTGGATTATTTGGGTGTGAAAAATATGAGTATGATTATTCATGGCTCAAGTTTTCCGTCAGATAAACGTGATACCTCAATAGGTTCACCATATTCAAAGGGTGCGGATAAGTTTGTTGATTTTATTCAAATGAACGGTTTTAATTCTGTTCAATTAGGACCTGGTGGTTCAATTGGCAAAAAAGATCCATCTCCATATATTTCAAAAGTTTTTGCTAAAAATGAAATGTTTATTGATTTAGAACCTTTAAAAACTTCAAAATATGCAAAAATTTTAAGCGATGAAACTTACAATAAGTTAACTACAAAAAATAAAGAAACAAAAGATAAAAATTATAATTATACAGATTTTAACAAAGCCTTTGGTAGTTATGATATTGCTATGAAAGAGGCATATTCGACTTTTAAAACAAAATTAACAGATAAAGACAAATCAGCAGTAAAATTAAACAAAGAGTTTAACAAATTTAAAGAGGATAACAAATCTTGGATTGAAAATGACGGTTTGTTTAAGGTTTTGACAAAAGTTAACGGTACTGATGATTTTGAAAAGTGGAACGAAACAGACAAAAATCTTCCACAAAATCTAAAATCAGGCGATAAAAATGCAAAATCTCGTTATGACGAAATAATTGCAAAGTACGGTGAAGAAGTTGAAAGAAACTCTTTCACTCAATTTATCGCAGACAAACAATTAAAAGAGAATACAAAACACCGAAAAGAAATTGGTTTTAATTACATTGGCGACTTGCTTGTAGGATTTAATCAAAGTGATGTTTGGTCAAATCAAGGGGCATTTTTAAAAGGTTGGAAACTTGGTTGCCCATTTGGTGGAGTTGATAATTCTCCTCAAACTTGGGGTATTCCGGTTTTAGACCCTAAAAAACTTTTAAATAAAGACGGTTCTTTGGGTGAAAGCGGTAAACTTTTAAAAGAAAAAATTTCTTATTCTTTGAAAAATTATGATAACGTAAGAATAGACCATGCTTTGGGTTTGGTTGACCCTTATATTTACAAAGAAGACACTGTTCATAAATCTCACAACGGTGCAGTTCAACGTGATAGATTATGGGCAAACAATGTTTCTTATATGCATGATATTGATCCTGACGGAAATTTTAAACAAGTGTTAAATAAAATTGTTTTACCAACATTTAAAGAATTTGGTGTAGACAAAAATGAAGCAGTTTGGGAAGATTTAGGTTCTTCAACTCCGGCATTTGATTGGGTTTATCATCAACAAGAAAATTTACCGGGGATAACTCAAACTCTTTGGAGTCGTGCAGAAAACGCACCACGAAAAGAAAATTGGAGTTTGGTTGTATCGCATGATTTTGAACCGGCAAGTGAAATGGTTCAAAAAGATTGGGTAAGAAATTCTGATGCTTGGAATGTTGATTATCTTTCTGGTTACTTAAATCCAGACCCTGCAACATCAAATGAAAGACAAAAATACAAAGAAGAAATTTCTAATAGTAAGCAAAGTCGTGTTGCATCAAAATTCACAGAATTGTTCAGAGGAACAAATAATCTGCAAATCATGTTTTCAGACTTCTTAGGAATTAATAAAACATACAATGTAGGCGGTCAAAACAGTAAGGATAATTGGAAATTACGTGTAGATAACGATTTTGAAAATGATTATTATAGGGCTTTACAGGATAAAAATAGTTACGCTTTAAATATGCCGGAAATTTTAGGTCAAGCAGTTCGTGCTAAAAAAGGTATGGCTGTTGCAAAAGTAAGTGGCGATGCTTATAAAGCAAATCAGGTTCGTAATGAATTAGATGAAAAATTAAATCCATTACTTGAAAAATTGGATAATTTCAGCGAAATTTTGAAAGAAAAAGAAGATATTTCGTCAAAAGCAGAAATCCATTTTGAAAAGAAAGAAAATCAAGTTGATGTAAAATCTTTAGATACATATTCTGATGTTAAAAAAACGGAAGTTGATACAAAACAGGCAACTCATAAAAAAACAAAATCAGAACAAAACTATGAAAAAACTGCTAATTTATTAGGTATTGCCGTTGTTGCAGGATTAGTTGTGAAGATTGCAACAAAGATTAAGGAAAAAATACAAGCAAAGAAAATGGAGAAATTAGCAAAACAACAAATGCAAAATCTTCAACAAAATCAAGTTCAACAACAAAATAACCAAAAAGAACTTGTAAAAGCATAAAAATTAAAAAATAAGTAAAAAAAAGTAAAAAAAATGATAAAAAAAGACTGTTTTTCTTCAAAAATGGTCTTTTTTAGTGTATGATTTTCTAAACGAAAAGGAATTTACATGAAAAAGATTTTTGTTATATTTTTATTAATGGCATTTTTGAATATTAATATTCTACCTTGTTATGCAAAAACCGTAAAAGTTAAGGCAAATACACCTGTTGAATTTACAGTGTCAGAGGTTAAATCCAGTGCAGATACAACTGTCGGAGAAAAAGTTGCGATTATTGTAGATGAAGACGTTATTGTTAATGGCGTAAAAGTCTTTAAAACAGGTGATAAAGGATTTTTATACATTAACGATGTTCAGCGAAAGGCTTTTTGGGGACAAGGTGGAAAAATTATTATAACCAGAGGTAAAATTTACGATGCAAACGGTACTGCTCGCAGAATTGAATTTACGAAAGAATATATCGGTAAAGATTCAACTTGGTCTGTAGTTGTTGCAACAATTGGTCTTGGTACAATAATTTTGTTTCCTTTAGGTTTGTTTGGATTTGTCAGAGGTAAAGATGCCAAAACCGTTCCAAATATTCAGTTAGAAGCAACAACCTTAGACGAATTTAACTTTACTCCATCATTGTAAGGATTTATTTATCTTCAAATTTTGATAAAATGCTTTTGTAAGAAAATAAGGATTTCAAAATGAGATTATGCGTTTACTGTGGAACATTCAATCCTATTCATAATGTACATATTGCCGTTGCAAATTTTGTAAGAAAGAATTTTAAATTTGATACAATTTTATTTATTCCGGCATATAAACCTCCTCATAAGCAAATTGATGATGATTTAGCAAATCATAGATTTAATATGGTTAAACTAGCAATTGAGGGTTGCGACAAGTTTAGTATAAGTAATATCGAATTTAGGCATGAAAGATTTTCTTATACAGTTAACACGATGGAAGAATTATATAAAATGTTCCCAAATATTGAGGGTAAAATAAGTTTTATTATTGGAACAGATGCGTTTAGAGAAATTGAATCTTGGTATGAAACCGAAAAATTAAAAGACCTTGTGAATTTTATAGTTTTTCCAAGAGAAGATAATTTTAAAGAAGAATTTCTAAACAGGCAAAAAATGTTGGGATATAATTTTGTTTGTGTAAATATGCCGTTTATAAATCTTTCTTCGACAGTTTTAAGAAGTCGAATTAGAAACGGTAAACAAATTGGAAATTTAATTCCAAAAAATGTACAAGATTATATTGAAAAAAACGGATTATATAAAAATGAAATCAATTGATGAAATAAAAAAATGGTTAGAAGAAAATCTGAATGAAGAAAGATTTTTTCATTCTTTAGGTGTTGCTGATTGTGCAAAAGATTTGGCTGAAAAATATGGCTTGGATAAAGATAAATGTTATCTTGCAGGGTTGGTGCATGATTGTGCAAAATGTTATAAAAATGAGGAATTACTTGAGATTTTGCAAACAAAAATGCACTGCGACATGGAAGAATTATTAAATCCAAAAACTTATCACTCTCCGGCAGGTGCATATTTAGCAAAAGAAATTTTCGGTATTGAAGATAAAGAAATTTTAGATGCAATTTATTGTCATACTGTCGGCAAAGAGAAAATGTCTGTTTTTGAAAAAATTATTTTTCTTGCTGATAAAATCGAACCAAATACAAGAGAAGCCTCTTGGCGAAGTCATATTTTAGATGTTTTAGAGCAAGAAAACGGATTAAACAAAGCATTGTTAGAGTGCTATGAATATACAATCAAGAGCCTTGTCGATAGACATTTAAAAATTTGTATTACAACAATAAAAATCTATAACGAACTACTTGATGATTTTAATACATAGGTTTTCAAACGCATTTATTGGTGTAACTCTTGCGACCACTTGTTTTTTTGCAAGTTCAACTTCTTCAAAGTCTTTTAAAAAACGAACTTGAAGTTGTTTATTTGAAGAATTGCTTTTTATCAATGATAAAATATATGATTGCATTTGTTCTAATGTTTTTAGGCTATCTTTTGATAAGTCGTTTAAATTCTTTGCTAAATTAAAAACATCATGACGTTCAAATTCAAAATAATTTTCAAAAACATCTTTAATCGGACTCCAGTCGGTATCTTCTTTTTCAAAAGATGGTATAAAGAAGCATTGAGAACGAGAAATAATTGTTGAAATTAAGTCGTTTTTATCTCTTGTTAAAAAGAAGAAAGTTGTTTTTGACGGAGGTTCTTCAATAGTTTTTAAAAGTGCGTTTGCGGTTTCTTCTTGAAAATTCAAATTGTTCAGACCTGTGATATTGTTGTCATCATCTCTATCACAGAAAATGAAAACTCTGTGGAAATCAGAGGAATTTAGTAAGGATTGTTTTACAAAATTTGCTTGCTTAATAGAGATTACAGTCTTTGATTCGTCATCGTCAGGCTTGTTTTCTAATCTTGAAATAGTTAATACCGCAGGGTGTTCGCCGTTTCTAATCCAGTTGCAATCAAGACAATTACAGTCAAAAGTTCTATCTTTTTTGCAGTTTAAAAGTCGTGAAATATATAGTGCCAATTGATATTGAGCCTCTAAATCTCCACCATAAAACAAAATACTATGTGCAATCGATTTGTCAGGATTTTTTATTCCGTTTTCAAAATATTTTACAAGAAAAGGGTATTTATCTGATAAGTGCATTTTGAACCTCATCTTCAGCATTTGTTCCAATTCCGGACTTAATTCTGTACTCTGCATTTGTTAGATTTTCTTTTAAATGAACCAAATTTTTAAGAGTTTGTTTCCCGGAATTTTTTAAAATTGCAGAAACTTGCTTTGCTGACATTCCTGTTATTGCAACGATTTCGTCCATTGATTTGTTTGCGTTTAGTTTAAGTAAAATTCTTTTTCTCAAAATGGTTTGTGTTGCAGAAAGAATTTCAAGCGGGTGTTTTTTATCTAACAATTTCCTATATTCGTTCAAGGCTTTATCAAACTCTTGCGACATAATTAATTCAGTAAAATTGAATAAATCTTCGTTAGAGATGCAAATTTCTTTAACCATTTTGATTGTAATATTTTTTTCCGGATACGCAATTAATTTAAGTTTTTCAAGTTCCATGTCGATTTCACGTAAATTGTTTCCGATTTGCTCAATTAAAGCATCTGTAACATCTTGCCCAACTGTAATGCTCTTTGATTTTGCAACTTTTTTAATCCATGCAGAAAGGTCTTGTTTTCCGTAATAGTTAAGTTTAAATGTTGAAAATTCTTGAGCATTGTATTTTGATAAAATTTTGAATAATTTTTTTCGGGAATCAATTTTTTTGTTTTCATTTCTTGGTAAAGTCGCAACGAAAACAATATCAGAGTTTTCCATATTGTTTTCAAGTGCGGATTCAATCTCTTTTATTTGACTGTCTTCAAAAGTTTTGTCAAAATAACTTTTACAATTAATAATTGTAAGCATTCTGCCAAACATCATACCTTGAGTTCTTAGTGCTTCCAGTAAATCAGGAAAACTCGGATTGTCTAAGTTTTTGTAATTCATTGCACTAAAATTTTTATCAAGCCCTTTTTTTAAGTTTTCAATGGCTTGTTCAATATTATAATCTTCATCGCCATAAAAGAAATAAACTGCCATATTAAGACTCTATAAGTAAACTTGCTCCGATAACACCTGCATTGTTACCCAATTGTGCAGGTACAACTTCAACTGCTTCTGCTGAAACAGGCATTGCACGTTTTTTCAAGGCTTCAATTGTTGGTTGAATTAATAAATCTCCAGAACCGGCAACACCACCACCAATAATAATTCTTTCAGGGTTTAAAAGGTTAACAACGCTTGCAAGTCCTGTTCCCAGATATTCGCCCATAAATTTGAATATGCGTTTTGCTACACCATCTCCTTGTTCTGCTGCTTTTGCCACAATATATGGTGTAATTATTCCATTTTCTGCCATTTCTCTGAATTTAGTAGATTTACCGCCTTTTAGGTATTCCTCCGCCATTGCAACGATTGAAGGCCCTGAAACGTATGCTTCCAGACAGCCATAATCTCCGCACCCACAAAGTTTATCTCCATTTGCAAAAAGTTTGATATGTCCAATTTCACCGGCAGCATTACTTGCTCCACGAACGAGTTGTCCGTTTATTACAATACCAGAGCCAATTCCTGTTCCAACAGTAATGCAAACAAGGTTTTGACAACCTTGACCGGCACCATAGTGTAGTTCTCCTAAAGTTGCTACTCTAACATCATTATCTATTTTTGTTGTAATTCCAAATTCTTTTTCAATAATTTCTGCAATTGGAACATTATTCCAACCGGGAATATTTGGTAAACATTTTACAATGCCTTTTTTATAATCAATTTGTCCTGGAAAACCAAAACCTACACTTTCGATAGTTGATTTTGTTGAATGCGTTTCTTCAATAAGGGTTGAAATTGCTTGTTTCATGTTGTTTACAGTATATTCATATCCCATTTCAGAACGTGTTGGAGTGGAATTTGAATATAATATCTCACCTTTTGGACTAACTAATGCGAATTTAATATTTGTTCCGCCTACATCTATACCAATTCTGTTTTTTGCCATTTTATACTTCCTTTTCTTCTTTTTTTATAATAAGACAAACAAGTATAATTGTCATGTTAAAAATGGTGAAAACGATTATTTTATTTGAGCATTTACTTAGGTATCAAAAAAAAGAGGGTAGCCTGTTAACCCTCTATACTTGAATTTACTCTAAAATTTTAAATTTTTGCAACGGTCAATAAGGCAATATAATTGCCCTATTAACCATTATTTTTCTGCAAACTAACTCTACAAAATCTCCGTAGGTATTCCTACAGTCTAAAACTATGATGCAACCAATCTAATTGCTTCTTGCAACAATTCTTTTTGTGAAGAAATTAATTTGTTTGCAAGTTCCATTTGAACTTTCGCTTGTTGGTAGTTAGCGATGTTGTCTTTAAATCCTACGTTTGACAATTCTAACAAGCCTGAACGGATTTCGCCACGACCTAGAACCGGTCTGCCTGATTCTTCTGTTTCTACAAATTGTCCATCTTTAATTTCATACAAACCGTTTTTATTATGGAAACTCATTGTTGAAATTTTGTATAAAGGTACTCTTTTTTTGCCACCATCGGCTTTACCGTAAATTGTACCGTCATTTTTGATTTCGTAATCGTCGTATTTTCCTAAATATTTACCATTGTTAGGGTCAATCCATAATTTAATGTTTGTTGTCGGTACGTCTAAAGCACCACCTTTTGTAATTGTTTCTTCGTAAAGGTCAGCACTTAAAGATTTTGTACCGGCCATGATTTCGCCTTTGTCATTCAATATGTAACCCTGAACTGTAAAGCCGTCTTTGTTTTTGTAAACACCTTCTGAGTCAAAATCAAATTCACCGTGTCTTGTGTAAACGATTTTACCCTCGTTTGTACGTGTAACGAAGAAACCTTCACCTTCCAAGAAAAGGTTTGCGTTTGCTGTACCAGGAGTAGATTTACCTTGTCCAAAGTTTTTGTCGCAAGTGTCAAGAACAGCCCCGTTCAAGAAAGTTTTGAAGTTTACTTTGTTTTCTTTGAACCCCGGAGTATACATGTTTGTCATGTTTGTTGTAAGGGCGTTCATCCATTCTGTTGTTGTTTTTTGGGTATTAAGTGCCGTTACAAATGAATCATTCATAGCCGTTCTCCTTCTTATTATTTCTGTTGTTTTGCTTTTGTTTGTCTTCGTCATCTTTTTTACTTTGACGATATGATAGGTTTTCGTATTCTAAACCTTCATCTTTGAATTGTTGTTGTAATAGTGGAATATTTGCTTTCAAATATTGTTCTACTACTTTGTCCCCCGGTAAGAACTCTGCCGAAATTTTTCCGTCTTTGTTAACTCGTAAAATTACGGATAAGTCTTTGTCGAAATCAACACGGAAAGATTTATTATTCTCTTGAGATTCTTTTAGGGCATTCAATAAACTCTTTGAAACTTGTACTGATTGTGCTTCTTCAACGTCTTTGATTGTTGTATTGTCTACTGTTTTTGTTCCGTCAATAACTTGTTGATTTGATTCAATTAAATTATTGAAAAACTTAGCATCGGCTTCGGTCATTTTAATTGTTTTTTCTGCTGATTTTTCTGATGCCGATTTTGTAGAAGATGCTTTATTTGTTTTGTTTGCATTGTTTGTTGTTAAATTTGCATCTAAGAATTTAACAATATCAGAAGTTCTTGATGAGTTTAACGATTTATCCAATTCAATTACAGGTGTTGAGATTGGTTCAAACTTTATAACTGTCATTTCTTCTGTTGCTACAGGCTTTTCAGCAACACCTTTTACATCTATATCTTTAGTGATATTTTTCAATTTGTCAACATTTTGAACGTCGTCAATTTCGTTAGATATAATTGGTTGTTTTTTATCATTTATAATACTTTCAGCCTTTTTGTCTTTAGAAATTTTTGAAATAATGTTTTTGTCTTTTACCGGTTCAAGTATTTTTTCAAAATCCGGTTTGATTTGTGCGTTAACCTTGTTTTCAGCCTTTTTGTCTTTTACCGGTTCAAGTATTTCTTCAAAATCCGGTTTGATTTGCGTGTTAACCTTGTTTTCTGCTTTTTGTTCAACAATTAAATCAACTTTATTTTCTATTTTTATGTCTTTTTTGTCAGGTAAAATTTCAGCGTCCTTAATTGTAATTTTTTCTGCATTTTCAATGTTTACTGGTTTTATTTCATTAGATTTTTGCTCTATTTTAGTTATAGTTGAGTTATCGACTTTTTGCTCATTTTCAGGCTTAATATCTTTTACTTTTCCTTCTATAATGTTGTTTTGAGCAGATTTTATTGTATCAACTTTGTCAAAGTTAACGTTATTTTTTGAATCCAACTCTGTATTTATATTGTTAGTTTCATTTGTAACAATATTTTCTAAAGGTGTTTTATTGTCTAAATTTACTTTATTTTCAGCCTCTTTTGGAAGTTGAGTAATTGTTTCATTTTTGTTTGAAATTTTTAAATCATCATTTTTGTCTGATAAATCGATATTAATGTTGTCTATTTGTTCAAATTCTTGTGGTGCTTGTAAAGTCGCCTTGTTTTCATTTTTATTTGCTTCTTGAGGGAGCATTACTGTAACTTCGTTGTTCAAATCTTGAGTTTGTTTTGCCTCTTGTTTTTCTGCTTCAATTTGTTTGTCAGATTTTTGAGAAACAGAGGCTTGTGCAGTTTTTAACTCAGTTTTTGAATTTTTAATATCTTTTTTGTTCATCAAAACGATTTCATCAACCAATTCTTTTTCTGCGTTTTGGCGTAGAACTTGTTTTTCGCTTTGAGTTAAATTTTCTTTTTTTAATTTATCCGCAAAATTAGCGGAAGTTGAAACAAATTCAAAATTTTCACCTTTTGCGGTTTCTTTTGCTGAGGATTTTGTTGTTTGTGGAGTTTGTTGCTTGTTTTCAACTTTATTTTCTGTACCCAAATTTGTCATTGAAGATAATTCATCAATGAAAGTTGCTCCTGTTTCAGTTAATTTTGCGGGAGTTCTTGTCGCAGTTGTGTCAGTAACTGCTGTTGCTTGGGTATTTTTAAGTTGTGTCGCTTTAATATCCATTGTTTTCCTCTAAATCCTTTTTGTACTGTTCAAGTAATTCTTCTTCCTCTTTGACCTCTTTTGAATGTTGGAAGTATCTTTGAACACCAAGTTCTGACATACTTTTCAATTCAGCCGCTTTTTGTTCTGCGACGTAGGCTTCTTTGCTCTTTTCTTTGTGCTTTTCAAGAACTTTTACAGCCTGTTCCAATTCAATTAGTTTTTGAACTTCTTGTTGTACAATTTGCTCTTTCTCTTGTCTTACGAGTTCCAACTGTTCGCCTTTTTCCCATAAGTGGTGGAGATATGTATCATATGCTTCCATCATTGTGTAGTCTGCGTGTCGTTGGTTTTGTTTGGTGATTGCAATTTCCTCGTTATTTTTTTGAATATCCATTTCAGCGACATACAATGCTTGCTGTGCTTTTTGAAGAACTAATAATTGTTCCTCTTTCTTTCGTATTCTAAATTCAAGTACTTTTTGCAGTCTGTAAACAAAGGGCATAATTACACTCTCTCGCATTTATATTATGCGATATTTTGCAATTCTTTTACTCATTTGTTTGTATGATTTATTTAAGGATTTATTTTTAAAAGTCAATATTTTTTGGGGAGTTTTTATTTTAATTTTGCGGAAATAACTCTGTCTATTCCAGCCAAATCTTTTTCGATTTCAACTTGTTCAAAACCGTTGTTTAACAAGATATTTTTAACATCTTCACATTGTCCAAACCCAATTTCAAATATGATATGTCCTTTTGGGTTTAAAACTCTCGGTGCGTCTTTTGTAATTTTTTCATAAAATTCCAGACCTTTTTCATCACTTGTGTAGAGTGCTAAATCTGGGTCAAAGGTTACTTCTTTTTGAATCGTAGCTTTTTCGCTAAAAGGAATATATGGCGGATTTGAAATTATAATATCAAATTTTTCGTTTTCTCTGACATTTGAAAAAATATCTGATTTTCTAAAAATTGCTTTGTTGTATAAATTTAACCTAGATGCGTTATTTAGTGCAATTTGTAAGGCTTCTGATGAAATATCAAGTCCAATAACTTGTGCAATACTTTTTTTTGCAACCATGCAAGCGATACAACCTGTTCCTGTGCCTACATCTAGTGCCATTTTGTAATTGTTTTTGTTAATAATATCAACTGCTTTTCTAACTAAAAATTCTGTTTCATCTCTTGGGATAAGAGTATCCTTAGAAACTTCAAATTTTTCGCCCATAAAGTATCCGTATCCGATAATTTGTTGAATAGGTTTTCGAGTTCTTGCTCGTTCTTCTGCTTTTTGGCGAACAGTGTTCAATTTTGCATTATCAAGTTTTTTGCCCATGATAATATCAACGGCACTAAGTTCGCAGAATTTTTCTATCAAAAGTTTAACTTCAGCATTTGCTTCGTTTTCTTCAATCCCCGCACAGGTTAATATGTTCACAATTTCTCGAATGCTCATCTATAATTTCACCTATCATTTTCTTCAAATCTAATTTTGACAAATCAGATGTTTCTTTTTTTTCTATACTATATTTTTTGCACAAACGGTCGTAATAATAAAGTTGTTTTTTTGTCGGAGGTTCTTTTGACATTTTGACCTCTTGTAAAAACGCACGTTTTTCTTTTTCAAATTGTTTTTGTTTTTCGATTAAAGGTTTTTGACTTTCTTTATAGTCATAATATTTTCGACACTCTGTTAAGTATAAAAGAGTTTCTTTTTTAAAATTATCTTCATACAAATAATCTTTTAGAAATTCAAAATGAGGATTGTTTATTTTGAAGTAGTATTCTTCGTCCTCAATAAATTTTTCTAAAAGTTTTTCCACGCAAAAATCCGGACTTTTTTTAACCAAAGCCCGTAAAAAATTGCATAATGCCGATTTTTGAGTTTTTGACATACTCAAGAATATTTTACTTTTTATGTATGACATAAAATAATATTAACGTAAAATATCAGAAATTGTTAGTTTTTCACCAATTTTTGCATTATGGAATGCTAACATTTTTTTGTAAATCGGATTTGAAACGTTTGTATATTTTGTAGTTGTTTTTTCTTCAACAACTTGTTTTTCTTCAACTTTATTATCTAAAACTTGTAATCTAATAACTTTGTTATCCATTTTTAAAACCTCTTTAAATCTCTCGTACTTATATAAAGTTTTAGTTTCATAAAAAATTGCTTTTTTTATTAAATTCATCTTAACAAATATTTACAAAAATGTAAATGTAGGAAAAATTTTTGATTGAACTAACATGGTTCAAACCATGTAGAAATCATGATTTTAGCCGATTGTAAATTTTTGTAAAATTTTTTAAAATAGGTCTGAAATCATGGCAAATATTGGGTAAAAAACCACTTTATATATTTAGTTATTAGTTAAAAAAGGTCATATTATGGCAGCAGGTTTAACGCTAGATCAAGCGAGAATACAACTAAATATGCCTTTTGCCTCTGAAGCAGAGGTATTAAATGCTGCGAAAAATGCGGGTATTGAAATTAACTTAACAGGTATTCAAAACACTGCGAATACGTCTGTGTTAGATGAAAAAAATGGTTTTACCGTATTTGTTGGTAAAAATCCTCAAACTTCTCAAACTCAACAACCGGTACCACCACAACAACCATTTATTCAACCAAAAACTCAACCTCAAGCACCTGCTTCAACTCCTGCTCCTGCTCCTACTTTTAGTGCAGGTTCTAAACAATACAATTTTAACAATCAAAAATTTGATTTAAATACTTCAATTTGGGGTAATAAGAAAACTTTTGGTGGTTCAACTCAAAGTAGTTCTTTGGGTAATATGGGACTTGGCGGTTCTTTAGGCAATACTCAAAATTTTCAATTAGATGCTCCAACATTAAATAATCCGAAATTTAATCCAACTGCTCAAACTTCTTTGTCAACTTTTGGGCAAAAGGATTTTTCACTTGATAACTTTTTGTTCACATCTATGTCTACATTTAAACCAATGTCATTATCAGATATTTCTTTTTCAGATGAAAATCAAGATATTGATATGAATAAAGTTAAAACTCAAGAATTCCTTGATAACGGAAAAATACGTTTTACAATGGAAGACGGTTCAGTTATTGAAAAACAACTTTCAGAACAATCAATGCAAGCAACTGGTAGAGAACGTCAATTGTCTAAAATTGATTATGTTGACGGTCAAGCAATTTACTATGGTTTAGACGGAAAAGAAACACAACGTAGAGCGGTTCGTTTTGGTGAGCCGGGCTTTGTTTCTGACGGAAACAGTATTCAAGAAGATTTAGTTGCTGTATTGGGTGAAGAAACTCTTACTAAATACGGCGAAAAACAACAAAATTATAAAAGTCAATTAGCAGATATAGACACACAATTGACACACTTGACTGATGATTATATTGCTCAAGTTGAGGCTGATGATCCTAAACAAGCAAAAGAATTGAGAAAACAAAGAAAAAGTTTGCAAAAAGAACAATTAAAAATCAAAGATAAAGTCTTTAAAGCAAAAGAAAAATTAGCCGCTCAATACATTAAACAAGTTTACAAAGAATGTGGTGGCGATGTTGAAAAAATTAACGCAAAATTTGATAGTTTGATGAGAAATTCAGATATGTCTACTGAAACTACACAACAAATGTCTCATATTTTGAAAAGTTTGCAAGAAAAAACAAAGGGTATGAATCCTGAACAAATTGCATCTTTCTATGCAACAGTAATGGATCAAGCCTTAGTGAATGGTGAAGACAATACAATTGCTTTAGGAGATGAAGTTTCACGTATGAGTGGTGAATCCGGTCAACAAATGTTAGACGGATACGTTGCTGGTGCTCAAAGAACTGGTCGTCAACAAGCCGCTTCTCAAGCCTTGATTAATGGTATTGATAATGCAGTTGATTCTGAAACAGGTGAAGTTGATGCTCCAAGAGCAACTAACATTGGTCGTGCTGTAACTACATTGACTGGTGCTGATGGTGCTATTGCTTTAGGTCAACATGTAAAAGAAAGTGAAAGCGATGATTTAAAAATTGCTGCAAATGTTGCAATTGATGAACAAGCCGTAAAAACCGAAGGTAATAAAAAAGATGATGTAATTCAAGCATCTATTGATGTTACTACTTCTATTAAAGATGATAGAAAGCAAGTTCAAGCCAACGAAAATACTCACCAAATTTATGAAAATATGGGTGCATCTGACGAAACTAAGAAACGTCGTGCTGAAATTATCGGTTCTCGTATTGGAGATTTCCATGAAAATGCTCAACTTGATGTTGACTCAACAGAACGTAAATATGATATTGAAGATGTTTACTTAATTTCAGCATCTCAATCTATTCAAAATGTTAATGCTAAAGTTCAAAAAGAAATGATTGAAAGAACAATCGCTTCAGGTAATGAACAAGCAATGAATAATATCGCAGAACATGCTTATGACTACGATATTTCTAACCGTGAAGACATTATTAGAATGATTAAAGAACACGGTACTGAAGGCACTTTGAAAATTTTAGATGAAGCAACTAAGAAATACGAAGCACAAGCAGATAGTGCAAAAGCAATTGCAGATGCACAAAAATCAGCAAATGAAGCCAAAGCAGAAGTAAAACCTGAAACTAGGACTGCTACAAAAACACAAACTCAAGCAAGAGATACTGAAACAAGGACTCAACAAAGACAACAAATTCCTAATCCTGTTGTAAATGAGCCTGCTCAACCTAGAACTTCTTCTCCAACAATTGGTTTGCCTTTTGCATCAAGAACATCTGTTAGTGCAGTTAGAGAAATGCTTAAATCTGCAACTCCTGCACAAGTTGTTCAATCAGAAGAATTTAAAAGTCTTTCTGTAAAAGAATCTGCTGAAGTTTTGAAAAATTTAAATGCATCTGATAGAAAAGATGCTATTAAAAGCATTGTAGAAAGACTTGAAGGTTTTCAATTACAAGGTTATATGCACAGCAACATGAAAAATGATATTTTGAAATATCTTGTTTCAAATCCAACCAGCAAAAACCAAGATAAATTGAATTTCGTAAAAAGATTTTTAAATGGCGATGACAAAAAATTTATTGAACAATTAAGAGAACAAATGTCAGTAGAGCAAGAAATAACTCCAAAAAAACCTTTTAATTTTGAAGTATAATTTTAAATAAAATAAAAAACGGGCGGACAATTGAAAATTGTCCGCCCGTTTTTTTGTTTATTTTGAACTGATTTTATTTATGTTCAAGTTGTAATGTTACAGATGTCAAATCGCAAACTTCACTTGGTCCAAAGTATTGGATAGCACCAGGGAATAAGTAGTGGTCATTCATTGCCCATTCTTCTCTATTTGCTTCTAATTCTTTGAATACAGGTCCATCAAGTTTGATAAGTGCTTTTTGAATAACAGGTTTCATTTCGCCGTGGCGTTTTTCCATGTTCATCATCATTGTTAGAGGAACACCGCCTGCAATCCATTCTTTTGCAGGTTTTACAAGATTTCTAATAGATGATAGGTAACCGGTTAAACCAAAGTTGATTAATGCGAAAGCATTGAAGCCTAAAGAATAGCAGTAATCAGCATCAAAGTTTGATGGGAATGCACAACGACCTTCGTAACCGAAGAAGTGTGCTTGGTCTGAGAATTTACCAACGTAAACACCTTCTGCTTTAAGGTCATTTAATCTTGTTCTAATCATTTCGATTAAAAGTTTTTCAGTTTCAATTCTTGATACTTGAACGTTACCATGAGGATCTCTGTCCATTAACAATTGTGCTTTGATTAATGCAGGTAAACTCATGAATAATTTTGCGTTATTTTCATCTAATTTAGATGCGATAATGTTAAATTTTTCTTCAGAACGAACGTTTTGGTAGTTTGAATCTGATTCTAATTCGTGAGTTAAGTCGTTCAATTTAGAGATTAAATCTTTCATTTCAGGAATAAATTCAATTAAACCTTCAGGAACGATTACGATACCGAAGTTTTTACCTTTTTCGGCACGTCTGCAAATGATTTGGCACATATCTTCAACGATTTGGTTCAACGACATCTTCTTTTCTTCAACTTCTTCTGAAACTAAGCAGATGTTTGGTTGAGTTTGTAATGCTGCTTCAACTGCTACGTGAGAAGCACTTCTACCCATAATTTTGATAAAGTGCCAATATTTTTTTGCAGAATTGGCATCACGTTGAATGTTACCAATTAATTCTGCATAAGTTTTTGTTGCTGTATCAAAACCGAATGAAACTTCGATTTGTTCGTTTTTCAAGTCGCCGTCAATAGTTTTTGGACAACCGATTACTTGAATACCAGTATCATGTTTTACAAACCATTCTGCAAGTAATGCTGCGTTTGTGTTTGAATCATCACCACCGATGATTACAACTGCTGAAACGTTTAATTTTTTGCATACATCTAATGATTTTTTGAATTGTTCTTCTGTTTCTAATTTTGTTCTGCCTGAACCGATGATGTCAAAACCGCCGGTATTTCTGTAAGCATCAATAAAATCTTTAGTGATTTCTACGTATTTACCATCAATAATACCTGATGGACCACCTAAAAATCCGTATAATTTGTTTTCAGGATTTGCTTGTTTTAATGCGTCATATAAACCTGCGATTACGTTATGTCCGCCAGGTGCTTGACCGCCTGATAAGATTACACCAACATTTCTTACCGGTGAATCTTTTTTATCAGAAGTTGATTTGAATGTTACGATTGGTTTACCGTATGTTTTTTCAAATAATTTTTTAATTTCTTCTTGATCTCTAACTGATTCAGTCGCTTTACCTTCTTCCATTTCTAATGTGTTAATACCTTTTTCCAGGCATTCAGGAAGTTTTGGTTGATACTTTAATCTTTCTGTTTGTAATGGTGAAAGTGTTTTCATAATTTTATATCCTCTTTTGTTTAAATAAATACCTTCATATCAAATATAACACAAAGAAAAATCTCGTGTTGTATTAATCGGTTTAAACTTTTATATAAAATTAATCACCTTTTATAAGTTCTTTTGTGTGTTTTTTAATTTCTTCTCTTGTTGGGAAATCTTGGAATTTTGTAATTAATTCTTTAAACATTTTGATTGCATCTTGAGTTCTTCCCATTTTTTCGTATGCGTAAGCAAGGTTAGAATAGATGCTGTATTCCGTTTTTGGATTAATTTTGAATGCTATATCATAATAATGCAGGCATGTTTCAAAATCTTCTGCACAATAATAAGCAAAACCCATGTGGTTGTTTGCTTCAAACGATTTTGGGTCGATTTCCAGTGCTTTTTCGCAATATTTTATCGCATTTGTCCAGTCGCCTTTTTTTGCGTAAACAATTGATGTTGCAAGGGCTAAATTAAAATTGTTTGGACTTTCTTCAAGAAGTTTTAAATAAATATTTAGTGGATAATTTAATAATTCCGGATTTGTGATTGTAGCGTTTTGCGATTCTATTAATTTTGCAACCTCGTAAGCATAGTTGTTGTCGCAATTTGAGTTGAAAATATAATCTACCAAATCCATTACTTTTGGTAATTTATCCATTTTTAAATAACTTTGTGTTAATGCTTGAATATTTAATTTATCTTGCTGTATTTTGAAACTTTTATAAAAGTAGTTTGCAGCATGCTTATAATCTTCTTTTTCATAGTAGATTAACGCTGTGTTATATAATGCACTTTGGTCTTGTGGATATTTTTCAATGAATTTTTCATAATATTGAATTGCTTCATCAGGTTTTTTTAATTTTTGGTAAGTTAGAGCCAAATTGTAATTCGCATAAGGCTCTGCATTACTTTGAGAAAGTGCTATTTTAAAAAATTCAACAGCCAAAGTGTATTTTTTTTTGTCATAAAGTTCAAGACCTTTTGAAAAATACGCATCAAAAGTTGACATTTTTTCTCTTATTTTCTTCCATTGTGTTTTAATTTTTTCGATAAATAATTGGTTCATATTTATATTGTAGTATAATAAAATTAATTTAATACAAATATTTAGAGGATATTTAAAATGTTTGATTATATAAAAGGGGTATTAGTTTCAAAATCTCAGTTTAAATCGTGTCATTTTACGGTCGAAACAGGTTCTATCGGATATTTAATTGAAGTTACTTCAAACGATTTTAACAAAAAAAATATCAATGAAGAAGTAAAAATTTATACTGTTTTGCTTCATAGAGAAGACTCAATGAGTTTGTGTGGATTTTTAAGTAAAGAAGCAAGAGATATTTTTAATATTTTAACCTCAGTTTCAGGAGTTGGGTCGAAAATGGCTTTAGGCTTGCTTGATGAGTTTGAAGTTAGCGATTTGATTTATTTTGTAATCAACGAAAATTCAAAAGAATTGACCAGAGCAAAAGGGGTTGGGGTTAAATTAGCACAAAAAATTATTCTTGAATTAAAAGATAAATTAATTAATTTGCAACCAACATTAAATATTACTCAAAAGGTTGATATTCCTGCGGAAACGGAAGATATTCACAGAATTTTATTGTCTTTGGGTTATGAAGAAGATGAAATTTTAAATGCGATAAAACAGGCATGCGTTTCTGGAAATGTTTCTGAAAATAGTGAAGAATTTTTGAGAAAAACTCTGCAAATTCTATCTACCTAAAATGCTCATGTCGTCTAAATTCCGACATGTTTTAAGTTTGTAAACTTTTTGTAACAAACTTTTTTTAAAATAGCAAAAATGTTTTTGTTAAAACGTTCATGTATATGTAGGTTAAATAAGGTCTTTTTTTAATATGATTAATTCAGTAGGTCCAAAAGTTGTAAATGCACCAAAAACAACAAAAACAAGCATTTTTTATGTTAACGACTTGCATGGACAAACAATGAAAATGGAAAAAATTTACAACGCATCTAAATGCTTTGATCAATTTGTTCCATCAACTAAAACTGACAAATTAAAAATGTGCTCAGGTGATACAATGCTTGGCGAAAGCACAAAACCAAATATTATCGCATCAAAATTCTTAGAAATGATTGGTGTTACTGCAACTGCGGTTGGTAACCATGAATGCGATGGTGATTCAAAACAATTATATGATTTAACAAAAGACAAAAACTACAAAATGTTGGGTTTAAATGTTAAAATTGACGAAAAAAATCCAATGAGCAAACGTATTGAAAAATCTTATATTCAAGAAAAAGACGGTACAAAATACGGCATCATCGGTTTATTACCGCCGGATTTGTTTACAAGAATTGCAAAACCTGCTGATTACAACGATTTTAAAGTAGATGATTTTGATAAAACAATTAAAGATGTGCAAGCAGAAGTTGATAGATTAACAGAACAAGGTGTTAATAAAATTATTGTTGTTTCTCATGCAGGTAACTCAAATGAAAAGAGATTGGCACAAGAAACTTCAGGTATCGACGTAATCTTGGGCGGACATTCTCACGAATTAATTAAAGACGTAAAAGAAGGTGAAAACTTATTCTACGGTAAAGACGGTAATCCTGTTGTTATCACACAAGCAGGAAAAGACGCTGACAATTTTGGTGTTTTAAACTTAGAATTTGATGATAAAGGTGTTATTACAAAAGTTCAAAACAACGTAACTCCAACAAAGGGTTTCAGAAGAAACTTAGTTATGACATATTTATCAGAAAAGATTTTAGGAAAACCTGAAGTAGTTGGTACAGTAAAATCTTCTGAACCGGAACCGGAAAACAGAATTGCTTGCGAAAACCCACATGCAGATTTCGTTGCTGATGCAATGAAAGATTTCACAGGTGCTGATATTACATTATTAGGTTCTGCAAACTTAAGAAATACTTTCGAAGCAGGTGCAATTAATACAAGAGATATTTCAAGTATTGTTCCATTCAAAAATGGTATGATTGTTGCTCCATTAAGTGAAAAAACAATTGTTGAAGCATTAAAATTCGGTGCTCATTCATTAGTTAGCCCAGGTACAAAACCCGGTATCTTACAAGTTTCAGGCATGAACTACACAATGAACAAACAAGGTGAATTGCTTTCAGCAGAAATTACTGATAAAAATGGTAATAAACAAGCCTTAGATATTAACAATCCATCTGAAGACAAAACTTTCAGAGTTGCAATGGATACATACTATGGTAACGGCAGAGATGGTTTCTCAATGTTGAATTGTATGGATAAAGTTGAAAAAACTTTTGATGAAGACAAAGACAAAATGGTTGCATCATACATTAAAAAATTAACTGCTGAAGGTAAAGAAATTAACGTTAAAGCAGATAATAGAATTAATATTGTTGATTAATTTAATTAAAATTTTAAATAAAGTAAAAAAGACCTTGTTTTAAGGTCTTTTTTATTGCACAAAACAAAATATAACGATATAATGATAATAAAAAGAGGAATTTCATATGAAAAAAAATGCGTTTACATTGGCAGAAGTTTTAATTGTTATTGCAATCATTGGGATTGTTGCGACCGTTACTTTGCCAAACTTAAATAAAAGTACGTCAGATGCAGAAACTGTAGCAAAGGTTAAAAAAACAGTAGCAACTTTACAAACTGCGTATGATATGGCAAAAGAAAAATATGGCGAAGATTTGTCAACTTGGATTGCAGATGATACAACAGCCGCAGATCAAGCGACAAGGTTCGGAACAAGAATTTCTCAATATTTATCCGTTTCAAAAATTTGTGGCTTAAGTACAAATCAAGGGTGTTTTTCGTCTTCAAATGTTGCAAGAATTTCTGTTAATAGTTCAGTAACTTCAATGGACAAAAATTCAAATTATTATAAGGTAATTTTAAATGATGGAACTTCTCTTGCTATAACTTCGAGTAGAAGTGTATACTTTGATGTTGATGGGCCAAATAAAGGTTATAACACGTATGGTAGAGATATTTTTCTCGCTGCATTTAGTGTTGAAGGAAATTCAAGTTTAGTATCTCCAACAACATTTAATAATGCTGCATTTACTAATAGTTGTCGTTCAGGAACAGCAGTGTTTTGTACTGCTTGGATAATGAATTTTGATAATATGGATTATGTTAAATGTTCGGGGTTGACAAATGCAAAGAGGACTTGTCATTAATAACAGTTAAAATATATTTTAGACCGGCGGATTTTGTATTGCAAAATCCGCTGGTCTTGTTATAAAACTTTGTTTTTATTTTTTGTAACGAAATGTAACAACTATATCTTAAAATCCTAAAGTTTTCAATTAACTCTGCCGATAAATAATATGTAAGGGAAATGAAATATAAATAGGGAAATGTGTTATGGCTTTAAACGTATCTTATGTTCAACAATATTATCAAGGAATTGATTCATTAACTTTAAAAGCAACTGCTAGAGATATTTTAGCAAATGCTCAAGCAAAATCTAATTCAGTTGCTCAAAAATCAGTTGATGTAGATTTATACAATGGTCAAATTGACGCAATGACAGCAAGACAAGTTGCTATGTCAGGTGCAGGTTTACAAGTTACTTTAAACAACAACTTGGAAACTGCTATCAAATTTTTAAAAACTAAAGCAGCAGAAACATCTGCAAAAGATTCTGCTGATGTTGTTTCAATTGCTGAAGCAAAAAAAGATAAACAAGGTTCAAATCCTTTCTACAACGGTGATGTAATGAACTTTAACAAAAAAGAAGAAGACAAAAAAGAATCTTCTGAATATTTATTCATCACTGCTGCATAATTCGAATTATGAGTTTATTCTGAACTTGTTTCAGAAATTTTAAAAGATTTTATAAATTTCCTTATTTCCTTCCCTATGTTTTTCTAAAGTTTGCCGTTCCTAGCAAACTTTTTTTTTGTTTATTTTTCATGTTTAAAACTCTTTTATTATGGGTATAGTAATTAATAGAGAGAGTTTGAGTATATGAAGAACAGAGAGATTTTACATAATTTTATTTGCTTTACCCTTTTGACACTGTTTTTAGGTGTCATGTTTTTTTATGTCGATAAAGGTCAAACTTCAGATGTTCATGAACACACAAGTGATGGGCTTATAAAAAGAAGTTCAACGGGTCATTTTACTCGTGGCGGAAATTCCGGTTTATCACGTTCTAAGCAGAATAAGAAACGTGTTCAATCAGGTGTTATTTATATTGGTGAACCTACTACAGGCTTGCTTGATTTTTAATGTTAAATTTTCTGTAATAATAGTTTATATTTAAGAAATAATGCTTGCTTTTATTATTTATTTCGTTTATTATGTTTGTAATAGTTGAAGTAAATTAAATAAAAAGGGAAGGTTAAGCATGTCATTAGGAACATTAGAAATTGAAATATTAAACTCGGTATGGAAATTGCAATCAATTGACGAGGATATGAATATTTCAGTAAAAGATGTTGTTGACAATATGTCAGAAAATGGCTTAGAAAGAGCATATACAACAGTTAAAACTGTTATGGACCGATTAAGTTCAAAAGATTTATTAGTTCGTTATCGTTCAGGTAAAAAATTTTTCTACCGTAGTGTAATGGACAAAGATGAAATGGCAATTGTTGCAATTAAAGAAGTTTCAAGTCAATTCTTTGATGGTGATGATGTAAAAATGTTGCGTTTCATTGAATCTCAATGTTTAGAACTTGTTTAGTAAGAAATGTCTAATAATTTAGAATTTGAAAATGTCCAAAGTGCAAGAAAGTACATTGGAAAACTGATTATTGCGGTTTTAACGGATAGGATTATTGTTCGTGAGGCTTTAAAGAAGTTTCCGCACGATGTAAAAGACCCGTCTATTAAAAGTGCTTATCATGCTCTTATTCACAGAGAAGCAGATGAGGATATCAGACGTCGTGATATTTCTTATAGAGATGAACAAGATAGTTACTTAGAACAAGTTGCTCAGACACTGCTTCAGGGGATAGAATTGCCTAAAAACATTATTAAAAATTATAATACTTATTACAGAGATATAGAAATTAATCATTCAAACGAGTTCAAAATTTGGTTAAAAAGAATTTGTAAATTCTTGAATGTGTAGGAATATTGGTTATGGCTAAAGTTAAATCAAAATATGTATGTCAAGAATGTGGTTATGAAACGGCAGGTTATTTGGGAAAATGTCCTGAATGCGGATCTTGGGGAACTTTAGTTGAAGAAATAGAAACAAAACTTGCCGGTGCAAAAACTCCTGCGGCAGAATTTTTGAATACCGAAAAACCTGTATTGATTAACGAAATTTCTTTAGATGAGAGTGTTAGACTAAGCACTGATATTTCTGAATTTGACAGAGTTTTAGGTGGCGGATTGGTTCAAGGTTCTTTGGTATTGCTTGCTGGCGATCCTGGAATTGGTAAATCAACATTGGTTTTGCAAACAAGTGGGAAACTTTGTGAAAAAAATAAAAAAGTTTTGTATGTTTCCGCTGAAGAATCTGCCAGTCAGGTTAAATTGAGAGCAGAAAGATTAGGTGTAAACACTAATTCTTTATATATTTATTCACAAACCAATTTAGAACAGATTCGTAGTCAGTTGAAGGAATTAAAACCTGATATTTTGATTGTGGATAGTATTCAATCAATTTATACGGATAGTATTACATCTTCTGCCGGAAGTGTCGGTCAGGTTCGTGAATGTTGTAATTATTTAATGCAGATAGCAAAGACTGAAAATATTACGGTTATTGTAGTCGGACATGTTACAAAAGACGGAAACATTGCAGGTCCAAAGATTTTAGAACACATGGTAGATGCAGTTATTCAATTTGAGGGTGATAAATATAAATCTTATAGAATATTAAGAGCGGTAAAAAATCGTTTTGGAACGACCTCTGAGGTTGGAATTTTTGATATGCACTCAAACGGATTGGTTGAAATTACAAATCCGAGTGAATTATTTTTAAAAGAAAACCATGTTGCAACTCCCGGTAGTGTAATTATTGTTACGAATGAGGGTACAAGACCTTTGTTGCTTGAAATTCAGGCACTTGTTGGGGTTACTCCTTATCCAAGCCCAAGAAGAATTACAAATGGGGTTGATACTTCTCGTTTGCTTCAAATCCTTGCGGTGCTTGAAAAACGAGTTGGTTTAAATCTTTCAAAACAAGATGTTTATGTAAATGTAATTGGCGGTGTTGAGATTTCAGAACCTGCTGCCGATTTGGGTATTGCCGTTGCTGTTGCGACTTGTTTAAATGATGTTACGGCCGATATGCAAACTGTAATGATAGGTGAAATAGGTTTGTCTGGAGAGATTAGACCTGTTAACAATTTAGAAAAAAGAATTTATGAGGCTCAAAAGTTAGGTTTTAAACGTGCGATTGTACCAAAGTCAAATAATTTGAAAGAAAAGTTTGAGGATATTGAAATAGTTGAAGTTGCAAGAATTTTTGATGCAATAACTTCAGCGATTACAAAAAAAGAAGTTCAAAAAGTTTAAAATGTCGATGTGATGGAATGGTAGACATGCATGCTTGAGGTGCATGTGGCGAGAGTCGTGGGGGTTCAAGTCCCCCCGTCGACACCATATAAAATAATGAGGCTTTGCCTCAATTATTTTATATAGTCGCTGTGGTTGGGCTGGAATCACTTTTTGGGGTTCAGCGTGAGTGAGCAGAGGGCGAAAACTTGACGACAAACAATGCTTATTTGAGTCTGGTGGCAAACGTAGACCCGTTTAAAGCGAGCGAACAAGAAAAGTCCCCTCATCGTCATTAAAAAGCAGATAGAATTTTTTGGTTTCTATCTGCTTTTTTGCAATTAATTTGGGTTTTAATTGTTTTTATATTTATTTAAAATCCTAAAATTTATATTCAGGAATTTCAAATTTTTCGTTATTTGCATCTACATTAACAAATTCTAAGTAGTAATCCATTGCTTTGTCTTTTGTTGAATTATACATTTCATCGCTAATATATTTTTTATGAAGTTCTGTTCTTTCGCCTGAGTAGTTGCCCATTGCTGTTGCGAATTTACCGATTTCTTCAAAATTCAAACCTGCACCATAAGCCTTTGTTTTTGCATCTGTTCCTGATGGTCTGATTTCAATATATTTGTCATCAAATTCAAGGTAAGTTCCGTCGCCTACGAATTTGATTGCTTTTAAATTATCAAAATTCAATTCTTTAAATGCATCTTTCAAAACTTCTTTTGCTTGTTCAAATGTCATTTTGCCTGAACGAATTGCGATTGCCATTGATAAATAGAACAAGTCATTTTTAGTTCTTAATTGTTCACCTGCAACTTTTGCTGCTTTTAATTTATCAATATCAGGTTCTGATTCGTTGTAGTAAGAAATATCTACACGTGTATCAAATTGACCGTTGATATTATTTTCTTTAAATACCTCAAGTAAATATTCGCTCATCGTTTTGTGTTCTTCTTCAAGTTTTGAAGAAAGTGCTGATGCAACTAAAATTGCTTCCGTTGCTGATTTTTCTCTCATTGCAATTGCTTCTCTGCCGGCAAGAGATTTAATCATTTCTTCGCCACCCATAATCATACCGCCAGATTCTTCGCCACCGAAGATTAATCTTGGAGATTTTCCTAAGTTGATTGCTTGACCAAACACATCGTAAACAACGACTTCATCATTAGGATTCTTTTTAAGTTTTAATTCAACTTTTTTCATAATGTTTGCGATTTCTTTGAAGCCTACAGGAACATTAACTACAGCAACATCGTTTGCTTTTGCCCATTCGTCCCAACTCATTGCTGATGCTGTTGTTTTAATCATAAATCTTGGGTGGTTGTTCCATTTGCCTTGTGATTTCAACATTTTCATTCTGAAATCCATTAATAGCAAGAAGGCTTGATTTGCGGTGAATACTGTTAAAATTCTACCGTTGCCAAGTTTTACGTATGCGATACCTGCTTTATCAAGTTTTGAAGTTTCTTTTTCGTCTTCAATTTGTGTAACAGTTAATCTGTCGTGGTCAGGGTCTGTGATAAGAACTGTTGTTCCTGTTGGGTAATCTGCTAAAACTTTGTCATAATGTAATGTTTCGATTACAGGGAAGTAAGATTCTCCGTTTGGTTTTTTAGCCAAAACGGTTGCATCTACTGAGTAATCATAGAAAGTTTTATTTCCTTTTGGGTCAACATCATATTTACCGATTGAATGGAAGAATGGATCTTCTTTTTCATTTAACCAAACAAATTTATCAGAAAGGTCTAAATCCTTCAAAACTCTGCTTAAAGTTCTATATGCAGAACCGCCTACGTTTTCAATAACGATTTTATTTTGTGCTTTTTTAATGAAATCTAAGTTGTCTTTTTCTGCGACACCTGATTTTAAGTATTCAACGTATAAGTCAACACCGTCGTTTAATTTAGCCATAATTTTTTCGTCGATTAACGGGTTGTTTTCTGCTGAAATTTTAATTTCGTAAGAACCATTTTTTTCTGTTTCGTCAAAAATTTCTTGAATTTTTTGAACAAATTCTGCTGATTCTTCCGGTAAATATTGGCTACCTTGAGAGTTCAAGTCTTTTGTTGCATTTTTAACAGAAATACCATGGCTTGAAGTGATATATTCACCGCCAACTAAATCTAATTTGAATGCTAAAAATGAAGCAAGCCAAATAGGAATAGTTTTCTTTTCAACAGGAACAAGAGTTTTAATTCCATTTGCTGCTTGAATTCTTGCAATAGCATCAAGATATAAATCTGAATTATAACGAACTTCACGTCCTGCAAGTTTTAAGATAGGTTTGTCCGGATATTTTTCAACTGCAACAAGTGATTTTGCTAATGTTGCAAGAACAATTCCAACTAAATTGATTGGAAAACGTGTATCTTGCGGATATAAAATGTTTTGAGGTCCTCTGATACCTGCTGTTGAAACCTTTGCTTCTTTTGCGTAGTTTGCAAACCAGTCTTTTAGGTTCAATCCTTCCGGATTTGTTTTTTCATCGTATGGGTACAGATGTTCTTTCTTTAGTGTGAAAGTAAATTCTCCTTTGTTTGAGAAATCCATTAAATTAAGAGCCTTAATGTAATCCGGAGTTCTGTTGTCAATACTTTCAAACAATTGTTTTTCAAGTTCACAAGATGCAGTTTTTTTCATAAATAAAAGTTCTCCTTTCGCTAAAACAAGTCTATCATAAACGTGATTTTTTTGATAGACAATAGCATAACTTGGTGGGTTAATTAAATTAAAATCTAATATCATCTTATGTTTAATTTATCACAAAAAATTATTAAAATCTTAAATCCCGTTTGCGGATATATTAAATTTAATATGTTTATAGTATGATGTTTGTATGTTTAAGAAAGAAATGAAAAATTATACAAAAAGAACAAGACGATATTTCAACGTATGGCGTAAATTTTGGCAAGCAGTAGTTTGCAAGTTTTGGTATGGAATGCAATTCAAATTCTTCTATCGTTTAGAAGTTGAGGGTAAAGAAAACATTCCTAAAAATAACAAATTTATTGTTTGTGGAAATCACTTATCTTCATTTGACCCATTTTTGGTTGCAAGTATTATGCCTAGACCGGTAGCATTCATGGCGAAAAAAGAACTTTTCGAAAAGAAATTTGTTCGTTGGATGTTAGATTGGGAAGGTGCTTTTGCTGTAAATAGAGAAAAGTTAGAAATTTCTACGATTAAAACTGCACTTGAAGTTCAGCATACAGAATGGATTTTGGGGGTATTTCCTCAAGGTACTCGTGCAAAAGCAGGTACAATTGAGAATTTGAAAAAAGGTTTTGCTGGTCTTGCTAAAACTACAAAATGTGGAATTCTTCCTGTAGGCATTATAGGAACTGACAATAAAACTTTTTGTCCTTTCAAAGGTAAAATTAAGGTTAAAATTGGTGAATTAATTCCTTACAGCGAAGATGTTGACAAAGTTATGACTGAATGGGCTTTAGCGATACAAGAATTGACCGGATTTAACTATATTCCGGCTACAACATAAGAATAGGTTTGGTTTTTAAAATGAAAAAAGAAGAAAGAAAATTTTCTCGAAGATATAGAAAAGAATATCATATTTTCAGGTCGGCATTTTACATGTTTTTCCTATGGACTGTTGTTGATGTTGTTTGTTGGTTATGGTATAAAATAAAAGTTAAAGGCAGAGAAAATATTCCTAAAAAAGGTAAGTATATTTTTGCCGCAAATCATACATCTGAAATGGATCCACCCTTTGTTGCATGTGCAGTTAATAGGCACGTAGCATTTATGGCGAAAAAAGAACTTTTTGAGGGAAAAGGATTTAGACCTTTCATTATTAAAAGGTTAGGTGCTTTTTCTGTAGATAGAGAAAAACCGGAAATTTCAACTTTCAAAACTGTAAAAGAAGTTTTTGAAACCAATTGGCCTTTAGGAATTTTTCCGGAAGGCGGAACAAGAAAAAATAAAAAAATTGAAGATATAAAAGGTGGTTTTGTTGCAATAGCGAAACACGCAAAAGCAGATATTATTCCTGTTTCAATTGTGGGATTTGACGGATATGCAAAACGTCTTTTTGAAAAGGACATTACCGTTGTTATCGGCAAACCAATTTCTTATGAATTAAGCGAAGAAGAAATTATTCAACAATGGTGTGCTGAAATCTGCAAAAATACCGGTTTTGAAAACTGTATGTTGAAAAAAGAAAATTCGTGATAAGATATTTGTATATTATATAAATTAATAAGGGAATAAAAATGAATTCAGTAGTTATTGTCGGCAGAGCCGGTCAAGATGCAGAAATTAAATATTATGAATCAGGAAAAGTAAAAACAAGTTTTTCTGTAGCATCAGGCAGATGGGATAGCAAAACAAAATCAGAAGTTACTGACTGGTTCAATGTTGATGTTTGGGATAAACAAGCAGAATTTGCAGGTGAATACGTAAAAAAAGGTAGATTAGTTGCCGTTGAAGGACGTATTACCATTAACAAATGGAAAGATGTTTCCGGCGAAGAACGTGAAAGATTTTTAATTGTAGCAAATAATATTAGATTATTGGGTTCTAAAAAAGACGAAGCGTAATGATTATTTCTGATATGATAGGCATTATTGCCGATGATTTGACAGATGTTGAAGAAACAGCACTTCAGTTTCATTTAAAAGGTGCAAATTCTCAAATTTTGCTTGATTTTAACAGTAGTCCGCAAAATGTTAAAAACTCTCAGGTTTGGGCGGTTTCTACTGCAACAAGAAATAAGCCGATTGAATTTGCCTATGAAGAAGTTAAAAGAGCAACTCAATTATTTTTAGATAATTTGAATTTGGACTATTTCTATAAAAAAATAGATTCGGCACTAACCGGTCATATTGGTATTGAAAGTCTTGCAATGCTTGACGTTTTGGGCTGGGATTCGGCTGTTGTTGTTCCGGCATGCCCTGCAAGAAACAGAATTACTGTTGGCGGTTATCAACTTATAAAAGGTCAACCTATTGAAAGAACAGAGTATGCAAGAGATAACTTAAATCCATTATATGAATCTCATGTTCCGACAATGGTGAAAAAACAGTTGGGTAAAGATAGGGCAGATATGGTTGCAACTCTTGATTTGCAAACTGTTATGAAGGGTGCAGGTCCAATTTTACAGAAAATAAATGCTTTTGCAAAAGAAGGTAAAAAAATTATTATTGCAGATGCGGTTTCAATTGTAGATATTGAACAAATTGTTCTTGCAATGGAAAAGTCGGATTTAAAAATTTTGCCTGTTGGAACAATTTCGCTTGCTCAGGTTTTGGGTAATATTTGGTTTCCACCTATGGAAACAGAACCTGAATCAAAATATATTCCATTAATGCCAAAATTGATTCTTTCCGGTACCGGCACTAAAACAACTATCGACCAGTTGGAACATCTTGAAGTTTCAGAAGAATTTGATGATAAATATTTTATCGAATTGGATATGAATACAGTTCTTGGTGGTGTAAATAAATCGTTTGTTGACGATGTGATAAATAAACTTGGAGATGAAAATATTGTCGTGGTAAATGCATCAAATTTATTGAATAACTTTGACGGTTTTTCAGACGATTCTTTGAATGCAGACATGACAAAATATAAATTAACAGAACATGTTTCAGCCTTTTTGGCAGAATTGACTAAAGAAGTGGTGAGTCAAAAAGAAGTTATCTTGATTACTCTTGGCGGTGAAACTTCTTATAAATGTTGTACGGAAATAAATTCAAATCAATTACAAATTATAGATGAAGTTATTCCTGCTGTTGCGTTGACACTTGACCACAAGGCTCAATGGATTATTTCTAAATCCGGACATATCGGTTCTGATGATTCTTTGGTTGAAATTTTACAATATATTAAACGTCATAATTAAACTCTTGCAAAATTCTGAAATATGCTTCAGAAATAGGTTTTGACAATAAAAGCAAGATTTTTAAACGGCCTTTTTGTTAAGTTATGTAACAATATTAATTGTATTTATTACAATTAATGAAATTTTGATGTATACTATAGGTATGAACATTACTCCAATTACAAAAGAATATACAAACCCTATCAACACTAGTCTTATTGCCTTTGGCAAAAAAGACAGTGTTTCAAAAAATGACAAAAACATTTTTTCTTGCGGTAAAACAATTGTAAAAAATACACCAAATGAATTCAGTAATTCCAGAGGTAACTATTTAGTAGACATCGACTTGACTGACATCTATATTTCAAACTCTGGTTTAGCAAATGCAAAAAGAATTCAATCATCAAGAAATCAATCAAGTGTAAAAAATACATTTAACCGAGATGCAAGAAATATTCAATTTTTAGCGGATACTCCATTATGTGATGCTTACGAATTACCAAAATCAAATAAAAAAGGTAATAACTTACAAATTCCTTTCGGTGGTGCATATCCTCAATATTTGATAGATCAAGATGCGGTAGAACAATATGAAGCAACTTCTTATGGAATTCAAGATATTGCAAAATCTACTTATTGTTCATTTGGCGGTTCTCCTGAACAAAAACTTGTTTCAAAATTGGTAAACTTTGTAAAAAAAGTTTTACCATTATAATAAATGCAGAAAAATAGAAAAAATCGGGATTGAAAAATCTCGATTTTTTGTTTGTAGAGTTTTGTAGAGATTTTTAATTAAAATACTTGCTTTTTTCTTGTATATTATTTAAAATGAATTTATGAGTGATATAAGTATTAACCAAAAAGCAAAAATCTTCTTCGATGGCGAAAATGGCATCGAAATGGAGTTAGATTGTATTTTAAAAACAATCTATGATGACAGATTAGAACTTGAATATCCTAACGATGCTGAAACTTTGAAACAGTATCTTCAAGAGGGTACTCCAATTGATGTTAAAATTTTTACTCCGTCAGGTTTGATGGTATTTGAATCAATTGTTATTAATTCTCCTGATGAGGACGAATTTATTATTGAGTATGTAGAAGACGCTGTTGTAATTCAACGTCGTGATTATTCAAGATCACCTTTGAAAACTAAATTAACATTAGAATTGAGTAAAGAAGTATTCATTGCAAGTACTATCGATATCTCTGGTGGTGGTATAAAATTCTGTAGTAAAGAAGACTTAGAACCTGAACAAGTTGTTAGAGGTAAGTTATATTTGAGAAACTTTGATACTCCGGCAACATTTGAGGCTGTAATTTTAGATAATCCGTCTTTACAACCGGATGAATACACTTTGGCTTTCACAAATATTGATGAAAAAGAACGTGATAAAATCATTAAAACTTGTTTTGCTATTGATATGGCAGCAAGACAAAAACAAAATGCAGAGTAGCGTTGTATAGTCATGAAAAATAAATTACACGAACTTGAGAAAAAAATAAATAAACAAGTTAAACATGGTAATGTTCAAAATGCTATTGAACTTTGCCAGGTTGAGTTGCAAAATGACCCTACAAATGCGGATTTGCATGTACGTTTGGGTGATTTATATTTGGCATGGCATTTAGATATTCACAATTCTTATCAGTATATTGATGAGGCGATAACAGAGTATCAGCGTGCTTTAGAAACTTATATGGATTCTGCTGAAATCTATTTTAAAATAGGTCAGGCACAATATTTTAAAGGTGATTTAGATAGAGCCATCAATTATTTAAACATGGCGACAACAAAAGATTCTAAATTTGCAAAAGCATATTATTTGCTTGCAGAAACATATACAAAGAAAACACACTTTTTAGAAGCGATTTTTAATGCAAAGCATGCTATTAAATTGAGTCCATTAACATCATCTTCGGCTCATTTCTTGTTGTACAATTTGTATAAAGTTTCATCTTTTAGAAATCCATTAACTTGGTGGAAGAGTAAATTTGAATTAATTTTATCTTTGATAACTTTACCATTTGACAGTATTGCAATTAAGAATGTTTTGCGTTCATTGTCATATTTGCAATTTTTACCGGTTTTAATCAAAGGTTATTATCAAGTTCAGAAAAAAGGTTTGGCAAGTGCGATTGATTTGTATGTTCAAGCAATAGATAAAGCCCCTGGATTTGTTCCGTTATATTGTTTATTGGGTGATATTTACCGTTCTGTTGGTCAATATGATGATGCAATTACAGAATATAAAATGGCAATTTGGTTGGATAGTTTAAATATTCCTGCATATCGTCATTTATGCCAAGCATATGAAGAACAAGGGGATTACGATAATGCAATTGATATTTATCAAAGATTGATTAATATTTTACCAAATATGCCGGAGTTTCATTCGAATTTAGCAAATATTTATTATATTAAAGGTGAAATTAAAGAGGCTATTTCTCATTATCAAGCGGCGATTACATTAAATCCTAACCGTCAATGGACGAGTATTATTACGCAAACATTAGGTTTTGTATATCAAGAAAATAAAGGCGATTTAGATGCCGCAATCAGTGCATATCAAAGTGCATATTTATTAACCCCTGAGGATATTGATATTTATGTAAACTTAGGTTCTGCTTTTTATGATAAAGAAGATTTTGAAAATGCCTTAACTGTATACAGAAGTGCTTTGGATTTAGACCCTAACAATGCAAAAATTCATTGTAATTTAGGTTTCTTGTATTGGGGTAAAGGCGATACTGATGAGGCGATTAAAGAATACGAGTTGGCAATTCAAAACGACCCGATGTACGACATTGCGTACAATAATTTGGGTGTAATTTATCTTGATGATTTAGGACGTGTTCAAAAAGCGATTGAATTATTCAAAAAATCTATTGAATGTAATCCAAACTATGCACTTGCACACTTTAATTTAGCAAGAGCGATTACAATTGTCGGCGATAAAATTGAGGCTGCAAAATTATACCAAGTTGCACAAGATATAAACAAAGTTACAAATGAAATTGATCCACAAGATATTACAAACAAAATTAATAGTTTGTTCCAATCTTAATATTGCTTGAAATATTTATTCCCCAGTTGTCTTATTGTAGTTATTTTTAATTGCTATGAAGTTTTGTTCATGGTACGATTAACGTAATTAATAGGGAGAATATAATGATACAATTTTTAGTAAAACTTATGGGTGATCCGCATGAAAAGAAAATTAAAGCGATTATGCCTATAATTGAACATATAAATGCTTTAGAACCTACTTTTGAAAAATTAACAGATGAAGAATTAAAAGCGAAAACACAAGAATTTAAAGAGATTTTAAAAAACAGAAGAACATCTGAAAATCCAAAAGCCGACAGAATTTTGGAAAAAGAAGCATTAGATAAAATTTTGCCGGAAGCATTTGCTACCGTTCGTGAAGCCGGTAAACGTGTTTTGAACATGCGACATTTTGATGTTCAATTAATCGGTGGTTATTTCTTACATAACGGTCATATTGCTGAAATGAGAACCGGTGAGGGTAAAACTCTTGTTGCTACTTTACCTGCATATTTGAACGCATTGACCGGCAAAGGTGTTCATGTAGTTACTGTTAACGATTACCTTGCAAAACGTGATAGCGAATGGATGGGTAAAATCTATAAATTTTTAGGTCTTTCTGTTGGTGTAATTCTTTCAGGTGGTCGTTCCGCAGAGGATTTCGAGGCTAAAAGGCAAGCATATGCTTGTGATATTACCTATGGTACAAATAACGAATTTGGTTTTGATTATCTTCGTGATAATATGGCAAGCAGTGTAGAGATGCTTGTTCAAAGACCTTATAATTATGCGATAGTCGATGAAGTTGATAGTATTTTGATTGACGAGGCAAGAACTCCATTGATTATTAGTGGTAGATTAGAAAAATCTGCTGAAACATATCAATTAATGGCAAAAGTTGCACCAAAATTGGAAAAAAATGTTGATTATGAAGTAGATGAAAAAAATAAAAATGTTATTTTAACAGAAGAAGGTATTGATAAAGCCCAAGAAATCATTGGTTGCAAAGACTTATTTGATATTCAAGACAATTATGCTCATCACCTATTGCAAGCATTAAAAGCGAAAGAATTATTTGTAAAAGACACTGATTATGTTGTTAAAAATGGCGAAGTTTGTATCGTTGATGAATTTACCGGTCGTTTAATGGAAGGTCGTCGTTGGTCAGACGGATTGCATCAAGCGATTGAAGCAAAAGAAGGTGTAAAAATTCAAGATGAAACTCAAACTCTTGCAAGCATTACTTTCCAAAACTTATTTAGATTATATCCAAAATTATCAGGTATGACTGGTACAGCAATGACAGAAGAAGCCGAATTTGGTAAGATTTATAATCTTGAAGTTACGATTATTCCAACAAATAAAAAAGATATTAGAATAAATTATTCAGACGTTATCTATAAAACAGAAAAACAAAAATATTTGGCTGTTGTTGAAGATATTATTGCAATGCATAAATTAGGTCGACCCGTTTTGGTTGGTACAATTAGTATTGAAAAATCCGAATATATTTCAAATTTGTTGAAGCAAAGAAATATTCCACATAATGTTTTGAATGCAAAGCATCATGAAAAAGAGGCTTATATTATTGCTCAAGCAGGACGAAAAGGTGCTGTAACAATTGCGACAAATATGGCAGGTCGTGGTACGGATATTTTACTGGGTGGTAATGCTGAATATTTGGCTAAAGAAAAATTAGAAAATCTTGGAATTACTCCTGAAGATGCTGATTACGAGGCTAAAAAAGATGAAATTCTTGCTCAAACTCGTGAACAAACTGAAAAAGAACATAAAGAGGTGGTTACTGCGGGCGGTTTGCATGTAATTGGTACAGAAAGACACGAATCTCGTCGTATTGACAATCAATTGAGAGGTCGTGCTGCACGTCAAGGCGACCCTGGGTCTACAAGATTTTTCTTGTCTTTGCAAGATAATTTAATGAGAATTTTTGGTGGTGAAAAAATTATTAACCTGATGAATGCTTTGAATGTTGATGAAGATATGGCAATTGAAAATCCAATTATCACAAGTCAAATCCAATCTGCACAAAAGAAAGTTGAAACTTATCACTTTGATATAAGAAAAAATGTCTTGGAATACGATGATGTTATGAATGTTCAGAGGGAAAAATTCTACGAACAAAGAAAGAAAGTTCTTTTTGGCAAAAACTTATCAGAAGATGTTATTTATATGATTGAACGAGAAATCGACCGATTAATCGGTGCTTACATTTCTCCAAATATGCAAATAGATGAATATATTGAAGAAGATTTGAATACTTTAATCAAAGAATTACACTCAATAATTCCTCAATTGTCGAATATTACGGTTGCGGATATTAGAAATTTATCCTTCAGTGAAATGTATGACAAGTTAGTTGAACTTGCAAAACAAAAATATGCTGAACACGAAGAAGAAATGGTTAATTTCTACAACGAAGTAATTTCTCAATATGAAGAAAATCCAAGAGTTCAACACCCATTTGAAGATGATAATATTGCAAGAAGTGTCGAAAGAGATATTATGCTTCAAGTTGTTGATAATAGATGGATTGACCACTTACACAATATTGATATTTTGCGTGATGGTATTGGTTTAAGAGCATACGGGCAAAAAGACCCTCTAATCGAATATAAAAAAGAAGCATACGATTTGTTTAATAATATGATGTATGATATTCAGGCAGAAACAGTAAAACATTTGTTTAGAACAAAATTCGGTGTTCAAATAGTACAAAGAGAAGAAGTTGAAACAAATCTTTCAAGAGCCGCTGAAAACTTTGATAGTTCTGAGGAAAAGGACGAAATTGAAGTAAAACCAATTAAAAAAGGTGAAAAAATCGGTAGAAATGACCCTTGTCCTTGCGGTAGCGGTAAAAAATATAAAAACTGCTGTATGAATAAAGAAAACTAGGTTAATTTATGCAAAGCGATGTTGAATTAGGTTTAGGCGATAACGAGCAAATACTTGCTATAGGCTATAAAAATCAAATATATTTTATTTGTGCAACTATTTTATTTGTTGTCGTAATCGTTGCTTTGCTTTTTAGTTTATTTGTTATTTCTTCAAATTATCTAAGTTTTAGCAAATGTTTTTATTTTGTATTGATTGTCTTTTTCTCTTGGTTAACAAAAGTTTTTTATGATTCGTATCAATATAATCAAGTTTACATTACGAATAAAAGAATTATAATTACTCAAAAAGACCGAATTGAGGGTATTCCGTTTGAAGAAGTTCAATACTTCAACACTGCGGATTTGGATATTTCGACTTTGAATTTGAAAAGCAAGCGAAAAATTGTTTTTGCGTATACAAATTTAGATGACGTAAAAAATGAATTTATAAAGTTATATCCAAATTATAAACAACCAAAAATTACTTTAAGACAAATAATTGCAATAAGTTTGGCTATTGCTGTTGTTGTTTTTTTCAAAATGCCGGAAGAATATATGATAAAAATTCAGCATAAATTACTACCGGAATATGATAGAATTGAAAAATCTATTGAAGTTACTGATGCTAAATCTTATATGACTTATATGCAAAAAACTTTGAAATTGCACTGGACTCCGCCAAAATTGGAAAATGATGCGAGTGTAGTTGTTGAATTTAAGATTAAACCTGATGGAACAATATTTGATGAAAAAGTTGTTGAAACTTCGGGTAGTAGAGAAATGGATAATTCTGCATTATTTGCGTTAAGAAACGCAAATCCTTTAAGAAAACTTCCTGTGGATTTACAAAAAGAAAAAGACGTAAAAATTAATTTCACGTTTGATTACAATGTAAAAAAGGACAATGATTTAACTGTAGATTAATTTTGAAGTTATTTTAATTTTACAAAATTATTAATTATTAATATCTTCAAATAAATTTGTTATACCATTTCAGATGGACTTAAATCAATACTTTTTATAAGTAAATGTTAGCATTTTTTTAATCAATGTCTATACCCAAAAACTCGCTTTGTTTGTAGTATAATTTTTAAGTGAATGAAAATAAATAAAAGGAAGATAAAAAGATGTTAAGAACAGGTATTGTAGGGTTACCAAATGTAGGAAAATCAACACTATTTAACGCATTAACAAGTGCAAAAAATGCTCAAAGTGCGAACTATCCATTTTGTACAATTGAACCAAACGTTGGTGTAGTTGGAGTTCCAGACGAAAGACTTTATAAACTTGAACCCCTTGTTCACGCAGCAAAAGTTGTACCAACTGCAATTGAATTTGTTGATATTGCGGGACTTGTAAAAGGTGCAAGTAAAGGTGAAGGTTTAGGTAATCAATTCTTGGCAAATATCAGAGAAACTGACGCAATTATTCAAGTTGTAAGATGTTTTGATGACCCAAATACAATTCATGTTTCAGGAAAAGTTAACCCTCTTGATGATATTGAAACCATCAATACAGAACTTGCTCTTGCGGATATGGCATCTTTAGAAAAGAGAATTGCAAAAACTTCAAAAATTGCAAATTCCGGTGATAAACAAGCAAAAGTTGAAGTGAAAGTTATGCAAACTTTATACGACAAACTTTCAGAAGCATCATTTATTAATGTTGATGAATTGTTTGACGATGAAGAAGAACTTAAAATAGCAAAACAATCACAGTTAATGTGTATTAAACCTGTTATTTATGCGGCAAATGTTTCAGAATTTGATGTTGTAAATGGTAACGAATATACAAAAATTGTTGATGAATATGCTAAAAAACATGGTGCAGAAATGGTTATTATTTCTGCAAAAATTGAAGAAGAATTAGCAGAACTTTCTCAAGAAGAAGCAAAAGAATATTTGGCTGAAATAGGTATTGAAAATTCCGGTATTGAAAAAATGATTAAAGCCGTATATCATTTGTTAAATTTGAGGACTTATATTACTGCCGGTGAAATTGAAGTTAAGGCTTGGACAATTACTGCCGGAACAAAAGCACCTCAAGCGGCGGGTGTTATTCACACAGATTTTGAAAAAGGATTTATCAGAGCAGAGGTTATTTCATACGAGGACTTTCTTGCCTGCGACGGTTCTTATACTGTAGCAAAAGAAAAAGGTCTAATGCGTCTTGAAGGTAAAGATTACATCGTTCAAGACGGTGATATTATGCACTTTAGATTTGCAAATTAGTAAAAATAACTCGAAGTTATTTACCTGTAAGTCTGGCTTCTTCTGCCTTAGTAAGCCATTCTTCCATTCTGACAACACCGTTAACTCTTGGATTTCTCCTTAATTCTTCAAGGGTGTAAGTCTTTCGCATAACACCTTCAGGGCCTCCACCGGTGGCACGAGATGTCGCTGTTTCTGCCTGCCCTTTTGCAACAGTGTTTCCTTCTATAGTTGTTATGTACATTTTTCCGTTTATTACTCTGCAAGATTCAATCATTCCGACATGTCCACCTTTGCCGTTTTCATTTATCCACATAAGTAAATCGCCACTTTTAGGTCGATAAGTACCTCTTTGACCTGTACCAATTTGGCTTTTTTTCGTATAGCACCCTGCTTTTTGAGCCTTGCTTCTTAGTGTTGGCGTGTATTTTTCGTAACCAAATGCTGAAAAATCATTTCCATAACACCACGAAACAAATGATGCACAATATGGTGCGGTACTTTGTACGGGTTTTTTATGATTTGGACTTTCGTATGCTCTATATCTTCTAATGTCAATACTATCATTAGGAGTTATTTCAACTACGCCTTTTTTTACTTCGCCTTTTGCCCTTGCTAGTGCGTTTTTAACTTTATTTTGTGCTGTTTTTTGTGCTTGTTGTTTTATTCGCAGATATTCTTCGGAGTACACTAAATTTCCGGATTTTCTCTGTACGGGAGTATTTCCTGTCCAAACAGAGTTTGTAAATGAACTTTGTCCGGAAAGACTGAAAGAAGAATTATTAGAGTTGCCATTAACTCCATTTTTTCTAAAAAGATTGAAATCTCCACTTACCATAAAATTTACCTATAAATTACACAGTAATACATGTAATATAAAACATTTTGATACCGTAAATTGCAGATTTTTTTAGTAAAATTAAATAATTTTTACAATACTTTTAGTAAAAAGACTGATGCTAATGTGAAATATACTGCTAATCCTAAGACATCAATTGCAGTTGCGATTACAGGTCCTGATGCAACCGCAGGGTCAATGTTCATTTTTTTCATAGCAAAAGGTGTTAATGTTCCAATTAAGGTTGCCAGCGACATATTTATTGTCATTGCGATGCCAACAATTAAACCTAATTCAACGTTGTGTTGCCAGCCCCAAGTAAAGAGCATAACAACTGCACCAAACAAAGCACCAATTAAAAATCCAATAACACTTTCTCTTACTATGTGTCTGATAGTTGAGCCTAAAGTAAGTTGACCTGTTGATAGCCCACGAACAATCAGTGTAATACTTTGTGTTCCGATGTTACCGGCAAGACCTGCCAAAAGAGGCATAAATATCGCAATTATTGGTAATGCCTGGAGAGTTTTTCCATAACAATTAGCAACATTTACTGCGATTAATTCTCCGATTAAAGTTACAAATAACCAAGGAGTTCTTGCTCTAATTGAAGTAAAAATACTACCCTCAAGAATTTCGTCTTCATCAATGCTTTCTGTCGAAATACCTGAAGATGCGTAAATTTCTTCTGTAGTTTCTTCTTCAACCGCATCTTGTATGTCGTCCCAAGTTACAATTCCTCTAAGGTGGTTGTAGTGGTCAACTACAGGAAGTGAGTCGAATTGGTATTTCATAAATACATCTGAAATTGCATCACGGTAGTCATCAATATGTAATTTTACAATATCTGAATTCATTAAATCTTCAATTTTTGTTCTAAACGAAGATGTCAAAAGATTTTTAAGTGAAACAACACCGAGTAAGTGTTCTTGTTTATCTGTTACATATACGTAATAAAGGTCGATATTATCTTCATCTGCTCTATTACGAATATAGTCTAAAACTTCTTTTACTGTCATATCCGGAGTAACCTTCATAAACAAAGGTGTCATCATACCACCGGCAGTATCTTCGTCGTAGTTCATCAATTCACGAACTTCTTCAGAGAATTTTTGTGGTAAGGATTCCAAATAAACTTCAGTGTCATCTTCTTCCATATCGCCTAAAACGTCGGCAGCGGCATCGTGTGGAAGTTTTGTGATAATTCTTGCAGCAAGGTCTGTGTCGATATCGCCCAAGATTTCAACTTGAAGGTTTGGTGGCAAATATTCAATCATATCTGCTGCTTTATCTTCTTCAATTAAGTTGAAGCATTCAAGACGTTCTTCAGGTTTTAATTCTTGAAAGATGTCTGCCAAATCCGCAGAGTGAAAGGCATTCAATTCTTCGGATAATTGAGCGTTTGATTCATTTTCAAGAATTTCTCTTATTCTATCTACTGTTGCTGTAATGTTTATCATAATTTTATTATATATTAAATATTTTTTTTGAATTATAATATTTTTATCAAAAATTATAAAAAGTGAGGAAAAATGTTAAAAGATTTATTTTTAAATGAAGTAGAAAATGCTATTGATGTTGCAATAAAGAGTAATTCTTTAGGACAAATGAGCGAATATAAAAAGGGTACTTTATCTGTAGAAAAACCAAAAAATGCTGAATATGGTGATTTTGCAATAAATGTTTCATCTCTTGCTCGTAATGCAAGAATTGCACCACCTCAAATTGCAGAAGCAATTTGCAAAAATTTGAATAAAAACGGTTATGAAATATCTGTAGTTGGTGGTTTTATTAACTTTAAAGCAGGAAACGAAATATTGGTTGATGCAATTGCCGAAATTTTTGAAAAAGGTGAAAATTATGGCAAACCTGAAAACGTTAAAACCGAAAAAATTAATTTAGAATACGTTTCTGCAAACCCAACAGGTCCATTCCACATCGGACATGGCAGATGGGCTGCAATGGGAAGTGCTTTAGCAAATTTATTAAAATTCTATGGACACGATGTTTATCAAGAATTTTACATCAACGATGCAGGTTCTCAAATTCAAAAATTGGGCAACTCTCTTTTGATTAGATTAAAACAAGAAAAAGGCGAAAACGTTGATTTTCCTACGGATGAAAAAGAAAGAAAAAATTTCTACCCCGGTGAATATTTAATTCCTGTTGCTAAAAAATTCTTGTCAGAACATGAATATACAGAAGATGTAAAAGTTTTATCTGATTACGCAAAAGAAGAAATGGAACGTTTGCAAAGAAATTTACTGGAAAATTTTAGAGTTCATTTTGACAAATTCTATTCGGAACTTGATTTACACAATTCAGGCAAGGTTGAAGCATCTTACAAAAAACTTGAAGCAAGTGGTAAATTATACGAAAAAGATGGTGCAATTTGGTTTAAATCTTCTGATTACGATGATGATGAAGATAGAGTAATTAAAAAAGCAGACGGTTCAAATACATACTTAACTGCGGATATTGCTTATCACAAAGACAAATTAGACAGAGGTTTTGACCGTTTAATAAATATCTGGGGTGCAGACCACCATGGTTATGTCGCTCGTGTAAAGGCATCAATTGAAGCATTAGGTTATGATCCAAACAGATTGGAAGTTCTTTTAGGACAACTTGTAAATCTTGTTATTAACGGCGAACAAACAAGAATGGGTAAACGTAAAAATATGATTACTCTTGACGACTTAATTGAAGAAGTTGGAGTTGACGCTACACGTTTTTGGATGTGTATGAGAGATATTAACAATACCCTTGATTTTGATATTGAGTTAGCAAAAAAATCAACAGATGAAAACCCTGTATTCTATGTTCAATATGCACATGCAAGGGCTTGTTCAATCTTAAGAAAAGCCGTAAATGATAGAGTTGACACTCAAACAGGTGAAACTCATAAAGCACCTTTGACAAAAGAAGAATTAGATAATTTGATTAATTCTTTTGATAAAACTCTTTTGGTAGATGAAGTTGAAAATGCTAAAAAATTAATCTTGAAGTTGGAAGAATTTAAATCTGCAATTGTAAACTCTGCACAAAATAGAACGGTTTACACAATTTGTAGATATGTTCAGGAATTAGCCGCTGATTTTCATTCATTCTATAATGCAACAAGAGTAATTACAGATGATAAAAAGACAACTTTGGCTCGATTATCTCTTGTTTATGCTGTAAAATCGGTATTAGCCTTAGGTCTGGATATTTTAGCAGTAACAGCACCTGAAAAAATGTAATAATTGATAAAAATAAAAAGTCCGGCACTTTTTGGTATCAAAAAGTGCCGGACTTTTTATTACTTTTTTAAACTCCAACGAATTTCATCAAACCGACAACATCACCATGAATTGTTTTTATATCTGTTTCGAATGGAATATTTGCCCAATTTAATTTTTTTATCATGCTAAGTGTTGCGATTTCTCTTGCTTGCATATCACAATCCAGAATTTTTACGACAATTCCGTCTGCGTGTTCAAGGTTTATTACTATGCAAAGTCCACCTGCTCCTACTTTTGCAATAAGGTTGTTAGAATTTTGCATAATTTTAGTATCTAAACGGTTTTCGCCACCAATAATATATGGATTTTGACGAAAAGCATCTCTGATTTTTTCGTATTTTGTTGATATTAAAAGGTGTAAATAACCTTTTAACATATTTTTTAACGGCATAGAAAAGATTGGAACTCCGCAACCATCTTTTGTTGTAGGATAATCTTCTTCAATCTCGCATAAATCATAAATTTTTTCTTTAATCAATTGTTGAACAGGGTGTTCTAATTGGTCGTATGTATCTAAATCCCAACCGTATTTTTTGCAAATAGCAAGCATCATAATATGTTTGCCCACGCAATTATTATGGAAAACAGTCGGTTCTTGACCTTTTTTAATCAGATTTTCATTTGCCGTTTTTGAAATAGGTGCGTGAATACCACATCTTAATTTGTTTTCATCAATTCCAACTTTATTTAAAAGTTGTTTTGCTAATTCAACATGGCAATCTTCTCCGGCATGAGAGGCACAGCAAATAGCGATTTCTTCTGATGTAAAATCCAGATTTTCATCAATAATTAAAGATGCTTGCAAAGGCTTTGCACAAGAGCGTAAGTAAAACGGATAATCAAATGTTTCTCCGAAAGAAAAATCTGTACCAACAACAAAGCCTAAATGTTCTTGTGCTGTAAGTTCACCTCTGAAATGTTTTACTAATCTTTGTGGAATATAACTGTCAGGATACATTATGGTTTCTTAAACATTGATAATAACTTAGCCAATTTTGCTTTTAATAAAGCATTTTGTTTTTTTAGTTCATCAATTTCAGCCATATATTTATTATCATTTGCTGTAACACCTTCCGGAATAATTGATGTATCTAAAATAAATCTTTTACGGGCTTCTTCTTTGATTACGATTAAAGATTCTGTGTCTTTTTTCGTAATATACCCTAAATCAATCATGACTTGAGCGATTTTAACTTTTTGACCTTGCTCCATAAGTTCTTTTTGTTTACGGATAGTCATTTCTAACTGGTCAACGTTAATTTTGCCAACACGTTTGAAGTATTCCCCAGTTCTATATCTACCTGACATAAAACCAGCCATTGCTGTGATTTTTACAGGGATTGGGGCTTTTAATAAGTCTAAATCCATTGCAGTTAAGAAATATTTACAAACTTCTTCAAGTGTCCAAAAGTTGTTTAATGCAACTTCCATGATTGACATACCTTCGTCAACGCATTCTAAAAATCCGTAAATATTAGGCTCAAGACCTTTTGCTCTTTCTTCAAGTTCTGTTTTACCGATGTAAGACAAAACAGGAACATACAAATCAATCAAATCTTCTTCTTTTCTGTTAATGAAGTCATCAGAAATGTCTTTGCTCAAGTCTTGATATAAGTACATAAAGATTACCTGCTTAATCCAAAGCGGGAATTCTTTTAATTTTTCTATGAAACTATTTAAAATATTCTTCTTCAAAATACTCTCCATTCAGTATTTATTTCTTCCATTATATATTATAATATAATAAAAAGCAATTCAAAATGCAAATGTAACAAAAAAGGAAAAAAATGAGCGTTGATGGATTTTCTATAGCAAATTTTAATTTACCAAAGGATATTACTTCAGCACAGGCTGCTGCAACCGCAGAGCAAGTTGTGTTTACGGGTAATGAAAAAGTCGTTGGAAAAATTGATAAGGCTTTGAATAAAAAGATTAACAACGACGAAGAAAAGGGTAATCAAAATAAGTTCTTTGAAGATGCTTATGAAGAATCAAAGGACGAAAACGAAGATGAAGAAGAAAATGACGAGTCTGGTATTGATAAGGATAAGAGGTTATCGACAAAAAGTGCAAAAAGATACAAAAACCTCGTTATTAATGATCCGGAAAATGTCGTAATAAAGATTAATAATAAAACAGATAAAATCGAATTGTATAACAAATCAACAAATAAAATTCTTGAATCAATTAAAGCACAAGATTTTCTTGATATGATTAATAAATTAGATTATAATTCTGGTATAATGGTAAACTTAAATATTTAGAGGTATTAATGAATCAGTATTTAAAGCAATATCAAAAAAATGAAGTAGAAACAGCAAGTCCGGAAAAAATCTTAATTTTGTTATACGACGGTGCTATTCAGTTTTTGAACAAGGCAAAAATTGCAATGGAACAAAAAAATATTCCGGAAATTCATAACAATTTGATTGGTTGTGAAAATATTATTTTAGAGTTTATTAATACTGTAGATATTGAAAATGGGGGAGATTTTGCTGTTAGAATAAAAGCATTATATGAATATTTTTATAGTACTTTGGTTCAAGCAAACATGAAAAAAGATGTTACAAAAATTGATGAAGTTTTAAAACATTTGGTTGAACTTCGTGCGACTTGGAAACAAGCAATTGCAATGGCAAACAGTCAAAAAGAAGTGTCAGCATCGCAATCTTCAGAGTTTGAGGGTTAAGATGTCAAAACAATTTGAACAATTTGAACTTTTATATAAACAAATTTTTACAACTTCTAACGAAGTAAAAAAAATGATTGATGCAGAAGATTACGAAAGTGTCTTAATGCTCGAAAAACATAAAACTCAACTTGTTTCAAAAGTTTTACTTGTTAAAAAAACGGTTGAATTAACTGAAGAAGAAAACTCTGTAATTGAAGATTTAAAAACTCAAATTTTAAAACAAGAAAAAGAAAACTTAGACAAAATGAAAATCTTGCGAGATAAGATTTCTGTCGAGTTACAAAAAGAAAATAGCAAAGAAAAAATTATTAATAAGTATGAGCAGATTGAATATGAAAAAGGTACAATTTGCGATTACACAAGTGATTAAACCTCTTTTTGACACAACTGGCATGAAATTGCTCCAAGTAAAAAATCTTTTTTGCTAATTATTTTAAATTTATGATTTTCAAAAAGTTTTATTAACTCTTTTTCGTTAAAAAAGAGTTTTTTTGATTGAACTAGGTACTCATAAGGCAATTCGTTTTTGTAGAAAATTTTAACAAGTTTTGGAATAATTAGGTCGTACACAAGATTTGCAATTACATTTTTTTTTGCAAAATCAAGGTGCAAAAATTTTCCATTCGGTTTTAAAACTCTATTTATCTCATCTAATGCTTTGTCATAATTTTCAATATTCCTTAATCCGAAACTTATGGTTACAACGTCAAAAGAGTTATTTTCAAAAGGTAAATTAGTGCAATCTCCCTCAACAAATTGAATTTTTGGGTGTTTTTTTCTTGCGATTTCAAGCATTTTGGTTGAAAAATCTAATCCGATAACTTCAGCCCCATTATTCTTCAGAAATCCTGCAATGTCGCCTGTTCCGGTGCATAAATCAAGACATTTACCGTTGATGTTAAAATAATTTATTGCAAGTTTTTTGATTGTTTTGTGAAGTCCAAAAGAGATTATATTGTTGTTGAAATCATAGTCTTTAGCAATACTGTTGAACATTTCTTTAATTTTTTGAGGGTTTTTATTCATAATATTATTTTAACTTAAGTATTAAGTTTTGTGAAGCGGTTAGTTGATATTTCATAACAAATCATTAAGAAAAAAATACATTATTTAGAGGATATTGAATAAAATTCTAAAGTAAAAAGATGAAATTGAAAGAGTTTACTCAAAGAAAAAAATAAAAAATACGATAGAAAAAGAGAGAATAAAATAAGCGAGGTGTATTATGATGAACGGATTTAATTCGGTAAATTTCAATAGTAAAATTCCGACAATGACTCAGTCAAATATGGGTTATGGACGTGTTTCAAATATTGATAATCCTGTTGAAACATCAAGTTTCAAAGACGTAATGTCAAATATGGTTTCAAATATTAATGAACAAATGAATAAGCCTGATGACTTGTTAGCAAAGGCAGCAAGTGGTTCTCCTGATGTAGATGTTCACGATGTAATGATTGCAATGTCGCAAGCAGAAGTTACTTTGACAGTAGCAACAAATGCTGTATCAAAAGTCATTCAAGCGTATGATAAAATTGTGCAAATTCAAGTATAAAATTGTAATACGAGAATAAGATTAAATAATTATTTTAAAGACTGAGCAGGGGAAATATGGATTTCAAACAATTACTACAAAATAAAATGGTTTTATACGGCATTATAGGTGTCGTAGTCTTAGTTTTGGCGATTGGTGTAATGGCTGTTGTTATGTCTGCCGGCGGAAAATCTGAGGCTGAAAAAGCGAAATTAGTAGATGAAAAACCTATCAATGAAGATTTGGTACTATTAACTACAGATAATTTAGGTAAAGCAATTGAAATCCAAGCCTTACTTGCAAAAAGTGGTATTCAAGCCTCTCGTGCTTTAGACGGAACAAAATCTTCAATTATATTAAAAGCAAAAACATACAACCAAGCACAACGAGATACAGCACTTTTAACAATCGTAAAAAGTGGCTTGATGGATCAAAATGTTGGTTTGGAAATTTTTGATAAAGGTGATTTTACTTCAACAAAAGAAGATAAAAGAATTCGTTTAGCCAGAGCAATCAACGGTGAATTAGCAAGATTAATCAGAAAAATGGACGGAATTGACAATGCTTCTGTGTTTATTTCAATTCCTGAACAAACAATGTTTTCTTCTATGCAAAAACCTGTTACTGCAACAGTTCAGTTAACAACTCAAATAAGCGAAAAATTGCCTCCTTTAAAAATAAAAGCAATCACTAACCTTTTGTTAGGTAGTGTTACAGGTTTAACTGCTGATAATATTTCAATTACAGACACAAACGGTAACGTTTATTCAAGTATTATTAGTGCCGAAGACGAAATGCTTTCAAGGGTTGAAGAAAATGATAAGTACATGCAACAAAAAGTTAATGCACAGTTAGACAGATTGATTGGTAAAGGTAATTTCGTTGTAACTGTAAGTACATCATTGAAGCAATCTCCGGTGGAAAAATCAAGTATTATTTACGATCCAAATCAAAAGGCATCAGTATCAGAACAAACTTTCGTTGAAGGTTTGGGTGATGAATCGACTGATAACAGTCGTGGTTCAGGCAAAGCAAATGCCGTAAGTGTATACTTGCCAAACGGCTTGATAACTCCGGGTTCTGCAAACTCAGCATCTGCGTCTTCACAAAACAGAAACTACTCAAGACGTGCCAGAGAAACTCAATATGGTGTTACAAAAACTCAAGTTAATGAATACCAAAAAGCCGGTATTGTTGAAGAAATCTCAGTTGCTGTAACTTTGGAAAAGAATGCCTTACCTGCGGATACAACTTTAGAAGAATTGAAAGAGTTAATTGCAAGAGCAGCAAGTCCGAAAGTTAACCCTGAAAATGTAACAATCGCATTATCTGAATCAATTGAACCATATTTAGCAACAGATAAAGGTGAAACATTACCAAAAACTGAAGAATCAGGAAATCCTTGGTGGTTAATTTTGGCAATGGTCGGTATCTGCTTAACTGGTGGCTACGTAGTAGTTTCAAGTAAAATCAAAGCAAGTCAACTTGCTCAACAACAAGAAATGCAAGTGTTGAGAAATCTTGCAAGTCAACAAGACGAACAATTACGTGATATGAATATGAAAACAGCCGAATTGGTTGAACGTCAAACTCAATTACAACAAGGCTTAATTGAACAACAACAACGTGAAATAGTTCCTCAAATTCCATCACATGTAATTGACGAGGCTCTTGCCGCAATTCATTCTGATATAGATGCACTTGACCCTAACGAAACAGGTGAAAAAATTAAGAGTTGGATTGAACAAGGATAGCGGATTTTCGGTAGGGTGAACGAGCGAAGCGAGTAAACCCGTAAGTTGGCGGTCGGACGTTACTCCGTCGACAACCCGAATAATCCAAGACAGCGGATTTTCGGTAGGGTGAACGAGCGAAGCGAGTAAACCCGTAACAAAAAACCCGAAACAAAAAACAAAACCAAAAACTCAAAATCTAAAACCTAAAACTAAGAAATAAAGCGAGAATATTGATATTACAGTAGGTTTAGTATAATTTAAACGAAGGAAATGGATTTCAAAATAAAATGCCAATAGAAGGATTTGATTATAAACAATTTGCGTCAGACTTAGCGACACAAGCAAAAGAACTTGTACCGCAAGAATTTGAGCCGTTTCAAAAAGATTACATTGTAAAAACTTTAGTAAACTTTTCATCTCTTGCCGGTGAAGCAATTTCAAATGATGCAGAGGCAGGATTTAATGCAGAACAGGCTATTTTATTAACTCAAATTATTGCGGAATGGTCATTCCATAAATCTGTAGACCTTATCCGTTCCGGTATTCAACCGGAATATTGGGACGGTGTAATGCAAAAAATTGCGTTTACAATTTTTGATATTGGTAAACAAACTATTAAACAAGGACTTCCGCAAGATAAAATCCTTGAATTAATTGAACACCATGTAATAAAATCTTACGAAGCGGCATTGGAAGAGTTGCAACAACGTGGTATTATTGACGAAGAATTAAAAGAACAAGCAGAAAAGCAAAATAACTTGAATCAATTGGTTGAGCAAGTTGAAGCAGAACAAGCAGCACAACGTCAGGCTGAAATTGAGCAACAGCAACAGCCACAAGGTGCAGGAGTACCTGCGGGTCAATCTCAAGCAAATGTCGGTTCTGATAAAAAGTTATTCAAATTGGCTTCTCTTGCTTTATTGTTAAGAACTTTATCGCAAGACAAAGTTTCTTCAATTTTGAATAAATTTAATCCTCAAGATGCTCAACTTGTTATTCAATATATGCAAATGCCGGATTTAGATCAACGAGTTGATGCGAATGTGGCTATTCAATGCTTAAAAGAAATTAAAACAAACTTACCAAGTAAAAATGGTACTGCTCCAAATCAGTTAATTTTTAGAATTAAAAATGCTTTAAGAAATTCGACAAGAGAAAAAATTGAGGTAATCTTAAAACGTGAAAGAATAAATGTTAAAAGGTTTGTTACAAGTGCTCTACAAGACGAACTGTACGAACTTCCGCCAAAAATTTCAAATCTTATTGCCCAACATATTGAATGTAGTGTATAATATAATCAATCATGATTATAAAAAAGCAAAACAAGTCTACTGGACAAGGTGCAGTTGTTCAACAACCAATCAATCAGGCTCAGCAGTCGGTGTCATCGGTGCAAAATTCTTTACCGCAACCGCCTGTAGAAGAAAAGATTGATATTTTTGACTTGGATAACATTGATTTTTCTCAGCGTCAAGAACGTCGTCGTGGAGATAGAAGACGTGGATACCGTCGAATTGATGATAGAAATTTGATTTCAAGGGCTCAAGAGGAAGCCGAATCAATTAAAGAAACGGCTGCAAAAGAAGGTTATAGAGCCGGTTTGGAGCAAGCGGAAAATGATATAAGCCTTTTAAGGGCAAAAATTGCGGATTTTGTTAGTGCAAAAAAAGAAGTTTTTGAGTATATTGCTCCGGATATTTTAGAAATTAGTGTTGATATTGCAAGAAAAATCATTAAAAGAGAAGTGGAACAAAATCCACAAGTAATTTTGGATTCTATTGTAGATGTTATGAAAACATTGTCAAAAGAAGAACCTAGAATTACAGTAAAACTAAATCCTCTACAAGTTGATTTAGTTAAAACAGAATTACCGGAGTACATTTCATCAATGGGGATAGAGGCAAAAATTAATGTCGTAGGCGACGAATCTATTGCCGAGGGTGGTTGTATTCTAAACACAAACAACGGTATAGTTGATGCATCTTTGGATACTCAACTGGAAATTATTAAAGAAGCATTGAAAGGCATGTAATGGCAGCACCTAGTGGCGGAGGAACGCAACCAATAAGTGAATTTGCTTTAGCGGGATTTGTATTAGTCTTGATACTTATCCTGTTAATGGAGATGCCTAATTGGGTTATTAACTTTTCAATTTCTTTAAATATGACAATCGGTATCGTACTTCTGATGATAGCCCTGTACGTTCAAAAACCACTTGAATTGGCAGCATTTCCGTCAATCATTCTTTTGGGTACGATGTTCCGTTTGATTCTGTCAATCGCCTCAACTCGTTTGATTTTGGCAAAAGGGGACGCAGGTGAAGTAGTTTCTGCGTTCGGACACTTCGTAACTGGTGGTAACATGGTTGTAGGGGTTGTAATTTTCTTAATTATTACGACTGTACAGTTTATGGTAATTACAAAGGGTGCGGAACGTATCGCCGAAGTTGCAGCCAGATTTGCCTTAGATGCGATGCCTGGTAAGCAAATGACAATTGACGCCGATTTTAATGCGGGGTTGATTTCTCCGGAAGAAGCAGTTAAAAGACGTGAAGATTTACAAAGAGAATCAAATCTGTTCGGTTCTATGGACGGTTCTATGAAGTTCGTAAAAGGTGATACTATCGCAGGTTTGATTATTACAATCATCAACATTGTTGGTGGTTTGTGTGTCGGTTGTTTGATGAACCAAATGCCAATCGCAGACGCTGTTTCAAAATATACAATTTTAACTATCGGTGATGGTTTGTCATCTCAAGTTCCGTCTTTATTGATGTCAGTTGCTGCCGGTATCGTAATGACTCGTTCTTCGGCTGCAAATTCATTAGGTAACGATTTGGTTGGACAAATTTCAAGTAAACCAAATTCATTATTTTTAGCAGCAGGTTTCTTGTTGTTAATTGCTTGTTCAAGTCCGGTTACAGGTTTACCTTGGTTTCCATTTTTATTATTTGCGACAATTTTGACTGTTACAGGTTTGTCAACATTGGTTAATGCAGACGTTCAATCTCAATTAGGTCAATTAGAAAGTGTTCGTCAGAACATGCAAGACTTGGTTAACCCAAACAGAATGTACGAGAGATTGGGTGTTGACGTATTGAGTTTGCAGGTTGGTGCGGGCTTGTTATGTATTGCTGACCCTGATCAAGAGGGTCAATTGCTTGCAAAAATTGCCGCTTTAAGACAACGTGTAACCGATGAGTTGGGCTATATTTTACCGAATATCAGAATTATGGATTCTTCTGCTTTAGAAGCGAATGAATATTTGATTGCAATTCGTGGAAATACTGTTGCGACCGGTTTTGTATATCCTGGAAAATATATGGTAATTGCTGATCAGTGGGATTCTGTAAAACCTGAAGTTCCGGAAGATGCAATTGTTGGTGTTGACCCAACTTACCAAACCCAAGCATATTGGGTTTCTGAGGAAGATGCTAAATCAACAAAGGCAATTACCGCTGTTGATGCGACAGACGTTGTTATTACTCACTTGCAAGAAATTACAAGAAAACACGTTGATGATATTATGACAAAAACAGACGTGTTAAAATTAATGGAATTAGTTCGTTCTCAAGATCCTACTCTTGTAAATGACCTTGTTCCAACAATTATTTCTACAAGTGATTTGAGAAAAATCTTTGTAAACTTGATTAGAGAAAAAGTTTCAATCAAGGATATTATCTTCATTTTTGAAAGACTTTGCGACTATGCAAGATTTTCGAAAGAACCGGACATTCTTTCAGAACGTCTGAGAGCCGCTTTAGGTCGTCAAATCTGTTTGGGTAATGTTCAAGAAGATAAAGTTCTTTATGCCTTAACTCTTTCTCCAGAGTGGGAAAAAGTTCTTGATGACAGTTGTCAAAGAACAGAACTTGGTACAATGTTCTTGTTAAATCCAATGCAGGTACAAGAATTGATTGAAACAACGGCATCAACATTGATGAATGCTCATCAAAATATCGGTAAACAACCTGTTATTTTGTGTTCACCTAGAATCAGATTACCGTTATTCCAATTGTTAGAACGTCATATTCCAACAATTGTTGTAATTTCATATTCTGAATTGATTACAGATATTAAGGTTGAAGCAGTAGACACAATAGGCGAAAGTTATATGCCACAAGAGTAAGATAAAACATTATGATTAAGAAATTTTTGCTATTTTTAATAAATATTTATCAAAAAATATCAAGATTAACTCCGCCGGTGTGCAGATTTACTCCGACATGTTCGGAATACACAAAACAAGCGATTATTAAGTATGGGGTGTTGAAAGGTTTATGGCTAGGTATTAAAAGAATTTGCCGTTGCCACCCGCTTAACCCGGGCGGATACGATCCACTACCATAGAAATTTATAAGGAAATATATGATTAAAGATTTATTGAATAAGGATCTCAGACACTTCAATTATGAAAAAGTAAAAACTTTTGGTTTTTACGTATTACTATTTTTATTAAGTGCCTCAATTGCCATAAAATCAGTGAATTATGATTTTGATTTATGGGCAAGGTTAATTGCTGGAATGGCTGTTGTACAAACCGGTCATATTTTAAAATATGACTTTTTGTCATACACACCAACTCATGCTTGGTATGACCATGAATGGGGCTCAAGTGTTGTATTTTACTTATTTAAAGACTTGTGGGGACATGTCGGATTGCTGTTTTTACAAGTTTTGTTAATGTTTTTGACAATGGTATTTTTGGTAAAAACTATAAAATTGAGATTTGAAAAAACTTGCAATTGTCAAAATGTTTTATTTTACTTTTTAATTTTAAACAGTTTTACTGTAACTTATTCTTCTCTAATTCGTTGTCATTCATTTACATTCTTATTTTTTGTAATTGAATTATATCTTTTAGAATTAATAAGAAAAAATAATAATTATAAACTTCTGTTTATTTTTCCATTTATGTTTTTAATTTGGGGAAATATGCATGGTGGCGTTGTTGCGGGATTAGGCTTGCTTGCGATGTATACATTGGGTGAAGCATTAAACAAGAAGCCGTTTAAACATTATCTTATTACGACGATTGTTTGTCCGTTAGTATTATTTATAAATCCTTATGGTGTTGAATTTGTAAAATTTTTAATTAAAGCAACAACAATGCCAAGACCCGATGTAGTTGAATGGTGGCCAATTTTTACAAAATACAATGCACATTTATTTTTAACTTTTAAAATTATGGCATTAGTTTATTTAATTATAGAGTTTGTAAAAGTTAAAAATAATATTAGTTTTGCAAAATTGGATAAAACAAAATTTATTGTAATGACTGTAACTTTAGTTTTAGCGGTAATGCGTGTAAAAATGATGCCATTTTTTACTCTCGCAGGTACAATTTTCTGTTATAAAGATGTAATGGACGCATTTAATAAATTTACTTTTCCAAAATGGTGTATGCCAACATCTGTAATATTCTTATCAATTTATTCGATTTTGGCCTTGTCTATTAAAGACTATAGACCAATGGTTAATTTCGCAGCATATCCTGTTATGGAAATAGAGTTTATTAAAAACAATCGTCTTGAGGGCAATTTGTTGACGAATTTTGGTATCGGAAGTTTTGCATCATATAAGTTGTATCCGCAAAATAAAATTTACATGGACGGTCGATATGAGGAAGTTTATGACGATTATTTGTTGAAGGATTTAGGAAATTTTTATGCTGTAAAAAATGATGCAAACGCTTTAATGCGAAAAAATAAACCAGATATAATTATTATGGAAAAATCATATCCTAAAATTTTTTCAATTTTAAAACAAGATCCAAATTGGAGTCTGGCTTTTGAAGGACTTAACTTTGGTGTTTTTGTTGATTCTAAAAATGCTAAATCTGAATATATTCCACCAAGTGGCGACTTGAAATATTATAAAAAAACAATTTTAAATACATCAATAACTTTTAAAGGTGATAACAGAGTTAAAATCGAAGAAGTTAACAAAAGGAGCGATAAGTAGTGAGTTTTAATTCAAATAAATATACTTGCATCTTTGGTGGAGGTGCAATTAGAGGGGTGTCATATATTGGTGCAATTCAAGCCCTTGATGAATTAAATATTTCTGTTGAAACAATAGCAGGTTCTTCTGTTGGTGCAATTTTTGCCGGACTTCTTGCGGTCGGTTATAATGCAGATGAGATAAAAGAATTATTCTTAAAAGTTAATTTTGACTTGTTCCGAGATATTCACTTTGGATTTGGTAAAGCATTTGCTCTTTCAAAGGGTGAAGTTTTTCTTGAATGGGTTCGAGAAATGATTGAAAAGAAATTTTATAATACAGCATATAAAAAAGGTGAAAATCTAACCGTAAAATTTAAAGATTTAGATAAGGATTTGGTAATTATTACGACGGATTTGACTAATTTTAAATGTAAAGAGTTTTCAAAAATAGAAACTCCTGATTTTGAAGTGGCAACTGCAATAAGGATTTCTTCAAGCATGCCGGGGTTAATGACTCCTGTTTTCTATGAAAACGCAGAACTTGTAGATGGCGATTTACAAAAAAGTTGGCCATTATGGAAACTTTCTGATACGTTGAATAGTTCTACTGAAAGAATTTTAGAATTTCGACTTGAGGGTGATTACGATAAAGACGGTAAAAATGCAATTGATTATCTGAATACTGTATATAGTTGTGTTACGTCTATTGCTACAAAAGGAATTGAGCAAACTTACGGCAATTATGATAAATATGACTTTGTAACCATAAATACCGGCGATGTTTTGATTGTGGACTTTAATATTTCAAAAGAAAAACGTATAGATTTGATGAATGTCGGCTACACTCAAACAATGGAGTATTTCAAAAATATTTTACCTGAAAAGCGAAAAGAACTTTCAAAAGATTATTCAATATTAGAAAAAAATATTTCTGAAGTTATAAAATATCTTGATAAACAGAATGTTTTACAAGCGAAAGTTGCTTTGGGTAAAGTTTATATGGATTTATGCGAAATAAAACCTGTCATTGAAGAAAGTTTTTATGAAAGTATTCAAAATGCAAGATTTAGGCTCGAAAATGAGTTAAAACCATCTTTCTTTGGAAATTATTCAAAAGAAAAAATTAAAACCGTTTGCGAAGATTTTAAACAAATTAAAAATAATATAAAAGAAAAATTGAAAGATTTGTGTGAATAAAATTTGAAATTTTAAAAAATCAAAAAACTTTTTTCGAAAAATGACAAATTTTTTAAAATTTGTAAAAATTATTGATTAAATCTTATTCAAATATCAATAAATTTTTAATAAAAACAAGTAATTGTTTTTCCTAAAATAAACACATTAAAAATATTTACAAAATTTTACAAACTATCCTAATGCTTAATAATAAATTGATTTTACCATGTTCAAGAAATGTCTGAAAGATTGGTATTTTTTTATAAACAATCAGTTTTGTGTTAAAAAATTTGTCTGAAATTATTGATTTTAACCACTTGCAAAGATTTTTTTAGCAAATATGATAAAATAACACACTAGTTAGTAAAGGAAAACTATGTCAAAAGACGTAATAGAATTAGAAGGTACAATATTAGAATCAATGCCGAATGCTATGTTCAGAGTGGAATTAGAGAACGGTCATGAGATTTTAGCACATATTTCAGGTAAAATCAGAAAAAATTTCATCAGAATTTTACCGGGGGATAAAGTAAAAGTTGAAATGACACCATATGACTTAACAAGAGGCAGAATCACATTCAGACTAAAATAGAATGGAAATACAGAAAGGTAAAACAATGAAAGTTAGAAGTTCAGTAAAGAAAATTTGCGACAAATGTAAATGTATTAAAAGAAAAGGCAGAATCGCAATTATTTGTGAAAATCCAAAACATAAACAAAGACAAGGCTAATCTTCGCTAGGGTGGAGTGAGGTTACGAACGAAACCCGATACACTGCGACGCTCAGATTGAGCGACAGGAGCGTAACGGCTCCGTAGCGAAAACAATGAGCAAGCGGGGCGAATGATTAGATTTTGAGAAGCCAAAATAAAGGGCAAACAAATGGAACAAGTTTCCAATCAAAACAAAAAGTAAAACACATAAAATAAAGGAAAAAGAAATGGCAAGACTATCAGGGGTAGATTTACCTCGTAACAAAAGAATGATTATCGCATTGACTTACATCTACGGTATCGGACCTGCTACAAGTAAAAAAATCTTGGAAAAAACAGGTATCTCTGAAGATTTAAGAACAGATGATTTAACAGATGCAGATATCAAGTTATTACGTGAAGAATTAAGTAATTATGAAATTGAAGGTGATTTAAGACGTTCTGTATCAATGCATATTAAACGTTTACAAGAAATCAACTCATATAGAGGAATGCGTCATAAACGTTCATTACCATGCAGAGGTCAAAGAACAAAAACAAATGCTAGAACTCGTCGTGGTAAAAAAGGTTTAGCAATCACTAAAAAGAAAACTGCTTAGTTGAGTTTTGCGTAGAGTGAGTGTTTTACACTAAACTCAAGGTACGAGGACATAGCAAAACAATGATAGTGAAAAGAGCAATTGTCCGAGTGAAGCAATAACTTAAAAGAAACGAAATATTGAAAAACATATAAGTAAGAAATAAAGGAAATAAAAAAATGGCAAGACCAAAATCAACAAAGAAAAAAGAAAAAAAGAACGTATTGCAAGGTGTTGTTCATATTCAATCAACATTTAATAATACAATCGTAACTTCAACAGATACTCAAGGTAATGCAATTGCTTGGGCAACTGCTGGTGCTTCAGGTTTTAAAGGTGCTAGAAAAGGTACTCCATTTGCAGCACAATCAGCAGCAGAACAAGTTGCTAAAAAATCAATTGACCAAGGTATGAAAAAAGTTGAAGTGTATATCAAAGGACCTGGTTCAGGACGTGAAACAGCAATCAGAGCAATTCAAGCAGCAGGTTTGGAAATTACTTTAATCAAAGACGTAACTCCAATCCCTCATAATGGTTGCAGACCTCCTAAAAAACGTAGAGTATAGTTTTTGCTACGTTGGTGAGATTCATTAACCAAATAAAAACTAAAATAAAAGTAATTATTATAAGAAAGAAAAAAGGAAAAGACAATGTCAAAATATACAGGTGCAAGAAATAAATTATTCCGTAACTACGGGGTAAAAGACTTATCAAACACAAAGTTAACTTCTTCAATGCGTCAAACAGCATCAGGTCAACATGGTGCAGTTAGAAAAAAACTTTCTGAATACGCATTACACTTAAATGAAAAACAAAAAATCAGATTAACTTATTTAGTATCTGAAAAACAATTTGCAAAATATTACAATGAAGCCGCTCGTAAAAAAGGCGTTACAGGTACAATCTTATTACAATTATTAGAATCAAGATTAGATAACGTATTATTCAGAGCAGGTTTTGGTATTACAAGAAAACAATCAAGACAAATCGTTAACCATGGTCATATTTTAGTTAACGGTAAAAAAGTTGATATTCCATCATACCTATTAAAAGCAGGTGATGTTGTTACAATCAGAGAAAGAAGCAAATCATTCATAAAAGGTGTTATTGAAATGATTGATATGCCTTGTGAATCTGCTTGGATTACAAAAGATAGCGATGCTATGAAAATCACTTTCGACAGAGTTCCGGAAAGAGAAGAATTAGATCCTGAACTAAAAGAACAACTTGTAATCGAATATTATTCTAAATAGTAAAGTCTAAGTAGAATAAGTAGTTTTAACAATATCCAAAAATTAGGAGAAGAAATATAATGGAATTAAAAATTAAAACAGTAAATACAACAACAGATTCAAACGGTTCACAATACGGTAAATTTGTTATTGAACCTTTATCAAAAGGTTTTGGTAATACAATCGGAAATTCTTTAAGACGTGTATTATTATCAAGTCTTGAAGGTACAGCCGTAACATCAGCAAGAATTGAAGGTATCACTCACGAATATACAGCAATTCCCGGTGTTGTTGAAGATGTTATTGACGTAATGTTAAATATGAAAGGTTTAGTAATCAAAACTGATTCAAAAGAACCTCAACATTTAAGATTAGATATTGACCATGCTGGTCCTGTATTAGCAAGTGATATTCAATTACCTGCCGGTGTTAAAGTTGTTAACCCTGATTGGTTAATTTGTACAATCGCTGACGGTGGTAGTTTCCACGCTGACATCGTTGTTGAAACAGGTAAAGGTTACGTTGCACACGATGTTCCAAGAGATTCAAAAGCAGGTCAATCAATCGATATGTTACCAATTGATGCGACATTTATGCCAATTAAACGTGTTGCTTATAACGTAGAACCAACTCGTGTTGGTGATTCAATTGATTTCGACAAAGTAACATTAGAAATTTGGTCAAATGGTTCATTAGATGTAACAACAGCACTTTCTCAATCTGCTCAATTGTTAATTGACCACTTTATGCAAATCGCTGCAATTTCTGGTCAACCTGTAGTTGTAAATCAACCGGTACAAGCAGTTGAAGAAGAAGTTGAAGAAGAAGAACCAACAACAACAATTTCAATCGAAGAATTAGAATTATCAGTAAGAGCATATAATTGCTTGAAAAGAGCAAGTATTAATTCAATGGCAGAATTGTTGAAAAAATCTGAAAATGATTTATTAAATATCAAAAATTTCGGAAAAAAATCTTCAGATGAAGTTATCGAAAGACTTCACCACTTTGGTTTAGACCTTGCTCCAAACCCAGAAATGCCTGAAGAAGAATTAGTTTAATAATTAAAACGAAAAAAATAAAATTAAGATAAAAAGGACAGAAAAATGAGACACTTAACAAAAAAACATACGCTAGGAAGAGCAAAAGACCAAAGAGATGCTCTATTGCGTGCTTTAGCAACTGAATTGTTTACTCATGGCGAAATCAAAACAACATTGGCTCGTGCAAAAGCATTAAGACCATATGTTGAAGAATTAATCACTTTGGCTAAAAAAGGTGATTTAACATCTCGTCGTCAAGCAGCAAAATTCATTTACGATAAAGAAATCGGCAAATATATAGATGTTGCAACAGGTGAAGTATTCGAAACAGTTGAAGAAGGTAAAAAACTTCCAAAACAAACAGTTTTGAGAAAATTATTCTGTGTAATCGGTAAAAAATATTCAGACCGTAACGGTGGTTACACAAGAATTTATCACTTACCACCAAGACGTGGTGATGCAAGTGAAATGGCATTAATCCAACTAGTATAATGACCAGATATTCGTTTTTAATACAATATCAAGGCAAAAACTATGGTGGAAGCCAAATTCAATTTGACGAAGATGGTATGGAAAGACCCATTCCGACCATACAAGGAGAATTGGAAAAAGCAATATGTACATTGAAAAGAGTCAAACCGACTCATAATAATCCCAGACCAATAAAAACGGTCTTTTCCGGTAGAACTGATGCAGGTGTCAATTCGGTAGGACAAACAGTTCATGTTGATTTTGATGAACCAATTGTTGCTTCTCGGTTTATCAGAGCCATAAACGGTTTGTTACCAAAGGATATTTCAATATCCGATGTTTGCGAAGTTCCTCCGACCTTTCATTCTCAAAAGTCTGCAAAGTCAAGGCAATACAGATATGTATTTATAAATCGCAGTCAGAGAAATGCTTTTGACGGTGATTTAATGAGAATAAGGTACGATTTAGATATAGAAAGAATGAATAAGGCTTTAAATTATCTTAAAGGTTATCATGATTTCTCAAGTTTCAAAAATCGTGGAAGTTCGAATCCATATAATGATTGTGAGGTTTATGAAGCGACATGTTGGACAACTGAAAATATGGTTGTTGTTGATATAATAGCAAACAGATTTTTGTACAATATGGTTAGAATAATAATCGGAACACTGTTGGAAATAGAACGGGAAAATAAAAGTCCTGAATATATGGCAGAGGTGTTAAAAGCCAAAAACCGAACAAAGGCAGGGCAAACAGTTAGTCCAAATGGATTAACATTATTAAAAGTAGAATACTAAAATAAACATAATGGAGAAAAAAGCATGAAAACTTATTCAGCAAAACCTCTAGAAGTAGAAAGAAAATGGTATGTAATAGATGCTACAGACGAAATTTTAGGTCGTTTGGCAGTACGTGTTGCAAACATTTTAAGAGGTAAACACAAACCAGAATATACACCAAACGTAGATACTGGTGATTTTGTTATCGTAATTAATGCTGACAAAGTAAAAGTTACAGGTAACAAAGAAACCGACAAAATTTACTACCACCACACAATGTATCCGGGTGGATTAAAATCTGCAAGTTTCAAAGAATTAATGGAAAAAGACCCAAGATTAGCAATTGAAAAAGCAGTTAAGGGCATGCTTCAACACAATACATTAGGTGATACTCAATTTACAAAATTGAAAGTTTATGCAGGTGCAGAACATCCACATGCTGCTCAAAAACCTATCGTATTAGAAAAGGAGGCTAAATAATGGCAGATAAAGAAATTATTGCAACAGGTCGTAGAAAAACATCTATCGCAGTTGTTAAATTAGTAAAAGGTAAAGGCAGAATTTTCGTTAATGGCAGAAAATTAATGGACCATATCGGAAACAAACCTGCTATTGAGATGATGGTATACAGACCATTAGTATTGACAGAAAACCAAGAAAAATATGACGTACGTGTAAAAGCAGTTGGTGGTGGAGTTGTTTCACAAGCAGGTGCAATCAGACACGGTATTGCAAGAGCATTAGTTAAAGCAAACGAAGAATATAAAACAGTATTAAAGGCTGAAGGTTTGTTAACTCGTGATCCACGTGTTAAAGAACGTAAAAAATACGGTCAAAAAAGAGCAAGAAAGAGATTTCAATTCTCAAAACGTTAATATTTATTTTTTCTGCATATATTATATACAAGAGGCATGCCAAAAGGTGTGCCTCAATTTTTTGCAATATTTAAAAATAAAATGTCTAAAAACCTTATTAATATTGAAAAGGCAATTTTTTGAAAGAGAAATACTTAATATAAGAGTAAGGAACAAAACTTAGAGAAAAACATAGCAAAACGTAATAAAGGAAAAGTTTTAAGCAAGAATAAGATTTAATTAAAAGAATAAGGAATGAGGTATTATTTGTATACTTTGTTCAGGAAAAAAGATTTTTTATACTCTCTCTCTTAATATCCTCGTGTTTATTTAATGTCTGTCATAAGTATGGCAGACTTTTTATTTACGCCAATACAAAGTATGAATAACGCAATAAAAAGGCGATTACAAGAATTGTAATCGCCTTTTTTATAAAACAATGTGTTTTATTTTGTGTTTGTTATTACATTAATTCACCAACTGATTTGTATACAGCCATACGTTTTGCTGCATCTGCTTCTGATTGTTCATACAATGCTTCAGCATGTTCAGGGTTAGTTTTCATTAATGATTTATAACGACCTTCACTTCTGATGAAGTCTTGATATGCAGTTGTAGGTTCTTTAGCATCCCAAGTGAATGGTTTTTCACTTGTTGGGTTATATCTGTATAATGGGAAGTAACCTGCTTCTACTGCACGTTTTTGTTCTGTTTGAGTTTTACTCATGTCGATACCATGTGCGATACAAGGTGCATAAGCGAAGATGATTGATGGTCCATCGTATGCTTCTGCTTCTTGGAATGCTTTAAGAGTTTGGTTTCTATCTGCACCAAGAGCAACGGATGCTACGTATACGTAACCGTATGACATACTCATCAAGCCCATGTTTTTCTTGTATGTTGGTTTACCACCGGTAGCGAATTTTGCTACTGCACCTGTTGGTGTTGATTTAGATGCTTGACCACCAGTGTTTGAGTAAACTTCTGTATCAAGAACTAAGATATTTACGTTTTTGTTTTGAGCCAATACGTGGTCAATACCACCGTATCCGATATCGTTAGCCCAGCCATCACCACCGATAATCCATACTGATTTATCTGTGAAGTAGTCTTGAAGTTCTCTTACTTTTGCAAGGTCTTTGCAATCTACATCTGCGTATTTTGCAAGAACTTCTTTTGCTTTTTCTTGTGTTGCAACTGCTTCTTCAGTTTTTGAATTATCCCAGTGAGCCATTGCACCTTCTAGTGCTTCTTTTAAGTCAGCAGGAGTTTTTTCATTTTCAAGAACTTTGTTTACATAAAGTTTTAAAGTATCTCTGTTTGAATCAACTGCTAATCTCATACCGAAACCAAATTCTGCGTTGTCTTCAAATAATGAGTTAGCCCATGCCGGTCCTCTGCCTTCTTTTGTTTTTGTATATGGAATTGTTGGGAATGTTCCTGAGTAAATTGAAGAACAGCCGGTTGCGTTAGCAACGATAGCATTTTCACCGAACAATTGTGATACTAATTTAACGTATGGAGTTTCACCACAACCTGCACAAGCACCTGAGAATTCAAATAATGGTTTTCTCAACATAGCACCTTTAACAGTTTTTGTTGTATTTTTACCCATTACGTTATCAGGAGTTGCGTCGAAGAATTTTTCGTTTTCTTCTTCACCATTTGCATCTTCAACTTCAATTGATGACCAAGATAATGCTGGTGCTTCAGGTTTTCTTTGGTTTACAGGACATTGGTCTATGCAAACACCGCAACCTGTACAATCTTTGCAGTATACTTGAACTTTGAATTTTTCGCCGTTAGCATTTGGTTTTGCATCTATTGCGTTAAATGATGCAGGAGCACCTTCCATATCTTTTGCTTCAATTAATTTTGTTCTAATTGCAGCGTGTGGACAAGCAGATGCACAAATACCGCATTGTAAACATGCTTCGCTGTTCCAGTGTGGAACTCTTGGTGCGATACCACGTTTTTCTAAGCAAGCAGTACCTGTTGGGATAACACCATCATTTGACATTGCTGAAACAGGAATATCATCACCTTTTTGTCTCATTGACGGTTCGATAATTTTCTTTGCAAATTCATCTGCATTATCAGGAATTAATTTAACATCTTCAACACAGCCAACGCCGTCAAGAGTTGCTGGAACTATAACTTCTTCTGTTGAGTTTACTGCTGCATCGATTAATGCTAAGTTCATGTTTACAACGTCATCACCTTTTTTCTTGAAAGTTTTCTTAGTCATTTCTTTCATACCTTCAAGTGCTTGTTCAAATGGAATGATGCCCGAAACTTTGAAGTATGCTACCATCATTACTGTGTTAGCACCTTTACCACGTAAGCCCGGTTGTTCTTTAATAAGTTTTTCAGCATCTACATTGTAGAATTTGATTTTCTTATCAATGATTGTTTTTTGCATATCACGTGTTAAGTGAGCGAATGCTTCTTCTTTTGAGTATGGTGAATTTAATAAGAATGTACCGCCTTCTTTAATACCTTTTAACAAGTCATATCTGCCGATGTATGCATGTGCTGAACATGATACAAAGTCAGGTGCTGTGATTAAGTATGTAGATTTGATATGTTCATCACCAAATCTCAAGTGAGATACTGTAACACCGAATGATTTTTTAGAGTCATAAGCAAAGTATGCTTGAGCATCTTTTTCTGTATATTGACCGATAATTTTAATTGAGTTTTTGTTAGCACCTACAGTACCGTCTGAACCCAAGCCCCAGAACATACAGTTTGTTGTACCTTCAGGTTCTGTAACAATGTGTTCTTCAACTTTTAAAGATTTGTGAGTTACATCATCTTCAATACCAACTGTAAATCCGTGGAATCCGTTGTTTTCTGAATGTTTATAGATTGCAAGAACCATTGATGGTGTAAATTCTTTTGAAGATAAACCATAACGTCCGCCGATTACTCTAATATCTTTGCCTGCTAATGCTGCAACTACGTCCATGTATAATGGTTCACCGATTGAGCCAGGTTCTTTTGTTCTATCAAGAACTGCAATACGTTTAACTGATTCAGGTAATGCTTCGTTGAAACGTTTTACGTCGAATGGTCTGTATAATCTAACTTTAACTAAACCATATTTAGTACCTCTTGTTGCGTTCAAGTAGTTAATTGTTTCTTCAATAGTTTCACAACCTGAACCAATTGCAACGATTACGTCTGTTGCATCTGGAGCACCAACGTAATCAAATGGGTGGTATTGACGACCTGTAACTTTTGCTACTTTATCCATGTATTCTTGAACGATATCTGGAACAGCATCATAATATTTATTTACTGTTTCACGTCCTTGGAAGTATACGTCTGTGTTTTGAGCACCAACTTTACAAATTGGAGATTCAGGTCTTAATGCTCTTTGTCTGAATTCTTCAATATATTGTGGTTCTACTAATGATGCGATATCTTCATAAGAAATTTCTTCAATTTTGTGAATTTCGTGAGAAGTTCTGAAACCATCAAAGAATTGTAAGAATGGAACTTTTGCTTTATATGTTGATAAGTGAGCAACTAAAGCCATATCCATTTCTTCTTGAACTGAGTTTGCTGCCAACATTGCATAACCTGTGTTTCTGCAACCCATAACGTCTGTATGGTCGCCGAAAATTGCTAATGATTGTGCGGCTAAAGCACGAGCAGATACGTGAATTACGTGAGGAATCATTTCACCCGCAACTTTGTGCATTACAGGAATCATTAATAATAAACCTTGTGATGCTGTGTAAGTTGAAGTTAATGAACCTGCTGCTAATGAACCATGTACAGCACCTGCTGCACCTGCTTCTGATTGCATTTCTGCAACCTTAACTTCTTTTCCCCAGATGTTTTTCTTGTGTTGTGATGCCCATTCATCAACCCATTCACCCATTGTAGATGAAGGAGTAATTGGGTAAATTGCTGATACTTCGCTTAAAGCATACGCAACGTGTGCTGCGGCGTAGTTACCATCAACTGTTATTGTTTTTCCTGGCATAAATAAACCTCCTTATAGTTATTATCCAGCCTACTAATTTAAATGTGCTCTTGTTTTTGTAAAGTGCTACAAACGTAGTGTTTATTTACATTTAAGTACTATTTTATTGTACTTCAAACACAAAAAAATAACCAAAAATTTTTAGAGGTTTTAAAAAAGATTAATATATGTTTTTGTTTATAAATCTTGAGATTTTATCAATTTACCGTTTGTTACGTCTACTCTTAAATCTTGAAGTAATTCAAGTTCTAAGAATTGACCTCTGTCGATGTGTAATTTTTCGCCCTTAAAAATACGTCTGTAGCGTGAATTACTTTTTGGGGTTGTAATATTTGCTCGGGCTTCAACTCTCAATGCCGGCTGATGCAAAACTTCTAAAGTATCGTTTTCGAAAGTTAAAATTCCGTTTCTGAATAAAAATTTTCCTTTTCTTGCGTTTTGAATATGACCGTTAAATTTTGCACCGCTTGGCAAAATTAGGTATTTTTTGCCGTGAATAAAGTTTTTTGGTACAAGAGCAGTATATTTTTCTCCAATTACCGCAGTTTGAGAAGAAAAATCTTGTGTAAGCATTAATGGAAGTATCGTTCCTTTTGGCACAACTGCAATGGCGTCGTCTTCAATGTAAGCCTCAGTTAATATATGACCTTCTGCAACTCTTTTTTTATCCATGGCTTTTTTTATTTTATCGTTAGGATTTGTTTTTGCTTCTTCAAGCATATTGTAAATTAATACAGCCGTTTCTGCTCTTGTGATTGGAGTATTGCAATCAATTAAACGAGTTGTTTTTGTGGGGTTAATTATAAGCATATCAAGTAATTGAGCCTTTGCTGCATTTGTTAAAAACCAATCCGGAGTTTTATAAAAATCTTCATAAGCATATTCTAAAACTGCTTTAGCCTTTTTCTTTGAAATAGGTTGAGTCTTAAGAGCATTTATCGCAATTGAAATTGCGTGTCCTCTGATGATTTTATCTTCTGGTCTAAATAAGTATTGACCGTTTGAATCCATTCTTGGAGGAGTTAAAAGTCCGAAATAGTACGCATTTTGAACGTGATGCCAAGCCCAATCAAGTGGAAAAAAGTCGTCAAAAGCAAGAGGGTCAAGAATTTCTGCATCATCTAATCCTAAGGCTTTTACTGCAATTGTTGCAAATTCTTCTCTCGAGATTGTATCGTCAGGGTGATATTTGTTGTCAGGATAACCTGCAATAATACCAAGTCTGTGAAGTTCTTTGATTTCTGCATAAGCCCAGTGATCTTCAGGAATATCGTAAAAATTACTTGTTGGTAAAATTACGTTCAAAACTGCTTCTGCACAAAAACTTTTTGGTGCAAAAAATGTTAAAATTACTAACGTAAAAATTATAAAATATTTTTTTATTTTCAAAATCTTTCCCTAATTCTTTTTCATTAAGTGCTTTATAAAAAAATTATAGATTATTTTTTTGTTTTAGGCAAATTATTTCAAATAATCTTTAAAGTCTTTTTTGTGAACAGTATATCCACAGCCTTCAGGCATTTTTGCGTAGAATTTAATTCTTTTTGCCGGATATTTTCGACACATTGGTAATCTTTTGTTGTAAACGGTGCAAAGTCCTTCTGGCGATACTAATTTGCATGCAAAAATTAAACGACCTTCTTCATCTTTACCTTTTATGTAAAATCTTTTATATGCGGGAAATAAAAATTGCATTATTTTAAATTCTTTTTCTGTATATTCATCAATGCTGTACATATAATTACAACATTTTCCACATTTTTTGCATTCGCCTGTAATTTCGTAAGTTAGTCTTTCAGGGACAAAATACGAACGAATTTCATTTATAATTGATACAATAAAATCTAACATGTGTTTACAATTTCGTTTTTTATACAATAATTATATTATAGAGGAATAATAATTTAAGGCAAGGAAAATATGTATAATTTTATAGTTCCAAAACAGATTAAAAAAGCGAAAAATCAGAAATTACGTTCGTCAATAGCATACTTTGTAAGTATTGGTATTGCGGTAATGGTAGCAGGATTGGTTGCATTTAAGTTGTACTTATCAACTTTACCGCCAATCAAAAATTTAGAAGAATTTAGACCAAATATTATTACAAAATTCTATTCTTCTGACGGTGAAATTATTAAAACTTTCACTGCATACACTTTCAAAAAGGTTGAGTTGGAAGAAATTCCGGACACTTTAATCCAAGCAATTATTGCAACAGAGGACAAAAACTTTTATCACCATGATGGTTATGATTTGTTCGGTTTAGCACGTTCTATTGTTGCAAACGTGATGGCAGGACGTGTTGTACAAGGTGCAAGTACAATTACTCAGCAATTATCAAGAATTTTGTTCTTGTCTAACGAAAAAACTTTTAACCGTAAGATAAAAGAATTTATTATTGCAGCGAGAATAGAAAGAACAATTTCAAAAGATGAAATTTTAGAAATGTATTTGAATAATGTTTATTTAGGTTCAGGTGCTTATGGTGTTGAAGGTGCGGCACAAATATATTTTAACAAGCATATAAACGAATTATCACTTGCAGAGATTGCGTTGATTGCAGGCCTACCTCAAGCACCGTCTGTATATTCTCCATTTAATGATATTAAAAAGGCTCAACAACGTAGAAATCAAGTTTTGAAACGTATGTACAAAATGAGATATATTACTCGTGAACAATACAAAGAAGCAAGACAAGAAAAAATTCATTTAAGTTCTTTGCCTCAATTATATACATTTAATAAAGCACCATACTTCTGCGATTATGTAATGGCAGAGTTGGAAAAACTAGGTTTTGATGAAACAGATATTTCACAAGGTGGTTATAAAATTGTAACTACTTTGGATTATAAAACTCAACTTGCTGCAAATGAAGCGGTTGTTAAAAACATGAATAATTGGGGATTGCGTAGTGATAAACAACAAGCCGCAGTCTTTTCATACAACACAACAAATGGCAAGATTTTAGCATACGTAGGTGGTAAAGATTACACAAAATCTCAATTTGATCGTGTAACTCAAGCAATTCGTCCACCAGGGTCAGCATTCAAACCTTTTGTTTATGCTGCCGCAATTGAAAAAGGTTTAAGTCCAAACGATATGATTCAGGATATGCCAATTAAAATCGGTAATTGGGCTCCAAGAAATTATGGTAATAAATATAGAGGTGAAATCCCGTTATACACTGCGTTAATGGTATCGTCAAACGTTTGTGCCGCAAGATTAATTGAATATGTTGGTATTCGCCCAGTTATTCAACTTGCAAGAGTTATGGGAATTTCAACTCCTTTAGAATATGACTACACAATTGCTTTAGGTTCAAACGGTGTTAAATTATTTGAAATGACAAGAGCATTTGGGGTATTCTCAAATGGCGGATATAAAGTAGAGCCTTATGCTGTTGAAAGTATTGAAACTTCAAGAGGTAAAGTTATTTATACCGCACCAAAAGCAAAATCAACAAAGGTTATGGCGGTTGAAACTGCTGCGGCAATGACTGCAATGATGAAAACAGTAATTCAAAGAGGTACGGGTGCTGCGGCAAACATTGGTAAGCCTGCCGCTGTTAAAACAGGTACAACTGATGACTCAAAAGACGCAACATTCTTTGGTTATACGCCTGACGTTGTAACCGGAGTTTGGGTTGGTAATGACGATAACACTAAAAACGGTAACGTAACCGGTGGTACTGTTCCTGCCTTAATTTGGAAAGATGTAATGAGTGTTGCTACTGCTCCTTATGGAAGCAAAGATTTTGATTACCCTCAAGTTGATTTGAAATCTTTTAAAGCAGGTAAAGCCTTCATTATTTCTCAAGATGCTGCTCAAAAAACATTTGCCAGCGAAGAAAACAGAAACGAAGAAGAAGCGAAAAAGAACGATGAAGATGCAGGCATGGACGAAATGGAAGAACCTGTTATTAAACCTACAAAAACATCTTCAAAAGCATCTAAAAAAGAAAATACAGAATCGGCACCTCCAAAAGTTGAGGTTAAACCGGTGAAAATTGAAACTCCAAAGGCTGAAGAACCAAAATTAGCCCCAGTTCCAATGGCGAAACCATTTTAAACGAACTTATTAAGAAAAAAGGAAGATAAAATGACACAAGAAGAAAACAAAAACAAAGAATCAATTTCTCCAAAAGAGAACATTAGACAAGTTAGAGTTCAAAAGTTAACAGATTTTGCAGAAAAAGGAATTAATCCATATCCTTATAAATATGAAAAAACTGCAAGTGCCAGTGAATTACAAGAAAAATATAAAGACTTGCAAGCAGGTGAAGAAACAGAAGATGAATACTCTGTTGCAGGTCGTGTAATGGCTATGAGAAATACCGGTATGTTTATTGATTTGATGGACGATACCGGTAAAATTCAAATTTTCTCACACAAACAAAATTTGGGTGATGAAAATTTCAAAATGCTAAAACTTGTTGATGTTGGTGATATTGTTGGTTTTAAAGGTACTATCAGACGTACTCCTCGTGGCGAACTTTCAATTAAAGCAACAGAATACACTGTTTTGTGTAAAGCATTATTGCCGTTACCGGAAAAATTCCATGGTTTAACAGATGTAGAAACTAAATACAGACAACGTTATGTAGATTTAATTGTAAATGAAGAAACAAGAGAAACTTTCAGAAAAAGAAGTTTAATTATATCAAAAATTAGAGAATTTTTGGCAAAAAGAAATTATTTGGAAGTTGAAACTCCAATTCTTCAAACTGTTGCTTCTGGTGCAAATGCAAGACCTTTTAAAACTCATCATAATGCTTTAGATATGGATATGACAATGAGAATTGCTCTTGAATTATATTTAAAACGTCTAATTGTTGGTGGTGTTTCTGAAAGAGTTTATGAAATAGGTAAATGTTTTAGAAATGAAGGTATTGATACTCGCCACAATCCTGAATTTACAATGATTGAGTTGTATCAAGCATACGCAGATTATAATGATATGATGGAATTGACTGAAAATATGGTTGCTTATGTTGCACAAGAAGTTTTAGGTACAACAAAAATTAAATATGGCGAACATGAAATTGATTTAACTCCACCTTGGGATAGAAAAACTATGATTGGTGCAGTTGAAGAATATACTGGTGCTGATTTTAATACTTGTGAAACTTTAGATGAGTCTTTAAAATTAGCAAAATCAATTGGTGTAAATGCTGAAGATTGTGATTCTTGGGGCAAAGTTATTGATAAAGTGTTCGAAGAAAAAGTTGAACCAAGTTTAATTCAACCTGTTCACATTATTGACTACCCTCTTGAAATTTCACCTCTTGCAAAAGTTCACAGAGATAATAAACGTTTAACAGAACGTTTTGAAACTCGTGTTAACGGTTGGGAAATTGCAAATGCTTTCTCTGAATTGACTGACCCAATTGACCAAAGAGCAAGATTTGAAGCACAAGCCTTGAATAAAGCCAATGGCGACGAAGAGGCTATGGAATACGATGAAGATTTTATTGAAGCATTAGAATACGGTATGCCTCCAACAGGTGGTATGGGTATGGGTATTGACCGTTTGGTTATGTTATTAACTGACTCTCAAACTATTAGAGATGTAATCGCATTCCCAACAATGAAAAATATTAAATAGTTTATAAAAAACACCGCCGAGTGATGAAATCACTCGGCGGTGTTTTTTAGTTTATTTATTATTATTTTTATATTTAAAATAACTTCTCGTGAAAAATTCTGCAATTGCAATTGCGAGTGCGGATAGGGCAATTGTTTGGAATAATTCTTTTAATTTTGTGAAATTACAAAGCCAAAATGTAAGTGTGAATGTCAAAATCATTATGGTAAAAAATATTTGGTAGTATTCTCTACTATAATATGGATTTTGTTTCTTTTTTAAAGTTGGATTATATGCCCCCTCAATTTTTCTCGGGTTGTTGTTGTTTTCCATAATTATCCTTACATGTAATCTTTTCTATAAAGAACGTGTCCTTCTTTTTCTACAGCAATAATTTCTAATTGGTCGTTCCACCAGACATATCCATTGAGTTCAATGTTATGATAGTTGTATGAATTTTCAATAAATTGAAATGCATCAATGTTCATATTTAATAATCTTTTGATGATTTTGTCAAGCAAATTTGTGCTTCCGGCAATAACTTTATTACTGTCTGTGGCTTTTTTACCGTCGTAATAAATCTTTTTACCACAAAAATTCATTTCTGTCATATCGCTGTTTGTAATTGGCAAACAGTCTGAAATTAGTAAAATTTTATCGTGAGGTTTTGATTTTAGGATTAATTTTAAAGTATCGTCGCTAAAATGTACTCCATCTGCGATAATTTCAGTATAAAGATTGTCGTTTATTAAGCCTGAAAGGGCTGTAGATTTGCCTCTGTGTGTGATAGGACTCATTGCATTAAATAAATGTGTAACTCCGTCGCATTCGTCTAAATCTCCGCCGGTACAGTGTCCTGCTTGAACTTTAATTCCTTTGTTTTTTAAATATTGAATAAGTTCGAAATTTTTGTCTAATTCAGGTGCAAGAGTTACAATTTTAATGAAATTATCTTCAATTTTTTGAAAATTTTCAATCGTTAAATCTAAAAATTGTTTTTCGTCATGAATACCCTTCTTTTCGGGATTTAAGAAGATACCCTCAAGGTGAATTCCAAGGATTTTTGCTTGATTTGTTGTCTGTTTTTTTGAAGCAGTTTTTATAACTTCAATTTGTTTTTTTATGTTTTCAACAGTGTCGGTTGCAAAGGTTGGAAAAAATCCTCCGATTCCATGATATAAAAGTTTTTCAGCCAAATATAAAACTTCCTCTACTGTGCAGTTTGCAAAATCTACGCCATAAGCACCATGAAAGTGTTGTTCTATAATTAATTTGCTTTTTTTTACGTTTTCAATATACATTAACCGAAAACCTTTTTCGCTTCTTCTCTATCATCAAAATGAATTGTTTTATTTTTTAATATTTGATAATCTTCGTGTCCTTTTCCGGCGATAATTACAACGTCGTTTTCATTGCTGAAATTTTTCAAAAGAGCAATTGCTTTTCCTCTATCGCTTTCAACAACAATTTTGTCTGAATTAACAGATTCAAATCCTGTCATAATGTCAGAAATAATTTGGTCAGGCGATTCACTTCTTGGATTATCGCTGGTTACTATAACTTTATCTGCTAATTTTTCAGCGATAGCCCCCATTTTTGGACGTTTTGTTGCATCTCTATCACCACCGCAACCGAATAAACAAATCAGATTACCACCTGTTGGTGTGATTTCTCTGCCTGCTTTTAACACATTTTCAAGTCCGTCCGGAGTGTGTGCGTAATCAACAATTACGATAGGTTTTTTGTGTACAATTTCAAATCTGCCGGCAACACCTTTTACATCTTCTAATGATTTTATTGAAGATTTGATGTCAAATCCTTGAGTGTACGCAGTTGCAAGAGATGCTAATACGTTATAAACGCTGAACATTCCGTTCATGTGAAGTTTAACTTCATATAATTCGTTGTTGAATTTTAAATTAAATCTTGCACCATCAGTTGTAAATTCAATGTCTTGAGCAACAAAATCGGCTGAATTTTTAATGCCGTAAGTGTAAACTTTAACCCCTTGAGGAACAACACTGATAAATCTTTGAGCGTATTCATCATCTGCATTAATTATAGCAAAACCATTTTGTGGTAAGTTTCTGAATAAAATGGCCTTTGCTTCAAAGTAATTGTCCATTGTGATGTGATAATCTAAGTGGTCTTGAGTTAAATTTGTTAAAACAGCCCCTTTATATTGGCAATTTCCAACACGTCTTTGCTCTAAAGCATGAGAACTTACTTCCATTGCAACATTATCAATATGGTTTTCAAATTTTATTTGATGTAATAATCTTTGTAATTCAGGTGCTTGTGGAGTTGTGTGTTTTGCTTCTCTATAAAAATCTTTTGAATTTAATTTGTAGCCTAGAGTTCCGATTAAAGCACATCTTTTTTCGTGATATTCAAAAATTCTTTGAATTAAGTGAGTAACAGTTGTTTTTCCGTTAGTACCTGTAATTCCTATTAAATTAATATCTTTTGACGGAGAACCATAAAACGCATCAGCAAAATCTGCGATTTGATGTCTTGTAGATTTAACTATAATTTGTGGTAAATCGGACTCAACTTTATGCTCAACAACTAATGCAACAGCACCATTTTCTTCTGCGGATTTTACGTAATTGTGTCCGTCTGTATTTTCACCTACAAGGCAAATGAAAAGGTTTCCTGCATCTGTCGTTTTTGAATTGTAAGATAAACCTGTAATTTCTACATTTTTGTAATTTATTTTTTCACAATCTATATTTTCTATTATTTTGTCTAATTCCATAAGCATAGATTAATCTACTCCTTTTATTGTTTCTGATATATTTTTATCCGGTTTTAAATTCATAATTCTTGCAACTTGAGAAGAAATTTCTTTAAAAATAGGTGCTGCAACTGTACTACCCCAAACGTTTCCACCTTGAGCAGAGTCAACCATTACATAAATCAGAACTTGAGGGTCTGATGATGGTAAATAGCCTACGATTGAAGTATAATATTTGCTTGTATAACCGCTACCGTCTTCTTTAGGTTTTTTAGATGTTCCTGTTTTAGCGGCAACATTAAATTTTTCCATCTTAATTTGAGATTTACCCTGATTGATACTGTTTGTCAAGATTTTAGTTACAGCCTTTGCAGTTTCAGGTTTCAAAACTTGAACAGAATGAATTTTATTTGTGGCTTCGTCAGGTGAATATTTTATGATATGAGGAGTTATTCTAACACCATTATTTGCAAGTGCTGAAACGGCTGCAACCATTTGAATTGCGGTTACTGATGCCCCGTATCCGTAACCCATTGATGCGTGGTCTGAAGTATCCCATTTGTTTGCAGGTTTCATAATACCTCGAGATTCTCCGGGAAGGTCAATTCCTGTGATTGTACCAATTCCAAATTTTTTCAAAATATCATAAAACTCTTTTGAAGTCATTGTTTGGGCAACTCTAACAGAACCTACATTACTGGAGTGTTCAAATAAATATTCTAATGAAATCATACCTGGTTTTGGGCGTTTTTTGTAGTCGTAATTTTCAATATCCCACCAACCAACTTTGATTTTACCTGTATCGTTGATTTTTGAGTTTGCATTAATTTTACCCAATTCCATTGCAGATGCGACTGTTATAACTTTGAATGTAGAACCCGGAGGAAATACGTCAGTTAGTGTCCAGTTTTTAATTTGGTTATAAGTCGCTTTTTTGAAGTTGTTCGGGTCGTAATAAGGATATACTGCGTAGGCTAAAATTTCGCCATTTTTAGGGTTAACTACGATTACAGTGCCTCTTAAAGCCTTTGTCTTATATATTACCTTGTATAATTCTTGCTCGCAAACGTGTTGAATAGCCGTATCAATGGTTAAAGTAACGTCTTTACCTTTTATAGGGCGAGTTGTAGCCAGTGGGTCAGTGTTAAATCCATAAATAATGTCGCCTTTTGGGGTTTTTTCAACGGAAACATTATTATCAACAAGTTCTAATTTATTTTTTGCGGTTAATTCAACTCCGGCAGCAATATCTGCATCAAAGTTATAATAACCTAAAACATGTGCTGCAAGCGAACCTTGTGGGTATATTCTGATACTTTTTTTATCAAGAGGAATTTCTCTTAAATGAAGTTTTGCAATTTCATCACGTGTACTTCTGTCAACATTTTTCTTCAACGAAATCATAATGTCTTTTCGTCTGAGTTTTTGTACCAGTGTTGATTTTGGCATTTTTAAAATAGGTGCAAGCATATTTGCAAGTTCTTCAGGGGTGTGTTCATAATCAGGTGTTCTTGCATAAACATCAAACAAAACCTTGTCAGATGCAAGTTTTATGCCGTTTCTATCGTAAATATCGCCTCTTAAAACAAAACTTTGTGCAAGTCTTTGTTTTTTCGCTTTAAGTCGTAAATGTTTTATGTCAATGACCTGTATAAAAAATAAGTGGATAATCAAGCCTACCGCAAACATAGCGAAAGCAACTTGCCAACAACCAAGTCGTTTATCAAAATTTTTAAGTTTTTCTTCTTTTTCTAACTTAGTTCGTGCCACGTTTTGTACCCTGTATATATTTTACCATAAGGACTACAAAGTGTGTATATAAAATATTTTGCTGTTTAGTAACCGATTGCCCAGTCAAAAATCTTTTGGCTATCTAATGATTTTTTTGCAGTGCCGGTAGAGTTAACCTCTTGAACTTCAATAACTTGTTTTGCTTTTGTTAACATGTTGTTTTGAGAAACAGATTTGTCAACATTGTTAAACGATTTCAATTTATCAAGTTGATTTTCAAGTTCAGCATTTTCGTCGTTAAAAACAGTTGTTTCTCGGCTTATATCGTTTAATTTCATTTCAGTTGCAGTTGCAAAGTAGTAACTAATTGTTGTTACTGTGATAAATACTGCAAGTATGATACATAAAGTAAAATTTAATTTTCTGATAGCCATTTGTCGTTCGTTATCCTCTTGTTTAAAAACACCTTCGATAACTGTGTCTTGAGGAAGTTCAAACTCGTATGTTTCCAGTTCATTAAATTCATTATATGTTAAATGTAGCAATTCTTGTTGCAACTTTTTTACGTCCTACCCGAGATTTTCTAATACACATACCCACGTCATTATTTTTTAATGAACTTTGCAACTCTAAGTTTTGCACTTCGAGAAGGTGGGTTTTCTTTTAGTTCTTGTTCACTTGCACAGATTGGTTTTTTGTTCACTAATTCAAGTTTTGGTGGTTCACATGTGCATATCAACTGCTCTCTAGGGCAATGACATTTTGATGAATAATACTTAAATTGCTCTTTTACAATTCTGTCTTCAAGTGAATGAAAACTTATAATACTTATTATAGCACCATAATCTAATAAATCCAACACATCATTCAATGTATTTTTAATATTTTTTAATTCGTTATTTACTTCAATTCTAACAGCCTGAAACACTCTTGTAGCAGGGTGAATACGGCTTTTTGCCGGAGGTACTGCGTTTTTGATAATTTCTGCAAGTTCAACGGTGGTTTTAATTGATTTTACATGCCTTTGGGTAATAATTGCTTTGGCAATTCGTTTAGAAAAATGTTCTTCACCATATTCACTAAAAATACGTACCAAATCCGCTTCAGAATAGGTGTTTATCACATCATAAGCACTAAACTCTGCATCTTTATTGAATCTCATGTCCAAAGGTGCGTCTTTTGAAAAAGAAAATCCTCTTTCTTGTTTTGTTAGTTGATGGTACGAAGCCCCCAAGTCAAAAAGGATTCCGCCAGTTATTTTATCAATTTTTAAATCTTGTAAAACTTTCTTAATATTTGTATAAGAATCTTTTACTATTGTTAAGTTTTTGTAATCTTTTAGTCTTTCTTTTGCAAAACTTATTGCATCATCATCAATATCAAAGGCAATTAGTCTTCCATTTGGTTGAATACGTTGCAAAATAAGTTCACTATGACCTCCGCCACCGAGTGTGCAATCCACGTAAATACGACCGTCGGTGCAATTAAGAGCATCTACGGCTTCGTTTTTCATAACTGTATAGTGTTGAAATTCCATAAAAGAATTTTAACACAAAAGAAGTTAATGAGAGTTTACTAATTCGTCTAAAATACTAGGAATAATTACGCACGCAGCGTAGACGACAAATCCAAAGGATACAATAGTAAGAGAAAACATAGGCAGGCTCCAAACGTTAGGTAACTAATATTTATGTTCCACAAGTACATATTTTTTAAACCTGAATTTTGAGATATAATGAATATATGAGCAAGAAAATTGAAGCAATGTTTAAAAAACTTTGTTGTTCTCGTTGTAAATCAGATTTTAATGAGGACTCAATAAAAATTTTGCGACGAGAGGAAGGTATACTTGTTGTCAATTTGCATTGTAATTTTTGCGATAAAGATTTCGGTGTTGCTTTTATCGGAACAAAAAATCTTAATGCGGAATTTTTTGATAAAGAAAGAATCGAATTACGTATGATTGAAGATTTACCGCCAATTTCAAAAGATGACGTGTTGGACGCTCATAGGTTCATAAAAGATTTAGATGAACATTGGAAAAAATATTTACCGGAATAATTATTCAACTTCTTTCATAAGTCTAATTGTTTCCTCCAATTCGTTTAGTAAATACCCCAGTTGCTCGTTAATATATGCCGGATTGTACATATATCCGTCAGATTGGTATGGCAAATATGCACTATAAACCAACGCTTCGTTTCTGATTGAAACAAGTGCTTTTGCGTGATTGCTTACTGAAATAATGGCATTGTAAGCGGGATAGTATTTTTCAGGTTGGTTTTCATATTTTTTTCTTAAGACTTCTGCATTATCAAATAAGTAATTTGTTCTCGCTGCAAAAAGTTGTTCTGTTTCATTTCTTTTTATTGCAAGAATAACATTTTCAACAACCGGAATTAGTTCGTTTATGTCATTTGTAAAATCAGAAAGTTTTTCTTTTTTGATAATAACGTTCACATAGGTAGGATTATCTCTGGGTACAGGTTTGAAGCCTTTTGAAGTGTTATATGCATCAATCGATTGAAATTTTGGGCGTGCAGTTTGAGGAATGTATTTTTGAAAACGTTCAGTAACATCAGGCAAAGTACCTTTGTAGCCGTAAACTTCTTCTCCTGTCGCAGGATCGTAGGCACAAAATCCATAATTTGTGCTAAAAATTAATATGAAAATTGTTAAAATAATTCTTTTCATACCAAAATTATACTTAATTTTTGTAAAAAGTCATACATTATAAATATTATTTAGTATAATGTATTGTATGAAAATTTGTGTAATACCTATTGATAACAGACCTGTTTGTTATAACTTATTCAAGGATATAACTGCAATTGACGAGGATATTGAACTTTATATTCCTCCAAGAGAATTTTTAGGTGGTTTGACTAAAAATGCTGATATTGAAAAACTTTTTGGCTGGTTAAAAAGTGTTCCTGCTGTTGATAAAATGGTTGTATCGCTTGATACTCTTGCTTATGGTGGATTGATTTCATCAAGAAGATGTCCTGAAACTTTTGAAGAAATAAAGTTAAGAGTTGAAAATCTAAAAGAAATTTTGAAAGAAAAAAATGCGAAAATTTATGCGTTTTCAAGCATAATGAGAATTTCTAATAATAATGTAAATCAAGAAGAAAAAGATTATTGGGCAGATTATGGAAAAAAGATTTTTGAATATTCTTTTAATTCTTACAAATTTCAAAAAGATATTAAAACAGATGTACCAAAGGAGATTTTAGAAGACTATAAAAACACTCGTAAAAGAAATTTTGAGATAAATAAAATTTACTTAGATTGGCAAAAAGAAGGACTTTTTGACACATTAGTTTTCTCTAAAGATGATTGTGCAGAGTTTGGATTTAATGTTCAAGAAGCAAGAGAGTTAGAAAATTTAGGTGGATTTACGAAAACAGGTGCAGATGAAATACCTTTAACCCTTATGGCAAGAGCAATTAAAGGTGAAATGAAAGTTGATATTGAATTTATCGAGCCTGAATTTAAGGATTTGATTTCTAACTATGAAGATATTTCAATTGAAAAATCAGTTTTAGGTCAATTAGAACTTGCAGGGATAAAAGTTACTGATAAAGCCGATTCTGATGTTACATTAGTTGTAAATAACTTTAAAAATCATCAAGGTGAAATTGTTATGAAGCGTTCAACAGAACCTTTTTCCGGAGAGTTTAAGTTGGGCGAAAATATGATGATTGCAGATGTTAGGTTTGCAAATGGAGCAGATAATGAGTTTGTTAAAAAATTTATTAACAGTAAAATGCCTAAAGGTTTTTATGGCTATTCGGCTTGGAACACAAGTGCAAACACTTTAGGGAGTCTTTTGTGTGGAGCAAAAGTTAAATTTTTAGCAAAAAAATATAACAAAAATGCTTTTAAAAAACTTCAAGCGATAAGACTTTTAGATGATTGGGCTTATCAGGCGAATGTTCGCCAAACCCTTATAAAACCTGAAAAAATTGAGATGCAAAAATATGAAAAAAAAGTTTCAGAATTTTTGGATTTTGAAATAAATGCTGAGTATTGTTTTCCTTGGGATAGATTATTTGAAATTGAGGTTAACTTAAAATGAGTTTAACTTCTTTGATATTACTTGCTGTTGCCTTATCAATTGATGCTTGTGCTGTGTCTTTTGCTCATGGTTTAGTTTTAGAAAGAAATAAATTAAAAAATGCCGTTATGTTGGGTCTATTTACAGGTTTTTTTCAAGCAATAATGCCACTTGTAGGTTATTTTATAACGACACCTTTTTATAAATTTATTGAACCTGTTTCAAAATGGATAGTTTTTGCAATATTCTTGTATTTAGGTTTGAAAATTATAAAAGTATCTTTTGATGAAGAAAGGGAGATTCCAAAATGCTTGTCAATTCAATGTTTGTTTATAATTGCAATTGCAACAAGCATTGATGCTCTTGTGGCAGGTGTAACTTTAGCACTAACTTCTGTAAATATTTTTAAATCGGTGTTATTAATTGGCTTTACGACTTTTATATTTGCCGTTGTTGGCTATTGGAGTGGTTGTTGCTTGAAAAAGTTGTCAACAAAGGTTTTAGAAATTTTTGCCGGAGTAATTTTAATCTTTTTGTCAATAAAATCACTAATTTAAAATGAATAGACTTGTAAAGAAACTTAGGATAATTGCCTTTTTCAATAATTCCGTTATTATGTAAATATGGCTCAGCAAAAGAACTATTATGAAATATTAGGTGTAAACTCAGATGCGTCAGCAGATGAATTAAAGTCTGCATATCGTAAACTTGCACGCACATATCACCCTGATATTGCAGGCGAATCAGGTGTTGAAAAGTTTAAAGATATTATGGAAGCCTATGAAACCTTGTCTGATGAAACGAAACGTAAAAGATATGATATTTTGCGTGGAATTTTTAATTATAATAAATCTACAACGGACAGAACGACTCAAAAGGAAGCACAAAAAGCATATAGGCAATCTAAAAATCAAGAAGATATTATAAAAGAAGCAAATAAAGGTAATTCAAAAACTTCAAAAGCCAATTCTCAAGCACAAGATTTTTCAAATATTTTGAATGATTTTATTGATGGTTTTAAATCTCAACAAAAAAATAAAAAAACATCAACTAACAGACCAATTAATGGTGATGATATAGTTACTGATGTTGTAATTACAATGCCGGAGGCTTTAAGCGGTGTTTCAAAAACAGTTAATATTCTATCAAGTTATGAATGTTCAAACTGTCATGGCAGACCGTTTGCAAATGGTATGAAATGTCCTGTTTGTGATGGAACGGGGGTTGTTTCTCAGCATAAAAAAATTACAGTAAAAATTCCGGCAAATGTAAAACCAAATTCAAAAATCAGAATACCGTCTGAGGGTAATTCAGGCATGTACGGTGGTAAAAATGGAGATTTGTATTTGAATGTTGTAATTGAAAACAATTCAAACTTTAAATATGATGATTTGAATGTTTTGTTTACAATTCCAATCACTCCACCGGAAGCGGTTTTAGGTACTACAATCAATGTTCCGACTACAAATGGAAATGTTTTAATGAAGATTATGCCAAAAACAAGTTCAGGACAAAAATACCGTCTTGCCGGTCAGGGACTTACTAAAAACGGAAAAACCGGTGATATGATTGTAACTGTGAATATTGAAATTCCGCAAAATCTTTCTGATAAAGAAATAGAACTTTATCAAAAATTGAAGGATTTTAACAAAGAAAAAGTTTAAAGTTTTCTTTTAATTTCTCCAGTTGCAATTATAAATTGTGAATTGCCGATTTTTCTTCGTCTGTTGTCGGTACTTCTTCTGTTGTGTTACTTTTAACGTGTTTTTTGCCTTTGTAATATAAAACAACAAAGAAAAGTACGATGATAAGTGAAACAACACCGATTACGATTTCTAAATATTGTTTAATCCATTCTCCGCAAATCATCAGCACTACACTTACTAAGAAAAACCTTCCTGCTCTACCGAAGAAACTTGCAACGGTAAAATGCCAAACGTTCATGCCTAAAACACCGCTTGCGATTGTAAAAACTTTATATGGAATAGGTGTAAATCCTGCAAAGAATACAGCGATTGAACCATACTTGTTGTAAAGTATTTCAACTTTTTCAAAGTGTTCAGGGTTTTTTCTAAAAATCCAGTTGAAAACAGGTCTACCACCAACATAGCCGATTAAATATCCAATCAATCCGCCTAAAATTGAGGCAAAAGAGCAAACTGTTGCATACCATAAGGCTTTTTCAGGTTTTGCTAAATCCATTATGATTAATAAAAAATCTGGTGGTGGAACTAGAAAAAAACTTTCAATGAAAGAGTTTAGTGCAAGCCCCCAAATTCCAAATTGCTGAAAATATTCTACCATTGCGTGAAAATCTAATAATTCGTGCATAATTATTCCTCTATAACTTCATATAATGTACTTGATTCTTGAATACTAACGTTGTTTTGAGGTATTATTAAGACTTTTACAACAACATCTTTGTTGTGATATTCAATTTTAATAATATCTCCGACTTTTAATTGCTTTGCAGGTTTTGCAGGATTTCCGTTTACAAAAACTCGTCCCGTATCTGAAACTTCGTTTGCAACAGTGCGTCTTTTGATTAATCTGGATACTTTTAAAAATTTATCTAATCTCAATTTTTTTTACCTCGTTTAACATATTAACACGAAAATTTGCATTTTTTTATATTGTATATTAAAATGAAATTTAAAAAGAGGATAAAATTTATATATGGATTCGACAGTCGGTACGATATTTAACTTATTTTTAATTGGCTTTTTGTTATTATCAAACGCATTTTTCGTAGCATCTGAGTTTTCTATGGTAAAGGTTCGTAAAACCAAAATGGAAGAACTTTCTAAGAATGGAAATACAACAGCAGATGTTGCATTAGAGCAAATAGATGATTTAGATAGATTTGTAGCAGCAGTTCAGTTAGGGGTTACAATCTCCAGCCTTGGTTTAGGTTGGGTTGGTGAGGCAACTTTGGCTCATTTGATTGAACCTATTTTTACATTTTTGCCAGCATTAGCACAAGGCGTAGCCGTTCATACGTTATCTGTTTCTTTAGCATTTGCTTTGATGACATTTTTGCACGTTGCAATTGGTGAATTAGTTCCAAAATCAATCGCCTTACAATATACTGAAACAACTGCCTTGTTTGTTGCAAGACCAATGAGTTTTATTACAACTATTTTTCACCCGTTTATTTGGTTATTAAATGGTTTTGGCAATTTGTTATTGAAAATGATGAGAATTCCTCATCCAAAAAGTTCTTTGGCACATTCAACAGAAGAATTAGACATGCTTGTTGACGCAAGTTTTAAAGAGGGTGTTTTAAACGAAACTGAAAAAGAAATGTTGCACAATGCGTTTAAATTCTCTGATTTGACTGCAAAAGAGGTTATGATTCCTCGTACAGATATGATTTGTATTCCAAGCGACATTACTCGTGAAGAATTGAATAAACTTACTTGTGAAAATCAATACACAAGGTATCCTGTTTACGAAGAAGATTTAGACCACATTATAGGTTTTATTCACGTAAAAGATTTATATTCAACTTCTTTGAAATGCAATGAGTTTAATTTAGATAAACTTTTAAGACCTATATTATTTGTTCCTGAAACAATTACGATGGATAATATTGTTAGAGAGTTTAAAAAATGTCAAGGACAAATTGCCATTGTAGTAGACGAATACGGTGGAACTTCAGGTATTATTACTTTGGAAGATGTTTTTGAAGAAATTTTCGGTGAAGTTCAAGACGAGTTTGATGAAGTTGAAGAACTTGATATAAAAGAAATTGGCGAAAATACATACGAAGCAAATGCTATTTTAAGACTTGATGAAATGGCAGAATTCTTCGGAATTGACGAAGAAGAATTTGAAGAAGAAGATGTAGATACTTTAGGTGGTGTCGTTCTTAAACTTTTAGGCAGAATGGCAAAAATGGACGATTCTGTTGAATGGAAAGACATGACAATTCAAGTAAAAGAAGTCGATGGTGTAAGAATTACAAAATTGTTGGTTGTTCGCCACCCTCATGTTGAAGAAGATGATTCTTTAAAATCAGAATAATAAAAGATTTTTTAAAAAGAAGGGCGGATTTTCGGAACGAAAATCCGCCCTTCTTTATTTTTTTTATTGTAAATTCAATTTTTTGACAAAATAAAAAAAATCATTATAAACCAAATGGGTGATATTTGCCCAAAGCCTGTTAATTTTTTGACGATTTTTTACGATAATTAGGATAGAGAGAGGTAATGTAATATGTTTTCCCCAATGATACAAAATTTAATTTCGTCGAGTGGACAACAATCTGCAATTCAAAGAAGTATGCAGTTACAAAGTTATATCAATCCACCTCAAGTAGCGAAAACCGAAAATAAAGATAATAAAAAATCATTTGCAGAGGTTTTAAAATCTTCTGAAGCCCAACAAACAAATAAAACAGGTTTTGGAAATATTTTGACATCTCCGTCTGCTGATGTTAAAGCAACGATTTTAGGTTCGACAAATAATGGTGTTAGTTCAACAAATGCAATTTCGCCTCAAAAAGTTGGCAGATTTGGTGCTTTAACAGGAATTAAAAATAAATTTAACGCATTAAAAACTGCAAATTTAGGTGCAGATATTCCGAATGTAAGTTCAAATGCACCAAAAGCACAGATTTTATCAATGATTGATAAAGTTGCACAAAAACATGGTGTAGATGAAAAATTAGTAAGAGCCTTGGTTCGTCAAGAATCAGGTTTTAATCCAAAAGCAACTTCACACTGTGGTGCAATGGGTTTAATGCAATTAATGCCTGCAACAGCGAAAGGTTTAGGTGTAACAGACCCATATAACCCTGTTCAAAACGTTGAAGGTGGTGTTAAATACCTAAAAAGTATGTTAAATAAATACAATGGTAATGTTATCTTAGCCTTAGCGGCATATAATGCAGGTCCTGGGGCTGTAGATAAATATGACGGAGTTCCACCTTATGGCGAAACTCAAAATTACGTAAAATCAATATTGGCGAATTATCTATGATGTGCTTAATTAATTTTATATACAGAATATTCGTATTAAAACGATTGGCAAAAATCGGTTAGTTTTTGTGTACTAACCTTTTAGCCAAACAATATCGTTGAATATGATTACGACCATAAGCAGGATTAGTAGAGAGAAGAAGAATGTTCCAATTTTCTCTACTGTTTCATCTTTTAATCTTTTTCCTCTAATTTTTTCGATAATCAAGAATAATACGTGTCCACCGTCAAGTGCCGGAATTGGTAGGAAGTTTACGATTGCCAAATCCATGGAAATTATTGCGGTTAGCAATAAGCCGTAGAACATTCCGCTATTTTCGATAATATCTCCGCCAAGTTTTGTAATAGCAACAATTCCGTGCAAATCTTTTAGAGGAACTTTTCCTGTAAAAATTTGACCAAGTCCGTAAAGCATGTTATAAGTATTATCCCAAAGGTATTTTGTACCTGTTTTTAATACAGATTTAATGCCTTTAGTTTCTAATAAAATTTCTTTTTGTGCTAATTCAATGCCGATTTTACCTTTTTCATCAGGATAAATTACACTCAATTCAACGTTTTTACCATTTCTTTCTACAATGAAATTTAAGGGGTGAGTGTTATCGGATAAGGCTTTTGATATATCTTCAAGAGTGTATTTGTCATTGCCTGTATAATATTTTTTGTTTCCATTTTTTATTTCATCTCTTAATGGTATTAAATCTTTGTCTAATTCCAAATCTTTGTTTTCATATCTTACAATTCCTTGTTCTGTTTCTTTTGAGAAAGAAATTGCAGATTCAGGTTGAACTTCCGGAAGTTTAATTGTTACGCCTGATGGAATTATTTCATCATCAGTGTAAGCAAGATTTAATTCTTTTAATTGAGCGAGATTGTAATCTGCTTGTGATTTGTTGTAAAAACCGTCGTAAGCCTTGCTGTTAGTGATTATTGAAACGATTGAATTTGTATTTGTGATTGGAGTTTTGTTTATTGAAACAATTCTATCACCTTGTTGTAAACCTGATTGCCAAATAGAAGCCTCTTTTGGTGCAACAATTTTGTTTACATATACGTCAAATTTTCCTGCCGGCATGTATCCCCAATGGAATGCCGCAAATAGTACTATCAAATACGCACAAATAATGTTTGCAACAACTCCGGCAGAAACAACAACTGCACGTTGATAGATAGGTTTATTTAAAAATCTTTCGTCAGAATCGAGTGGCAAGTCGCAATCTTTTTCGTCATCAGGGAATGCTACATATCCTCCAAGCAAAAATGCGTGGACTAAAATTGTCAAATCTCCAAATTTCTTTTCAAATAGGGTTGGACCTATTGGTAAACCAAATCCGAATTTTTCGACTTTGATACCAAACATTTTTGCAGTCAAAAAATGCCCTGCTTCGTGGATTAGTATTAAAAAACTTAAAAGAATTAACATTATTAAAATTGACATAATTTCTCCTTTATTCGTATAATATTTTACCATGAAAAATTTTATGTTGTCTTTACTAGATTGGATATACAAAAAGAAGTGTTACTTTTGCGGACAGTCAAGAGAATCTGCAAAAATGTGTTCTAAATGTTATGATAAAATGCAACAAAATTCTTACAACGCAAACAGGATTCTTTGCGGGGTTGATGTTTTTACCTCAGGAATTTATGAGGGTACAATGCAAAAACTTATCAGAGGGTTAAAATACCATGGACAACGAGAACTTGCTTTTTATCAAGCAAAGTTTATGTGGGAATATTGGCAAAGTTTGGGTATTAGTAAAGATTTTGTTGTTATTCCTGTACCTTTGCACAAAAAAAGACAAAAAAAGAGAAAATATAATCACATGGAACTTGTTGCTCTTGAATTTTGCAAGTTTTCCGGCTATGAATATAATTTTGGTTTAATTAAAAGAGTAAAAGAAACAAAACCTCAATATAGATTGAAGTTTAGCGAAAGAAAAGAAAATTTAAAAAATGCTTTTGAAGTGAACGTTAAAGAACTTCCAAATAAGCCTATTCTTTTGATTGACGACATTTGTACGACCGGTTCGACTTTTGAATCTATAATTGAGGAATTGAATAAAAATAATTTTTATAATATAACATGTTTAGCAACAGCAGGGGTGGATTTTTAAATGAAAAAGATTTTATTAACAATTTTAGTACTATTATTTTTTGTAGCACCGACTTTCGCCATAGATTGCAAATCAGCGGACGAATGTGTTGTTATCGGTGAAAAACTGATTATACAAAAAGAATATCAAACAGCGGTAGAATGTTTTGATACCGCACTTTCTATGGACGAAGATACTTATATGGCTTATGCTTTCAGAGCAAAATCTTATTATTATATTGGAAATTATGATTTTGCAATTGAAGATGCGACAAAATCTATCGAACTTCACCCAAATTCAATAGCCTATGGTGTTCGTGGCGGTGCAAAATTAGCCTGTGGCGATACTGAGGGGGCGATTGAAGATACAACAAAAGCCTTAGAAATTAATCCTGAATATATGGAATGTTATGTGATTAGAGCAAGAGCGGAAGCAAATGCAGAACAATTTGTAGAGGCTTTAAAAGATGCAAACAAAGCAATTTCATTAAAAGATGATTATGCAAAAAGTTATGAAGTTCTTGGTTATGCTCAAATCGGTATAAAAGATGTTCCGTCTGCTAAAGACTCTTTTGAAAAAGCAAAAAAACTTTTTAAAACAAATAAGGATAGAAAAAATTACAGATTAATGAAGAAAAAAGTCAAAGAGTGTAAAAGGCTTTTAAAATGATAATCGCAGAGTTTGCAAAATTTTTACAACAACACGACGAAGAAATTATCAAAAGTAAGTCAACATGCAGTTTGCTTTGCTCTTGGGTAATAGAAATTTTAGAGCGAAAACCAAAAACAAATGTTGAGAAAGTTATTCACACTGAAATTGCTTGTGCAAAGAACGACAATGATGAATTTTTTCTTGTTGCAAAATCTGAAAGCGGACAAAAATTAACAAAGTCCTTGTATCATTTTGCTTTGAGTTATGAGCAACATTTGATGAGAAAATGGCTTGAAAACAAAAAGGCAAATGATTTTTAGTAAATAAATGCTTAACAAAATTTAAACTCATGCTTGATTTTGAAATTTGTTTTGCATAAGATAGTTTTACAAACCGCAGACAGTTAGTGCCGAAAGGCTTAAAATGAGAATGCTAACCGAGGTCAATAACTAAACTAAATAGTTTTTGATTTTGAATTGCGGCTTATTGACGCAATTTTTTTGTGCGTCAGAAAATAGGTCGATAAAAATTACAAAAGGAGAAAACATGTCAACAAAAGCGTTTAAAGACGAAAAAATCGAAATGATTAAAGAAAAAGTTGGTAAGGCTCAAGTTGCTATTGTTACAGAATACCGTGGCATGACAGTAGAAGAAATTACAAAACTTCGTCGTGAATTGCAAAAAAACGGTGGCGATTACATGGTAACAAAAAATACACTTGCAAAAATTGCAGTTAAAGGTACTGAATACGAAGTATTAACTGAAACTTTAAAAGGACCAATCGCTATTGCATTTGGTTTTGAAGATCCGGTTAGCCCTGCAAAAGTTTTATCAAAATTTATTAAAGATACTAAAAAAGGCGAAATTGTTGCAGCAGCATTAGACGGCAAATTGTTGTCTACAGCAGAAGCAAAAGCATTGGCAAATCTTCCATCAAAAGAAGAAATCTACGCAAAAATGCTTGGCAGCATCAATTCACCGGCATCTGGTATCGTTGGCTCTATCAATGCAGTTATGGCATCACTTACACGTGCAGTTGCAGCAGTTAGAGATCAAAAAGCCGCTTAATTATTGCTATAATTAACGGAATATCTGCGAGAAATCGCAAAGCAAATTAGTAATTACTCAGAAAAATTTATATTGAAAGGAAATTAAAATGAGCAACGTAGAAACTATTTTAGAATCAATTGAAAAATTAACTTTATTAGAAGCAGCAGAATTAGTTAAAGCAATGGAAGAAAAATTCGGCGTTTCAGCAGCAGCACCTGTAGCAGTTGCAGCAGCAGCACCGGCAGCAGCAGCAGATGCAGCAGATGCAGCAGATGCAGAAGTTACAGTTGTATTAGCATCAGCAGGTGCTAACAAAATCGCTGTATTAAAAGAAGTTCGTGCTATCACTGGCTTAGGCTTGAAAGAAGCAAAAGAATTAGTTGATGGTGCTCCAAAACCAGTTAAAGAAAACGTTAAAAAAGAAGATGCAGAAGCAATCAAGAAACAACTTGAAGGTGCTGGTGCAACTGTTGAAATTAAATAGTTTTCTTAAAACTAAAAAATTTAAAAGAGTGTTTGTTTTGCAAGCACTCTTTTTTTTTGATTTTAAAATGTATCAATACCGTTACATATAAGGCTTTTTGAATTTACTAAGCATTTTATTTGTTTTAAAATATAGTTTATAAACAAATTTCGTGTTATTTAGTTGAAAATATTTAGTCAATTTTGTGTAAATATTTGTAAATACATGCCCAAAAATATAGCAAATCATGTGATTTAGGGATTTTATTCAAGGTAGTAGTGTGTATGGAGCGTTCATGAACATTAGTCCAATTAAGCCACAAATAGAAACAAGTTTTGTGGGAAAAGAGCAAAAGCCTCAGCGATTAAAGTATAACAAAGATACTTTATTGGAGAATAATTTTAAAACTCAACTTGAAATTAAGGGTGATAAATTTAAAAAGGCATTTACAACATATCCGGCAAAAGGGTTAAAAGGTGATAAAAACGCCAATTTTTATGAATTTTTGACAATGGGTACTGTTCCATATCTTATGGGTAGTGCAGCATTGATGGCAGTTTTTAACTTTGCAAACAAATATTTTACTCCGTTTGCTCAATCTAAAGCAGGTTCTATCGGTAAGAAAATGGCTTTAGGTGTAGCAATGTATGGTGTAGCAAAAGAAGCCTCAAAATCATTGGTCAATGTTCCGGTAAAAGCAATGACCGGTGTTGATACTGAAATGCCTTATGCAAAGGTTGTTGAAGGTTTCCCTAAATTTGAGGGTGATAAAAATACGAAGTCAATTGAATATCACAAGGTGTTTGAAAGTGTAGAATTCCCTCGTTATGACTTGTTATACGGAAAAACTTTGGAAGATAGAAACGCTTATTATGATAAAGTTGCTAAAAAATTAGGATTAGGTGAAAATCTGGCAAGTTCGGATAAAGAAGTTAAGCCTAGATTAAAAGAAATCATTGCACGTTCAAATACTGCAAAAAGTATTTCTTCATATATGTGGGCGGCAACTGGTGTAGGTGTTGCAATTCAAAAACCATGGGACAATTTCTTTACTGCAACAACAAAAGGACAAGGTTTTGCAAAGGCTAAAAATGTTGTTCGTTCATTCGGTAACAACTTTGTGAAATCAGTAAAAGATTTATGGACAGGTGGTGCAAATCCTACTACGGTTCAAAAATATGCAGGTAAAGCCTTAATCGGTTTGGCGGTTGCTTCAACTGTAATCGGTGTTGCAAATACTGTAATTAACGCAAGAAAATCAGCAAAATTGGAAGATAAAAACGTGTTTGACGAAAACAGAAAGGTTGTGGTGGATTAAAATGACAATTACCGCAACTAACGGAATTAAAACTCAACAATACATCAAACCTCAAGAAGCAAAAGGACATTTGGTTTCATCACCAATTATTCCTTCTCCAAAACAAGTTACAACAGGGGTAAAATATAATTTAAAAGCCTTAAAAGACGGTTTTACAGGTCAAGCAAATGACCACCAATTAGGTAAATTGAACGATATTGGTATGAAAGCCGGTGGTGTTGCTCTTGCTGCTTATATTGCAACTCAAAAAGCAACTCCAAAAACAAAGTTAATGGAATTTGTTGGTTTAGGAACTTTCCTTGCAGCAATGAAATTGTGGCCAAAATTAGCAATTGGTGCACCTGCAAAAGCAATTCATGGTTTTGATCCAAATCAAGAATATGTAGACAGTTTTGGTAGAAGAAAACCTTTCTTCCAAGATCCTCAATATTCTCCTTGGGATTTGTATTCAGATGAAAAATTACAAAAAATCGGTGATAAAATGGGTGTTGATAAAAACGCTCAAGACAGAAACGATTTAACAAAAGCGAATATGAAAAAAATCGCTACTAAAAACAATACATTATGGATGTTAACCGCAGGTCTTGCGTCTGCTGTATTTTCTGCATTGGCTTGTAACAAAGCGGAAAAAGTAATTGATCCGGCATTAGAAAAATTTAATAATGAAAAAGCCGACAAATTATTGAGCAATTTTGATGCAGAAGTTGTAAAACGTTCTGAAAAAACAGCAAAATCAATGACTACAGATTTAGACAAAATCTATGAAGAAAACAAAGGTCAATTAATCAATGATAAATTATTAGAAAAAATTACTGCAAGATTAACAAAAGGTTTAGACCCTGTTACATCAGACGGTGTTGCAGAAGATATGAAAAATATCTTAGTAAGCGGAAAATCAATTGTAAATGATTCTTTAGCAGAAACAATTTCTAAAAATTCAAAAGAAGTTTTATCTCAAAGATTATCAGAAGAACAAGTTGCAAAACTTGCCCCTACAAAAGAAGAATTAACAAAACATTTTGAATCTTCAAAAGTAATGGGTAAAGAGGTTTCAGAAGACGAAGCAAATGATGTTCGCATTTCAGTTGCCAGAATGGTATTTGAAAAAGCAAAATCTCAAGGTTTGTCTACTGATAAATTAAAATTCGTTAAAAAAGGTATGGCAGAAGTTGCTGGTAATGCAATCAAAGAAAACACTGCCTCAGTTTTAGACGAAAAAGCAATGAACAAAGTTCGAGAAATTGGCAAATCAATGAGTGAATTACAAGCAAAAGATTTAGTTCTTACTCAATATGCTCAAATTAAAGTTGCTGATAAGCCTGAAACAGTTATTGCTAATTACTGGAATACTGTTTCAACAGGCATGATTAAAACTTTAGGTATTGACTTTAAGGAAATGGAAAAAGTTAGAAATAATCGTGAACTTGTTCAAGGTATGGTTAGAGGTAAAATCGAAGAAATTACTTCTGATGATGCAAAATATGAAAAAGCAATTGGAGAAATCGCAAAATCAGTTGCTCAATTAGACAAAAAAATTAAACCGGAAGATACTAAAAAATATGTAGAATTAGTAGGTAAAACATACGACGATGCAGCAGGCAAATTATACAATCAAGGTATGGAAGCAACTGCGAACAAGTTAACAGCATTGTCTGTAAACGGCAAAGGCTCATTAAAACGTGTAAAACAAACATATTTTGAAGAAAGAATTTCAGGTGTTAGAAACTCTTTCTCAAGATTAATCAATACAATGGACGTATACAGAAGAATTTCAAAAGGTGAAATTCCAAACGACGGTTCATCAAGAGAAGTTAAAGAAGCAATGTTAGAACTTGTAAAACAAACAACATTACAAGGACATTCTTCTGACCACTCTATAAAATTCTACTTCAACAGAAATCAAGATAATTCACAAAATGTAGATAGAAGTCAAGTTGAAATTAAAGATGGTAAAGTTGTAAATAAATACTTCAAAGAAGGTAAAGGTGTTGACGTTCCAGGAGATTATGATTTTTATCAAAAGGCAATGAATTTTATGTATAATTCTCCAATGGATAAAGCAACTGTAAATGCGTTGAAAAAAGAAGGTCTTGAACAACAAATCAACACTTATAACAGTGAAGTATATACAAAAATTGGTGGTGCAGATTACTTTACAAAGCCAAATCATAAAACATCAGGCGATGTTGGTGCATCTTCAGAATATAAATTCTTATTATTAGGTGTTGCACCTGATGAAATGATGACAAAAACAGTTCAACAAACATATAACTCTCAAAAATGGGGTAAAACTTTTGGAACAGTAGGAGCAGTGTTAACAGGATTAACAGTTGCGGCTCAATTCTTGTTCGGTAAAGGTAAAGCAGTAAAATAGGAAAATCGGAAATAATACAATGTCAGTAGAATCAATAAAAGCAAATATCTTAAATGTTCCAGTGAATTTTAAAAAGACTAATAACAAAAAAGTCCCTGTAAATTTCACTAGCAATACAGAAATGTTTGTTTCAAATCCTTTGAAAAATTTTTTAGATACTCAAGCAGCATTGAATAAAACAATGGTTAAAACAGTAAAACCTGTAGTTAAAACTGATGTTCAAAATGTTGAAAATGCTCAAAAGGTTGCAAAGGTTGAAGATAAAACTGCAAAAACTCCGGTATATAAAAATAATTTGCGTACAATGATGCAAAACGGCGAAGCAAAGATTTTGGCTATTATTCCAAGAACTTTCAATGCTAAAGATGAAAATGGTGATGAAAAAATTACAGGAAAAGAAAAACATGGAACTTTCTTAAATGCCATTGATAGATTAGATGAAATTAAAGAACAAGGTTTTAATACATTTCATATTTTACCAATTCACCCAACAGGAAAAAAACACGCAATGGGTTTGGCAGGTTCTTTGTATTCACCTTTAGATTTCTTGCAAATTGACCCAAATTTGATTGAAAAAGACGACAAAAGAACTCCAACAGAACAAGTAAAAGCATTTACAGATGCTTGCCATAAACGTGGTATTAGAGTTATGTTAGACTTACCTTCGTGTTCGTCTTACGATATGTATTTAGAAAAACAAAATTTAATGGCTAAAGAGCGTGATGGTCAAGCAAAAACACCTCAAGGCTGGAATGACATCAGAATGTTTCAACCATTTTCAGATGAAACAAAACGAGAATTAAATCCGGATTTAGTTGATTTACATAAAAAATATGTTGATATGTGTGTAGATTTAGGTATTGACGGAATCAGAGCCGATGTTGCTCGTGCTAAACCTACTGAATTTTGGGATATAATTATTCCGTATTCTCACTCAAAAGACCCTGAATTTGCATGGTTAGGTGAAACTTATACTTATGAAGACGCATCTCCTCAAGCAAATATGCCTCATGATAGACCTGAAGATTCTTTAAGAGCAGGTTTTGACGCATATTATGGTCAATATCATATTTTTCACGAATGGAAAGGTGCAAAAGATTTAAACCAATTTGTTGAAGAAAATATTGAGATGTCGAATAGATTAGACAAAGGTAAATCAATCATCGGTTCTTTTACAACTCACGATGATATTTCACCAATGTTCCATGGTGGTGTTGAATATTGTAATTTGACTGCGGGCTTACAAGCAACTTTGCCGATGTTGAATCCTTATTATGTAGATGGTTATCAATCAGGTGATTACTACGTTTATGGATATGACCATTCAAAATCTGAAGAATCAGAAACTGATTGTAATGAAATGGTTGTTCACTACGGTAAATTAGATATTTTCAACAAATCTAGAAAACCGGGTGGAAAAAATCCTGAAATAGGTGAATTTATGACTGAATCTTTCAAAATGAGAGATAAATATAAAGATGTCATAACAAAAGGTTCTTTCATTGAATTGAATAAGAAAAACGATAAAGATGACCAAATTATTGCTTATGCAAGACACAAAGACGGAAAAACTTTATTAGTTGTGGGCAACAAAAACATTAATAGAAACGTAACTGCAACAGTGAAAGTTCCAACAATGAAAGCAACTCAAGAGTTGAAAAACTTATTACCTGCATATGGTAAACAATCAAAATACCAAGCAGGCGAAGGCGAATTGAAGGTTGATTTAGCACCATCAAGAATTCACGTATTCGAAATTGACACTCCAAATATTGAAAAAGCCTCAGATAAGGTTTTCAAACAAAATTTATAAAGACAAACATTAAATAACACGTAGAGATATTGGGATATGAAAATATCCCTTTTTATTTGTAATATAATTAAAAAAAATGGCAGAAAAGTTTTTTAATAAAAAGAATATCTTAAATATTTTATTATTTTTAGCAATTTTATTTATTTCAATTGTTGTCAGATTTGCTTGTATAGACAAAACTTCAGGACTTTGGTATGACGAATTAGTAATGTATAATCAAGCCGTACAATCAAGTTTCAAAGATGTAATTTTATGTGCGTTGTCTGAAGATGTTCATTTGCCGTTGTATCAAGTGTTATTGCATTGTTGGGCTAAAATATTTAGTTTTTCAGATTTTTCTTTGAGAAGTTTCTCTGCAATTTGCGGAATTTTGACAGTTATTTTTGGATTTTTTATTGGAAAAACTTTGAAATCAAATTTGGTTGGATTTTTTACAATGGGAATTTTTGCGATAAATTCTTTTTTAATTTATTATTCGCAAGAAGTAAGAATGTACGAACTTTTGGCGATGTTTTCGACATTGAATTTGCTATGTTTAGCCAAAATTTATAAAGATAATTCAAAAAAACTTTGGTATTTGTTTTGGATAATCTCCTCAACAGGCTTGATTTTAACGTATACTATTGCGATTTTGTATGTTGTTATTCAAGTATTGTTTTTCTTGTTTTTAAGAAGAAAAGATTTTTTAATTCCGACAATTATTTTGACAATTTTAAATCTGCCGGTTATTTGGTATTTATTGGTTTTCAAAGATAAATTTGCAAATTTTATAACAGGCTTTTATTCTGATTGGTCAAGTTCGTTTGTCGTTATACAAAATTTCTTTACTCCAAAACTTGTTGGAATAGGCACAAATCCGCCACATTATATTGGAGAATTTGTTTCAAAATTTAGTTTTGTTGACCTTGTATTTGTAATAATTCCGATTATTATTGCTGTGTTTTGCATTTGTATTGCTATAAAAAATTCTAAGTTTGCAAGATATATTTTTCTTATAGCATTATCATTTTTACTTGTTGAAATTCTTGCGTTTATTTTTACCGATTTTAAAATTTTATCAAGATATTTGATTTTAATTTTACCAAATTTTCTTGTAATAATGGGATTGGCGGTTGCTCAAAATAAAAATAAGTTAATAGTTTTTTTGATAAGTTTGTTTTTAATTTTAAATTTCAGTCATTTATGTGGTTCTAAAAATTCTGCTTTTAGACTTCAAAGAGTTGGCTATTTACCTTTGGCAAAATTGCTGGAACAAAATAATATCAATGACAACGATGTAGTTATTGTTTGGAACAGAAAAGAAGTTTTGATGAAGTATTTAGATAAAAAACTTTTCGTTTTCAGTATTTTAAAAGATTTTGCCTATAAATCAGAGTTTATGCTTGACTTAGACGATAAACTAAAAAATGTTGATGAAAACGATAAAAAAGAACTTTTGAGAGATTATTTTAAGTCAAAAATTGTTCCGATGAATACGCTATATCTTACTCAATACTTGATTACAGGCATGCATAAAGACCAAAAACTTATGATTGTAGTAAGTGATTATTTTGATAACTTTGACCAAAATGAATTTTTGAAAATAGTTAATAATGACGAAGATTACAAAAACATTTCTTATAACAACTTAATAACTCTAAAATCCTTGTTGGATTTGAGGTTTATTTGTGATAAAAATTTAAAATATAAAGGAAAGACGCAAGCCGAGTCTTTTGTTGTTTACGTTTATGAAAAGTAAGTAGGGATAAATGAAAGAAAAATTTTTTGCATATATAAAAGAAAATTACAGAGAAACTACAATTGTTTTGTGCATAACGATATTTGCGTTAATGCTGAGATTGATTATGTTGCAAAATTATGGTGATTTATGGCTGGATGAAATGTATTCGTGGTATTTTGCACATCAAAAAAATGTGTTTTTATCAGTTTTTGAACTCTTAAAACAAGATTTGCATATGCCATTATATTTTATCATTTTGCATTTTTGGACTAAAATTTTTGGACAATCTGATACCTCAATGCACTTATGTACATTGACATTGACTTTGCCTTTAATTCCTTTAAGTTTTTATGTAATGAAATCGTTGTTTAATAAAACTTCAGGATATTTTGTTGCAACATTGTTTGCTATAAACACTTTTGGAATTTATTATTCTATTGAGGTAAGATTTTACGGATTAGTTTTTGTTTTGGCTTTGTTGAGTGCGTTTTTATTTGTAAAAATGCTTGAAGGCTTTGATAAAAAATACACTTTAGCCTTTATAACAGTCCATTTATTATTGATGTACACATTCACAATAACTCCGATTTTAACCTTTTGCTACACGCTTATAGGTGGAGTTTATGTTTATAACAACAAACCTGAATTTATAAAACAATTTTGGAAAAATTTTGGAATAGTTTTTGCATTTGCAATCCCATCGATTCTTTTTACAATCTATAATTACGTGGTAATGCATACAACTTTATGCTCTTTTTCAAAAGACATTTATGTATTCAGTTGGAATATTATTTATGATATTTTGGAAAACTTTTTCTCAAGTGAAAACTTCCAAATTATGACAAGAAACATAAATGTATACAGAAATATGTTTCATAACGTGCAAAATCCGTTCTATTTTATTTTTGTATTTATCCCTGTATTAATTGGAATTACAGGACTTTTGAAATCTATAACCGTAAAAAATGAAAAATTATATTTATTTTTCTTTCCTTCATTGTTATTTTTTATGTTTTCAATGTTGTTGGGTAGTGCCGGTGTATTTTCTTTTCTAACAAGATATGCAACAATAATTTATCCGGTAATTCTTTGTGTCGCTTGCTACGGACTTTCTCAATTTAAAATAAAAAAAATAGGTGTCGGTATATTTTCAATATTTATTTTGTTGAATTATTTGTATATTTTTCTTATGCCGATTAACATTTTCACAAATCCCAGAAAAGAGTTGGGCAATTTAACTCAAGTAATGAATGATGTTATAAAACCTACAGATGAGGATTTAATTTTAATTCCATATTCAGGAAGCAAGGTTATGAGATATGTTCCAAAAGGAACGTTTATCGATTTTGATGCAGATGACGGCTTGTTATTAAAAGATAATAATTCGAGAGGTTTTTATTTTGATAAAATTTTCTACACGAATTTGAATAGACTAAATATAAAATCAATTCTAGAGCCGTACGTAAGGAATAATGTACCTTTTGAATTGTATGAAATTCGTCTGAAAGATTTTTATTTTGACAAAATGAAAAAAGGTCAAAAATTCATAATAATTTCTTATAGAAATAGTTTTACAATGCCAATAATTCTAAGTTGGGAAAATTTGAGAAATCAAGAGGTCTATGATTCTTTGAATATGTTTACTTTCTTGATGAGTAAAATTACGAAAGATAGTGTTCAACTTGCAAACAAATATTTGAAACTTGTAAACGAATACACAGATTTAGAAAGAGATTATTCAATTTTTGTTTATGAAAAGCAGTAAAAATTTATTTTTTATGATAAAATAAAGAAAAATCAGGAGATAATAATGGAAAATTTAAGAGAAAAATATGAAGTAGTAATTGGGTTGGAAGTTCACGCTCAATTAAAAACAAAATCAAAAATTTTCGCACCTGACGGTTGCGAATTTGGTAATGAACAAAATACAGAAATCAGTCCTATCACATTAGGTATGCCCGGGGTATTGCCTGTGTTGAATAGAGCCGTTGTAGATATGGGTATATTGACAGGTTTGGCATTAAATTGTGAAATCGCTGAAACATGCAAATTTGACAGAAAACAATATTTCTATCCGGATTTACCAAAAGGATACCAAATTTCACAATATGACGAGCCAATTTGTGGAAAAGGTTACTTGGTTGTAAATGGTAAAAAAATCGGTATTACAAGAGCACACTTAGAAGAAGATGCCGGTAAATTAGTTCACGCAGGTGCAGACGGTTTGGCAGGTTCTTCATATTCATTAGTAGATTTAAACAGAGCAGGTACACCGCTTTTAGAAATCGTTTCAGAACCTGATATGCGTTCACCTCAAGAAGCAAGACAATATGTTGAAGAATTGAGAAATATTGTACGTTATATCGGAGTTTGCGACGGTAACTTAGAAGAAGGCTCAATGAGATGTGATGCTAATATTTCAATTATGCCAAAAGGTTCAGATAAATTTGGTACACGTGCTGAAATTAAGAACGTAAATAGTTTTAAGGCCCTTGAAAGAGCATTAGAATATGAAATTGACAGACAAATTGAACTTGTAGAAGACGGCGAAGAAGTGGTTCAAGAAACAAGACTTTGGGACGATAATGCAGGTGTAACTCGTTCTATGCGTGGTAAAGAAGATGCTCACGATTACAGATACTTCCCTGAACCTGATTTGATGCCTCTTTCAATTTCAAGAGAATGGGTTGAAAAAATTAAAGAAACAATGCCTGAATTACCGGAACAAAAACGTCAAAGATATATGGACTTAGGTTTAAGCGAATACGATGCAAGTGTTGTTGTTGAACAAATGGATTTGGCAATTTTCTTTGATGAAGTGTTAAAATTAGGTGCAAATCCAAAAATCGCTGTAAACTTCTTAATGGGTGAAATTTCAGCATATTTGAAAGACCAAAAACTTTCAATTAATGAAACTAAATTAACTCCGGAACACTTAGTTGAGTTGATTTCATTAATTGAAAAAGCAACAATTTCAAACAATATTGGTAAACAAATTATCGTTGAAATGATGCAAAGCGGTGAAAAAGCCTCTGCTATCGTTGAAAAGAAAGGCTTAAGTCAAATTTCAGATACCGGTGCAATCAAAGAAATTGCTCAAAAAATTATTGATGCAAATCCAAGTCAAGTTGAAGCATATAGAGGTGGTAAAGATAAATTGTTTGGCTTCTTTGTTGGTCAAGTAATGAAGGAAACAAAAGGTAGAGCAAATCCTCAATCTGTAAACGAAATTTTAAAAGAATTACTTGGCTAATACAAAACAAAAGGAAAACGAGTTTATGGCATTAATTCCCTCAAAAAAAACTTGCATGGATTTAGAAATTCATGAGCAACCCGCAATTTTAGGTAAAATTATTGAAGAATATATTTCTGAAGAAGGAAAAGTTTTAATTGATTTACCTGATGATATAAAAAATATTGTTTTGGTTGCAAGTGGTTCTTCATATCATTGTGCAAGGTTTGGGGCTGACTTGTTCGGTCAAGTTGCAGATATTTCAGCAAGAGCGATTTATTCGAGCGAATATTTGTTAAAGCCTAAAGCACCTGATAGCAAGGATTTGTTATACATCTTTATTACTCAATCGGGCGAAACAAGTGATACTTTACGTGCTGCAAAAAGGGCAAAACAATTAGGAATGCGTATTGCATGTATTACAAATAATGCAAAATCGTCAATGAATGCACTTGCAGACTATTCAATGAATTGTTTTGCTGGTATTGAAAAATCAATTGCTGCAACGAAATCATTTACTGCTCAAATGTTGTGTGTTTATATTTTAGCATTAAAATATGCTCAAATGCGTGATATTGATGTGATTGAACGAATTAACAGCCTAAGAACTTTACCGGAAGTTATTCTTCAAACTTTTGATATGCAAAAGAAAATCCAACAATTTGCCGGCATGTTAAAAAAAGAAAAAAACTTTATAATAACTGCTGACGGAATTTCTTATGCTTTGGCAAAAGAAGCAGCCTTGAAAATAAAGGAAACCTCTTATCTTAATGTAACTGCAATAATTTTAGGAGAATTTATGCACGGTCATGTTGCCGTATTGAATAATAAAATGCCTTTGATTTACATTTCAGCCTCAGGAGTTTCTTATTCCGCAGCAAAAAATTTAGAAAAAATTAAAAAGGATTATAACCCGCCAATTTATATTATAGGTCGTTCTCACGAAAGAATTACTCCAAACTTTAATATAACTGTCGAAAATGAAGATTCCGTATTAAGAATGTTCTCAAATGCAGTAGTAATTCAAATGTTGGCTTTGGAAATTGCAAAAAAACTTGGAAGAAATGTTGATAAACCAAAAGGATTGGTAAAAGTAGTAAAAGAAAACTAACCGAGAGGTTAGTTTTTCTTATCTTTGAGTTAAAATAAAATTAAAAGTAGATAATAAAGGTAGAAAATATGTGGGATTATTCAGAAAAAGTAATGGATCATTATAGAAATCCAAGAAACGTAGGTAAAATAGATAACCCTGATGCCGTAGGTGAAGCAGGTTCATTGGCTTGTGGTGATTCTTTAAAATTATATTTAAAAATTGAGAACGGTATTGTAACTGACGCAAAATTTCAAACTTTCGGTTGCGGTTCTGCGGTTGCAAGTTCAAGCATTTTAACAGAAATGATTATTGGAAAACCGATTGAAGAAGTTAGAAAAATATCAAACAAGGATATTGCAGACCAGTTAGACGGTTTGCCACCTGAAAAAATGCATTGTTCAGTTATGGGTCATGAAGCATTAGAAGATGCTTTGAAAAATTATTTTAATGACGAAATGGAATTTGATTTGTCAGAAACAAAAGATAAATTAATTTGCCAATGTTTTGATGTTCACGAAAGTCAAATTATTGAAGCGATTGAAGTGAATAAATTAAAGACCGTTGATGAAGTTACAAATTACACAAAAGCCGGTGGTGCTTGTGGTAAATGTCGTACAACAATCAAGGCAATTATTGATAAATACTGGGAAAAACAAGATGCGGACAAACCAAAATTAACTCAGACGCAAAAAATCTTGAAAATAAACAGTGTTATTGAAAACCAAATTTCACCGGAATTGCAAAAAGATGGCGGAGATATTGAACTTGTTGATATTGAAGACAACAAAGTTTATGTAAAACTTCGTGGAAAATGTTCAGGTTGTAAAAATTCTCACATGACATTGAAAGTTTTTGTGGAACAAACTCTACAAGAAACAATATCAAAGCAAATTGAGGTTATTGAGGTACAATAATGGACAATATAATTTATTTAGATAATAACGCAACAACAAAAGTTGACGAAAGAGTTTTAGAAGCGATGCTTCCATATTTGAAAAACGAATATGCAAATCCATCAAGCATGTATGATTTTGCAAAAGAATCTTCTAATGCAATTAAAGTTGCAAGAAAACAAGTTCAAGAATTTTTGGGTGCTTCAAGTGAAAGAGAAATTTTCTTTACATCTTGTGGTTCAGAAAGTGCAAACACTGCAATAAAAGGCGTTTTATCTAATAACAAAACAAAAAAACATATAATAACAACCGTCGTAGAACACCCTTGTGTATTAAATTTATACAAATATTATGAAAAACAAGGTTATAAGGTTGATTATATCGGTGTAAATTCAAATGGCGAATTAAATTTGTCAGAACTTCAAGAAAAAATTACAGATGAAACCGCATTAGTGTCTGTAATGTGGGCAAATAATGAAACAGGCATTATTTTTCCTGTTGAAAAAATTGCAGAAATGGTTAAAGAAAAAAATCCGTCAACAGTGGTTTATGTCGACGCAGTTCAAGTTGCGGGTAAAATTAATATTGATGTAAAAAATACTAAAATTGATATGCTTGGCGTTTCAGGACACAAATTCCACGCACCAAAAGGAATCGGTGTTTTGTATGTAAAAACAGGTACAATCTTTTCACCTCTAATTATTGGCGGACATCAAGAAAGAGGTAAGCGTGCAGGTACAGAAAATGTTCCATATATTGTTGGTATCGGTATGGCATCTCAATTGGCTCAAGAAAGTTTGAATTACGAGTTAATAGAAGTTAAAAGACTAAGAGATAAATTAGAATCAGGTATTTTGAAAAATGTTTTCAATGCAAGATTAAATACTTCTTTGACAAATAGAGTTCCTAACACTTCAAATATTGGTTTTCAATATATTGAGGGTGAGTTGATTTTGCTTCACTTGAGTGATATGGGCATTTGTGCAAGTTCAGGTAGTGCTTGTACTTCAGGTTCTTTAGAACCAAGCCATGTGTTACGTGCAATGGGTGTTCCTTTTACTGCACTTCATGGTAGCATAAGATTTTCTTTAAGTCGTTTTACAAAAGAAGATGAAATTGATTATGTAATTGAAAAACTTCCACCAATAATAGAGAAATTGAATAGAATTTCTCCATATCAAGAGGAATTGGAAGCACTTAAAAATTTAAAATAAGTAAGTAAATTTTTGTAAAATAATCTTAAAACGGCAAAAGGTAAATATAATCATTGATAGAATAAAATAGAATAGAAAAAGTCAATATAATCATATTGCGTCTGTTCAAATTATTTGTAATAATAGAGAGAAAGTATTTAATGGAGAAATTTTAATGAAAAAGTTATTTAAAAATTTAAAGAAGTTATGTCAAAGTAAGGCAATGAATAAAAAAGTTATTGCATTTACTCTTGCCGAAACTTTGATTGTAATGGGTATTATCGGCATTGTGTCAGCATTAACTTTACCAAACTTGAATAGTTCAACCGGTGAAAAAGAAAAAGTTGCAAAAGTTAAAAAGATTTATTCAAACTTAAATGACGCAGTTGGTCGTGCAATTGCTGTTTATGGGCCTGTTGATGAGTGGATTCAAGGCGATACTACTGCAACTGCTCAGGTTACTCGTTTTGGTGAAAGAATAGCCGAGTTTATGAAGGTATCAAAAAATTGCGGCGTTACTACATCGGGTACTTGTTTTGGTAGTAAATTTTCAAACCCATTTACTGGTACAAGTGGTAGTATTGATAATGTGAATACTTTTTATAAGTTTGTTCTTGCTGATGGTACACCAGTGGCTATACAATATGAAACTAATTACAGTAGTTTAAATGCGGTGTGGTTTTTATTTGATATAGATGGTGCTAATAAAGGACGCGGTGCTTTAGGAGAAGATTTATTTTCATTTCATTATGATTTATCAGATTTGACTTTATCTGCAAATGGACAAAATACTCCTAATATTGGTCTTGTGGGAACAGGTAAGGGTGAAGATGCAACCGCTTGGGTAATTAATTACGATAACATGGATTATTTAAAAGCCAACACCTCAAATGGTAAATGTAAAAACAGTAATGTAACTCTTAATGCTACTGCAAATCCGCCGGTAACAAGTTGTAAATAGTAAATATTTAATAGGTTTTAAAAATAGAATAGTGAGCAGAAATTTTCTGCTCACTATTTTTTGTTTTTATTTGTCGAATAGCAATTCCTATTCAATAAAAATTCTTTACAGAATTAAACAACGCCTTGTGATTTCATTGCTTCAGAAAGTTTTGAAAATGCTGCAATATTTGCACCGGCAACGTAATTATTGCCAAATCCGTATTCTTCTGCGGCTTCTTTGCAAGATTTGAAGATGTTTGTCATGATTCCGTCAAGTTTTTTGTCAACTTCATCAAATGTGTAGTAGTATCTCATTGAGTTTTGGCTCATTTCGATTGCAGAAGTTGCTACACCACCTGCGTTTGCTGCTTTTGCCGGACCAACAAGAACGTTCTTTTCTAAGAAATATTCTGTCGCTTCTTTTGTACAAGGCATATTTGCACCTTCACCAATTGCCACAACTCCGTTTTCTACAAGTTTTTTAGCAGAGTTTAGTGTAACTTCGTTTTGTGTTGCACAAGGTAAAGCGATGTCTGTTTTTATTGTCCAAATAGGAGAATCTTCGTTTGTTCTTTCAATATATTCAGCATCTTTGTGAACTTCTAAATAGTCTTTAATTCTGCCTCTTTTTACTTCTTTAATTTCTTTGATTAATTCTAAATCAATGCCGTTTTTGTCATAAATGCAACCATTAGAATCGCTCATTGCAACAACGTTTCCGCCCATTTCTTTGACCTTTTGACAAGCATAAATTGCAACGTTTCCTGAACCTGAAATTGTTACAGTTTTACCGTTAAATGATTGGTTGCCGTTTGCTTTAAGCATTTCTCTCATAAAATAAGAAAGGCCAAAGCCTGTTGCTTGAGTTCTTGCAAGAGAACCGCCGTAAGATAATCCTTTACCTGTTAAAACACCGCCCTCATAAGCGTTTCGTATTCGTTTGAATTGACCAAACATATAGCCGATTTCTCTAGCACCGGTACCGATGTCGCCCGCAGGAACGTCAACATCTTGTCCGATATGTCTTTGTAATTCTGTCATAAATGCTTGGCAGAATGCCATAATTTCTCTGTCAGATTTGCCTTTAGGGTCGAAATCTGAACCACCTTTACCGCCACCTATTGGTAAGCCTGTTAAAGCATTTTTGAAAATTTGTTCAAAGCCTAAAAATTTCATAATACTTTGATTTACAGTTGGGTGAAGTCTTAAACCTCCTTTATATGGTCCGATTAGAGAACTAAACTGAACTCTGAATGCTCTGTTTACTTGAACTTGACCGTTGTCATCAATCCAAGAAACCCTGAATGTGATAATTCTTTCCGGTTCAACCATTCTTTCTAAGATACCTAATTGTTCAAATTCTTTATGTTTTTCTATTACAGGTTCAATTGAAGTTAAAACTTCTTCAACGGCCTGTAGATATTCAGGTTCATTTGGGTTTTTCTTTTTTGTTTCTTCCAAAACTTTTGCAACATAACTATTCATAAATCCTCCATAATTTTTATTTCTACTTATTTTATATCACAGATATAGATTATTTTGTGAAATATTTATATTATTTTAATTTATATTTTGTGTTATGATTTTTTTATTAGAGAAAGGTTATGAATGAAAAGAATTTGTGTATATTGTTCAGCAAGTGATGGAATTTCTGAAATTTATCATAAAGATGCTCAAAAAATGGGCGAACTTTTGGGTCAAAATGGTTATGACCTTGTTTATGGCGGTTCTGATTTTGGATTAATGGGAACTGTTTCTCAAAATGCAAAGAAAAATGGTTCGCACGTTTGCGGAATTATGCCTAAAAAGATTTACGAACTTGTAAATCATGAGGGTGGTTGTTGTGATGAATTTGTTTTGACCGAAAATATGCGTGATAGAAAAGAAAAATTAGATTCTTTTTCAGATGCGACGATTACACTTGCCGGCGGGTATGGAACTTTGGAAGAAATTTCTGAAATGATAGACCAAAAGATTTTGGGATATAATACAAAACCAATTGTATTTTTGAATACAAATCATTTTTACGACAAACTTTTTGAATTTTTTAATCAAATGGTAAGTGAAAATTTTGCAAGACCTCACACATTGGACTTGTTTTATCTTGCTCAAACTCCGGAAGATGTTATACAGTATTTGAAAAATTATGTTCCAAATACACCACCAAAGACTGTTGAAGATATTTATGTAAAATAATATAAAAATGCCCTTGTAGCTCAGTTGGATAGAGCGATTGCGTCCTAAGCAATGTCGTCGTTGGTTCGAATCCAATCAGGGGTATTTTTAAATAAAAAAGAGTTAAACATTACGTTTAACTCTTTTTATTAGTTGTTATATTTTGCAACTTTGCAAATTTCTACAATATCAATTAATTCTATTTGTTTTAAGTCCAGAATCTTTTGTCTTTTCTTTATCTCGTTGAATTTCTGAATATAATTTCATTCCTCCCATAAATGAGTAAACGGTGTTAAAGCCGTTTTGAAGGAGTATTCTAGAGGCCAAATAACTTGTGTAACCTATATTGCAGATTAAAATAACTTTTTTATCCTTTGGAATTTCATTAAGTCTGTTCCTTAATGTTTCTTCTGGAATATTCATTGCACCATTTATAGATTTAGTTTTAAAATTTTCTTCATTTCTTACATCTATTATATAAGAATCTTCTAAATCTTCATAAAATGCCGGTTTTAAAAAACCTTTTAAAACATTATCTGCACACATACCTAAAATATTTACAGGGTCTTTTGCTGAAGAATAAGGTGGTGCATAACACAATTCGCTATCCAAAAGTTCTTGAATTGTTCCATTGTTTCTCATAATTGATGCAATTACATCTATTCTTTTTTCTGTACCTTCTTGACCAACTGCTTGAGCACCTAAAATTTTTCCTTCGTTATTGAACAAAAGTTTGTATAGTGTTGCAGTTGAATCAGGATAATAGCCGGCATGTGAATTTCCAAAGGTAAATATTTTCCAATAAGGAATTTGTTCTCGCTTTAAAAGTTTTTCATTATAACCTGTACAAGCAACTGTATAGTCAAAAATTTTTATAACTGAAGTCCCTTGAGATTTTTTGTATATTGAATTTAGTCCATAAATGTTATCTGCAATAATTCTGCCTTGTCTATTTGCAGGCCCAGCCAAAGGTATTAAAACATCATTATCCGTTACAAAACTCTTTATTTCAACACTATCACCACCGGCGTAAATGTTTTCATCACTTGTTTGCATTTTTTTATTGACTTTTATTCCACGATTTACCTCTAATCCGCAATTTTTTGCTAAATCTGTTTCCGGTTTTACGCCAATTGACAAAATTGCAATATCGTAATCTATTTGTCGACCGGAATTTAATTCAATTTTTGTTTTTGTAAAACTTTTAACCCCGTCTGATAAAATTAATTCAACACCTTTTGCTCGCATTTTGTTTTGTGCAAAACAAGCAATTTCATAATCAACCGGTGCAAGAATTTGTTCTGAAATTTCTATAACTTTTGTTTTAATTCCCAAGTGTGCAAGATTTTCTGCCATTTCAATTCCAATAAAACCCGCACCGATTACAACTGCGTCTTTAACTTTGTTTTCCGAAATATAATCTTTAATTTTGTCTGCATCTGTTAAGGTTCTCACCGTAAAGATGTTATCATTGTCAATGCCGTCTAAAGTCGGAATAATAGGGTTTCCGCCTTGTGCTAAAACCAGTTTGTCAAAATAAAACTTTTCGCCTGAAATGGACATAACATATTTTTCTTCACGATTTATTTCAACAATTTCAGTGTTTAATCGTACGTCAATATTAAACATATTTTTGAATTTTTTAGGATTTGATACCAGAATTTTTGTCCTATCGTTAATCACATCTGAGCAATAATACGGCAAACCGCAATTTGCAATAGAAACTTCATTTGTTCGTTCTAAAATTGTGATTTCGCAATTTTCGTCTAATCTTCTTAATCTTGTCGCACAACTTGCACCACAAGCACCACCACCAATTATAATTATTTTCATTGATTCTCCATTTTTATTCTCTTGAATATGTATTGACATTATCAAAATAGTATACTATTATGTTGATGAGGTCAAGTATGTATTCTGATAATTGTAATAAAAATAAATGTTGTTGGGGAGGGAAACGAGATTTTGCAGGTCGTAAAAAAACTTGTAGAAAAAAAGTTCCATTTAACAGAAGAATTAATGAAGATGTTTTAAATATATTAAAAGAATATGCTACTTCTCATAATATAACTGAAACAGAGGCTTTAGAAAGTGCTATAATATTGCAATCGAATATAGAAAAGTTAAAAGGAGATAAAATTATGAAAATTGTAATTCCATCAGCAGATGACAAGTTATGCGGACATTTTGGACATTGTGAATATTTTTCTTTTGTTGAAGTTAATCCGGAAACAAACGAAATTTTGAGTATTGAAAAGAAAGTTCCTGAAGACGGAATCTCTTGTCAAAGTGCAAGTTGGATTTCATCTCAAGGTGCAAATGTTATTCTGGCAGGTGGTATGGGTGGACGACCTTTAGGTATTTTTGCTCAAAACGGTGTTAAAGTTGTTGCCGGTTGTCCTGAAGTAGAAATTGAAGAAGTTGTTACTCAATTTTTAAATAGCACGCTTGAAACAGGAGAAAATGCTTGTGGCGGAGAACATCATCACTGTCAAGGTCATCATCATGAGCATCATCATTGTCATGAACAAGGTTAATTTTCATACTAAAATCCGTACTGTTTTATGTTATACTTAAAATAGATAAATGAGGAATTATGAAAAATATCACAGAATTACGCAAAAATATTGAAGAAAAATATAAAGATTTTTGGGTAAAAGAGCCTGTTAACCAACCGAAAGTTTCCGTTATTGTTCCAGTGTATAACGTTGAAGAATTTCTCGAAGATTGTTTGTCAACTTTGATTAAGCAAACCTTGAGAGATATTGAAATTATTCTTATCAACGACGGTTCGCCTGATTCATCAATTGATGTTGCACGTTGTTTTGAATGTGATTCAAGGGTGAAAATTTTTGAACAACAGAACTCAGGTGTGTCTGTAGCAAGAAATAAAGGGCTTTCTTTTGTAAACGGAGAATTTATTGCGTTTGTTGATTCTGACGATTGGATTGATTTAGATTTTTTTGAAAAATTGTATAATTCTGCAAAAAATAATGATTGTGATATTGCATGTGCAACAATTATTAGAAAACGTGAGCATACGCAAAAATATCGTGTTCATTACACAGAAGAAAAAGTATTTGAAACACTTGAAGATAAATTAAATGCGTGTGCAATTCCTCGTTGTTGTTATTCTTGTGGTAAAATTTACCGCACTGATTTGATTAAAGATTACAAATTTAAAGAGGGAGTTTTCTTTGAAGATGTTTTGTGGACTCCAAATGTTTTGAAAAAATCAAATAAAATGGTAACCGTTCCAAACACTAATTATTATTATCGTGTAAATAAAAATTCTATTGTAAAAAAACTTCCATCTGCAAAAAAGCAAGCCGACAGATTCAATTCACAAAAATTTATTGTAGAATTTTTTAAAGAAAATAAATTGCCTTTATCAGAAAAAAGTAAACATTTGACGAAATTTACATATTTCTTTTTAGGGATTCCATATTTAAAAATTAAAGAATACGAAGATACGGAAACATTGATTTTATTTGGGTTTTTACCAATTTTCAAAAGAAAAATTAAAAAATAAAATAAAAAGATAAAATAAAAAAGGTTAAACATTTTGCTTAACCTTTTTGTTTTTTAAACATTTTTTCTTGAATTATTCGGATGTTGTCGAAGTAACGTACGCCAACAACTTATGGGGTTCACTACATTCACCTAACTTAAACTTCTTCTCTTGGATATTTTGTCATTACAAACTCAATATCTTTATCGCCACGTCCTGAAAGATTTACGAGTAAATCTTTGCCTTGGACTGTTTTTGATAATTTTATTGCATAAGCAACTGCGTGAGAACTTTCTAATGCAGGGATAATTCCCTCTAATCTTGATAACTCGTAGAAAGCATTTACTGCTTCAAGGTCAGTTACTGTATCGTATTTTACTCTGCCGATTTCGTTTAGGTAGCAATGTTTTGGACCTACTCCAGGGTAATCCAAACCGCTTGCAATACTATAAGCATCAGTTACATTGCCGTTTTCGTCTTGTAAAAGATTACATCTGAAGCCATGTAAAATACCGGTTTTGCCAAAAGTCATACTTGCTGCATTTTGACCAACGCCTTCGCCACGACCTAAAGGTTCAACTCCAAAAATTTTAACGTCGTTTTCGTCTAAAAATGCACTAAATAAGCCGATTGCATTTGAGCCACCGCCAATGCAAGCCATAATACTATCCGGAAGTTTACCAACTTGTTCTAAGAATTGAGATTTTGCTTCTCTACCAATAATTGATTGGAAATGTTCAATCATCATTGGGAATGGGTGAGGTCCAACTGCTGAACCGATTGCATATAGAGTAGTTTCGTATTCTTTTGTATAAGCAATGAATGCTTCATCAACCGCTTCTTTCAATGTTTTTGAACCGCTTTGAACAGAGATAATATTTGCACCTAAGATTCTCATACGGTCAACATTTGGCTTTTCTTTGATAATATCGTTTTCGCCCATATAAATATCACATTCAAGTCCAACTAAAGCCGCTGCTGTTGCGATTGCTACACCATGTTGACCTGCACCGGTTTCTGCCATAATTTTTGTTTTACCCATGTGTTTTGCTAAAAGTGCTTCGCCTAATGAGTGATTGATTTTGTGAGCACCAGTGTGGTTCAAGTCTTCTCTTTTTAAATAAATATTATTTCCATATTTTTTAGATAAATTCCTTGCAAAATAAATTGGGCTAGGGCGACCAACATAATTTTTTAAAAGGTAATTTAATTCATCATTAAATGATTTGTCGTCTTTAAGTTCAAAAAATGCCTGTTCAATTTTTTTGAATTCTGCTTTTAATTCGTCAGGAACAAATTGTCCTCCGTAGATACCGTAAAAACCTTCTTCGTTTGGCATTATGTTATTGATTTGTTGTTGCATTATTTTTTCTCCTTTATCAAACTTTTTGTAATAACCGATTTTTCGTTTTTTAAAATTTTTGCTCCTCGGGTAACCTTGCATAATCCAACATTTAACTCTGTTGCGATTTCTCTTTGAGTTTTCCCTCCGGCAAGTAATTTCAAAATACGCCATCGTTTTGATAAAGTCGAAATTTCTTTTTCTGTAAGCATATCAGATAAGAATTCACAAACAGTTTCTTCTTTTTGTAAATTCTTTAAAACACTTGATATTTCTAACAAATCGTTCATTTTTATCCCTACTTTGTTTCTATCTATAGAAACATTATAGAATCTAAAAATGTTTTTGTCAATACCCTTTTTTATTAAAGTGATAAATACCAGTTGTAAAAATCTGTAATACCTTGTCGTAGGTCGATTTTAGGTTGCCAACCCAGTTCTTTGATATGTGTTGCGTCCATCATTTTACGTGGAGTTCCGTTTGGCTTTGTTTTGTCATAGACAATTTCGCCGTCAAATCCTACGATTTCTTTTACCATTTGGAATAGGTCTTTTAATTGAATATCATCACCTTTGGTAATATTTACAAGTTCTCCAACTTCGTTGTAATTTTTATTTTCCAACAAATAAACGCAGGCGTCTGCTAAATCGTCAGAACTCATCATTTCTCTATATACAGAACCGTCGCCCCAAAGCACGACTTTGTCTTTATATGCTCCTAATTCGTTTAAAATTTCTTCAAGGTTGTTATCATTAACTTTTTCGTCTAGTCCCCAACCTAATTTGTATCTTTTTATGTCATTTTTAATTGCTTCCATATCACCGTTTCTAAGCAATTTTGCAAGGTGGAAACGTCTTAAAATCATTGGTAGCAAGTGTGCGGTTTCCATATTAAAGTTATCGCCAATACCGTACTGATTTGTAGGCATTGCTGAAATAAAGTTTGTTCCGTATTGTTGATTATAATATCTGCATAATTTAATAATTGAAATTTTTGCTAATGCGTATGCTTCGTTTGTTTTTTCAAGTTCAGAGGTTAGCAAGCAATCCTCTTTCATTGGTTGAGGTGCTAATCTTGGGTATATGCAAGAAGAACCCAAATTTAAAAGTTTTTTTACATTGTGTTTGTAACTGGCATGGACAATGTTTGTGCCAATCATAAGATTTTGGTATATAAATTCAGCAGGATATTTAGAATTTGCCATAATTCCGCCAACTTTTGCTGCTGCAAGAATTACATATTCAGGTTTTTCTTGATTGAAAAAGTCTTCAACTGCTTGTTGGTTGCATAAATCAAGTTCTGAGTGAGTTCTTGTGATTATGTTTGTGTAACCTTGTTCTTGCAATTTACGGTAAATTGCACTACCAACAAGTCCTCTATGTCCTGATAAATAAATTTTTGAATTCTTTTCCATTTTTACCTCTTTATTATAAAAAATCGGATAAATAATTATCCGATTTTGTTGAATTGCTTACGGTTCTTGTGATACTAAAATTTTGTATCCTTGTTCTCGTAATGTTTTTTCTTTTTTTGCCAGTTCTAAATCGCTTTGAACCATATCTTTTACTAATGCTCTCAAGTCATAAGTCGGTTTCCAACCTAATTCAGTTCTTGCTTTTGTACTGTCGCCTAAAAGCAATTCTACTTCTGCCGGACGGAAGTATCTTGGGTCAACTTCAATTAAAGTTTTACCTGTTGCTTTATCAATACCTTTTTCGTCAACACCTGTTCCAACAAATTCTAATTCAATTCCAAGTTCTTCAAATGTCATTTTGCAGAAATCTCTGATTGAAGTTGTTACACCTGTTGCTAAAACGTAGTTGTCAGGGTGGTCTTGTTGTAAAATTCTCCACATACCTTCTACGTAGTCTTTTGCGTGTCCCCAATCACGTTTTGCATCAAGGTTTCCAAGGTATAGTTTGTCTTGTAAGCCAACTTTGATTTTAGTTGCAGCCATTGTAATCTTACGAGTTACAAATGTTTCCCCACGTCTTGGTGATTCGTGGTTGAATAGAATACCGTTTGATGCAAAAATTCCGAAACTTTCTCTGTAGTTTACGCAAATCCAGTATGCATAAAGTTTTGCGACTGCATAAGGTGAACGTGGATAAAACGGAGTTTTTTCGCTTTGGATTGGTTCTTGAATTAAACCGTACAATTCAGAAGTTGATGCTTGATAGAATTTTGTTTTCTTTTCCAAATTATTCATTCTGATTGCTTCTAAAAGTCTTAATGTACCTAAAGCATCGCAATCAGCAGTGTATTCAGGACAATCCCAAGATACTTTTACGTGTGATTGTGCTGCCAAATTGTAGATTTCATCCGGTTCAATATCGTGAACTAATTTTGTTAGGTTTGATGAATCCGATAAATCGCCGTAATGCAAAATAAATTTTGCATCTTTATTATGAATATCTTGATATAAGTGGTCGATTCTTGATGTGTTGAAAGAAGAAGCACGTCTTTTTATTCCATGAACTTCATATCCTTTGTCCAGCAATAATTCTGCTAAGTATGAACCATCTTGACCCGTTACACCTGTGATTAATGCTTTTTTCATTGTTACTCCTTGTATATAATCTATGACAATATAATATCACGAAAACATTTTTGTGTTAGTATTGTTTTAGGAGAAATTATGGAAGATTTAGTTCAAAAAATTGAATATAATGGCAAAACTTTGGCAATAATAATCAAAAATGATTATTCGAAAGATGGAGTTGAATTTTTCACTCCAAACGATTTTTCGCAACAACTTGCTTATATGAAGCACCCAAAAGGTAAACGAATTGATGCTCATACGCATAATATCGTTCCAAGAGAAGTTTCGTATACAAAAGAAGTTTTGATTATCAGAAAAGGCAAATTAAGAGTAGATTTCTATGAAGATGACCAAACTTATATTGAAAGTCATATTGTTGAACAAGGTGATATAATCCTTTTGGCATTTGGCGGACATGGTTTTGAGTGTCTTGAAGAAGTTGAAATGATTGAAGTTAAACAAGGTCCTTATCTTGGAGAACAAGATAAAGTCCGTTTTGCAGGAGTTGATAATAAAGAGGTTAAATTAATATAATGGTAGATAAATTTATTCCCGTTTGTGAACCATATTTAAACGGTAATGAGAAAAAATATGTTGCAGATTGTATGGAAACCGGTTGGATTTCTTCTTCCGGTAAATATGTAAAGGCTTTTGAAGAAGGTTTTGCAAAATATTGTGATTGTAATTACGGGGTTGCTGTTTGTAACGGTACTGTATCTTTGCATTTGGCTTTATCTGCTCTTGGTATTGGCAAAGGTGATGAGGTTATTCTTCCGGATTTTACAATGATAGCATCTGCTTATTCGGTTTGTTATACCGGTGCAATGCCTGTATTTGTTGATGCTGACAAGGATACTTGGAATATTGATGTTACAAAAATTGAAGAAAAAATTACAGATAAAACAAAAGCAATTATGCCTGTTCATATTTTTGGCAATCCTTGTAATATGACAGAAATTGAACGAATTGCGAAAAAACATAATTTATATATTATAGAAGATGCTGCGGAAGCACATGGTGCAACTTATTGCGGTAAAAAAGTAGGTAGTTTTTCTGATATTGCATCTTTCTCTTTCTTTGCTAATAAAAATCTTACAACTGGCGAAGGCGGTATGGTTGTAATGAAAAATGAAAAATATTATGACAAATGCAGATATTTGAAAAATATGAGTTTCCCAATTAATGCTCCAAGAATTTATGAACATAACGATATTGGTTTTAATTATCGTATGAGTAATATTCACGCAGCAATCGGACTTGCTCAAGTTGAAAAGGCTGATGAATATAAAGAAATGAGAATTAAAAATCATAATTTATATAAAGAATTGCTTGCTGATGTTGATGGAATTATTTTTCAAAAAGATGAAGAAAATTCAGAAAATGTTTGTTGGATGAACTCGATTTTGCTTGACCCTGAAGTGTATGGTCATACAAAAGAAGAATTAATTTCTCATTTGAAAGAAAATGGAGTTGATACAAGATTATTGTTTACCGGCATGCATCGTCAAAAATGTTTGTTAGACTACGGTTGCGACGGTAGTGGTGAATATCCGATTACTGACAATTTAACTCAAAATGGTTTCTACTTGCCATCTGCAAGCAGTTTGACAAGAGAAGATATTGAATATGTTTGTAAATTAATAAAGGAGTTTTAGTTTATGAAAATCGGTATTTACGCTGGAACTTTTCAAAATGCAGAAGTAGGTGGCGGACATGCGTTTGAGATGAATTTTATTGAATCTTTAAAACGACTTAATACAAAACATGAAATTTATTTCTTTTATTTTTCTAAAAAAAGAGTTTTTGAAAATACTGAACATGTAAAATTTGTGAACATAAATCCTTGCAAAAATTTTGATTTAAAACATAAAATGTTAAAATTTTTATTATATTGGTATGATGTTCAAGTAATGTATTACTACACTCCGTTGTATTACAGTGTTGATTTGCCTCAAGTAACAACTGTTTGGGACTTAAATCATAATGATATTCCTGCTTTTCCTGAAGTTTCAAGACGTGGAGAGTTTAAAATCAGAGAAAATCGTTATAACGAGTGCTTGCCTCGTGCCACAAGAATTTTAGTTGGAAATAACACAGGTAAAAAGGATATTTGCACTTATTATCCAATTGACGAAAGCAAAATTAGAACGATTCCTATGTTCACTCCTCAAGATATTTTCCACCTTGAACCTAATGAAAGTATTCTTGAAAAATACGGTTTAGAAAAAGGTAAATTTATTTATTATCCTGCTCAATTTTGGGCTCACAAAAATCATATTAGAATAGTGAAAGCCTTGAAAGAATTAAAAGACAGAGGTGTTAATTTAACTTGTGTATTTAGTGGAAAAGGCACCCGATTGAAATTTATTAAGAGAAAAGTAAGTGAATTAGGATTAGACAATCAAGTTAAATTTGTGGGTTTTATTTCAAGAGAAGAAGTTTGTGCGTTGTATAAAAATGCAATGGCTTTAGTTTATGCTTCGGCTTATGGACCGGACAACATTCCACCTTTGGAAGCCTTATATTTTGAATGCCCTGCAATTGTTTCAAATATAAGAGGTCATTTAGAGCAATTAGGTGATAAAGTTATCTTCTTTGATGTGTTTGACCATGTTGATTTAGCAAACAAAATTCAAGAAGTTATGCATAGAGAATTTTCTGCTGAAGAAAAACTTGCAGGTAAAAATTTGGCAATTGAAAGAAGTTCAGATAATTACGTAAAACAAGCGATTGATGTAGTTTCTGAATTAGAACCAATTATTGAATGTTGGGAATACAACGACGTATTTAAACCTATAAAATTATTTTTAAAGGAAAAATTCTTTTCAAATAAAAAATAAATGCATTACATAAATTTTTTATTAAATCTAAGCATTTTGCACTGGAATTTTTTGCGAACTTTTCCGATTCCAAAAACTGCTAAAAATCCATAAGTTAAATATGTTAAATTCCAACCAAGAGTTCCTTTGCCAAATTTGTCAGTTACTCCTCTAAGGTAATCTGTACCGCCATATTTTGGAGAATCTTTATCTCTTGAAATAATTTTGATGTCATCGCAATATTCAGGATAGTAGCAACCTACCGGATATAAGTAATTGCAAGGTAAAACTAAAATGTTTTTGTCTAAAACGTACTTATTCAAATGGCTTTCGTCATGAACTTCTGCAATAACCCCGTTATCCAAATCTTTTTGAGTATTTTCCATACAAGTATGACAAAATTCTAAGTATGCATCACGTGTTCCACCGTTTAGGCAACCTTGAACGTAATATTTACCTTGTCCATAAGGAATATATGCCAATGATTTTTCATTTCTACAATATGGGACTTCATCAATAGTACGTCTGTAATTTCCGGGGTGCAAGCCTGCAACAAACCCGCAGTGTTCTTCGTCAGGTAGAACCTCGTGTCCAACAGGTTGAACGAATTTCATATTTGCGTTGAAGAAGAAAATGTAATCGTGTTCTTTTAGTTTTTCTTCTTGTGTTAAAAACATTTTAAATCGCATTAATGTGTCATACGGCCAACCAAGTTTTTCTTGGTGGATTTTTATTACATTGTCGTTTTCTTGCCCATAGATATTTTCAGCATCTGTAAAAACAAAGTAAGTTTTTTGTGCATCAGTTATGAACAATTCTTCGCAAGATTTGTAAAAATCTTCCCAAAATGCGATATATCTGCCTGTTGCAACGTATAAAATTGCAATTTTCATTTTATCTCCTATTGGTTTAGGTTTTCTTTTACCTTTTTAATAATTTCTTCCGGCATTGGATCAGAAACTTCGTTTCGGTTTAAGTCGTTATAAACACTCATATCTAATGAACCGCCATCAATAGCACCTCTTAGCATTTTCTTTGTTCGGTATTCTTCAATGCTTTTGCCAAAATAGTGGTTACAACGAATTTCGTCTAAATCAGGATATTTTGTTTTTCCAACAACAGAATGCTTGTGAACTAGCATATAAAGGACTTTTGTACCTCTAACAAATGCCTTTGTTGGTCCACTAGGATACTTCTCTCTCATCGTATAACTTTCGATAATCAAGCCGTTTGGTCTTGTTTCGTGTCCTGAATTGCCGTAAATATACCATTTCATTGCAATTTGGTCATATTTTTCGTTATCTTTTAAATATTCTGAAAGAGTAGCATAATTAGGTGCATAAGCAAATTCGTCTGTATCAAGTGGTGCAAGCCATTTTGATTCATATTTATATTCTTCAATTGCTTTATTATAAATTATTTTTTGATTTTCTGGAGTTTGACCTTCAAAGAAATTATATGTTACAATCTCTTTTTCAATATAAGGTTGCAAAACTTCTTGTATGTTGTCAGAACTTTCGTTATCGAAAATGTAAAAGTGGTCAACCCCTTGAATTAAATAGTATTCTAACCATTCTTTAAGATAAGTTGCTTCATCTTTTATTGTTAGAATTACTGATAAATAATATTTGAAATTTTCAGGTTCTTTTTCTTTTTTAATTTTTGAAAATTTTTTTAGAGTTTCTTTTATTCCTAAATGCAAAAAAGATGTTCTCATGGAATCTCTAGTTGATTTATCAAGGATTAAATTAGTAGTAATTTTGATTATGGATTTTTTAAATGCGGATACGTTTTCTAAGTTATTTTTATTTTTCATAAAATTCCCTGATGTTGTATTTTTGTTATATAATCATTCTCAATAAACATTAATGAGATTTTATCATAAAAAGAGGTTTTATGAAAGTAAATATTGCATACGCTCCTGATAATAATTTTACAAACTTGGCTATAGTTTCAATGGTCAGTGTTTTGGAAAATAATAAAAATAATGAGGTTGAATTTATCATTTTGTATTCAAACTTAAATGATTCTTCAATTAGTGCGTTTGACTTTTTAAAAAATTATGATAACTGCAAACTTAGATTTGTAAAAGTTGACGAAGAAATATTTAAAGATTTTCCTCTTGCATGTTGGGTTACAGTTCAAACTTGGTTTAGAACGGTTTTAGGAGATTTATGTCCAGATTTAGATAGAATTTTGTATTTGGATTGTGATACTTTAGTTGTAGGTGATTTAGCGGAATTATTTTCAAAGGATTTATCAAATAATTTAATCGCTGGTGTTACTGATATTGTTGGTGAGGAATCTCATGTTAAAAGATTAGAAATTGATGACAATACTTATTTCAATGCTGGAGTCCTTTTATTCAACGCAAAATTAATAAGAGAAGAAAATACCTTTGCTAAAATTAAAGAGTATGCAGTAGGTAAAAAATTACAATGTGCAGACCAAGATGCAATAAATAAGGTTGCAGATAATCAAAAATTTCTATTAGACCCAAAATATAATTATTTAGAAACATGGGAATCAAATTATGAAAATGATTACAATGAAAAATATTCTAAATTGTATGCACAAGCAAAAGACAATCCTGTAATTATTCATTTTGTTGGTATGAAGCCATTCTTTTATAAGAATTTACACTCTTGTAAATTTCAATGGTGGAAGTATGCTCAAAAATCAAATTTAACTGTGTTCAAAGAAAGATTTTTAGAGGAAGAAAAACAATTTGATTATGACATAAAGCATTTTAGTTATTTAAAATTTTTTATCGATTTTATTTTATCAAAAGTAATTTTTGAAAAGAAATTACGCAATAAATTTAAGGCAAAAGTTAAAAGTGCCAAAGATGTTTTAAATTCTGCAAAATTTATTGAATATAATGCAAAAATTAAGCAATTATTTTAAATTCTGTAGAGTAATCCAGTTTTCCGGGATTATGTCGTAGTTGGAATCTAATGTTGCAATCCATTTTTCAGGGGCAACAACAATTTTGTTTTCGTTTTCGTTCAACCACGCACCCCACCAAGAGAATGAACTGTTTGCAATAATATTGTGTTTGCAATGTTTCATTAATTCTAAGTCGAAATAACCTTGTCTACTGCTGTTTATGTCTGCATAAACAGTTTCATAATTAAATTTAACGTTCTTTTTAACCCAGTTTATGTCGTCTGAAAATACAAATAAGGTAATGTTTTTGCCTGTTTTTTCTGCGATTGTTTTTACTGCGTTTTGGTAATATTCCTCTGTAAAAGTGCCATAAGTCTTTTGATTTTTTTTCTTTGTATAATCACCACGTCTAAAATGCAGTGATACGGATTCTGTTGAATTTATTTTATCCAAAATCTCTTGGTTTTTCTTGTTTAAAGGTGTTTTTAGAGTAAAATCTTTTAGTATTTCTTCTCTAATATCTTTAAAATATTTTTCTGTTTGATAAAATCCTGAAATGTATGTCGGCTCTTTTATTTCCATTAATTCAGGTTGATATTTCATAAAGTTTTCTTTGCCCTCATTAATATGTGGCATGTTGAAATGCTTTTTAGAAATAGCATTTCTAATTGAATGTATTGGAATAATTGCCCTCAAAAGTTTCTTTATTACGCATTTTTTTACTGAATGTTTTTTATAATCTTCATAACAAGTAAAATGCGATAACTTTTGGGTATTTATGCTATCGTCAATTAAAAAATCTAATTCGCTTTTTTTAGACAAACTTTTTGCAAAAGCCCAGCAAAACATTTGATTTGCCATTCTTCCTGCGGATTCAATAATAATTTTATCATTTTCGTATATTGGCAAAGTCCCTGTTTTTACTCTAAAAACGGGAATGTACCCGAAAAGTAAATATGTGTCAGTTTTTATACTTTCGCTAAGTGTGTATAAAGTTAGACCGCCCAGTTTAACTTTATATTTCATTGCTCTAAAATATTGATCAGGAAGTCCGATGTTGTGGTCTTTTACATATTTTAGTCTATCTCGTTCTGCAAATAATTTGTCGGCTTTTTTCTTTTTAGTAAGTCTTGTTTTTACGATAGATTTGTTATTTACAACGTAATAGTATATAACTTTTGGAACTGTTACAAATTTTTTACAGTTGTTCAATGCTCTAATTGCAAATGCTGCATCTTCAAAAACTTTTCCCTCGTTAAATCTTAGATTAATTCTATCAATCAATTCTTTTTTATATATTCTATTCCAGCAACTTGGATATCTTTTTATATTTGAAAGTTCAAACATTTCAACAACGTCTGTTGTTTCCTGAATAGAGTCGTATTTGATACGATATTTTTCTTTTGTTTCTGAATATTTTCTTATAATGCCAGCCGCTGAAATCTCTGCATTATGCTCAATTGCTGTTGTATAAAGTTTTTCGTAATAATCTAAATCAACATAATCATCGCTATCTAAAAAAGCAATGAATTCTCCGGTCGCATTCTCAATTCCTGTATTTCTTGCGGCAGAAAGACCTTTATTTTCTTGGTTAATTATTGTGATTCTGGGGTCATTTTGTGCAAATTCTTTGATTATGTCAAGCGAGGAATCTTTTGAACCGTCATTTATACAGATTATTTCAATGTCTTTAAGTGTTTGGTTTGTAACGCTTGTTAAATTATTTCTTAAATATTTTTCTACATTGTATACAGGTATTATTATTGATAATTTTGGCATAATATCCTCTTTTTCTTATGTATTTTAATATACATCAAAAATGGTGATTTGTAAAACTAAAACGGTGAAATCTCTCTAAAAATCTGATGTGCAACAATGTGTTTTTATTATAAAATATTTTTAATGGTAAATGACATAGAAAAAAAAGAAAATATTTTGAATTTATTGGGTTATCTTTTAATCTCTTTGATTTCTTGCATATTAACTTGTTTTGTTTATAAAATTTGTTATGGGAAATTTACATATAACAATTTGACGGATTTTTATGTGGGAAATTCGATTTATTCCAATATTAATAAGACTTTTGACCTTTGGATTTTTGCGGTTTACTTAATTATATTTTTTGTAATTTTGGTAATTTACAGGAAAATTGTAAGATTTTTGCCACATTTTTGTTTGAAATTTGCAATTCCTGATTTTAATTTGGATTTTACAAATTTTTTAAACAATCATAAGGTACAAGTTTTTGTAATTGAAGTATTAACTTCTTTTTTGTACGTCTTTTTACACCCTCTAAATGGACATTTTTACTGGCAAGTTGCTATTTTAATATTGTTTTTTGTAAGTTTTTCAATATGGCATTCTTATAAAAATTTATACAAAATTGAAAATCCCAAACTTTCGATTTTTGCTCTTGTTCCTATTTTTATCTTACTTTTTGGGCAAGGTTACAATACCGGATACAACGGAGGTATAGACAATCATCATTCAGGTGAACAGATTGCGGTCTTTTTTCAACATCAGTATTTCGGACTAAACTATTACAAGGATATAATGCTTGTCCATGGGGGTGTCGATGTTGTACCAACCTTTTTAGGTTCGGTAATGTTTGGTGAAAATACCTTGTATTCTGCACTTTTAGGACGAAGTCTTTTTGATAATTTAATCGTTGTTTTAACAGTTATTTTTTCGTATTACGTTTTTGTTAAATGCCCGGTATTTCTTTCTTTTTCGATGTTTAGGGCATATAATATTCCTCAATTATACGTTTTGACTTTTTTATTAATGCTGAAAAAAATGCTATTAAACAAGCCTTATGTATGGCTAAGTTGCTATATTTTGTTGAGTTTTACTCTTTTATTTTTCTGGACAACATACGGAACTTTTTGGTTTATGGCGACAATGCCATTGGCTGGTTATGTTTTATTTAAATTTTCAAAAACTGATAAAATGGTTCTAAAATTTATATCATTAATTTTTTTAGTTGCTTTAATTATATTTTTAAATAAAGATATAATTTATAATTACATTTTGCAAGCCCCTAATTATATTCAAAGTAACCTGTATGCTTTTGGAAACGGCTTTCCTAAAATTAAACTGCATCAAATTTTTTCAGATTTGATAAAACTTTTTGCTCTTTTTATTACTCCTTATTTTATTGTTAAACTTATAGATGAATTGAAAAAATCTCAAAAAAATATTGTGTATTTGTTTACTTTGGTTTTTTCTATAATTTTTGTTTGCACATCGCTTAATTATACTCTTGGAAGAATAGATTTTATTGCAATGCAACGAATTAAAGACATTTCAATGTCTTATTTGGGAATAATTATTCCATATTTGTTGTTGCAAAAAAATAGTCGATATTTATTATTTTTTAAATATATCGCTGTATTTTTCTTCGTTATAATTACTTTTTTGAGTCTGCCAAATTTAAAAAGATGGTTGCCTGAAAATCATTTAGAAAAATGTGCAATATCTGAAAAAATCGGAGAGTTCTCTTTTTCAAAAGAGTTTGAAACAAATCTTACTGAAATAAAAAACGTTTTGGAAAAATATTCTAAATCTGAAAATGATTTTTTGGATTTGAATTACGGAATGAATTATTTTTATTTTAATAAAAAACTTCAAATACCTTTTGTTTCTTATTATAATATTGTTAATTCCCGTCAAAATAAGGCTTGTGCTGAAATACTAAATAAAAACATGCCAAATGTTATTTTGATTTCAACGGTTTTTCAAAATTATTTTGATAATATTTATCCGTCATTGAGAATTAACGCTATTTACAGAGAAATATTGTTGAATAGAAAATATAACTTGTTACAAACGGAAACTAATACATTTTTGGTTAAATCGGAAAATGCAAAATTTTTAAAAAAAGATTTGCAAATTTTAGATAAAAAATTTTCAAGTTCTGATTTAGGCTATCTTCCTGAATCTTGGGGAAATTCTATAAATAATTTGCCTTTAAAAAGCATTGAAATTTCAAACAAAATAAAATATGAGAAAAATAAAATTATTATAACTTTTGACGTTTCTCAAAAAGGTGAAAATATTGATTTGATAGGGTTAATAACTTCAAAAAAACATCAATCTTACAGAATGAAAATAAATGGAAGTTCTTCAATTTTGACGTTTAAATCTAAAAACGGTAAGTTGTTGATACCATTTGATAATTTTCCATCTTGGTTGTTGAATGACAATATTAAACAAATTGAAATAGAAACAGAAGAACAAGTAAAACTTATGAGTTTAAATTTCTATAAACGAGATATTTAATTTTTATCAAAAATTTTATACAATAAATGCTGAAATTATAATTAAAACTAAAACGGCGAAATCTTCTAAAGATTTCGCCGTTCAATTTATGCATTTTTTAGTGTCTATGCTTTTTTATTAGGTACTTCAACAGGTTGACCTTTTTGGTTGTTGTACCAAATTACCGGAGTATCTGATGCGTTTTTACCAACGATAGCACCGTTTTTACCGTATTTAACAGGTTGTTCTTGTAACGGTAGGTTTTTGCCATAAGAATTTACATCAACGATAGAAACTGAATCATAGTATTCTAAGAAGTTTTTGTAAGGTATATCAGCATCGTATGAAGTGTTCCAAGGGTTTGTGCATCTTACTTTTAATTCGCCGTTAGCACCTTTTTGTGGTTCAAGTGTGTATGCGTGGAAACCGTAAACACCCGCAGATTCTGCAACAGGGTTTTCAGTTCTGCCACCGCTTGCACGAGTACCACCGGTCATGATGTGGTTTTCATTGAAGTTATCTTGCATTATTTGTTTTTTAACATCTTTTTCTTCAAGGTCTAAGTTCCATTGTCTGAAACCGCCGAAACCGAATCTTTCCATAACTTCGAAGTTATATCCGCCTAAAGAACCTCTGTAGAAGTCTGCTGCACGTTGGAATTTATCTTCTTTGTTATCCGGATCTTTTTTTAATTCAGAGAATTTTAATCCGTTTTCATCTTCTTCGTAATAGATGTTGTAGAAGTTGTCATCACGACAAACAACGATAGTTTTGTTTGGGTCTGCTTTTGCTTCTAAGTAATCATTCAAACGTTGTTTGTGTCCTGCTAATGATTTCATTGCTTCCATTTTTTTATCAGCAGGTGCTTTTGCAAATTCTTTTTCTTTTTGAGCGATTTTTTCGTTCATGATTTTTTTGAAGTTAGTATCTGCTTTATTTACAGAGTCTAGACCATAAGCATCTTCAAGGATTCTAACCCCTGTAGAACCTTTTAATGAGTATTTTTGAACTCTGTCTTTTGGAAGTTCTGCGTTTTTATATTTGTATTCACCGTAACCATTTTTGAATTTAACAGTTACATCTTTTCCGTCTTGGTGGAATGCTTCATATAATGCAACTCTTGCTTTTGGGTGATTCATTAATGTACCAAGTGTTGAAACTAAGTAGCAATCACCTATGCTTTGTTGTTGAGTTGTAAATCTTTTTGCAGGTGGAAACAACTTCATGAACATATCTTTGTCCATATCTAATTGTCTGGATTCGTTTTTATCTGTTTTTACATAAATTTTGTCTTGGTCTGCAACTTTAAATACATCACCAACTTTTGCTGATTTTGTACCTTCTGCTTGAGATTTTACATTTGGAACGTAAACATCTGCAATGTTTTTACCTGCTTTTTTTGCTTCGTACATCATATCTAAATCTTTTGCAAGATTATCGTTCATTTTACCGGTTGCCCAGTAATTACTTAATGTACTTGGTTCTAAATCACCGCTTTTTACCATTTCTAACTGCATCATAACGTTTGCAGTTTGTTCATCGCCACATCCTAATACTTTTTTAACGTTTTTATAATCTTCTTTTGAAAGCATTGCACCTGCATCTTTAATCATTTTTGATGCTTCTTCATTTGTATGAGCAACAGGAACAGGTTTTGCTACTTGAAATTTTTTAGGTTTAATACCTAACATTGCTTGCATTGTTGCCGGACTTGGCATTGGTGCTTTTTCAATAGGGTTTGTATTTACTTGAATATCTACTTTTTTCTTTGTTGAAACCTCTTTAGCCCCAACAACCGGAGTCATCTTAGAAACTGGATTTACTTGCATACTTTCCTTCCTTCACATATCTATTTTGCTATGGCATGTTAAAGTCGCCTAATTTTTATAATTGCTTTATTTCGGCTTTGTGTTAATTAAACTTTACAAATTTTCGTTAAAACTGTCAAGCAAAATTTGCTATGAGGATAGTAGAGAATTTATCAAAAACCACTAAAACACTGCGTTGTAGCAAATGTTACAATTGTAACAGATGTTAAGAGTGTTAACATTACAATTTATTTTTGATGTATAATTTTGGTTATGAATAATAAGAAAGTTACCGCAAGTGTAGAAGATTATTTAGAAATTATATACGATCAATTAGAGAAAACTCAAAAAATTAAGGCCGTAGATATTTCTAAAAAATTGAATATTTCAAGGGCATCTGTAACAGAGGCTTTGCAAAAACTTGCTCAAAAAGATTATATTAAATATGAGAAGAATTGTCCGATTGAATTGACTGAAACTGGTCGTGCAATTGCGAAAGAGGTCGTATATAAACATCAGATTTTGTGCAAATTTTTTACTAAAATCTTAAAAATTGAAAAAGAAGAAGCCGAGATTAATGCTTGTCGAATTGAGCATGTTATTACGCAGAAAGCCTTTGAAAAGATAATTGAACTCGTGCAAGAATAACTCTTAGAGGTAAATTTATGGAAGATGTTAAAATTAGAGTCGCAACAGTTGATGATGCACAAGATATTTTAAACATTTACAGATATTATATATTAAATACAGCAATTACTTTTGAATGCTCTGTTCCAACGGTTGAGAGTTTTAGAAAAAGAGTTGAAAGAATTTTAGAAAAATACCCATATTACGTTGCTATTTGTGATAAGAAAATAGTCGGATATACTTATGCGGGTGCTTTCAGTGAGCGAGAAGCATACAGGTTTTGTGCAGAATTAAGTATATATTTGGATAAAAAGTATAAAAAAAGAGGAATTGGTAAGCATCTATATCAAAAACTTATAGGGGCATTAAAAGAGAAAGGTATAAAAAACATTTATGCTAAAAGTGCCGTTCCGGTTGAAAAAGAAGATGAATATTTAGATTTTAATAGTGTAAATTATCATAAACATCTCGGTTTTAAGCAGGTTGGTAAATTTACCCAATGCGGATATAAATTTAATCGTTGGTATAATATTGTTGTTTTGGAAAAGGTTATTAGAGAGGTTTAATGATGTTTTTGAATATGTTATCGGTTTTCATTGGTGGTGGAATCGGTGCGGTGCTAAGATTTTTTGTTTCGCATATCTCAAAGAAAGTCTTAATCTTTCCATTTGCAGGAACTTTTATCGTTAATGTTGTTGGTTGTTTTTTTATTGGTTATCTTTTTGCTCAAATTTTATATAAAGGTACATTTCAACCAGTTTTAAGACTATTCTTGATTACGGGTCTTTTAGGTGGTTTAACAACGTTTAGTACATTTAACCTTGAAGTTTTTGAACTAATAAAAACAGGTAAAGTTATGACAGGACTATCGTATTTGTTTCTAAGTTTTGCAGTGGGCTTACTTTTTACCCTTTCCGGATACTATTTATTCACAAAAGTCCAAATGTAAAATGACGAATTAAAAAAAGTTTTTTTCGTTCTTAAAAAAAATAAATTAGTTAAATTAGTCCTTTTTGAATAAATCTTCGGGCTTTATATTTAACGCACGAGCAATTTTATAAACATTTTCGACCGTTGTATTTCTTTCTCCACGCTCAATCATGCCAATAAAATTTGGCGACATATCAAGAATTTCTGCTAGTTCAAGTTGTGTTAGATCGTGTTCAATTCTTATATGTTTAAGATTTTTTCCAAACTTTTGTAAATCTCGTTTGCTCATAAAAATATTTTCGTGGTAATATGATTTATAATAAACAAACTGACCGTGCGTTTTTATCTATAAATGACTAATATTACTAGATAATCTAACTATAACTAAAAGAAGTATAAGGAGTTTAATTTATGAAAAAGTTATTGATTTTATTTATCACATTATTTACAGCAATTCCAGTATTTTCAATGGAAGTAGATTTAACAAAAGTAGGACATCAACAAAAATACATTAACGAAATTGGTTTTAGAATTTTAAATGCAAATAAAATTGAAAAACGTACAAATTTCTATTACGAGTCAAATCGTAAAACTGTAAATGCTTGGTCAAGACTTACTGATAGACAAATTACAGTTACTCAAGGAATGTTGGCTTATGTAGATAGTGATGATGAAATGGCAGCACTTTTAAGTCATGAAATTTCACACTCAGTTGATTCTTATGATGGTGCATTCAAAGGGTATTTTTCAACTTTTAAATATTCACTTTCATCTAAAAAATATGAAACAAAGGCTGATAAAAGAGCAGTAGATTATATGGTAAAAGCCGGCTATAGTCCTGTTGCAATTATTGTGCTTTATAACAAATTTATGTCTCAAACCAGATATGATTATTATTTAACACACCCACTAACATCTCGTAGAATGGCTACTGTTTATGAATATATTTATAGAAAATATCCTGCATATTTAGCAAATAACAAATATGCTGAAAATATTTATTACCAAAACTTTTTACTAACATCTCAACAAAATAGAGAGAAACTAAAACAATCTATTCAAACAAACAGTAAGAAGAAAATTAAATATAACTAGGATATTACACGATGAAAAAATGTTTAGCATTATTTTTAACAATGATATTTTTTGCTAGTAATGTTTCTTTTGCAATAGTAACAGACGATTTTGTAGAAGAAACATTAAGCAAAAATCTAAAAACAGTTGAATATAAAAAACAAATTATAAAAGATGAGTTAATAACTGAAAAATTTATTAATGAACATAAAAATGAAACATATAAATTATCTGTTTATATTGTTGATGATTTGGCGAATAAAAATCTTTCGCAGTATAAAAATGTCAAATTGGTATCTTATGTTCCGGTAAATTTTCAAAATTTGCAAAAGGTATCGTTAAAAATCAAACCTAAAAAATACATAACAACAAGAAATAGAGACTTAAAAGAGGGGACTAGTTTAACTTTTGTATTGGCAGAAGATTTTTCTTATAACAACACTTTATATAAAAAAGGAACAGAACTAAACGCAAGAGTAGAAAACATTTCTCAAAATCAAGCCTTTGGAACTCCTGCAAATTTAGAAATAGGAAACTTCAAAATAGGTAATGATTTTTTAGACGGTACACTTCAAAGAAAAGGTGCAAATAGAGCAATATGGGTTGTGCCAGTTGGTTATATAGGTTGTTGCTTTTTAGGTGCCGGATTACTAATTTTACCAATAAGAGGCGGACACGCAAAACTAAACAAAGGCAAAACTTATACATTGGTAATAAATAGTTTGTCGTGAAAATTAGTAACTAAGGTTATGAACACTTGATTCAAGAGGAAAATAATTAATGCTTTTAAGATTATGTTTTGTAATAGCCGCAACGGCTTCAGTATGGTTTACAATATGCTATTTTGCTAACAATGAGCACAATGACAAAATTTTTATTGCCATTTATTTATTTGAAACGATTGTATTCAGTGCAGTTGAATATCATCTCTGGATGACAGATTGACTTTTTGTATCATTAATTCCACATGCAATAGTTGCCGTTGGCGTTATCACGCCGATTTTACATTCACAGAAGAATTTAATAATCAAATGTTAAAAAGACATAAAAAAAGGATAATCTTTCGATTATCCTTTTTTATTATTTACGCCTGCCGCGATTCGAACGCGGGACCCTCTGCTTAGAAGGCAGATGCTCTATCCAGCTGAGCTACAGACGCATATCTCTTTATTTAGTTGTTTGAGATTTAACTTCTCGTGTAATTATTCTATCACACAAAATTTTTCTATGCAAGTATAAAATTTTTAAGGTATAATTTTTATATAAATTGTATTAATGAGAGGAAAATTTTTTATGCTTAAAGGTAACGAAATTAGAAAATTGTATTTAGATTTTTTCAAAGATAAACATCAACATACTGTTGTTGAAAGTTCATCTCTTGTACCGGATAATCCGACTGTACTTCTTACTACTGCCGGTATGTTACAATTTTTACCGATATTCTTAGGTATCGTGAAATCACCGTACGACCCTGCTCGTGCAACTTCTTGTCAAAAATGTGCTCGTGCGGGCGGAAAAGATTCTGATATAGAAAATGTTGGTAGAACTCCTCGCCATCACACATTCTTCGAAATGTTAGGAAACTTCTCTTTTGGCGATTATTACAAAAAAGAAATTATTCCTTGGGCATGGGATTTCGTTACAAATGTTTTAAAATTAGACAAAGATAGACTTTGGATTACAATTTTTGAAACTGATGATGAAGCATATGAAATTTGGCGTAGTGTTGGTGTTGCTCCGGAACGAATTAAACGTAAAGGAAAAAAAGACAACTTCTGGGGACCTCCGGGGGCTTCAGGTTCTTGCGGACCTTGTTCTGAAATCCATTACGATTTAGGCGAACAATTCAAATGCTCTGATGATTGCGGAATTGACACTTGTGAATGCGACCGTTGGGTTGAAATTTGGAACTTAGTTTTCACCGAGTTATATCAAGATGAAGAAGGTAATCAATCTCCTCTTGAATCTAAAAATGTTGATACTGGCATGGGCTTAGAACGTATTGCAATGGTTTGCCAAGGTGTTACTTCAACTTTCGAAACAGATTTACTTCGTCCAATCTTAGATAAAGTAGTCGAAATGAGTGGTGTAGAATACAAAAAATCTGAAAAGACTGATGTTTCTTTACGTATCATAACAGACCATGCTCGTTGCGTAACTTTCTTAATCAACGACGGTGTTATCCCCGGAAACGAAGGTAGAAGTTATGTTTTACGTATGATTTTACGTCGTGCACTTCGTCATGGCAAAATTTTGGGCATGGATTTACCATTCTTATATAAATTAGTTGACGTTGTTGTTGAAAACTACGGCGAAGCATATCCTGATTTAGTTAAAAATAAACAAAAAATTGTTGATACAATTTTAAAAGAAGAAGAACGTTTCAACAAAACTCTTGATAGAGGTTATAAGTTATTAAATGAGTTTATCGACAATAAAAAAGATATTGACGGTGAAAATGCGTTCAAACTTTATGATACGTATGGTTTTCCATTTGAATTAACAAAAGAAATTATGGAAGAAAACGGATTAAATGTTGACGAGGACGGTTTTAAAGTTGCAATGAAAGAACAAAAAAATCGTGCAAAAGCCGCAACACAAAAGATTTCTGTAACTGGCGATATTAAATATGCAAAAGTTGAAGAAAAAGTTGGTGCTACTGATTTTGTTGGTTATACTGACTTAGAATGTGATGCAAAAATTCTGGAAACTCTTGATGGAGAAGGTTATGTCGACGTTGTTCTGGATAAAACTCCATTCTATGCCGAATGTGGTGGTCAGGTTGGCGACTCTGGTGTAATTGAAAGTGATAGTGTTAAATTGAATGTTTTAACAACTTTCAAAGTAAATAAATTATTTGTTCATCGTTGTGAACTTGTAAATGGTGAAATTGAAATAGGTTCAATTGTTCATGCTGTTGTTGATAAAGAACGCAGAGGACAAATTAAAGTTCATCATACATCTGCTCACCTATTACAATCTGCATTACAACATGTTTTATCCGGAGATGTTCATCAAGCCGGTTCTCAAGTTGAAGAAGATAGAATGCGTTTTGACTTCACTTTTGATCGTGCAATGACTGATAAAGAAATTCAAAAGACGGAAGACATTATGAACGAATGGATTTCTGAAGATTTAGATGTTACAACGAAAGTAATGAATATTGATGAAGCAAAACAAACAGGTGCAATGGCTTTATTTGGTGAAAAATATGAAGATGAAGTTAGAGTTGTATCAATTGGTGATATTTCAAAAGAATTTTGTGCAGGTTGTCATGCTTCTCACACCGGTCAATTAAGACTTGCTAAAATTGTTTCAGAATCTGCAATTGCTGCGGGTACAAGACGTATTGAAGTTGTTGTTGCAAAATCTGCATTAAAATACTTGTCTGATAAAGCAAATGCAATGGATAAATTAGCAACAAAATTCAAGGCTCACTATGACGAAGTTGAGGCAAGAGTTGATAAATTGCAAGAAGAAAACAAGGAGTTGCAAAAAGAACTTACTGCGGTAAAATCTGCACAAGCAAAAGATAAATTTAAAGAGTTTGCATCAAAGGCACTTGACGTTGCAGGCGGAAAATTATTTGTTCAAAAAATGGAGCAAATTGATACAAATGCTCTTAAAGAGGGTGTTGAAATGCTTGCAAATAAACTCGGAGAGTCTGTAATTGTTGTAGTTGCAGGAACTTCAATTTTTGTAAAAGTTTCTGACAATTTTGTTTCAAACGGTGTGAATGCCGGAAATATTGTTAAAGAAATTGCTACAGCAACCGATGGTAAAGGTGGCGGACGTCCACAATTTGCTCAAGGTGCGGTTAAAAATACAGATAAATTAGATGAAGTTTTATCAAAAATTGAAAAAGATTTTGTAAAATAATTTCTGATTAATTTTAAATAAGAAAACTAGCATTTATATTTAAATGCTAGTTTTTTGGCTGTAAATAACAGTCTATTGTTTTAGGAGGTTTTTGAATTAGACGTAAATAAACAATTTAACAATGCGACAAAACTAAGAATTCCACTAAATAAAAAAGTGTTAAAAAATGGTACAATCTCAGTGGTTTGAGGTGAATTTGTCAAAATTGCTTCAAAAAGTACAATACCTAAAAGCATTCCAAATCTTCCCACCATTCTGTGAGTTCCTGCAATCATACCTGCATTGAATTTTGTTGACATTCCCATAACGTAGTTGTTGTTTGATGTAATGAAAAATGAAAAAGATAATCCGCAAAGTGCTAGAAAAATTACAGATGGTATAATGGAATCTATTTTTATCAAGTAAATAAATGTCAGTGAGTTCACTGTACTGATAATCATTGCAAGGATAGATATTGTTTTTGGTTGTAATATTTTTGATAATTTTCCGGAAATAATGCTTGCTATCATGTAACTTATTGAATAAACCATAACAATAAAGCCTATTTGAGTAACATTTAGTCCTTTTGTTTTTGCTAAAAAGAAAGGCATTATAAAATTTGTTCCTGATAATAATATTGAAACTAAAAGCATTGCAAAATTTGCAAAATCAAAGTTTATATTTTTGAATAATTTCGGATTTATTAGAGGAAATTTATATGTTGAAATTCTAACACAGAACAAAATGAAGAAAATTATGCAGGACAATAATGCGAAAATTATTATATTTGAATTCCAACCAAAATGATTTCCTTGGTTTATATAGAGAGTGAATGATAAAGCAAAAATAAAACTCAAAATTGCACCAAAATAATCGAAAGGTTTTTTATTTGTGTAAGAAAGCATATCTTTTGGTAAAATGTAGTTTAAAAAAATAACTGCAAAAATTCCGATTGGAATATTAATAAAGAAAATTAATCTCCACGTTAATAAACCGAAAATCAAACCACTAACAGGAGCACCAAGTGTTATGCCAAGAGCCGCTACTGATGCAAGTATTCCAAAAGCCATTCCTCTTTTTTCTTGTGGAATATATTTTGCAATAATTGCTTGAGGTAATGCATACAAAATTGATGCACCTACACCTTGAAGAAGTCTTGCAAAAATTAAAGTATATAATTTGTTTGATAATCCGCAAATTAAGGAACTGATGCTAAATACAATAAAACCAATAACAAATAGTTTTTTTAATCCAATTTTGTCGCCCAATTTTCCAAATGTAAGTAAAAGAGAAACAACTGTTAAGTTGTAAGAGAGTGTAACCCACGAAATAGCAGTGGTTGTTGTGTTAAATTGGTCAGCCATTGCCGGAAGCGATACGTTAACTACGTATGTATCGAGGTTAACTATAAAAGACGCCATTGCAATGGTGTAGATTAAAATTAAATTTTTATTGTTTTTTACTATATTTAGCATTATTCCTCTTTTTATGCAGAGATAAGCATTTTTTCTTTGTTATATCCCAAATTTTCAGCAGTTCTTCCTGTGTGCCAATAATCTTCATTGTTACACATACAAGCCAGATTAATGATAGAATCCATATTTGGAGAATTTATACCTAGAGATTTTCCTAAAGTTGCTATCGGAACAAGGCTATAAGGAATGTCTTCACTCACATAGCGGTGTTGCATACTGTCCGGAGCATGTTGAATTTTATATGCATCAATATGCATAATGACGTCATAAAAAGTTTTTGCTTTTATGTTGTACAAACTTTCCATAATTTCTTTCACACTTATAGGGTTGTTAAAGAAATGCTTTGCTATATTCATTCTTTCCTTGTCTACGGTTTCAATAATTCTTGCAACACTCGGAGTTAAATCGTAATAAGAGTTTTTATAATTTCCCATTTGTTCTATTCTGCTCATGTTCATTAAAGTTGTGATTGTATGCAATACTGAACTGGGATTGTTAAAACTTGTTTGCCATGCATTTTGTGCTTTGCAAAATTGCGGATAAAGTTTGTTCAAAATATCAAGTGCAAAATCAGTTTTTTCTTCTGGATAAGCAGAAAACTGAACTTTTTCTTTTATGCTTTTAATTAAAATTTCCGCAGGTGCTGTAATCTTTGTTGTATAAATAAAAGAGGCTGTTTCACAAACAATAAAATCATTTTCTCTTTTGTGTTGTTTTAACTTGTTGTAAAAATTAATCGCAGAAAACCCTCCACAGGGATATACGACAATTTGTCCTTTTTCTCCATATTTTATTATATTTTCGTTGTAAATTTCTTGAGCAAAGGCAGGAACATTTACGAAAATAATTTTTGAACCTTTTATCGCCTTTTTAATATCGTGTTCAATAAAATCGGCAATGACATCAACGGGTGTTTTTACACAACTTGTAACACCATTAATATGAATCTTGCCAACAGCCTCAATCAATTTTATGTTTAAACTATGATTTTCTACGGCAAAAAGTTTTACCTTGTGTCCTAAAAGTCTTAAGTCGCCAGACATTGCTATTCCGCTGTGTCCTGCTCCAAGTACTGAAATTTCCATTTTTTCTCCGAAAAATATTTTTAAATGATGTTAGGTTAACCTTACTTTTATAGAATGATGATAACATATATTTTTGCTAAAATGTTAATCGACCCTAACAAATTTTACATTTCGTTACTTTTATTGCGATTCTTTATTTTTAATATCTGTTATGGTAATCTTTTTATAAGATAGTGAGGAAGATATGATTTTAAAAATTCAACGATTACCACATAATAGAGTATTACCGGAATATAAAACTGATGGTGCTTCCGGCATGGATTTGAGTGCGGCTATTGATGAACCGATTGTGTTGAAACCGTTAGAGAGATGTTTGGTTCCAACAGGGTTAAAAATTGAATTGGAACATGGATATGAAGCACAAGTTCGTCCACGTTCTGGAATGTCAATTAAGCATGGGATTACGTTGATAAATTGTGTTGGTACAATTGATGAGGATTACAGAGGCGAAGTTTGTGTTCCTGTTGTGAATATTTCAAACGAAGAATATGCAATTCAACCTGAAGAACGTATTGCACAAATGGTTATCGCAAAATATGAACAAGCAAAAATAGAAGTTGTAACAGAATTAACAGAAACAGTGCGTGGTGAAGGTGGATTCGGTTCAACTGGTAAGTAGAATGAAAAAACGAACTATTCTTTCAATTATTTTTACTATAATTTGTGTTATTGCCACAAATAAATTATGGCTTGTATTTAAGCCAATTCCTGTAAGTTTCAATATAACTGGAAGTGGTGAATATAAAATTCAAGTAGTTCTTAACAAAAAAGATAACAACGAATTTAAGAAAACGAAATCTGCATTAGAAAATGTTAAGTTGTCAGGTTACGAAGACGTAGTAAAACTCGATGTACTTCGTTCAAAAACTCCAAAACGTTTAAAAATAGTCATAGCAAGCAAAAACGGAACGGGGGGGGGGGGTAAATTACTTGTTATAAGTGAGTTTTACGTTCACAAACAAAAAGTAGATTTTTCTGATGCGAAAAATTTTTCAGTAAAAAATGCAAAAATTGAAGTAGAAAACAATAAATTATACATAACTCCATTAAATAGTGAAAAAATTGAAATAATATATAAAATTCCACTTAATGTAAAATGTTTGGTAAATTTTGAATTTGGTATTTTTACGTCAATAATGATTTTGTCATTCTTGTTATTTTTGAAATTAACAGGTTATTTGGCAGATTTTAAAAATGTAAAAAATCAATCAAGAATTGAAATAGTATTTTTGACAATATTTTTCGTATTTTTATTTGTGCCAATGAGCCATATAAGTAAAGATGAAACCTCAAAAACAGAAAATAGGACATTAGCAAAGAAACCAATATTTATAGAGAAATCGGGTGAAATAAATTATAAATACGGTAAAGATTTTGATTCTTGGTTTAATGATAGATTTAATTTAAGAAAAACTTTTATAAATTTCTATAGTTCATTTATCTATAACTTTTCAATAGAACAGCCTTCTTTAGGACAGTTTGAGTTAAATAAAAAGAACAAGTTTTTCTTTAACGATTTGCAAGATTTTTATAACCAAAAAGTCGATATTGACTTGATAGGTAAGAATATTTCAGAATTAAACAATTTTTGCAAAGACAATAATATAAGGTTATATATAGTTATTTTTCCACAAAAAGAAATTATATATTACGACTTGAATTCAAAAGCGGTCAAATTGCCAGAAGATAATGTTTTAAAATTAGCAAATAATTTGAAAAATGCATATAATATTGAAATTATTTATCCTAAAAAAGAAATGGAAAGTTTAAAAAATAAAGAATTAGTTTTTTATAGGACAGATCATCATGCTACCGATGAGGCTCAATTTCTTCTATATAATATTTTGATAAATAAAATGAAAAAAGATTTACCATTGCTAAAAAGTACTTCAAAAAAGGATTTTAGTATTTACCGCAGAGATATGGTACGTGCAGAATATAATCGTAAATTTGAATTTGGAAATAGTTATAGTCATTCCAATGTAAAAGACAAGAGATTTTTATCTGAAAATTATACTTACTTTGATTATAAAAAACAAAGTGAAATAACTATTTTGGGGGATTTTCCACATTTTACTCATATAAATAAAAAAGGAAACTATAAACTGTTTATTTTAGGAGATTCTTTTCAAGAAAGTTTAACTTATTTCTTGAATACTTCGTATAAAAGTATAGAAAAATATAGATGTAATTCTCATCAAAAAGATGGTTTTTATACTGAACCTACACGTAAATATCAAATGGAAATAAAACCTTATATGAAAATAATAGAGCAAAATAAACCTGATGCACTGTTACTGATAATATCAACATCCAGAGTTCCAAAGTTACAGGAGTTATTTGTAAATGTTAAATGATAATATTTTAGGATAAAATTATACATTATAGGAGTAAATAGATGTTATTTAGTTCAATGACTTTTATATATATGTTTTTGCCGATTGTGTTACTTTTGTATTTAGTTACAAAAAAAGAATTGCACAATCCAATTTTGCTTGTTGCAAGTATAATTTTTTATGCTTGGGGTGAGCCAAAGTATTTGGCAATAATGCTTTTAACCATAATAATTAATTATTATGGTGCTATCTCTATTGATAAATTTAAAAAACACAAAAAATTATGTCTGGTTATGACAATCATTGCGAATTTGTCGTTTTTAGTTTATTTTAAATATTTTAATTTTTTAATTGAAAATTGTAATGGTTTATTTCATTCAAATATCAGTGCATTAAATATTATTATGCCGATTGGTATTTCTTTTTATACTTTTCAGGCATTATCATACGTTGTAGATGTTTACAGAGGTGAAGTTAAGGCTCAAAAAGATTTTTACAAATTGGCTTTGTATATTTGTTTATTTCCTCAACTTGTTGCAGGTCCTATTGTGAAATATCACGATGTTGCAGATCAAATTGATTCAAGAGAAGTTAATTTTGAAAAAGTCGATTTAGGTGTAAAAAGATTTATTATTGGTTTGTCTAAAAAAGTTTTAATAGCAAATACAATGGGGGCGATTGCTGATAAAATCTTTACACAAGCACCTGATACTTTTTCACATAGTATTGCGTGGCTTGGGGCAGTTGCATATACATTTCAAATATATTTTGATTTTTCCGGATATTCGGATATGGCAATTGGTTTAGGGCTAATTTTTGGGTTTAAATTCTTAGAAAACTTTAATTATCCATATATTTCAAAATCGATTACTGAATTTTGGAGAAGATGGCATATTTCTCTTTCAACTTGGTTTAAGCAATATGTTTATATTTCTCTAGGTGGAAATCGTCAAGGTAAAGTGAAAACGATTAGAAATTTAGGAATAGTATTTCTATTAACAGGTATCTGGCATGGTGCGGCGTGGAATTTTGTTGTATGGGGGATTTGGAACGGATTTTTCATTATTTTAGAAAAACTTTTGAATATCAAAGAATTTGAACAAAAAGAGCATGCAAAATGGGTTATAGGTTTACAACATGTTTATTGTATTTTCTTGTTTGTGATTGGTTGGGTGATTTTTAGAGCAGACAATATGAAATACGCTTGGGATTATCTTTTGAATATGTTTGGCGTATTGCAGGTTAATGCAGATAAAATTTTGTACACTTGGCAATATTATATTGATATAATCGAAATTATAACCTTTGTTGTTGCGATTTTGTGTAGTGTGCCTTTGTTTAAAGGTATGCTTGATGTTAAAAATAAATTAGGTCGAGTATTTGTAAATTTGTGGTTGTTAGTTTTGTTTTTCTTATCAACTGTTAGTATTGCTGCAAGTACGTATAATCCATTTATATATTTTAGGTTTTAATTTTTTAAAAGGCTTGATTTATATCAAGTCTTTTTTGTTAACAAATTTTTAAATTAAGTGTAGATTTGGCAATTTTAATTCGAAAAAATACTTTAATTGTTATCGGTACTTTATTTTTTATAGGATTTTTTATGAATATTCAAAATTTATTGAACGTTAATTTTACAGGAAAAGTTGATGAAAACAAAGGTGCAGAAAGAAAACCTTATTTAGCACCACAAAAACCGGACACATTTGAAAGAACAACTGAAACTAAAGTTGCTCAGAAAAAAGATAATGTGTTGGATAAAATTGCTAAAATGTACAACAAAATGACTCCGTTAAAATTGGACAAGGAAAGTTCTGATTTGATGGTGGAAGATAATCTTGATGCAGGTAAAGTCTTGTCTTTGTCTAAAGAAATGACAATGAGCGACACTAAAAAAGTTACATTAAGAAGATGTGCTTACGATAAAGAAAATAACTATGTTATGAAATCGTTAGGTAAAAACGGCTCTACACTAAGACTTTTAGACAAGGATTTGAATACTTTAGAACAAGAAAATATTCAATTAAAATTTGATGCTAAAGGTAAACCTATCAGCAAAAAAGTCATGACAAATGATTTTAGAACAAATACTTTCAACGAAACAAAATTTGAGTTTTCAAAAGAAGGTTATCCTGTGATGACAGAAGCCATTAAAATTTGTCGTGATAAAAATGGCAACTTAAAAAGAAAAGAATTCTACGAAAAATCTGATGTTGGCGGAATGTTTAATGTTAAATATGAATATCCTAATGGAAAAACTCGACAAGTTGCAAAAGCAACAGTTGATAAAAAAACTGGACATACTTTAATTGAAAAAGATATGCGTTCAACTGATATGACAAGAACTCAATTTAGATATGAAGATGACCCAAATGGTAACAGAATTGTTGATTATAAAATTACAGATAAAAACGGTAAAGTTTTGATGAATCAATCTCAAACTTTTGAAGTTTTGGGCGAAAATAAATTTCGTTCATCAAGAAACGGCAAATCTTATTCAATAGAATATGATAAAAAAGAAAACGCGATAACTGTAGTTGATGAACAAAAAGACGAAGGGGTAAAAATTCCAATTAAAGACTTTATTGTTCCAAAAGAAAAAGGTGATAGAAATAATTCTGAAAAAGTTAACGCAAGTGAACAAAAAATTATAAACATGCTTAAGAAAATCCCAGGGGACGAGTTGTTAAATTTAGAACGTACAACTGTTCAAATTGAAGATATTGATAATAAGTTAAATTCATATTGTAGCCCCGGAATTTATCAAGTAGGTGAAAATGTAATGGCTTTTTCAACATTAAATGTTTCTGATGACCCATTTGTATTTTTACATGAATTAGGGCATTCTACAGATATGTGTGGAAAACCTGTAGATTTAAAATTTAATGATAAAGGCGAAGTTACAAGTGTAAAACTTATGAACACTCTTCATGAAGATGAAACTTTCAAGAAAACTTATGAAGAAGAAAGACAAAACTTCTTAAAGGAATTCCCGACTAACGAAAGAAATCATATTGATTATTTTATCGAGCAAGAAGCCGTTGCGGGTCAACCTGATAGAGGTCGTGAAGAAACAATTGCGGAAACAAATGCATTGATGAATACATACCAAACTGTAGATATTTTAGGTATCAGAACTCAATATTTACAACAACACTTCCCAAAAACTATTGCTTATTTAAGTGAAAAATTAACTCCAACAAAATAGGGTTAAACTTGTTTTAAAAACCAACCGGCACGGACTTTAGTCCGTGCCGGTTGGTTTTCTTCTTTAATCTTTGTACGATTTATGATATTTTTTAAACAGGTCGTGCAACGCCTGACAAAAACTAATCAAGCGGATTAATTACTATACCTGACAATAATTTCGGATAGAAATAAGTAGATTTTTGAGGCATACGTTCGCCCGCTTCAGATATTCTTTTAATATCCTGAATTTTTGGATAAGCCATAATAAAAGAGGCTTGTGCTTTGCCGGAATCAATCATCTCAAAGGCTTCATCTTCTTGCTTGATGTATAAAATTCCATCTTGAGCCATTTGTTCTTCTTGTGTGTAACCTAATTCTTTTGAAATAATTACTTTGTGTAGAACGATTAAATCAAGGGTTTTTAAAACTTCCGGTACTTTATATTCGTCAAGAATTTCGTTAACGTTTTCTCTAAGTTTTAATAGGTAGAACTTACTTACATTTTTTAGATATAACCCCATTGAAAGTCTTTCTTTTGAAGATTTTTCGATTTCTTCAAGAAGTTTTGATTTCATTTCTGATTTATTTTGGTTGTCAAAAGAGATTTCTTCAACGTCGAAGTATTTTTTTATTTTTTCAAGCAAATCTGCGGAACTGATTGAACGAGTTAAAATACGGTGAGTAGGAAAGATTAATAAATCGTCTTCAAGGTTTGTGAAATAACTCATGACAAATTTTGTAGGGTCGTTGTTGTCTTGCGAGTTAATGAAATTTCTGTAATTCATTGCTGTTTCGTAGCGGTGATGACCGTCAGCAATTAAACAGGTTTTGTCGCTTAAAACTTTTTCGATTAATGATAAAGTCTTTTCGTCTTCAATTTTGTATACAATATTTTGAACTCCTAAATCGTCAGTTACGTCTATGAAAGGTTTTTGTGTGTAATCTATTGCTTTTTCAATTTGTTTTTCAGGGTCAGAGTATACTAAGAATACTTGTGAAAAGTTTGCTTTACATTTTTTTGTAAGGTTCAATCTGTCCTCTTTAGGCCCACCCATTGTATATTCGTGTGGCAAAATATTTTTTGATGCAAAATCTTCAATGCGGTTGCGTGCGATAAATCCTTTTCTTGTTACTTTTTTCCCGTTCTTTTCATAATTTTGTATTAAATATAAAATACATGGCTTTTCATTTTTTACTAAAACTTTTTCTTCAAGCCAGTTTTTGTAATTTTTCAATGCTTGGTTGTAACGATTGTTTTCGTCATTCAAGTCGGTTGAATCATTTGCAAGAATAAGATTTACAAAATTATATTCGCTTCTTGCTTTAAGTTCATCTCGGTATTGTTCAGAAATAACGTCATACGGAGGTGCGATAACGTCTTCCATATTAACTTGTTCTTGGTTGTAAAAAATAGCACTCAATGGCTTAACATCAATAGTCATAAATAAATCCCCTATATAAATAATAGTATCATTATGGCATGCTTAATTAAAAAACGCAAATTTTATATGTCATATAACCTGTGCGGTTAAAATTGTGTATTAAAAAATTAATTTAAATGGCATGCGGAACAATGGTTTGCAGAAATAGTTTTAAATTCGGGAATTTTTCTATTGCAAAGGTTTGGAATGTTAAATTTACAGCGGTTGTGGAATCTGCAACCTGTTATTTCGTCTTGAATTGATGGCGGGTGTCCGTTAATTACTGCAAGTTTTTTAGTATTGTTTTCCGGCAATGATTTTAATAAACCTATTGAATAAGGGTGATTTGTGTTTCTGAAAAATTCGTCTGTTGGTGCGTTTTCAACAATTTTGCCTGAATACATAACCGAAACCTCATCGCAATATTGACTTACTAATGCTAAGTCATGGGTAATCAATATAATAGATGTTCCAAAATCTTTTTTTATATCAGACAGAAGTTTCATTATTTGAGCCTGAATAGTTACATCAAGTGCCGTTGTTGGTTCATCAGCAATAATTAATTCGGCATTGCATGCCAAAGCCATGGCGATAATTGCACGTTGCTTCATTCCTCCTGAAAATTCGTGAGGGTATTGGTTAAATCGTTCTTTTGCAGACGGAATTTGAACAAGTTCTAACGATTCAATGGCTTTTTGCATTGCATCTTTGCCTTTTAAGTTTTGATGCAATTTGATAACTTCTAAAAGTTGATTTCCTACAGTATAAAGGGGATTTAAAGAAGTCATGGGGTCTTGCGGTATTAATGCAATTTGAGAACCTCGGATTTTTCTTAATTGGCTTTGGTTTAATGTTAGTAAATCTTTTCCCTTGAAGAAAATTTGACCGCTTTTAATAATTGCCGTCTTAGGTAATAATTGCAAAATGCTCATGGCAGTCATTGATTTACCGCAACCGGATTCACCAACAAGAGCATGCATTTGTCCTTCTTCAACAGAAAATGATACATCAAAAAGTGCTTGCCTAAAGCCTTTTTCGGTATTAAATCCCATATTTAAGTTTTCTGCGGATAATATTTTCATAATCTTATATATATTATTATACATGTATTAAATAAATACAATATGTATTCTTGGATAAAATAAAAAGCATGAGAGTTAATCCCATGCTTTTTTGTTATATATATGTATATATTTATAATACATTCTTACCCAAGTTTGTTTTTGCTCTGTTTAACTCACGAATTCTCTTTTCATTTGCACGAACTTGTTTTTTCATGTTTCGACGTTGGTCTTTAACATATTTATATTGGTTATCAATTTCAGCATATTTTGCTTTACATGTATTTTGTTCGTTTCGTATATTATCTAATGCTGTATCAATCTTAGAAATAGCAGATTGCAATTCAACATTACCGGTTTTAACGTTTGAACTTTGTTCAACAATGCCGGAAGTTCCGCTATAAGTAGAAGTAGGTTTTACTGTAGGTGATGACGGAACAGAATATGCAGTATCGTCAAAATTTAACGGAGTAAAAGCATTTCCGTCAGCAAAAGCACATGCCGAAGTTAAAAGCATGCTCGCTGTAAATAAAAAACATGTATTCTTAAGTTTCATGAATTATCTCCTTATATTTCTCTATAATAAAATATATTAGTTTATTAGCCAAAAAAAAGAAAATCGTTAATATAACTTAATAACCTATTGCAAAAATTGATACATCTAAAACTCAATAATATATTGAAAAACGGACAATTTGAAAGTTGACAAAAATTCAATAAAAGCCTAATTTTTAAGTTTTGTAAATAAAAAATAAAAAAAATAAAAAATATGGGTTGACAAAAAAAATTGAAGTTGTAACATAATAAGTACGGAAGCGAACGAAACGAAAACAAATCGAAAGCAACCGTTAAGGAATTAGAGGAACGGCTCTCAAAAGATTTTAAATCTGCCGGTTCTGACTGGTCGAAGGAATTAGAACAATATCTAATTAATAGGCTATAAGCCTAGATATTTTGACCTCAAGAGATTGAACATTGAAAAAAGAATAGCTGAAAACGACTTAAATATACTTGTTGATTCAACAAAATATGATTTAGGACAAAATACACAAGCAAATGCTAGTGTTAAAACAACGTCGAGCAGTTCATCGATTAGCCTCGATGGACGATGGACATAAACTTTCTGACAATGGAGAGTTTGATCCTGGCTCAGGACGAACGCTGGCGGCGTGCTTCATACATGCAAGTCGAACGAGAAGCCGAAGCTTGCTTCGGTGGAAAGTGGCGGACGGGTGAGTAATATGTAGGAAATCTGCCCTAGAGAGGGGGACAACAGAGGGAAACTTCTGCTAATACCCCATATGAGCGTACTTGAAATAGTATTCTTGAAAACTCCGGTGCTCTAGGATGAGCCTGCATCTGATTAGCTAGTTGGTGGTGTAATGGACCACCAAGGCGACGATCAGTAGCTGGTTTGAGAGGATGATCAGCCACAATGGGACTGAGACACGGCCCATACTCCTACGGGAGGCAGCAGTAGGGAATTTTGCGCAATGGGCGAAAGCCTGACGCAGCAACGCCGCGTGAATGATGAAGCCCTTCGGGGTGTAAAGTTCTGTCAGTGGGGACGAATCTTGACGGTACCCACAGAGGAAGCACCGGCTAACTCCGTGCCAGCAGCCGCGGTAATACGGAGGGTGCAAGCGTTGTCCGGAATCATTGGGCGTAAAGAGTTCGTAGGTGGTTTGTTAAGTCTGGTGTTAAAGCCCGAAGCTCAACTTCGGTTCGGCATCGGATACTGGCAGGCTAGAATGCGGTAGAGGTAAAGGGAATTCCTGGTGTAGCGGTGAAATGCGTAGATATCAGGAGGAACATCGGTGGCGTAAGCGCTTTACTGGGCCGTAATTGACACTGAGGAACGAAAGCCGGGGTAGCAAATGGGATTAGATACCCCAGTAGTCCCGGCCGTAAACGATGGATACTAGGTGTTGCGGGTATCGACCCCTGCAGTGCCGTAGTTAACGCGATAAGTATCCCGCCTGGGGAGTACGCACGCAAGTGTGAAACTCAAAGGAATTGACGGGGACCCGCACAAGCGGTGGAACATGTGGTTTAATTCGAAGCAACGCGAAAAACCTTACCAGGGCTTGACATCTGAGGAACCTTTGTGAAAGCAGAGGGTGCTCTTCGGAGAACCTCAAGACAGGTGGTGCACGGTTGTCGTCAGCTCGTGTCGTGAGATGTTGGGTTAAGTCCCGCAACGAGCGCAACCCTCGTCGTTAGTTGCATATATTGGTACACTGATATATTGCTCTCTAGCGAGACTGCCGGTGATAAACCGGAGGAAGGTGGGGACGACGTCAAATCATCATGCCCCTTATGTCCTGGGCTACACACGTGTTACAATGGCTAAGACAGCGAGCAGCCAACCCGCGAGGGTGAGCAAATCTCTTAAACTTAGTCTCAGTTCGGATTGCACTCTGCAACTCGAGTGCATGAAGTCGGAATCGCTAGTAACCGTAGATCAGCACGCTGCGGTGAATACGTTCCCGGGTCTTGTACACACCGCCCGTCACACCATGGAAGTCGACCACGCCCGAAGTACGTGAGCTAACCATTTGGAAGCAGCGTCCTAAGGCAGGGTTGGTGACTGGGGTGAAGTCGTAACAAGGTAGCCGTACCGGAAGGTGTGGCTGGATCACCTCCTTTCTAGGGAGATTTCGGTAGCGACTTGGTCGCATAAGTAAACCGACATCCCAAGGTCGAAATCCGATGAAACTGATAAGTTTTAACTAAATCATTTTGATTATCAGTGGAGGATTTATCTCAAGTATATGTTTTCAGGCTGTTCCTCTTTCAATGCTCGTCATTGAAATCGTACATTGAAAATTGCATAATAAAATAAGCGTATATATCATAAGATATGTAAGAGTATTGAGAAATACTGTTATTCAAAATATGATATGCGTAATCATCAATGATAACTACAAATATTTAACTCGCAAGAGTTGAATATATTAGGTAAAGCTACTAAGAGCTAATGGAGAATGCCTTGGTACTGACAGCCGATGAAGGACGCGTAAAGCGGCGATACTCCAGGGGGAGTTGCTAAAAGACCTTGATCCCTGGGAATCCGAATGGGGAAACCCTATAAGGTTAAAACCTTATAACCCTTGAATGAATAAATAGTTCAAGCGGAGGAAAGCCTGTGAACTGAAACATCTTAGTAACAGGACGAAAAGAAAATAAACTAATGATTCCGAAAGTAGCGGCGAGCGAAATCGGAAGAGCCTAAACCTTGTGTACGTGATAGACTGCATTCGTTGTGCACAGGGGGTTGTGGGACTTTCAGAAATATTAGCAGATATTTCAAAGAGTTACAAAGTTATTTAATAGTTGAATTTAACTGGAAAGTTAAGCCATAGACGGTGATAGCCCGGTAAACGAAATTAAATAATCTCTTGAAAGTATCCCGAGTACGGCGGGGCACGTGAAACCCTGTCTGAATCCACCGGGACCATCCGGTAAGGCTAAATACTAGTCAGTGACCGATAGTGAACGAGTACAGTGATGGAAAGGCGAAAAGAACAGTGAGAAGCTGAGTGAAATAGATCCTGAAACCGTTAGCTTACAACCAGTCAGAGCACTATCAATAGTGTGATGGCGTGCCTGTTGAAGAATGAGCCGGCGAGTTATCTTATGTTGCAAGGTTAAGAAGTTAACATTCGGAGCCACAGCGAAAGCGAGTTTGAATAGAGCGTTAAGTAACATGAGATAGACCCGAACCCTGGTGATCTAACCATGTCCAGGATGAAGCGTAGGTAACACTACGTGGAGGTCCGAACCAACCGATGTTGAAAAATCGGTGGATGAGGTGTGGTTAGGGGTGAAATGCCAATCGAACTAGGAGCTAGCTGGTTCTCCCCGAAATGCGTTTAGGCACAGCGTTAGATTTATCTTACAGGAGGTAGAGCACTGGTTTTGTGCGGGCGGCGAAATGTCGTACCAAATGATGTCAAACTCCGAATGCCTGTAATGTTACTATCTAGCAGTGAGACTACGAGTGCTAAGATCCGTGGTCAAGAGGAAAACAGTCCAGAACGCCAGTTAAGGTCCCTAATATATGCTAAGTGGTTAAGGAGGTAGAGATGCTGCGACAACCAGGAGGTTGGCTTAGAAGCAGCCATCCCTTGAAAGAGTGCGTAATAGCTCACTGGTCAAGCGTCTCCGCGCCGAAAATACACCGGGACTCAAGCATATAACCGAAACTGCGTGATTAAAGTTTACTTTAATCGGTAGGGGAGCGTTCTGTTGTAGGTTGAAGTCAGATCGTAAGGACTGATGGACGAAGCAGAAGTGAGAATGTCGGCATAAGTAGCGAAAACATTGGTGAGAATCCAATGCACCGTAAACCTAAGGTTTCCCCTGGCAGGCTCGTCCGCGGGGGGTTAGTCGGAACCTAAGACGAGGCCCAAAGGCGTAGTCGATGGACATCAGGTTGATATTCCTGAACTATCTGGTAATCGTTATCAGATGCGGAGGGACGCAGGAGGATAGGCATGCAGCCGATCGGAAGTGGCTGTTTAAGCGTGTAGGTAGAGATGATAGGAAAATCCGTCATTTCGTTATAAACTGAGGCGTTATGAGGAGAGTCTACGGACTCGAAGGTGTTGACTCCACACTGCCAAGAAAATCTTCGCAATCGAGATTATTCGGTATCCGTACCGTAAACCGCCACAGGTAGGTTGGTAGAAAATACTAAGGTGCGCGAGACAACTCTCGCTAAGGAACTCTGCAAAATCACCTCGTAACTTCGGGAGAAGAGGTACCCTGCTAGCGTGTAAGCACTTGCTGCTGAAGCGTGATAGGGTCGCAGTGAATAGGCCCAAGCGACTGTTTACCAAAAACACAGGTCTCTGCTAAGTCGATTAAGACGATGTATAGGGGCTGACGCCTGCCCGGTGTCGGAAGGTTACGCGGAAGAGTTAGACTTCGGTCGAAGCCCTGAAGCTAAGCCCCGATGAACGGCGGCCGTAACTATAACGGTCCTAAGGTAGCGAAATTCCTTGTCAGGTAAGTTCTGACCCGCACGAATGGCGTAACGATTTGGGCGCTGTCTCGGCGAGAGGCTCGGCGAAATTGGATTATCCGTGAAGATACGGATTACGTGTACCAGGACAGAAAGACCCTATTGAGCTTTACTGTAGCTTGAAATTGAATTCGGGTTCTCATTGTGCAGTATAGGTGGGAGACTTTGAAGCAAGGGCGTTAGCCTTTGTGGAGTCATCGTTGAGATACCACTCTGTGATAATTTGAATTCTAACCCTGATCCCTCTAACAACAGGGCAGGGAACAGTTTCTGGTAGGCAGTTTGACTGGGGCGGTCGCCTCCTAAAATGTAACGGAGGCGTTCAAAGGTTCCCTCAGGTTGGTCGGAAATCAACCGTTGAGTGCAATAGCAAAAGGGAGCTTGACTGTGAGACCTACAAGTCGAACAGGTACGAAAGTAGGATATAGTGATCCGGTGGTTCTGTATGGAAGGGCCATCGCTCATCGGACAAAAGTTACCATAGGGATAACAGGCTTATCTCCCCCAAGAGTCCACATCGACGGGGAGGTTTGGCACCTCGATGTCGGCTCGTCGCATCCTGGAGCGGTAGTACGTTCCAAGGGTTGGGCTGTTCGCCCATTAAAGCGGCACGCGAGCTGGGTTCAGAACGTCGTGAGACAGTTCGGTCCATATCCGGTATACGCGCAAGAGATTTGAACGGAGTCTTCCTTAGTACGAGAGGACCGGGAAGAGGGGACCTCCAGTGTATGGGTTATCCTGCCAAGGGTAAACGCCCAGTAGCTGTGTTCCAAGCGGATAAGTGCTGAAAGCATATAAGTACGAAGCCCACCGTAAGATGAGATCTCTCATGACATAAGTCAGTAAGTACCCACGAAGATCACGTGGTTGATAGGTCAGAGATGTAAGTATGGCAACATATTCAGTCGACTGATACTAATAGTACGAGGGCTTTTCCTAACTTTAAGTTAGATGATTTGCGTTTCGCTTGTTTTTATTATGCACCTTTCAATGCACACAGCGTTAAAAGAATTCGCTGGTGTCCAAGAGTGAGGAAACCACCCGTTCCCATCCCGAACACGGTCGTAAAGACTCATTTCAGTGAAAATACTTGGCGGGCCACCGCCTGGGAAGATAACCCGATGCCAGCATCTATTTTTCAAAATAGGTTAAATTAACAAAAAGTTGATTTAACCTATTTTTTTTGTTAAAAAAGGAAACCACCCCCTCTCACAAAACTTGACATTTAGTCAACTTTTGTTCGGCAGAGTCCATCGCTCACACGGTCGTAAAGATTCATTTCAGTGAAAATACTTGGCGGGCCACCGCCTGGGAAGATAACCCGATGCCAGCATCTATTTTTCAAAGCCTCG
>CAKUZB010000001.1 GCA_934717745.1 uncultured Candidatus Melainabacteria bacterium | reverse complement strand
CTTACATATTTTTTATCGGTCTAACTCCATGGTTTCTTTAGGGTTTTAACCTGTTTTGTTACATTTGTTTACACAAATTTTAAATTCGTTAAAACATAGGTAAATATTGACTTGTGGAAACAAAAATTTTAAAGAAATTACAACAAAAAAAAACGGCCACATAAGTAGCCGTTTTTTTTTATTTACAAAAGTGAATTTATTTACTATTAACCTCTTGTTGCTTTTTTCTTAGGAGTTGGTTCAACCTCTTTACCGGCATTTACATCAACCATTTTTTTAAGAACATCGCCGATGTATCCTAATTCAACAATTGCATCATCTTTTTGCTTTTGAGCAGTTGTTTTCTTTGCATCTTCCGGTAATTTATTTGCAACTTTTTCAACTGTTACATTTTTGCCTGCTTTCATATCAAGCAATGTTTTCAATTGAGAACCAATATAGTTTAATTCTAATAATAAATTTTCATTTTGTTTTTCATCGATTGAAGCATAAGCACCGCCTTTGCGTCCACCTTTTTGCAATTCTACAGGGGTAGTTACTTTTTTTGTTGAAACAACATTTTGGGGTTTTGCTACAGAATTAACTGCATTAATCATCTTAAGTTCTCCTTATTCTTTATTTCTTATTCCTTTATCTACTATTTGTGTAGTTAATAGTATCATATAAATTTTAAAAAAGCAAGTGTAAATTTTACATTTGTTTACAGGTAATTTTATTTTATATAGAAAACTCTAAAACATTCCTCAATTCTTTATAATAGCCTTGACTTAGAAGTTCATAAAAACGTTCTGTAGTTTTTGGTGCGAGAATTTTAACTGTTTCCTTATTTTCATACAATCCTTCGACAAATCTTGCAAAAAGTTCTGTTGGACGTTCGTAATATTTGTTCAATTTATTTATTCTTTGAGAAATTCTTGTTTGTTTCTTTTGATAAGATTTTAAGCGAATAAATGCAATTACAGAGGGTTTAAGTTCCGGAAAATCTTGTTCTATGTTGTCTATTGAAAAAATTTTTGTTTTTTGAAACAACCACCCTTTTATTTTTACTCTGTCATATTTCAATAAATATCTTGCATTTGATTTTCTCACAATTCGGTCAAGTTCTTTAAACTTTTTTGAGCGTTGAAAATTTGGATATTCTTTTTTAACCTCATTATCCAACTCTTTAATTTTATTTTTTACCAACTCTTTATGCTCGGAAAGTCTTTTGTGCAAAGAATTTTTATCTACGAAATGAGTAACTTCAAGCAATTCATTAAAAATTTCAGAAACATCATCTTGATTAAAAATAACTTCCAGAGAACCTCCCCTTTTTGCAATATTTTTTTCTAATTTTGAATGAACATAATGGGTAAATTCATGTAATAGAGTTGGTATAATTCTATCTTTCGGAGTATTTTTTGAAATATCAATTCGACCATCTAAAAAGAATCCCAAATGCCCTCTCGCTTTAGTCGTAGTATTAACTTCAAGCCCTAAGGTTTTAATATATTCGATTAAGTTACTCTCTTTAATCATAATTTATAAATTTGTTTCGTGAGCAATCCAACCCAAATAATCTTCTGAACCAATAACCACAGGTAAGCCAATAATTTCCGGAACATTGTATGAATGCAAAGCCTTGATTACCGCTTCAATTTTATCAAACAATTCACGTCTTGTTTTGATAATTAAAAGCATTTCATTTTCTGCACAAAGTTCTCCATTCCAAGAAAATACCGAGTGAACCTTTTCAACAGTACTTACGCATGCACACAATTGCTCAGACACAAGTGCGTTTGAAATCTTTTTTGCATCATCTTTGTTTGGTACTGTACAAAAAATAACTATTGCGTCCATTTTATTCCTCATCTACATAAGAAGTAAGTCTTTCAATACTTTTGTTTAAACGTGTCAATTGTTTATCAATATCAGTAAGTTTTTTAGACATATTTGAAGAATCACTGTTACCTTGAATTGCAAGTAATTCATCAAGTTTTTCTTCTAATGCTTCAATACGTTGTTGTTGTTTTGCAAATTTTGTATCTAATTCATCTAAAACGGCTTCGTTAGAAGGCATTGCTTTTTTCAATTTATTTAAAGTTTCAGATACATCTGTTAATTTTTCATCTGCACTATCCGCCCAAATTGAAAGTTTAGCAACAGATTCAACCGTATTATTTTGTTGTTTTGCATTATCATCAACTTTAGATTTTATATTATCTAACGCTTGAGTAATTTCAGTATAATCTAATTTTTTCAAGCCCTCATACAAATCTGAAATTGTGTTTTTGAATGATAAAATTGAAGTATTCAAAGCATTTGCAGATTCATCTGATGCAAGTAACAATTTATTTGTTCTGGAACTAATACTTACAACGTCAGAAGTAATACGTTCAATATCAACTTTCATTTTAAAAATATCATCTTGGCTGATATTAAATTTCATGCTGTCAACTTGACGAACAATTTCATTAACGTAATCTGCAATTTCTTTCAAGGAATTTGTTTCAACAACCTTTTTAATATCGTCTAAAGCAAGTCTTAAACGTGCAATATCCGATTCAACGTCTTGCATTGAATAACTATAATCACCACTATCTTCAGACGAACCTACACGTAATTGGTTAAGTTGTTGTTTCATTATTTCAACTTGTTCATGTAACGCTGTTGGAACATTATCAATCTTTTCTGAAATTCCGTCGACCTTTTCAGAAACAGCATCAATCTTTTTAACTTCTTCTTCAATATCCTTGTATTCCAAAGGTTTTAAAGAATCTATAGCGTGTTTGATTGTTTTAACTTCTTGATTTACGGCTTCATTTGTCGCAATAGCCTCTAAAATTGTTTGAGTTTTTTCATCAACAAAATCTTTAATTTCTTCACCTTCAACAACGAAAGAAAGTTGTTCAAATACATTTAAAACATGCTTCATAATCGCTGTTTTTGCAGTGTTTAAATCATTCTTGAACGCATTAAATTCATTTTTAACATCTTCTGTAAAAATATCAAGAGTTGAATAGTTTTTAGAAAATACATTCAATTTTTGGTCTAAACCATTGATTACAGTCCTCAATTGTTCTTGAACTTCAATCATGCCTGAAAGTTTTGGAATTTTTTGTAACTCATCAAGACAATCCAGATTTTTCAATTTATCTAAAAGAGTCAATTTATTTAAGGCATTCAACTTTTCAACACTGATAATTTCAGACAATTTTGATAATTGTTCAATACCTTTCATTTTATTAATATCATCAAGAGAAGCCAAAGTTTCCAAGATATTAATAGTATTTAAGAATTTTTGTTGGTCTTTAACTGTATTTCTAATTTCTTGTAAAGACTTGTCAATTTCGAATTTAACGTCATCATTTAACGCAATTAAATCCATTTTTTGGCTAATAACTTTTAAGTCTTTACCAATTTCATCATCATTTTTGAAATCCCACATTGCTTGTTTTACGGAATTTATTTCATTAACAATTTGAGATTTATATTCTTCAAGCAACACTTGAACGTTTGAAATTGGCTCGCCATCATTATCTTGAACAGTAATATTATTTGCTTTTGATTGAACATTTGCAAGCATTTGAGCAATATCTGCCTTTAGAGATTCAAAATCTACCTGAACATTGTTTTCAGACATTGCTCTAGCAATTTTAGAATCAATACTTTCTGATGTGTGTCTTACAAGATTTGCAAGTTCACTCAAATTAGTCGTAAAGTCAACAATTATACTTTTTTCTTCTTCACCTAAACCTGAAATTTTTTCCTCTGTTATTGCAGATGTCGCAGAAATTTTAGCATTTAAGACCTCGTCATTAACTTTTGCGATACTATCAAATAATTCATTTAATTGGCTTTTGATAGAGTTTAATTGTTCTTTATCATTCAAAGTTTCAATTTTTGCAAGAATTTCATCTTGTTTTGACTTTACTTCTTCAAATTTAGGAATAACTGCTTCATCAATGTGTTTATGAATATTTTCAAATCTTTCACTTAAATCATTTCGTAATTCAACAACTTTTGCATCCAACAATTCAGTTAAACCGTCAATTGAGCCACAAGCATCTCCAAAAGTTTCACCCTCAACATTTTCTACTGAAGTTGCAGGCATTAAAGGTTTTACTTGTAGCAACAAATCTTTAATTTCTTTTAAAGAATTTGCTAAAGCACCTTTAACTGCTTGTTCCATATTATTGATACGATTTTCTACAGAACCAAAACCTGTAAAAATATTGTTCAATATAGGACGTGCTTCTTCTGATACAGACTCGTCCATTAATTTTTCGATGCCGATTTTATACGCATCCATTTGGTCTTTTAAAATAGATGCTACATTTTGAAAATCAACATCAACAAAAGATAGCACTGCATTTTTAATCGGTTCAAACTCGTCTAAAATCTTTTCAGAACGGTTATATAAATTTTCCATAAAATCAGTTGACATAAAATTCAACTGGTCTTTGATTTTATTTAATTTACCCTCTAATTTCAACACAGCATCATCAGATACACCTTGCACACCTTCAACAGATACCGCAGTTTGTTCACTAGATACCGCAGGTTTATTTGCACTTACTTGAACTTTCAAATCAGAGATTGTCAAAATCAAGTCTTGCATTGTGTGTTGAACGGCATCAAATCCATCTTTAATACCGGCAAGTACAACAGGTTGCTCACTAATTGAACTCAAGACATTCATAACAGAATCAAATCTTGAAGAAATTCCGTTGCAAACACTGTTAAATCTTTCATTTTGACCTTTTGAAGCATCTTTAAAGTCATTAAATGCTTTATTTAAATCACCTTTAAGAGCATTAAATTCAAAAGCAAAATTGTTCATTTTAATATCGGCAGATTCGCAATCTTCTTTGATTCCACCCATATAAGACATAATATTTTCTTGTAAAGAATGCAAGGCAACATCAAAATCGCCCGCAACTCTACCAACAATTGTTTCTAAGTTTGTAATTTTTGATATAATTTCATCATTATTAGAAACAAAATCTTTTACATCATAAACAACTTCTTTTAAGTTTTTAATTTCGCCAATAAGTCCTTCTTTAATAGGACTTACAAGACTTGCCACATCATCTTGCAAAAATTTAAGTTTATCAGAAATTGTTGACAAATCTCTGATACATTGTTCAACAAAGGCTCTTTGACCTTCTTCTGAAGCCATATATCCTTGACGAATTGTATCCGGTAAATATGTAACAATTTCTCTTGTTTTATCCGCTAATTCAAGTAATGTATCAATTCTGCCTGATACTTTATCTGAATTTCTATCAGAATTTTCGACAATAGAACCTTTAACTTGATCAACTTTTTCAATTAATAAATTCAAACTGTTTTTGACAGGTTCAATTCCCGAATTAGAAATTGCATCAGCAATGCTTGATTTAACATTTCTTCCTGTATCGTCAATTAAAGTTCTTAAACTTTCAAAAGAAGTTTTCAAGTCTAAATCTTCTATTAATTTTGCCAACGATTTGAATTCAGAATTTGTATCAATCAAATCACCACGCATAACGTTTGTTGTTTCAATAACGTCATAAACAAGTTTTGACAATTCTGATTTAAAAACTTCAAAATCTTCTTCAGTTAAAATTTTAGTAACAATCGCAGAAAGTTTATCCAATTGAACTAACAAAGAACGTTGGCTTTGCTCGTTTGCATCTGTTAATGCACCTTTAAGCGTTGTAATAAGTTCGATTGAACCTTCAACTTTTCTAACCAAACCGTCAAAATCACTTTGACCTGCCAAAGCCTTAATATTTGCGTTAATTTTTGTATTCTGAGAAACAACTTCTTCAATTGCATCGCTCATTTTGTTTTGCTTTTGGTCAACAACCTGCACCGCTGTCATAATTGTATCTGACGTGTTTTTTACATCAGTTAAAGCATTCAACATTTTCATAACTTCAGCAGTTGGGTCAAGTTTCGAAACATGCTCTAGCATGGTTTCAAAGTTGTTGTTAACATTCAAAATGATACTTTCAAAACCATTATTGAACTTTTCAAGGTCAGTTTTGATTGAGTTTACGCTTTTAATAATATCTCTTTTATCTGTATCATCAGTCCTCAAAGCCTCAATTCTTAAAGTTATTTCGTTAAGAATATCTCCTTGAGCCATTACTTGTTTTGAAAAAACTGACAAATTTGTTGATAAAACATCAAATAATTCTTTAATTTGGGGTACTGTAACTAAATCATCGTTGTTTTTTACAACTTCTTTTATCGCTGTTTCTAATTCAGTAAATTTAACAGTTACATATGAATATTTATCAGAAATACTGTGTTTTAAATCTGCAATTAATTCTAACATTTCCTCATCATCTAAAGACGAAGAAATTGTATCTAATTTAACAACCAAATTATTCAATGCTCGGCTTGTATCACCTATATTTAAAGCATTTTGAGTTTTTATAGAATCTAAAGTATCAGATAATTCTGAAAACTTTTTATTAATCTCATCAATATTAAATCCGTCTGCCATCCAGTCTTTCCTCGTCGCTTAAAGTGATACATTAACAATTTTACACAGTAATGATATTATTTAAAGTAATTATAACATGAAAAACAAATTTTGACATGAATGTAAAATTCGACTAAAATAATGAGAGAAACTCAGACTAAATCAACTAAAAGATTGATTGAAAAAAGTTTCCATAGGCTTATCCTAGATTTGCAGACAGAAAAGGATTTAAACATTGAAAAAGAAAGACTTAAAACAAGCAATTAGAGAAAAAGAAATCCAACTTTCAAAACTTGAACAACATATTGACAAATCAAAAACTTGTTCTGAAGTTTATAACAATGTACTAATGGAAAAAGCCATTCTAAAAAAAGAACTTCAAGATTCAAGCAAAAATCAATTTGCAGAACGTATTAAACAACTTATTCCACGCAAAAAAACTTTAATTTGCGATTATTTCAAATCTAAATAGTCGTTTATAAATAAGTTTTTACAACTTTTAAATCTTCAATTGTCGTGTCAATCTGTTCTTGAGAAGCATATTGCATTAAATATGACGGGTGATAAATTGTTATAGCCTCATAAGATTTTCCATTGAGTTCTAACTGAAAAATCTTACCCCTGATTTTACCCATAGTAACAGAGTTTTTACCTGTCAAACCTTTGTACGCAGTCGCACCGCACAAAACGATTAGTTTCGGCTGTACAATTTCAACTTCATCAAACAAAAAATGAACACAAGCATTTATTTCATTCAAATCCGGTGTTTTGTTTTTATTCGGATTATCTTCTTTAGTTGGACGACATTTTACAACATTTGTTATATATAAATCTTTTTCTCTGTTAATACCAACCTGCTCAAGATATTTTGTTAAATTTTTTCCGGCACCGCCAACAAAAGGCTTACACTCTTTTACTTCTTCTCGCCCCGGTGCTTCACCGATAAACATAATCTTTGCATCAGGATTTCCTGTAAAAAAAACTTGCTGAGATGTGCAAATTCTACATTTATTACACATTTTCAACTCGTCTTTAATACTATTCAACATCTTTATCTTCGTCATAAGGTTCGTCCTTAATTTCACTAAATAAACCAACATCGTACTTTTTGCAATAACGTTTAACTTCTTTAACAACAACATTTGAAAGAATAAATAATGCAAATAAGTTTGGCACTGCCATAAATAAAGTTACAGCATCTGATAAGTTGATAATACTTTTAAAATTCATGGCTGAACCGATAACAATACATAAACAATATACAAATTGGAAGAAACGAGTTTTAAATTTTGACTCCCCAACCAAGAATTGCCAACCTTTTAAGCCGTAATAAGAACCACAAAGCATTGTTCCCATTACAAAACAACTTGCCATTATAGTCAAAAGAATAGGGAAGAAACTAAAGGCTGTAGCAAAAGCCTTTGATGTTAATTCAATACCTGCAATTCCTGTAACTTTTAAATATTCACCTGAAACAACAATAACAAAAGCGGTTGCAACGCCAACAATACAAGTATCTACAAAAGGTTGAAGCATTGCAATAAAGGCTTGAGCAACAGGTTTACTTGTTTTCACCGCAGCAAAAGCAGTAGGTGCAGTACCTAAACCTGCTTCGTTTGCAAACATTGCACGCCTAAATCCCCATAACATACAGGCAAAGACTCCACCCGCCATTGCTTGAGGGTGAAAGGCTTCTGTAATAATAACCTTAAAAGTATGAGGAATATTATGTATATTTATTATAGAAACAATTAATATACTCGTTAAATATAAAGCACACATAATTGGTGTAACTTTTTCTGTAAACTTACCTATTGACTGTATTCCACCGATAATAGTAACCCAAGTAATAATTGCGACAATTAAACCTATAATCCAACTGTTATCTGCAAAAATACTAGATGTACCACCTGTTACTTCAGTAATTTGTGTTGTCATTGCATTAATTTGAAACAAATTCCAACCACCTATTACAGCAAGAACACAACAAAATGCGTAAATTTTACCTAGATATGGTGCAATTTTACCTAAAATCGGACCTTTTAGCCCTTTTGAAATGTAATACATAGGACCGCCTGAAGTAGAACCGTCAGGGTTTACATCACGAAGTTTAACACCTAGAAGTACTTCTGAAAATTTTAATGCCATAGAGAATAGACCGGCAATAATCATCCAGAAAATTACCCCTGGGCCACCGATAGAAACGGCAGCAGCAGAACCGGCAACATTACCAATACCGGCAGAAGATGAAATTGTAGCACTTAGTGCCTGAAAAGATGAAACTTCACCTTTTTTCTTTCGTTTTATTATATCTTTATGCTCAAAACGGTGAGAAATAAGCCTTAGAGCATGTTTAAATCCCCAAAAACCAATAAATCTAAGCCTAAAAGTAAAATAGATTCCGGCAAACATAAGTAGTGCAATTAACAATTGCACTTCCACACCGTTGATATTAACTGAATAAAATATAATTGACGAAATTTTGTCTGCGATTGGCGATAAAAAACCGTCGATTGCTGCATCTAAGTTCATAAGATAATGATATTACAAAAAAGAGAAGAATATAACAAAGAGTTACAAAAAATTAACCTTATTGAAAAGAATTTTTTTTTGTGCTAGCATGAGGAAACAAAATAAATACAGATGGAGACGTGGCCGAGTTGGCTGAAGGCGGCACCCTGCTAAGGTGTTATATGGAGTAATCTGTATCCAGGGTTCGAATCCCTGCGTCTCCGAATTAAAACAAAAACGGGCAAATGCCCGTTTTTTGTTTTAATATAAAGTCTAAAATAATAAGCCTTTTTTCTGTTAAATTTAATACAAAAAAATCTTAATCTCTTAATTTTACAATCGCAGCACCTGCGGTCATTCCGGCACCAAAACCACAAAGCAACAGTGTTGACGGTAATCTTAAATTACCTTTTGCAATTTTTTCTGAAATTACACACGGAATTGACGTTGCTGATGTGTTTCCATATTTTTCAATATTCGTTAACACCTTTTCCTTTGCAATATTCATTCTTTCACAAAGTGCTTCTATCATTCTTAAATTTGCTTGATGAGGAACAAAATAATCAATGTCTTCCCACGTCATGCCAGCCTTTAATAACACTCTGTCAATTAACAATGGTATTTCTTGCATAACATATTTATACACTTCTTTTCCCACCATTTTTAAGTGATTATCACCATTTATACCATCATTTTCTGCTAGCGGACAAATTTCTTTTTGTAAATCAATACATATAAAATCTTTTTTCGTTCCGTCTGAAGCAAGTATTATTTCTACAATATCAGAATTCTCATTCTCTGATTTTTCCACAAGTGTTGCTGTTGCACCATCTCCAAAAAGAACACAAGTTGTTCTATCACTCCAATCAACAAATTTTGAAGTTGTATCTGATGTAAGCAGCAAAACTCTATTCGCAAATCCTGTTGCTACATTTGCCCTAGCAATTTGTAACGCATAAAGATAACCCGTACACGCCGCTGAAATATCAAACGCTGATGCATTTTTTGCACCTATTCCGGCCTGAACTTCACAGGCGACAGATGGATAATGTTTTTCAGGTGAAGATGTTGCTGAAATTATCATATCAATTGTTTCCGGATTTATATTTTTACGTTCAAGAAGTTTTTTTGAAGCATCTATGGCAAGTGTTGATGCTGTTTCTGACGACGAAGCAATATATCTGCTTTTTATTCCTGTTCTTTGAATAATCCAATCATCACTCGTATCTACTATCTTTGAAATATCGTCATTCGTAACTTTTAACCTCGGAACACTATATTCAATTCCGTTTATATGTACTGGTATCATAAATTTTAACCTTTTTATTCTCGCAAAGATAATTTTAACTTCTATAAAAAGACACGTCAAGTATTTTTTTAATAAATAATAATTTGCTAAAAAATAAAATAATATAAACAAAAAACCCGCCTATATTTATAAGCGGGTTTAGATTTTTATTGTTTTTCAAATTGGTCTTTTCCAACACCACAAAGAGGACAAACAAAATCTTCAGGTAAATCTTCGAATTTTACATTGTCATTCTCCGCAGGGTCATAAACCCAATTACAAACTGTACATACAAATTTTTCCATTTTTACATCCTTTCTTTATTTTTTATACCCACATTTTGGGCATACTCCATTTTCATTTAATGAAACACCACATAATGGACAACGTTCAATCGTCTTATCTACAGTATATTCTTCATAGGCAGTATTAGCACCACTTGTAAAAGTAATTTTTGAGATGTTTAATTTATCCTTCAATAATTCATATACAATTTTAATCATTCCTTCTGTAGTCATTGATTCTTTAGTAACAACTAACCTACAATCAGGATATGCTGTCGCTAGTTCGGTTTTGAAGGCTTCACCTTTCATTGTATTTTGAGGTGCACCATTTTTAATTCCTTGTTTGTCATAAACTTCAAGGATTGCAGGTAAAATTGGGTCGTCTTCCCTTAAGATTAAAGCATGGTCAAAATTTTGCAACAAACTCCACGCTATTTTTTTTATTTCATTACAAGGGTAAACCATATTAACACCTTTGTTTATAGTATCTTCAACTTCGATAGTTAAAACCCCTGAATGTCCATGAAGATACTGTGCTTCACCTTTAAACTCATAAAAACGATGTGCATACTGTAAATCAAATGTAGTTACTGATTTCATAACTCTCCTTTCAATTTTAACTTATTAAACAGACAATAAATTTATCCTGGTTTTTTATTGTATTTGATAATAAGTTTCAGTCAATCAGAAGACAGTCTAATTTTTACAAAATTACATACACATAAAGCACATTAACTAAAAAGGCAATACGAATTAAAACCTTGCACCACCTCTAGTAATTATATATTAAAATTTATTTGATAAATTATGGAAATTAAATAAACTACGTTCCATAAAATTCAATTGCCGCAATATCATCTTTCCAATTCATTCTATCTTTAATCATTGAAATTGTCTTTGGAAAATGTTGTTGCAAATACTGCATTCTTGTACCCAAGGCTTCAACTTGCTCGTCAGAATAAGTATTTGTAATTGCATTAGTTTCAGCAACGACTTCGCCTAAACCACCCCATTTACCACCGTAATGACCTTTTGCTTGAGTAAAGTAACTAATATGTTCTCTTTCTGCGTCAGAGTGAGTTTTGTTAAAGTTTTCACGTTCTTCAACAAATACTTTCTGAACCTCTTTGTCATCAGAAAACATTGCATTTCCTTTATTTTTCAAATATTTTATACCGTTTTTAACATAAAAATCTTTTGCATGACCCAATTCGTGTAAAAATACCATCAAATCATCACCTATATTAATATTTTTAGTCAAAGGAGAATATGCGGAATTGAGAACCTCGTCTTTATCTTTACCTTTTAATTTTTTCACAGAATCTATAACTTCGAAAAGTTCTTCTCCCGGAACTTTTTTCAACAAACTGATAAGTTCTTTTTTATTACCCTTAAATTTTTTGTCAAAATTAATTTCGGCTTGAGTTTCATGGTGCAAGTCGTTTACGGTAATTTTCTTATCATCAACTTTTATATCATATTTGTAACCGTTTTGAGAAGAAATAAAATGGTTGTCGTCAACAACTTCAAACGATTGAGAGCGTACCATTAAAAATTTTCCGTCTTTATCAGTAACTTTATAATCAATAATTCTGTTACCTTTTGGGTCATCTTCATACAAAAATTGTGTTCTTGTACCGTCTGCCGATTTCATATCTTTTTTTATTGATTTTATACCGGTTTTTTTATCAATTGTAGATTTTGCAAGTTGTTCTTTTCTACCGTCTGCATATTTAACTTCAACATCATACATACCTTTAATTTCAGACGGTGTAATAACTTCCTGTTTTAGCATTTTTCCGTCTTTGTCTTTTGTAGTTACAACTTGTTTTTTTGTAATTAAAAAACCTTTTTTTAAATCTAAACTTTGGTATTTTTCAATTTCGGTATTATTTCTATAATCCTTTGAAACGGTTTTAACCTTATTAAACACCACATCTACAACTTTTGACTCTGTTTCTTCAAGTAATTTGCCCGTATCTGCATCAAATTTATAGAATTTACCTAAAGGAGTTTGTGCATTGATAATCTCCTTTGTTCTCGACAAATCTTCTTCTTCAAATCCAATTGTAAACTCTTTTAAAGGTTCAAATTTATTCTGAATAAACCTTGTACATTGACGTCCGTTTGGAATACTATCAATTGCTTTGAATACCCTTTTATAAAATTCAGGTCCATCGGCTCTTTCATTTTTCATTTGATAAATTGGGGACATGTTGTACATATCAAAATCAGAGCCGTCTTTAAACTGTTTTACCACATCAACATCAATTAGCCCTTGTTTATATAAATACTTAAAGGTACATTTTTCAGCAAAATTAAAATTACGTCCATCAGTCGAATTATTCATTGTTTCAAATTCAGACATTGCTTTTTGAATATCTTCATCGGAACGTTTTTGATATGTATCTTGAATTGGTTCATTCAAGTCTGCATATTTTTCGTTATTTTTTACTTTATTTCCGCCAATTTTTGGGAAATTTATTTTAATTCCGCCTATTTCCATTAAAAACTCCTTGATTTTTAAAATAGTATAGCATCTTCATTATAAAATTACAATAAAATATTACAATTGTAATTTTTAGAAAAGTACTATTTTTTACATTTTAGAGAATTTTATAAAAAATATTAAAGCCATAAATCTAAAAGAATAAGAATAATTATTATCAACAATGTTAAAAATATTTCAAATTTCGAGATAGAAACATCATCTTCTCTGTCGAGATTTTTTATCATGTTAATACACTCTGAATATTCCGGAGAAAGTTCTTTTGCTCTATCATAGTCCCTTCTTGATTCTATTTCGTTTTTGCCTGTATCTTTATACATTTTGGCTCTTAACATATAACTTTCACCGGAATTTGGATTTAATTCAATTGCTTTATTAATACAGAAAAATCCGTTTGTTTTTTCTTTTTTGTCATAATAAATTTTTGCTAATTGATAATATGCTTTATCAACATCTCTGTTCATCTGAATATCTTCTTTAGAAGAAGTTATTGTCAAATTAGCAAAATGTTCAATCATTTTTTTATCGGAATTACCGTCAATGTTCAAAGCACTGCACATTAAATAAGCACTAAAATAATTTTTAGATGTTTTTTCACCATTATTAATTTTTTGTTGAATATCTTCTAATTCTTTTTGATAAAAATCATTTAATTTTTTACCCGTTTCATTAAACTTCATTACTATCTCCTACGTTGTTAAATCTTTTCTTACTTTGAATGCGTTTACAAGTTTTGAATTTTGTTGAATTTGATATATTTGCACCAAAGCCCATTTTGCTGTTGCTTCCTTAAATTCCTTTGTAATTTCTCCGTTTTTTTCAGCATTTTGCAAGTTTTTATCTACAACATTATACAATTTTGTAAAAGTTGCATTGCTCATTCTGTGAATTGGTCTTACAAAATAGTCTGCAAGCCCGCCAGTGTTATAATGTAAAGTGGTATACAAAGTTTTTACTTTATCTTTTGAATCTTTAAGTTCATTATCTAAAAACACGACAACATCGTCTTTTGAACCATGTCGATAAACATAAGTTCTAACTTTTTTAATTGTTTCGTTATCTAGATAATCTAAATCTTTTGTTTCTTTAAGGTCATTTGTAAGATTTTTTATGTAATCTTCAACATTTTCAGGGTGAATACCTAAAGTTTTAGCCAAAAGAATTTTATCTCCTCGTTTTGTAAAAGAATTTTTAAAAGGTCTAAATTTAATTATAGGACGATTTTCCATTAAATTTTTAAATTCTGCACAAGAAATCGCATCATTTTCAATAGATTTTTTAATTTGAGTTCGATTATCTTTCATAAATTGAATTTTTTGAATTTCAGAAAGTTCGTTTGAGGTTAAAACTTTTCTTATAAAAAAATTATCGACATTACTACAATTACTTACTTTTTCAACTTGCATATTTACTCCGAATTTTCATAAAATTGATACTTAATTATCACACAAAAAGTCAAAAATAGATACAAAAACTTGCAAAAAGGTTATGGTTGTTTTATTATGGCTATAAATTGTAATTTTTAAGAGGAATTGTATGGTAAATAAGAATAATTTTGCGGTAATTGCCGCAACAGGGTTAGTTGTAGGAAACCTAATTGGTGCGGGCATTTTAGCACTTCCTATCAGTTTGGGTTTAGTAGGTGCAATTCCATCACTAATTTCAATTCTTCTATACAGTTCAATGATGCTATTTACAGCAGATGTACTTGCCAGAGAAGCCGGTGAAGCAAAAGACGAACACTTTGACTATCCAAGTCTTTATGGGCATTATCTCGGAAAGTTTGGAAAATGGATTGCAATTGCAACAAACGCAATCTTACTTTATGGTGTTTTAATTGCGTATATTTCGGGCGGTACTCAAATTATGTCAGATATTTTAGGCATTACAGGAACACATATTCACGTAGCATTAGTACTTTCAACAATATTCGTGGTGTTAACAATAATGGATTTATCTATTATTCATAAATATAATACAGTATTAATTGTAGGTTTATTTATCGCTTTTGTTGGTTTAATTGTATTGAGCCTTCCAAATATATCTTCTTCAAGATTAGTTGAAACTCACTGGCAATATTTTGGATTGACTATTCCACTTGTTGTTACAGCATCACATTTCCATAATATTATTCCAACACTTTGCAAAGAATTAAATTGGGACGTAGCATTACTTCGAAAAGCAATGATTTTTGGTATGATAGCAGCAGCAATTATGAATATTGCGTGGACTTTCTGTGGCATTGGTTGTCTTGAAAGAGGCGGTGAAAACGGTTTGGTTACTGCATACGTAAATAATCTTCCGGCAACAGTGCCTATGAGCAATGTTTTAAACTCTAATATATTCACACTTCTTGCAGTTATTTTCTCAATGGTTGCAATTACAACCTCTTTCCTTGCAAACGGTTTGGGCTTAATGAATTTCGTAAAAGATATTTTGCATAACATATTTAAAATTGATAAACTATATGTAATTCGCATGGTAACTTTTGTTCCTCCAGTAATTATCGCTTTAATTTATCCTGATATTTTTATCAAAGCACTTAACGTTGCCGGTGGAATAGGTATCGTAACTCTATTTGGGGTTCTGCCTTGTTTAATTGCCGTTTTAAAAAAAGAAAACACAACAAAGTTCAAAATATTGGGCGGTTTCTATTTAATTTTATCAATTACCGCTTTAATTATTGTAATTGGAATGCTTTGCAATATCGGTATTTTTAATCCAAATCCGCAAAATGAACTAATTTCAATGCTTTCTAATATTATTGCTTAGTCTTAATTGTTGATTAATTGTATTTTATACACAAAATATTGCATTAAAAGTTTTTTGTAATAAAATTAGGGTATAAATACTGTTTACAAACTACATTAAGGAGGTAGATAATGGAAACTTATGGAATTGAAAAATTAGGCATAAACGCTAAAGCCGTTTATCGTAATTTAACTCCGGCACAATTAACTGAATTTGCAATCAGACGTAATGAAGGTAAATTATCAAACAAAGGTGCTTTAGTTGTAACAACCGGTAAATATACAGGTCGTTCACCTAAAGATAAATTCATCGTTGATACAGACGGTATCCACAACGAAATCGCTTGGGGTAAAGTTAACAGACCTATTTCAAGAGAAAAATTTAACGCAATAAAAGAACAAATGATTCAATACTTGAATGACAAAGATGTATTTATTTTTGATGGTTTTGCCGGTGCAGACAAAACTTATACTCAAAAATTCAGAGTAATCAACGAATTGGCATCTCAAAATTTATTCATTCACGATTTATTAATCAGACCAACAGCAGATGAATTAGCATCATACGGTGAAGCAGACTACACAATTATTTGTGCTCCTGGTTTCAAATGCGACCCTGAAAGAGATGGCGTAAATTCAGAAGCATGTATTGCAATTGATTATGAAGCACACATGATTATCATTGCTGGTTCTCAATACTCAGGTGAAATCAAAAAATCAGTATTTGCTACAATGAACTATGTAATGACTAAGAAAAACGTTCTTCCAATGCACTGCTCAGCAAACATGGACCCAGAAACTCATGAAACAGCAGTATTCTTTGGTTTATCAGGTACAGGTAAAACAACTTTGTCAGCAGACCCTGCTCGTAAATTAATCGGTGATGATGAACACGGTTGGTCGCCAGATGGCGTATTCAACTTTGAAGGTGGTTGCTATGCTAAATGTATTAACCTATCTGAAGAACATGAACCTGATATTTACAATGCTATCAAATTTGGTTCTTTAGTAGAAAATGTTATCATGAACGAAGAAACTCGTGAATTCGACTTCGATGACGGTTCATTAACAGAAAATACTCGTGTTGGTTATCCAATTAACTACATTAACAATGCAGCAATCCCATCAAAAGGCGGTATTCCAAAAGTTGTTGTATTCTTAACAGCAGATGCTTTCGGTGTATTACCTCCTATCAGCAGATTGGATAAAAATGCTGCAATGTACCACTTCGTTACAGGCTTCACTTCTAAATTAGCCGGAACTGAAAGAGGTATTACTGAACCTGTTCCTACATTCTCAACATTATTCGGCGAACCATTTATGCCAATGGACGCATCTGTTTATGCAAAAATGTTAGGTGATAAATTAGATAAATACGGAACAAAAGTTTACTTAGTAAACACAGGTTGGGCTGGCGGCTCTGCTTCTATGGGTGCTAAACGTATGAAATTAGCATATACAAGAGCAATGGTTACAGCAGCATTAAACGGTTCATTCGACAATGTTGAATTCAAACACCACGATGTATTCAATGTTGATTATCCGACAACTTGTCCTAACGTTCCTGACGAAAAACTAGATGCTCGTGGAATGTGGGAAGACAAAAATGCTTACGACGAACAAGCAAACAAATTGGCTAAAATGTTTGAAGATAACTTCAAAGCAAAATATCCAAACATGCCGGCAGAAATCGTTGAAGCAGGACCAAAAGCAAAAAACTAAATTATTAGTTTTTGAGATTATACAAAAAGGCGGTTTTGACTTTGTCAAAACCGCCTTTTAAATTTATATAAATTAAAATATTTATTATTCTTTAATCAAATCTTTAACTACTTCACCTGCAATAATTAAACCCACAACAGACGGTACAAAAGCAGAACTTGCAGGAACTCTGGATTTTCCCGAAATTTTCTCTATTTGTGCAGATTCTGTTTGAATTGGAACAATGGGAATTTCTTTAGAATAAACCACTTTTACATCTTTGATTTTGCGTTTTCTCAATTCTTGACGAATTACTTTTGCCAAAGGACAAACTGAAGTTTTAGAAATGTCATCAACTTCAAACATTGTTGGGTCTAATTTATTTCCGGCACCCATAGAGCATATTATCGGAACATTTACAGTCTTGGTTTCTTCTATTAATGTCAATTTTGCACTAACAGTATCAATCGCATCAACAACATAATCATATTCAGATAAATCAAATTCTTTCGAATTATCCTTATTATAAAAAGTTTTAAAAACATTAACTTTACAGTTAGGATTAATATCTAAAACTCTTTCTTTCGCAACATCTACTTTATATTTTCCAACAGTAGAGTGAAGTGCAACAATTTGACGATTAATATTGGTCAGACTAACAACGTCGTTGTCAATTAAAACCAATGTACCAACACCGCTTCGAGCAAGAGCCTCGACAGTATAACCTCCAACTCCGCCAACTCCAAAAACTGCAATACGAGATTTTGCAAGTTTTTCAATAGCATTTTCGCCCAGTAACATTTCTAATCGTGAAAATTCGTTTAACACCTTATAAAACCTTATATTTCTCTTTTATATCGTTTGTAATTTCTTTCAAAACTCTGCAAGGATTACCCACAGCAATAACATTTGACGGAATGTTTTTTGTTACAACACTTCCCGCACCTATAATTACATTATCACCTATAGTAACTCCAGCAAGCACCACTACATTTCCGCCAATCCAAACATTATTTCCTACAGTAATAGGTAGTGCATATTCTAAACCGGTGTTTCTTATATCTGCATTAATAGGGTGGCATGCAGTATAAAATCCGCAATTTGGTGCGACAAAAACGTTATCACCAAACTTAACTTTTGCACAATCCAAAATAACCAGATTGTGATTTGAATAAAAATTGTTTCCAATTTCTATATTATATCCATAATCACATTGAAAAGAAGGTTCAATAAAATATTTTGCACCACATTTTCCAACAATCTTTTTTATAAGTTTTTTTCTTTCATTAATTTTATCAGGACAAAGATTATTATATTCCCAACATAAAGACTTAACTCTTATTCTATCGTTATAAAGTTCTTTACTATCTTCAGGATAATAGGCATAGCCATTTATCATTTTTTCTCTTTCGTCCATAATTAAAAACCTTTTTAATTATTTTGTTTATATAATTTATAATTTTGAATATCTCGTGCGTCCCAATTTATACCGGTTTTAACAATTTGTGCAGGATTACCAGCAATAACAACATTTGCGTCATCAAATTCTTTTGTTACAACACTGTTCCAACCAACAATACTGTCTTTTGAGATTTTAGTATTTTTACCAATTTTACAATCTTTACCAACCCAAACATGGTCTTGAATTTCAATGCTTTTCCCATAATTTTGGATATTGCCGTCTAAATCAAGAATTGTGTGAACATCAGTACACCAAACATCAATTCCCCAAGAAAACATACAATTTTTTCCAATAGTTACAGAAGAATTGTCGTCTTGAAGATAAATTCTTGTTCCACAAAATACTGTATCATCTCCAATTTTTACATTACAATTATTTGCATAACGTGGTAACTCGTGAGCAATAAACTCATCAGCAACTCCGCCAACATAAACTTGCAAACCGGTAATATTTAATATTGGATTTACATTATAATGAATTAAACCTAAATCAATGGTGTTGTCGTTTCCGGTAATTGTAAGATATAACCCTTCACGTCTTAAAAACTTTTCAACGTCTTTGCGTTCCTTGATTTTAACCCTTACGGTATTACGAGAACCGTTTACATACAAATCAAAGTTTTCTAACAAATCAAATTCATCATCTGTTAAATCTTCAATTGATTTATCTTCACTATAAAAAACGATTCGGTTTTCTTCACCGTTTACGTTATCCAACAAGTCTAAGTTTAAAGTCATAATATACCTCTGTGCTTATTAAATTTTACATATTCTAAAATAACATTTTTATTTTATTTTGGCAATAATTTTATATAGTTAAACTAGCCAACTTCTACCACATCTTTTGTACTATTCATAGGATTAAATCTATCCTTTAAATGGTTTTTTATCAAATTTTGATAATATTCTTCTTTGTAATCCAAGATTTTTAATTGATTATTCAACTCATCTAATTGTTCCAATGCTTTTTTCTTTGTTGCTAAAATAATATTATAGCGTTCCTCAATAGTAGAATCACCGATTATACACAAGTCAATATACCTTTTTATCGCTTTGTTTTCAGTTCCGACAGAACGCAAACATTTTACAATTTTAACCCAATTTAAATCGTCTTCTGAAAACATTCTTATATTATTTGAATTTCTTTGTACAAAAGGGAAAAAACCGCATTTTGCCCAAAAACGCAATGTATGTTCAGAAATGTCCATTTTTTTTGCAACTTCTTTAATTGTATACATATTTTATCCTTTCATTTTATAAAAAATGAAACCTGCGAAAGACAGGTTTCTATTTATTAAGTTTAAAATATTTGCTAAAAATTCATCTTAATCTCACATAAACTCTTTGTAAGAGATTATCTTTTTCTAAGACTGCTTCAATATCTTGTGTAATTTGTTCTTTTGTTAAACGGTATCTGTTATATAATTCGTCAACGGAAACTTTATCTGTAAATTCTTTATCAGCACCTCTAACAATAACCTTCATATCAGAATTACCGTAGAATTTAGCAATTTTTTCACCAAAACCACCATCTACACAACCATTTTCTAATGTTACAACCAAAGAATGGTCTTCTTTTAACTCATTCAATAATTTTTCATCTAAACCTGAAATAAATCTAGGATTGATAACAGTTGCTTCAATACCAAATCTATTTTTTAATTCAAATTGAACATTTTTTGCTAATCTTAAGAAATTACCCACACCAATGATAGCAACAGTCTTACCACGTTCTTCAACTTTAAATTTATTTAAAATTGAATAATCGGTGGTATCCTTGATACCTGTAGAAACAACAGGTTCTTTAGGCAATCTAATCGCCAAAGGGTGTTTTTTATTTTTATAAGCATATTCTAACATTGCCAAATATTCTTCTTTACAAGATGGTGCTAAGTAAACCATATTCGGAATATTTGAAACTAATGGAATATCAAAAATACCCAAGTGAGTTGCGTCCATATTTGAAATTTCACCATTATAAACAAGCATTGTCATTGGAGAATTGTTCAAACAAATATCTTGCGACATTTGGTCATAAGTTCTTTGTAAAAACGAACTTTGAACAACAAAGAATGGATTTGCACCCGTTTTTGCAAGACCTGAAATGAATGCCATAGCATGTTCTTCACAAATACCAACGTCAACAAATTGTTTGCCCATTGATTTTCTAAACTCCTGAGTCAAACCTGTACCACCCGGAGTTGCGGCATTAACCGCAATTAAATTTTTATCTTGAGAGGCTTTATTTAAAAGAAAATCTGTAGTTAATGAAGCATAAGTTTCATCAACCAAAGCATTTGTTGCTCTTGCTTTTGCAGACAATCTGTTATGGAATTTTTCTTTATTTGCAACAGCAGGTTCATAACCTTTACCCTTTAAAGTATGAATATGAACAACGATTGGGTGATTAATATCTTTTACTTTTTCAAATAAAGATATTAATTTTTCAACATTATTACCTTCTTCTTCGTAAATATAATCAAAACCTAACGCTTTAAAGTAATTGCATTCATATGCACCTTTTGTTTCACGTAGCATTCTCAAATTATCATATAATCCGCCAACGTTTTCAGCGATAGACATTTCATTATCATTGACAATTACGATAAAATTAGAGTTCAATTTCGAAGCATTATCCAAACCTTCAAAGGCTTGCCCTCCACTTAATGAGCCATCACCAATAATAGTAATAACATTAAAATTATCGCCTTGCATGTCCCTTGCAACGGCAATACCACTTGCTAAACTTACAGAAGTAGAAGTATGTCCCACTTTAAAAATATCATGTTCACTTTCTTCAGGTGCTGTAAATCCTGTATATTTTGAATATTGTTCAGGGTCGGTAAAAGTTTCTTTTCTACCTGTTATCATTTTATGTGTATAGCATTGATGAGAAACATCAAATATAAATTTATCTACCGGAGAATTAAATACATAATGAAGCGCAATAGTTGCTTCAACAATACCTAAATTTGGAGCCATGTGTCCACCTACGGCTTCGGTCTTATTAATGATTAATTCTCTCATTTCATCGGCTAAAGTCGACATTTCACTGAAAGATACTTGTTTCAAGTCTTTTGGTGAGTTTATTTTATCTAAAATCACTTCATTTTCCTTTCAATTCCAGCCACTTATGATATGGAATATTACAGAGCAAAATTCTCTATGAAAACTATGGCACAAAAACAACAAAAAAACAACAACTATAAACTATTGTAAAATTTGCTGAAATTTAAGTCTATTCTTGAATTTCAAACTTATTCTTAAAATAATTATACGCCATTTCTAATCTTGCGTCTAACTCTAAGGCTTTTTTATATTTTTTTTCGTCAGATTTATATAATTCAGGATTATACTTTTCTTTCAATCTTGCATAATTTTTTCTGACCAAATCAAAATCAGCACCCGCTTTCAGGCGTATCACTTGATAATGTACCTCCTCAGGAGATAAAGTCTTTTCTTCAGGAAAAAAATTCCCGCCAACATCTTGTTCTGCTTGATTTAAGACAGTATCCATTTTTTCGTACAAATCTTTAATAGAAACCTCTTTTGTTCCTTCAAATAAGTTTTTGAATTTATCAAAAATATTTTTCATAAGCAAATTAAAGCATACCGACAAAAAAATGTAAATATCAAAAATTAAAAAATGTTAACATTAAACCTAAAAAAGGCAATCTTTTTTCTTGATAAATATTTAATAGTTATCGGTATAAAGAATAAAGGAATAGAGCATGTCAAACGAAGTTGGAAGTATAACGGGACAACAGATAAAAAGAAGGCAAGAAAATACGCCTACACCTCAAACAGACATAGGGCAAACAATAGAAGTTTTTGCCTCTGACAACGTTAGTGCAAGAGTAAATTTAAATGCAGAGGAAGGAAACTCTTTATTTACGAATACAACTCTTAATGCAACAGCAGAGAATGGAACAAATATTACAGCAGACGAAACTACGGCAAAAACAATTTCTGAACTGCCTGAAGACCTTGCAAAATTATACCCAAAAGAGGAAGACCAAAAAGCATTAAAAACTCTTACAGAAGAACAACTTGTACAAGCAAGAAAACTTACAGACACAAAGATTCCTGCACAAAATATTGTACAAATCGTAAAATTATTTAAGCCTGAACAAGTTGATACAATAAAAAAACAAGCAACTGAAATGGAGGAAATGTCCGGCGGTAAAGATAATGTTTATTTAATGGCAGTTACAAATGATAAATACGACAAATCTGCATTTAATTTAACCTCACTGGATTTTAATTTTAACTTAAGAACAAACGTACTAAATTCCGATTTAAGTGTTCGTTCAATTGAACAACTTACAGAATCAATAACAGAAGATGGTAAAAAATATCGTGAACGTGAAGCCTATGATTTAGGGACAAATACTGTTTCAAAAACAAGATACGACCAAAATGAAGACGAAATGTTTGTCGCAAATTATGAAATTCGCTCAAAAATAAAAGAAGACGGAAGTATGATTTCAAGAGAATACATTAGACCGTCTAAAGTTGCCGGCATATATGATGTTGATACCCTTACTGAAGACGGAAACACTCCGGTAAGCAAAACAAAACAAAAGAAAAGCGGAAAAACAACTGTTCGCCGTAATATGGAATCGCCTGACGGAACAAAAACAGAATACCTTTATAGAGATGACCCAAAAGGCAATCGTTACATGCGATATAAAATTACAGACGAAAACGGTAATGTTTTAATGAACAATACAAAAACATTTAAAGTAATTGATGACAACACCTTCAAATCAACATTTAACGATAAAAGTTACACTATGAGCATACATGACAACGTTTTGACTATCCAAAACGATAACGATAAAAACGATACTTCTCAAATTGATTTGAGTTCTATTCAAGGGAACAAAGAATCCTTAATTCCAATCCTGAAGCAAATGTCAGGCGACCAATTGATTGCATTAAGCAAAACTACAGACAAACTTGTAGGTATCGATAAAGTTATTGAATCTTATTATTCAGCAAAAGAACGCGTCATAAACTCTGGAGATGACATGTTTATTGTGTTGCACGAAGAAGGACACGCAAAAGATTTCCAAACATTGAATATTTTCAACCCAATTGATACAGAAAAATCAATGATTTCTCGAGATAAAGAATTAAATGAAATTTTTGAACAAGAAAAAGCATCGTTTTACCAAGCATTCCCTGATGCTCAAAGAGAACACGTTGACTACTTTACAAACATAATAACACACTACGGCGGAAAAATGGGCGGTATTCAAGAAACAGTTGCAGAAACTAACGCAATACTAGAAACACCACGTTCTCATAAAGATTTGGGACTTCGAAGCCAATATTTACAACAATACTTCCCTAAAACAATCGCAAAATTAAACTCTTTACTTTCTGAAAGCAGAGATAGGGCTGAACAAAAAATGGTGTTTAAAATGCCGGAATTTGGACTTCCTGAATTAAAAATACCAAAAATTCCATTCCCATCATCAAATCCAACACAAAACGAAACAAATTCATAAATATAAAAATCCCAAGATTTAAGTCTTGGGATTTTTATTAAGTCTTAAAAAATTAATCTTTTTTAATTTTTGTAGAGCAAGAATTTTTCTTATCGTTCCATTTCCAGCCATTTTGAATACAAGTTTGTTTATTTATAACAACCTTGCCGGAAACAGTTTTAACTTCTGCACCCTCTTTGCAAGAACCCATTGTAACACACATTCCATCACCAATATTCGGTAAGAATTGAGGCAAACAACACCACAAAGCAAGTAATAGAACCAAAATTAACACTGCGATATTTCTTAAAAATTTAAGAAAAGCAGAAAACCACATAATTACCAAAATAACAACAGAACATGCCAAATATGTGAAAACTTGATTCCAATCTGCGTTTGGAGTTTGAAATGCGTTAATAATTGTCATTACGTTCCAATACAAAATAAATATTGAAAATGCTATATTAAATATTGAAAGGGCTAAGTTTTTAAGCATATTTTTAATAAAATTCACAAAATCCTCCTTTGACAAAATAATTATACTTCAAAGTTAAAACCAAAGGTAAAAAATCGTTAAAATATTTAAAATAAAATTGAAGAAAACAACCAAAAGGTTTATACTTAATATCATTGATAAAAGGGAGTATATATGACAACAGTTGAACAAAAACCGACAATTAAACCAAATGCAAGACAACAAGAAGCAATAGATACCTTAAAAGGGCAAATAATGTTACTTGCAGGTCCAGGAACAGGTAAAACATTCACTGTAATTAACAGAATTGAAAAAATGCTTACAGACGGAATTAACCCTTCATCAATTTTATGCCTGACATTTTCTGATGCAGCAGCAACAGAAATGCGACAAAGACTTATCAAAAAAATGGGAGTTATTGCAACTCAAGTTGATGTTTACACATATCACTCATTTTGTAATGACATAATTAAACAATATCCTGAACAATTCAGCCTATCATCGGGTGTTAGCCTAATTGATGATACGCAAAAATTAGAACTTATAAAACAAACAATTGATAAGGTTAACCCTCAATATTTTATACCAAATCGTGGCAATAAATATCAATTAGCGAAAAGTTTTATTGACCACGTTGCTCATTTAAAATCTTTAAGAATTTCAAAAGAAGAATACTTAAAATGCATTGAAACAAATCCTACTCTTTCTCAAAGAATTAATGAACTTGAAGCCGAAGTTGCAGAAAGGCTTTTGGCAGGTAAAACTCAAAATAAAATGCGTCTTGATGAAATTGAAAAAATTAAATTAAACATCGAAAAAGCAAAAGAATTATGGGAAATTTTTGAAACCTATTCAAAAATGATGATTGAGAATAACCTAATTGATTTTTCAGATATGATTGGCTTCGTACTTGATGCCTTTGAAGAAGATTCCATTTTCAGAAAAGAAGTTTCAAACAAATATTCTTATTTCTTAGTCGACGAATACCAAGATACAAATAACTTACAAAACGAAATTATTTTTAACTTAACTGATGCGAACAACGAACAAAATTTATTTGTTGTAGGTGATGATGACCAAACAATTTACGGATTTCAAGGTGCAAGCAATGAAACCATTGAGAAATTTTTAACAAAATATCCAAAAACAAAAGTTATCTGCCTTGAAGAAAATAACCGTTCGACTCAATCAATTTTGGATTTTAGTTACAAAATCGTATCACAAGATAAATCAAGATTGGAAAACAACGAAAAATTCTCAAAAAAATACAATATTTCTAAAAAATTAATTGCAAAAAACAAAAAAATAACAATAAAAGATAAAAAAATAAATTATTATCACTTTGGTGAAACCTTACAAGAATTCAACAAAATTGCAGAAGATATTCAAACATTAGTAAACTCTGAAAATTGCCCAGTCGACGAAAACGGAGTAAAAGATTTATCAGAAATTGCACTTATTTGCAAAAAAAGAGCAGAATTAGAAACTTTTGCAGAACTTCTAAAGGGTAAAAATGTTTCATGCCAAATCGACGAGGGGAAAAGTATTTTCAATATTCGTTCAACAATTTTCACATATTTCTATATGAAAGTTTTATGCAATCAAGATTTGTCAAAAGATAAATTCTATAGCCTGTTTTTAGACGAACCTTTTGCAATTGACCTTGAAGATTATAATACCGTTTTAAAAACTATCTCCTCTGACAATAACTTTTTAGAAATTTTAAGAACTAATAAAAAGTGGAAAAATTCTGAAAAAATTCAAAAATTCTTAAAAATATACGACGATTTACAAGAATATTCACAAACAAATACTCTAAGAAATATTGTAATTGAAGTTATCAATAGAACCGGTATTCTTACAACATTTTACAAACGCTATCAAAACCGAACAGAAAACATTGCAGGCATAAAAAAACTTATTGACATAGCAACAACCTACGAAAATACAGGTAAAGCAAAAACTTTAGCAGAATTCGTTCAATACCTGACAGATTGCCTTGACAATGATATAGACTTATGTATAGACAAAACAAGTAAGCAAAATGCGGTACAATTAACAACTTTTCATGGTTCAAAGGGTAGAGAATTTGAATATGTCTATCTTCCAAACTTAACAAAAAACAACTGGGAAAACTTTAGAATGCCTGGGGAATACAAATACATAACAAACAAAGTTCTTAGCAAGGAAGAAGAAGAAATAAAAAAACACTCAGAACTTACAAAACTTCTTTTTGTAGGTATAACTCGTGCAAAACATTCACTAACGATTTCATTTGCAGACCAAAACGAAGGAAAAACACAACAACCAACAATGTTCTTGGCAAATATTACAAACCAAGAATATAATTTTCAACAATTTAATTGCGATGAAGATACTTTTACCAAAGAAATTTTCCGCTCAATTTCAAGAGATGTATTCAATCATCAAAAAGCCTTTGAGGACTACATTCAAACTCAAATAAAAACTCTTAAACTTTCACCAAGCCGTTTGAATGATTATTTAAGTTGTCCTCGAAAATTCTTCTATAACAAAATCCTTAATATAAATGTAGAAGAAGCCAATACTGACAGTGCAAACTTCGGTACAGAAATTCACCATTTGCTTGAAATTTCAGCAAGAAATGCAATGGTTACCGGAGCATATTTTACAATTGATGAAGCAAAAAAAATCTTTAACAAAGATATTGAAACAATTCGATTTTCAAAACCTGAAGTAAAAGAAAATTTTATCAGATTAGGTAACAATGCAATCGACTTGTATTATCCTCATTTTGTTGAAATTCCTGCCTCAAGATTAGATAGAATTGAATTTAGTTTTGATGGATTAGACGTAGATGGACACGCACTTACAGGAAAAATTGACCGTATAGAAAAAAATAAAGACGGCACTTATGAACTGTTTGATTACAAAACCGGTGTCGGGTCTTCACCTAATCAAATCGCAATCGGCGGTGCAAAAGAAGGATATTTCAACCAACTTTGCTTCTATCAATATGCTTTTGAAAAACTTACAAATAAAAAAGTTTCGAGAGTAGGTATTATCTACATTGAATCAAACAAAACCGTAGATAAAACTCTTTGCAAAGAAGATATGGATTACATCGAAAATAAAATAAAAGAAACACTACAAAACATTGAAGCCCATAAATTTAACCCGATAAAAGAAGACAAAAACGGTATTTGCAAATACTGTCCATACAAATTTATGTGCAGATTGGATTTGGTATGAGAACGATCATCATAGTATCTTTACTTTTTGTAACATTTGTAACATCTTGTTACAAATACAAAGAGCAAATCGACGGATACTATACTAATCAACCATACAAAGTTGAATTAATTGACAACACAACAACTCAAAACCAACACGCAATAACCGTAAAAGTTGCAAACGATACAGACTTAAACAATATCAGACCGTTTAACAAAATTCTTTTTGTACTGCCAAGCAATTTAAAACTCGAAAGTGGCGGTGTACTTAAGGCTGGAACTAAATTCTCTGCAACTGTTGTTATGAAAAAAAAGAGCAAAAATCCATTTAAACAACAGATAAAATTCATCATTAACGAGATTATTTTTGACGATGCTACAAATTTCATAATTTTATCAAATCCGCACGGAATACAACCTCTAAAAACCATTAGTGCTGAACGAATTTTAGGCAAAGGACAAACTGTAACCGGCACATTTAGACTTGGGACAGTAATTTCATCAGCAAAATTTCAGAATAATTCTATAAAACTAAAACCCGATACAACGACTGCCGTTGGAATTTGTATTTTAGCAACAACAAGAACTTATTATCCTATGCTCAAAGCAGGTACTCCAATGACAATAACCTTTGTAAATAACTTAAAACCGGAAGTTGCAATAATAAAACAAAACGCAAAAAATTACACAACTAATTTTTAAAAGAAATTCCGGCACTTGCCGAAGCATTATCCAGATTTAGCAACAATTTTGAAATATTTTTTGTTTGTTTTTTTGTATTTGATTGAATTTTAATCAAATTATTCAAATCTAATTTTAAAGAAATTGCATAAAAGTCATCAGATTTAATTGTTGAAATAACTTTTTTTATTTGCTCATCAAGTTGAATAAATGAATTTTGAACATTATATAAAGTTTTCATATCTTTTTTGATTGAAACTTTTTGGCTTATCGTCAAATTTTTAAAATCTTCCATTGTTTTAGAAGATTTTAAACACTTATTCAAAGCATTCAATTGCAAATCAATATTGCCATTTGTCTTTTTCAAGGTTTCTCCTGAAAGTAAAATTGTCGAAAGATTTTCAATTGCAGATGTATAAAGCCTTGATGCTGAATTATATTTGCTATTTGTCGCATCAATTTGAGCACGCATAATTAAACTATTTGCAGTCGATTTTGAATGTACCGAACTTTTACCGAAAGATTTATCAATCCCCTCTGAACCTACTGCCAATACAGGTAATGATAACAATAAAACTGACAATAAAACTAATAAATTTTTCATTTGCTTCACTCTTTAAAATCTAATATAAAAAATAATAACACATAAAAAAAATTCCTAAACAAGCAAGTCTAGGAATGATATTAGATTATATCTTAATTGTATATTTATTTATTAAAAAGTCTTACTTAAGCAACTCGTTTATTACCCTTATTGCCCCTGTTTCCGTTTGGTCGGTTTGGACGATTAGTTTTAGCAATTTTGCTATCATCAACCGCATCAGCCTCTTTATTCAACAAGGTTGAAAGATGAGCAATTGTTTTTGGGAAATATTGTTGTAAATATTGCGAACGAATTGCCAACATATCCATTGTTTTTGGAGTGTTCAAAATAGCATTACTTTCAGCAATAGTTTCTCTCAAACCTCCGTAAGCACCGCCATAATGATTTAATGTATTAACAAAATAATCGATATGATCTCTTTGAGCATCAGGAAATGCTTTATTGAAGTTTGCTTTTTCTTCCTCAAAAGTCTTTTCTAACTTTGTATTTGTAAATATAGTTTTACCAAGAGTTTCAAGGTAAGCCTGTTGAGAAGAAATATCTATATCTCTCATATCTCTTGCGTGTCCTAATTCATGCAAAACAACAAATAATTGGTCGCTTGAATGAATTGATTTGTCAGCAGGTCTATAGAAAGATTCTAGCGGACTATCAATACCCACAAGAGTTTTTGTTGATTGAGCCAATTTTATTAATTCTTCACCCGGCATTTGTTTTAATGATGACAAAATTTTCTTTTTGTTTCCACGAATATTTTTATCAATATCAATTACAGCATTTCTTTTAGGATTGTTCATATCTGTAACTTTAATGTTTTTTTCGTCTAACAAAATTTCATATTTGTCATTATTATTTGAAGAAATAATTTTGTTTGGAGAAACAACTTCAAAAGTTGCACTCTTATTTAATAAAACTCTGCCGTTTTTATCTGTAATCTTGTAATCAGAAATTCTGTTGCCGTTTTCATCGTTTTCATACAAGTAATCAGTTCTTGTTCCGTCTAAAGAAACCATGTTCTTTTTAACTGTTGTGATACCGCTCTTTTTATCAAATTTACCAGATGAAACAACGTCAACTTTTCCGTCAGGATACTGTACTTTAATATCAAAAACTCCGGGAACTTCTGATGGAGATGTGTATTCAGTTTTTACAACCTTGTCATTTTTATCTTTAATAACCCTAACTTCGTTGGTTACAACCGGATAATTTGTTTCATCAAATTCCATTCTAACTTTTGAAACAGTGTGATTTCTTAAATCGTTAGATTTTTTAATTTCATAAGTTTTACCTGCTTTTGTATGGTAAACATTAATAGTTTCAACCGCTTCTTTGTTTAAATCTTTATCTAACAAAACTGATTGAATTTGATTATTATCTTCCGCCATTAAATTATAAGCATTTCTATCGGCATTATCTCTAACAAATACGATTTGAGAGATTTTGTTTTTCATAACGTCTTTTTCAAATTCAGAAACAACCTTTGAAGTTTTTTGTAAAAATTCAGGCGATTTTGCTTGTGCTAAAAGAACAATATTCTTTGGGGACAAACTTGTCTTTGATAGAGGTAAAGCATTTTTTAAGCCTTGTGTGTTTGTTTTACTATCCGCAAATTCAAACAACTGAGATGCGTTATATCTTGGTTTTGATTTGTAATCAACAGCATCTGAATATTCTTTAACAACATCTAATCTTTTTGTTTCTAATTTTGAAAGTCGTACAACATCATAACTTTTTAAATATGATTTGTTTGCTAATGCATTTAAAGAATTCCATTTTTCAGGGGCATTAGTTAATTCATTTTGCAAATATCTTAACTGAATATCATTAAATTTTGGTGCTTTTTTACCTGTAGAATCCTTAACTGTAATACTACCTAATGATTTAACCGCATTTTCAGGACTAAATGTACTTTTTTCAAAAGAATCTTTCTTAGCAACCGTAATAGGTGTAGTTACAACACTATTATTTTGTTGTGTTTTTTTTGTTTCGGCTTTTTGTAATGGTTTAACAGATGTAAAGCCGACTGGAGTAATTTTCATGTTCATATTTACTTACCTATATAATCTAATATTCCCCCACGAAATTTTAATTCGCCCCATAATAATAGTACTTTTTACACTTAAAGTCAATAAATCGTTTGGATATTCTTTAAAAACTCATACATTTATACGAAATTTAAAAGCACAAAACCGTCAAAACGTACACTATATTTATTTATCATAAAAAGTACACTTAATTTATATATCTTAATTAAATTACTTAACAATTCGGCCGTTATTATACAATTGATTAATTAAAGCAAAGTCCTCTTTGATTTCAACCAAAGCATCTATCAAATCAGGGTCAAACTGTGTGCCACGTCCCTCAATCATAATCTCCATACATTTTTTGTGATTATAGGCTTCCTTATAAAGACGTTTTGAACTTAACGCATCATAAACATCTGCAATTGCCATTATTCTTGCACTCAACGGAATTTCTTCACCCTTTAAACCTTCAGGATAGCCTGTACCGTCCCAACGTTCATGGTGATATTTTGCAATATCAATACCCATTTTTACAAATTCGTTTTTAGGGAATTTTCCATAAACTTCTTCCAGAGTTTCAGCCCCAAGAGTTGTGTGTTTTTTCATTTCTTCAAATTCTTCCGGAGTAAATTTCCCCGGTTTCAGTAAGACAGAATCCGGAATACCAACCTTTCCAATGTCATGCAAAGGACTTGCGTATACAATATTTTTTATAAATTCATCTGTTACAACATTTTTAAATTTAGGTTTTTCTGCCAATTGTTTTGAAAGTGCATAACAATATTTTTGAACTCTTTCCAAGTGCTTTCCGGTATCGTCATCTCGAGATTGAGCAAGTTTTGCAAGCGAAAATATCGTTGCCATTTGCATTTCAGTAATAGTTTTATTTTGAGTTTCAACAATATTTTCTAATTGATTATTTTTTTCCTCAAGTTCATATTGCAAATGATACATTTTTATATGAGTAGCAACTCTTGCCTTAACTTCATAATCTCTAAACGGAACAGTAATAATATCAACAGCACCTGCATTAAAACATTTTGAAACAATATTTTCATCAATCATTGTACTAATTAAAATAACCGGTGCATTTTCTGCTTGAGGGTCTTTAACAATTCTTTCACATAAATCAATACCGTTTAACCCACGCATATTAATATCCAGCAAGATTAAATCCGGTTTGTTCAATATAATTGAGGCCCTTACTTGCATTGGATTTGTTTCTATCGCAATAAAATACCCTTCATTTTCAAGCAAAGCACATATTTGTCTTAAATTTGATTCATTGTCATCAACAATTAAAATTTTCTTTTGCATATTTCAATTATACCATTATTTTTATCTTTGTAAAATATTTGCTCGTGATAAAATATTTTTAAAGAAAGGCTTTGATTATGCGAAATTTTACAGTTGCATTTATGATATTAATTTTGTTTTTATCAATCACTTTTGCAATATTCAAACCCATGCCTGCACAAGAAAAACCTAAAAATACCGACATTGAAGAAAAAACTTACGTCGAAAAACTTGTAACTGAACCAAATGCAACAATTAATACTAATAAAGAGCAAGTTTTTACTTATTCAAACGAAATTCAAAACAATACAAAAAAAATAGAGTTCCAGCCTGTAAAAAAAGAACAGGCATCTTCAGATGAAAATGTCCAACAAAAAGTTAGACAAAAAACATCAGATACTGACAAAATAGAAATTCCTCAAAATACAAACCGCAACTTCGAAAATATCTCACAAGAATTAGCAAACAAGTATCATAACGACCCAAAAGCAGTTGTTTCCGACGAAGATTTTAATTATTTTATGCAAAAAATGATTGAACAAAGCATTCAGAAATAGGCCTAAGTTAATTATTGTTAAAAAATCTTTGTTTTTTTATGTAATCAAACTTTGTTAAATCTATAATAATTACAATAGGGAAAGATTTTATATGATTACAGGTTTAATTACACTTTTAATAGCCATCGCAGTTATTGTTGGACTTTTTGCAGTAAGCAAAAACAGAAAAAACTTTGCTATTGCCCTATTAAGTGTTACTTTCATCGTTACTATTGGTTTATGCTTTGCAAAACCAATACAACACAAACCTTTTTCTATCGATGTTATTGACTACTTCATTAAATTCAATGACGATGGTTCAGTAACAACAACAAAACAAACAACTACCACAAAACTTCAAGAAAAGACTAATTAATGAAAAAATTTATAACATCTATTCTTTGCACACTATACCTGCTTTCAACACAGGCTTGTTTTGCTGTAAATAATCTTTACTTTGTAAAAAATACAAGAAAAGAAACTTTGCAAAACCTTGTGCAACAAGGAATTAACAAAGATAAATCATTCACTTTAAGAAAAACAAATCCATATTTGGCTTTATCAAACAATGGTGAAAATTATGCTCTTGTGATTCTACAAACAAGTAGCAATAATGTGTTTTACTATTTTCAATCAGACAAAAATAATAAAATTGATAAAGAAATAAAAAAACTTTTAAAACAACACAATATTATCTTTGAGCAATCGCACAACGATATGCATATCGCAACTTTTGAAAAACAAGCACAGAAAATTTTAACAAATACAACAAACAATTATGATTTTTCAGAACAACAAGTACAACAACAAGTTTCTCCGACAACTTCTGCAACTCGAGTAAGAAAACCAAATAACACAGTACTACAAGGTTATGTAGGTCAAGTTGCAAAAGGTTCAACTTTTAATGCTTACTTACAATCTCCAATAAACACCCAAAATGCAAGTGTCGGGGATTTGGTTACTGCCGTTTTAACAGAAAATTGGACATATAACGGACACTTAATTGCCTCTCAAGGAAGTATTGTTACAGGAAATCTTACAAAAACAAGACACGCAACTTACGGTTCTGTAAACGGACGTGTTGTTATTAATTTTGACAAGGTTCAAACTCCTGAAGGCAAAATTTATAACCTTTCTACAGAAGCAATTGATTTTACAGTAACAAACGAGGGCAAATTTGAAAATGTAATGACTGAAACAGCAAGAATGGCTATATTAGGTGCATTAAGCGGATTACTTATAGGTTTATTATCATCGGACACCAGTACCGGAGTTGCGACCGCAATCGGAGCAGGAATTGGTGCTGGTGGTGCAATACTTAAAAATACCGCAGACAAAGGAATTGATGCAGAAATTCCAACATTCACAGAACTTGAAATAAAACTTACAAAACCGCTTAACGTGGTTCTTAGTTATTAAAAAAATAAAGGAAAATAAAATGAATAACAAAAGATTAATCACAATCGGATTACTAATTTTAGCAATAGCAATAATCGGAAAATTAATATTTATTGTCGCAAAAAATATCAAAGTCGACGACTTTCACAAATCGGCAATTATATTTGTTGTAGATTCTTCTGCATCAAACCAAGAAAAATTACCGGAGGAAATTAAGTATCTAAAATCACTTTGCTCTATTTTAGACCCTGAAGATGAAGTTAAGATTTTGAAAGTTTCAGAAAAATCATATTTAATATACGAAGGTTCAGCAAGTGATTCTATGGGAATTACAAAAGCCGTTGAAGCCTTCACAAAATATGATGAAAAAGATTACGGAACTGCATACGGCGAGGCTCTTAAAAAGGCTTTAGAACACTGTTTAACAATGAAAAAAGAAGGATTTATTCCTGCTATTGTTGTTATTGGCGATTTAGAAAATGAAGGTGCTATTGAAAAACAAATTAATTGGGACACTTTACCGGAAAATATTAATGCCGTAAAACAATATATCCCTGAATTAGCAATGATGTTCGTTTATGCTCACCCTGAAAAACTTGATTTAGTTAAAACAAAATTAAACCCTGTTTTAGGCGAAACTAAACTTATTATTGCAAACGAGCAAAATGCACAAAAGGCTCAAAGAAGATTTTTAGAAGCAATCGGAAGATAGGAGTAAAAAAATGGCTTTTACTATTATTACAAAAAACACAGAAAGAACTTTTTCTGATAAAGAACTTGTAAATATATGTTCTAAAGACGGATTTGATTTCAAATTAGACGTCGATTTTGACTGTATGCTGGTTGTTCAATATGACGAAAAAGCAAACAAATGCACCGTTTTGAACCAATTTAATAACAATAAATTTTTATTCAAAGGAAAACCACTTCCTGCAAAATTAGAAGTTGAAAAAATCTGCAAAATTATGATTGACGGAACAGATGAATTTATCACAGTAAAAATTATCGGTTCTTCTCACAATACAAATCTTGCAGAAGAAAACTTGACCGAAGAAGACTTAAAAGACTTGTACGGAAACAATGTTAACGCATCTGCAATGTTAAAATTAGAAAAAAGAAAATCTGAATTAGAACAAGCAAGAATTGCAATTAACAAAGAAACTTCTTCTCAAATAAACGACTTAAAACACAAATTGTCAATGAACTCAAAAGGTGGAATATTGCTTCATATTGCTTTATTAGTCGTTTCACTTGTTTGTGCTTTTGGAGTATCAAACTACTTATTAGGCTTACCTCTAAAAGATGCGGGAAATGTATTACAAATGCCTACAAATTTAAAATTAATTTTCATATACATGCTAATAATTTACGGTATCGGTTTAACATTAAAACAAGGCATTTTCTTGTTTTTACAAAACAAAAACGATGAGGATTCTATTTCTTCAAAAATCGGTGAAAAATTTATGATTGTACTATCAGCAATTTTCTTTATTTCTATATATTTAATTAATGTTTTATATTATATGACACCAAACACAATGCCGATTTTTGCAGTATTAATCTCACTTTTCTTCGTTGGAACAAGTGTAACACTTGCAATGACTTGCGGATATTTTAAATTTAATAATGTTGAATTATCAAACAGTTTAGACAAAATTGAATACAGAGAAGATTTCGAAAAGGTTGTAAAAGAATATCAACAATGGATTGAACGTTATGTAAACAACTTAAGTTCAATTAAAATTCAAAATATCAAAGACAAAATTTTCACACTTCAAATCAAATCTATCGGAGAAATTGCACTAGGGGTTTGTACAGCACCGTTTTTGGCTTATGGTGTTTCAAACACTTTGGCAATGTGTTTTCCTGAAGCCGCAGGTTGGATTAGAGTTTCAGGCTTAAGATTTAGCCCTGTATTCTTAGTTTTAGCATCAATAATGATTATTTTTGCATTCTTTGCTTTCACTAATGCCTTTACAAATGGCAAAAAAATCCAGTCTTCTAACGTTCTTAAAAAAGACGGATTTAGCAACTATCTTCAACATGGCGTTGAAATTATTGGTCTTGAAGGTGCAAGAAAACTTGATAAAGAAATGCGTCAATCTTTCATTATCGGAGGAATAATCATCTTTATTGAATTTACAATGAACGTTTCATACTTTATGCAAACACTTGATTCAAACCTTATGGGTATGATTTTGAGCGGGCTTGCAGCACTTGTACCAACGGCTATCTTGATTGCTGAAACATATAAATTAAGTTCAACTTCATTTGAAACTTACGCTTGTGAAGAATTAATAGCAAAAATAAACTAGAAAAATGAATTACGGATTATTTTTTAAAATATCATTAATAATTACAGTTATTTTAACCTTGTGCATTTGTTTTACAAAACCGCAGATGCATAAAAATATGCTGATTTATAATTCTGATTATGAAGTAGTTGAACATAAGGTTGAAACAAAGAAAATTCAGGAACTTCCAACTGTAACAACCTCAACTCATAAAAAAACAAAAGATGTAGAACCTCTTGACAAAACAGAAATAAAAGAAAAAATTCAAAAACCTGTTCAAAAAACCATTAAAGAGCCTGTTAAAAATAATCAAAAATCTGAAATAAAACAAGTAAAAAAAGTTGAACAGCCAAAAAAGGTACAAAATATTCAAAAAAATACGCAATCATCGGAAGAAATTCAATGGAATATTTGGCGTTCAAATATTCAAAACCAAATTATGAAAGAAACACAACTTCCAATGCTACCACAAGGAACTGTATTCAAATATAGTTTTGATGTTGACAAATATGGAAAAGTTTCTAATGTTCAAACTTGGTCAGAAAATCCTGCATACACGCCTTATGCAATTCAATATATGTCGCCTGTAATTAGAAGTTTTCAAGGTCGCTCTCTTTTAGATTTTCCAAAAGGAACAAACAGAACAACAACTACAGCGACCGGAGGCATGAAAATTTCATCAAAAGTGAAATACAGTACACCAAAAGATTTTCACGACACAGAAATAGTAAAAAGATAGCGAGATAAAAAATGTTTAGATGCAAAGAATGTCAAACCGAATACGAAGTAAAGCCAGATTATTGTGATTGCGGAAATGATACATTTGACGAAATCATAGAAAAATCGGAAGATACTAAACTTGAAAAAAACGTTCAAGAAATTTCTGTTCATAAAGAAGAAAAAATTGAACAGGTTAAAAAGGTTCAAAATACAGAACCTGACCAAAAAGCAGAAGCACCAAAGGTAATTTCTGAACAAAAAGAACAGATTTCTCAGCCTATTGTTGATAAACCAGAAACCCAAAAGGCAAAAATCGTAAAAAAAGAAAGACATTCTGATATTGACACTTTTGCGTGGGTAATTTTTACAATATGCGTTGTGATTTCGTTAATAATTGTATTTTTCCCTTGTAAATCTGCACAGATAGATAGTGAAACTACTCAACAAAGAGAAGTAAAACAGACTCAAAACATTCCTGAAATCGATAAAATATGGAATAACACAGCCCCTAAAAACATTGTAACTCAAAATCCCGAACCAAAAATTGAAAAAATTATACAAGAAAAATCAAAAGTTGAACTTCCTGTATCTAAAAAAGAAGAAGCAAAATCAAAAGAAATAAAAAAAAATAATTCCGTAAAACAAAATAAACAACAAACACAAAAAAAGCCTTCTACACCGACAAAATCCTCAACTCCGGTGGCTAAAACTAACACTCAAACAACTCAACCCAAAACAGTTAGTGCAAATCCACAAGAAATCGGAAAATATAAAGTTCGTTTAAGAAATTATATTGCCTCAAAAATAGATTTCGCCAGAGTTGTAGGCGACGGAAGTTGCTCATTTACATTCAGAGTAGCAAGCAACGGGGTATTAATTGACAAAAAAGCAGGATACATTTCAGATAATGACAGTTTAAATGAAGTTGTTTACAATGCACTTCGTCAGACTTCGTCATTTAATGCACCACCACAAGGTTTTAACACAAATTCAGTGTTAAAACTGCATGTAAAAATGCAAAACGGTGCATTTGAAGTTTCTCTAAACTAATTCCCGTAAAATTCGTATTGTTGTGTAGGTGCTTGAGTTTGAGGAATTTGTTGAGGTTGACTTTTCATAGATTGAGTTAAAACTGTTGAAAAATCATTCAAACTATTTGCTCTATAAGTTTTTCCACCTGTAGATTTTGCAAGGCAAGATAATTTGTCAAAACCACCTGCAACAAGCACCACATCAATATGCACATCGTTTCTATGCGACATTAAATTTTTTGCAAAAGCACAAGGGTCGCCACCACAGTTTTCTCCACCGTCTGTAATCAAAACAATTTTTTTAGGTGAAGATTTTTCCAGTCCTGCAAAGTCCTTGTTCACTGCTCTATCCAAAGCGAAAACTAATGGAGTTGCACCACCAACTTTAGTTGAATTCATACCTCTTAAAATACCATTAGTATTATTTTGAGTAATACTTGCAACTTGAGAGGTTGCAGAACAAGCACCTAATGTTGAACCTAGAAAATAATTTTGATTTTCTGAAACAACTTGATATTTACCGTTCTTTTTTACAACTTTTTTAACTTGTGCTAAAGTATCCGGAGAATCAGGATTTAATCCTGAATAATTATGTCCAAAAACTCTAAATCCAACACTTACAGAACCCGGAATTTGCGACATAATTTTTGACATCGCTTGTTTTGCTTGATTAATCCACGAAGCCATACTTCCTGAATAGTCCATAACAATTTCAATTGTATTCACTTGCATTGAATTTACAGAATTTGAAGCAATATAATTTGATGATTGATACACATTAAAAGGATTATTTTGCGGAATTTGCTGTTTTACAGGATTTCCGTTACTTTTAACTACTCCAGAGTTATTAACTTTATATTTTGCTGCAAAAGCACAACAAGTTGATAAAAAAACAACAACAAATAACACTAATATTCTCTTCATAAAATTTTCCTTTTTCAAAATTATATCATAAATTTTCATTTGCTAAAAAACAATCATCGCATAATGAGGATATTTGTAGAAAGAATATTCGCTAGAAATAACTCCAATTTCTTTATACGCAAGCCCACAATCCTCGCAAAGTTGTTTTTGAAGCCAAAATTCAGTTTCGCCTTGATTTACAATAAACATCGCCCCACCATCAACTAAACATTCTTTTGCATGCATAAGCATTTTTTGCGGATTAAAATACTTCATAGGTAATCCCCAACACTTATGCTGATATTCTCCAACAAAAGGCATAAACCAAGTTATATAATCAAATTTACCATTAATGTTCAAAAAATCATCTGCAATGTAATTTGTAAAAGGTAAGTATTTTATATTATATCTGGCAATTTCAAATCTACTAAACAAATTCCAACATAAGCGATATGCATCTAACTCAACCCCTGTCATTTCTAAATGATGGCAGTTATGATTAAAAAAGATATATTCACCTTTTGCATAATTCCAATTTTTTGAACCAATATCTAAAACTTTTAAATTTTCTGACGGATAAATCTTAAAATACTTATCTAAAATATCCAAAACATACAAATTTTCTTTACAATTTTGTCTTGTAATATCTTTTTTCAAAATTGTCAAATCGTACTCTGATGCGGGAACTAAATCAGAAACATTTTGAGGTGTTGAAGAATAATTTTTTCTGGAAAATTTAGTTTTTTCTCTAATATAAAAATCAAACTTATTTTTTAATTCTGACACTTTTCACCACTTTCCAACCATTTTAAACAAGCATTCATAAAAATTTCACTCTTTTCTAAATACAAATCTTCTGCATGCTTTCCTTTTTCTATTATAAGTTCTCTTTTTGGATTTTTTGCTACTGAAAATAATTTTTTATTATGCCAACATTTTATAATAGGATCACTTTCTCCTGCAATAAAAAACACAGGAATTTCAATTTTTCTAACCTGTTTTATAGGCTTAGGCTTTTTCAAAAACGGTGAATTAAACCTAATTGATAACCAACGTTTTAATTCAAATTTTTTCAACGTTGGAATAAAAGCATTCGGACTAAATACATTATTTTCAATCTTTTCAAACGAAACAGGAGCACTTACAACAATCAATTTATCAACATCACTATTTTTTGCACAATAATTTATAGAAATTAAACTCCCAAGAGAAAAACCTATTAAATAAACTTTATCGTACTGTTTTTTTGCATAATCAACAACCGCAGACAAATCCTTCGTTTCTCTTGCACCAAATGTATATAATCCGGAACTTTTACAATGTCCTCGAAAATCAAAACAAATTACATCGTAATATTTACTAAAATCTTCACTCATTTTCAAAAAGGCTTTTGAATCTTTACTCATAAACCACCCATGAGCAAGAATAACAACCTCTTTATGTCCGGCGTTAAAATGATTATAAGCGATTTTTATATCGTCTGTTGTAATCAAAATACCATTAGAAATCTTCATAAAAAGATTTTATCACATAAATCTAAAACATAATTGTTAAGATAATTAAACATGGTTGCCATGCCCGAAAGCATGGATATAACATGCATGTACACTAATTCAATCGCCTTACAAAAAGCATGTAAGGCTTTTTCTTTGCAATAAATTATTTAATATATATATAAGTATAATAAAAAGCGACCGATACCTCAGTCGCTTTCTTTATTAATTTTATTGATTATGCTTGTAACCATTCGTTCATTCTTACAAAACCGTCGAAACCATTAGCACTTCTAGTTCTTGTAACTCTTTGAACTTTGTTATCACAGTTACCTTCGATAGTTTCGAAAGAACCATCAGGATTAACTTTTGATACGATACCAACATGTCCTGAAGAAGAACTGTATCTCCACATTGCGATGTCGCCGACTTGAGGAACATAACCAGAATCTTTAGATGAGTATTTACCTGCTCTCATTGCTTTTGCTCTGATACTTTGAGTTGATGCATCATAACCAAAAGTTTTAGAGTTGTTACCGTTTTGACCTCTGCCATAGCACCAAGAAACAAATGATGCACACCATGGATTAGCGTCTTTTGAACCGTTTTTATATCTTCTGATATCAATGCTATCGTTTGAAGAACCATTTTCTCTAACACCGATTTGAGAAGTTGCTAATGAAACTGCGTTTTGTGCTCTATTTGATGTTAAACGAGTACTTACGTTTGTACCAAAAGAACCAAAGTTGAAAGTTGGCATTTGAGTAGTTGTTGTTGATGAGAAGTTGAAGTTCATCGCAGGCATTTTGAAGTTTGATAAGAAGCCAAATACATTAAAACTTGGAGTCATTGAACCAAATGTGTTGAATGAAGAAAATCCGCCAAAAACACTATTATCAAATGCTGAGAAAGTATTAGATGATGAAACACTGTTTAAAGCGTTTAACATAAATAATGCTGTATTAAATTGTGCGTTAATTGGTGTCATTATTTACTCTCTAAATTATCTCTCGTATCTATATAAAGTATTTCATTAAAAAATAATTGCCTTTTTTAAATTAATTATTAAGAAATGTAAACATGTTGTAATTCAATTCACACATGTAATACAGAGATTTTTAGATTAAAAAAACAGATGATTATAATAAAAGTTGAGTGCCTAACATTATACGGTTTGAAGATGCTTCTATGTTTGAATGACGGTATGTATAGTTAAGCATAAGTTTTAAAGCACTGCCTTTAATGTAATAATTTAACCCCGCAGTACATTCAGTACTTTTATTTCCGGAATTAGTTCTATCCGCATCAAAATAATCATACCTTGCTAATACTTGAAGTTTTTTAGTTATATTGTAAGACAAAGTTGTATAAAGTCCTTGTGCCTTGTTTTGAGTTAAACCGGTAAGTCCATTTGAACCATTTGAAATTGCATATTCACTTTCTAAAGCAATTTTTCTAAACTTATAAGAAACAAACGCACCTGCAACATTATAATCAAAATCACGATGTCCGACATTTAGTCCGCCACCAACTTTTAATGCACCATACCTTCCATCAGTTTTTCCCAAAGGTTTAAAATTTATCCAGCCATTAAATTCCGCCCCCGGCATGAATTTTGAAAGCATTCTATCGGAACTTGTTCCACCAATATTATATTCAACTAAACTGTAATCTCCCATAAGTTTTGCACCCACACCACGTACAGAACCAAAATTTCTGGAAATTTGAGAACGAGCAATAAATGGTAAAGTATACCCGCTTGTACCACCTTCTACACCAATTGGAGTTCTAAAACTACCAATTACAATATCGTTATTAGGAATATATTTAAATGTTATAAAGTCGTCTTTAAACATTGTTTGGAAATAATTGTAACCGTCTTCGGGTAAAAAATTCAAAATAAAATTAAAATAAATAGGTTGATTTCTGAATTTTCCGTTCAAAGCAAGTTCAGTTGTAGGATTTAAATATTTAGTATTGTATTTTGTATTCAAAAAATCAAATTTGAATTGCCCTTGATATGCGAAAAATGGATTAAATTTCTCAATCGGGCCTTTTTCAAATTTCATAGAAGTATATTCTGAAAAAACCGGAGTTCTTTCATACATTATGTCATATTCAATTTCAGCCTCTAAAGGTTTTTCGGCTTTTCGGGGAGTTTTTACTTCTTCAGGTATAAAATTTTCACCCTCATTATAAATTTGTTCAGTATTGTCTAAAGTAGAGTCTTCTGTATTCAAATCTAAGTTAATTTTTTCAGAAAAAGCAGGTTCTATATCTTGAATTGCAAGATAAACAGCCTCGTCAGCGATTGCTACCGGCGAAACAAAAAATAAAAATGAGATAATCCCTAATAATAAAAAGTTTTTCATCTTTATTCTATTATCGCAAAAACATATTGCAAAAGAAACACTTTTTTTGTAATATTCTAGTTAATTTAAGGAAATATAAATGCAAAAACATGCACAAGAACAAAAAAATATAAAAAACGAACCAAAAGCACCAATTGTCGAAACTTTACAAAAAGCCTACGACAATCCGTCATATCAATTTCATATTCCGGGACACACCAGAGGAAACGGAACTTTAAAGGCTTTTAAAAAACTTTTAGGTACAAAAGCACTAAAAGTTGATACAACAGATGAATTTGATAACCTCGGAACACTTCACCCTGCAACCGGTGCTATTAAAGAAGCAGAAGACCTTGCATCGCAAGCCTTTAATGCTCAAAGAACATTTTTTTTGCTAAACGGTTCGACCGTCGGTAATCTTGCACTCGCAATGAGCGTTACAAGAAAAGGGCAAAAAATAATTACAAATCGCAATTGCCACCGTTCACTTTTAACCGGCATGATTATTTCAGGTGCAGAACCTGTATGGCTTATCCCTGAAAAACTTGAAGATTGGGGTTTATGGGGTTGCATTAATCCTGAAAAAATAGAAAATTTATTAAAAACAACCGAAGATGTTGGTGCTGTTTGGATTACAAACCCAACATACGAAGGTGTCGTATCAGATATTAAATCAATTAGTGAAATCTGTAAAAAATATAATGTGCCATTGATTGTAGACGAAGCACATGGTAGTTTGTGGAATTTCAACGACTCTTTACCGACACCGGCTTTAGAATTAGGTGCAGATGCAGTTGTTCAGTCTTTACATAAAACCGGTGGAAGCATGAGCCAAAGTTCAATGCTTCATATCGCACACAATTCGAAATTAGATGTTAAAAAAATAGAAAAAGCATTAAAATTACTTCACACAACAAGTCCGTCATTAATTTTGCTTGCAAGTTTAGATGCGGCTCGTGCAAATTTATCCGGAGAAAACGGTAAAAAACAAATCGAAAGAGCAGTAAAAAATGCTAAATATTTAAGAAAAAGAATTGATAAAATGGAACATATCCACCAACTAAAAACCGATTTTGGTTTCAAAACTGACATCACGAAAGTTTTTGTAAAAGTCGATGGTTTATCAGGAAAACGTTTAGAATCTATTTTGGAAATTGATTTTAATATTGAAGTTGAAAGTGCATCTGATATTGGTGCTTTAATGCTTGTAAATTTAGGCAATAAACGTTCTGAAATCAAATACCTTGCAGATTGCTTAGAAAAAATTACAAATACTGATTATTCTGATATTTACCACTTGGAAAACAAAAAACACATGCCAATGGTAACTCCGGATATAAAATATAATCTTCGTGAAGCATTTTATATGGATAAAGAAATTGTAAAAAAAGAAGATGCCATTGGAAGAATTTCAGGAGAAGTAATAGCAGAATGTCCTCCGGGGATTGCTATTTTACTTCCCGGAGAAATCATAACAAAGGAACATATTCCATATTTAACAGATTATGAAGAAATTGAAGTAATCAAAGAATAATGCTTGACGAATAAGTTTCTTTATTATAAAATTTAATCAAGAAATGGCGACGGGATGTAGCGCAGCTGGTAGCGCACTTCGCTTGGGACGAAGGGGTCGCACGTTCGAACCGTGTCATCCCGACCATTTTAAAAAGAACCGTCCTATGACGGTTCTTTTTTTTAAGTTTACAACTGGTAAAGGAAATTAATTATGGATTTTATAACAATCACTATCGAAATACTTAAATCACTATCAATCATTGGTGGTTTCGGTGTTGGTATCATTTTATTAACAGTTTTGGTAAGACTTGCTTTGTGGCCATTGGGTGTTTCTCAACAACGTTCAATGAGAACCATGCAAATTCTTCAACCAAAAATGAAAGCAATTCAAGAACGTTACAAAAATGACCCTCAACAAATGCAACAAAAAATGATGGAGTTCTACAAAGAACACAAATTCAACCCAATGGCAGGTTGTTTCCCATTGTTAATTCAAATGCCAATATTCATTTTGTTATATTCAGCATTAATGAGCCCTCAATTCATTCAAATTGCAGGAGATTCACCATTTTTATTCATTAACAGACTTGATGCAACATTAAAAACTAATGCCGGCGTTTCAAATGACGGAGTTTTTGGTATTTCAAAATACGATACTTTCATTGCTGGTAAAACTGCAAAAGTGTTCTTAGACAAAGAAACTCTTGAAAATGTTAAAATAACAAAACCAAATAAAGCGGTTGAAATTCAAGGTGAATTAACACCCGGAGAACCTGTTGATTTCAAAATCAGCCTTGATAACTTAGATTTAAAATTCAGCCAACTTGATAAAATTCAAAAAGCAGAGATTTCTGTAACTGACGTTCAAACAAAAGAAACAGAATTAATTAAATTTGAAAGAAAAGACGGTCTTTTAGTTGCAAATTACCCAACAAAAGCAAACCACAGTTCTTTGCACTATGACGTATTGATTTTAATTGTATTATTCGGTTTAACAATGTTTGCCACTCAAAAAATTATGATGGCAACTACAAAAACAAAAAATCAAGACCCTGCACAAGAGGCAATTCAAAAATCCATGAATACATTTATGCCAATTATGTTGACAGCAACATTCGTATTCATTCCAATCCCTGCCGGTGTTCTATTATACTTGATTTCAAGCAACATTATTCAAGTTATCCAAACTGTTGTTATCAACAAACAACTTGAAATGGAAGATTTAAAGAAAAAAGAAAAAATTGATGACAGTGTTGTTGCAAAAGCAAAAAAGGTTGAAAATAAAGAATAAATGCTTGTAAGTGAATTTGATTACGATTTACCTGAAGAATTAATTGCTCAAACACCAAGTGAAAAACGTGATGAATGTAAAATGATGGTGCTTGATAAGGCATCTCAAACTATTGAACATAAGCATTTTTACGACATTGTTGACTATTTAGACGAAAATTGTATTCTTGTTTTAAATAATACAAAAGTTATCCCTGCACGTCTTTTTGGCTACAAAGAAACCGGTGCTTTGATTGAAATTTTCTTGCTTAAAGACAAGGGAAATAAGACTTGGGAAGCACTTATAAAACCTTCAAAAAGAATCAAAGAGGGTACGGAAATTAAGATTGCAGATTGCCTAAAAGCAAAAGCACTAGAAAATCTTAGCGACGGAAAATGGCTTATTGAATTGATTTACGACGGAATACTTTACGAAATTTTGGATAAAGTCGGAAACATTCCGCTTCCGCCTTATATTGAAAGAAAAATGACAGATGACGAACGTAAATCATTAGATTACGAACGTTATCAAACAGTTTATGCGAAGAATGAAGGTTCAGTTGCAGCACCGACTGCGGGGTTACATTTTACGCAAGAAATACTTGATAAACTTGCAAAAAAAGGAATTGAAATTGTTTATGTAAACTTGACAGTAGGTCTTGGAACTTTTAGACCTGTAAAATGCGAAAATGTTTTAGACCACAAAATGGATTCAGAAGAATTTGAAATTTCACAAGAAACTGCGGATAAAATTAATAACGCAAAAGCAAAAGGCAAAAAATTGGTTGCTGTTGGCACAACATCAGTTAGAACACTTGAAACTGCATATCAACAATTTGGCGAAATCAAGGCTTGCAAATCAGCCTCTCAATTATTTATTTACCCGCCTTATGAATTTAAAGTTGTAGATAATTTGATAACAAATTTTCACTTGCCAAAATCAACATTATTGATGCTTGTAAGTGCTTTAGAAGGTAAAGAATTTATATTCAAAGCATATAAAGAGGCTATTGAACACGAATATAAATTCTACTCCTATGGCGATTGTATGTTATTGAAGTAATGAAGTGTAGTTTAGTTAATAGTAAATTACCATTTAATACGAGGATAAAATACTACTTTCAAAATTATTCTAAAACTCACTACTTACATCTTGGATTTTGTTCAGTTGGAGTTGTTCCGTTTGGACACTTACCTGCACTTGTTAATTTTAAATAGTCCATATTGTCATAATTAATAATCCAAGAAGAAGCCATATAACCATTTTTCATAATAGAAAAAGAACCCTGTAAATATTCAGAAAAGCCACCTGAACCTGGACCATACGGTGAAACATTTCCTTTTTCATCATACAAAAATGTAAATATATCCGTACCAACTTGATTTTGCCCCTTAATTGGTCCATCAATATCGACGGAAATAATACCTAAAGGCATTATGATAATAGCGGTACCATCAGCAAGAACAAATTTATAGGATGTATTTTGCTCATAACTAGAACCAATACTAGTTCCATCTACATATTTGAGATTTTTATTTGAAAAACATCCCATGTTTGTTTGAATTCCGCAAGTTTTTGATACTTTCATAAATTCAGATATTCTTTCTCCAAAACGGGTTATTTGTGCACCTACATTTGCATCAAGAGTTTTCCATTCATCAATAGGTCCATAAACGGCTTGAGCACGACCAAATGCATCTGTTAGATTTTGATAAATCTTTTTTACTTTAACAATTTTTTCTTTTTCACCGGTTGATGAATTCAAGTTTGGAAGTGTCAATGCTGACACAATACCAATAACCCCCATTACAATAAGAGTTTCTGCTAAGGTAAATGCTAAAATCTTTTTCATAATCAAAACTCCAAAAAAATGATGTGTTTTCTATTATAACATTTTTTAAAAAGGGTCGCAATACGGCTATTCTATTCTATTCTATTCTATTCTATTCTATTAAAATTATCGCTGGATTTCAGCGATTTTAAATCGTTTTTACAATTATTAATAATTGGAAATTTGTAAGTAAATTTTCCAAACTTAAGGACAGCAAAATTCACTTTATTATCAAGGTATGACAAACAAAATTATGCTCAGTCTATTCTTCACCATATATTCTTGCGTAATTCCAGTATGCTTTATAAACTTTTTTCAAATATGTCTGAGTTTCTGAATATGGAACTTGTTCTAAAAAATCATCTCTGTCTTGATATGTCAAAGTATTTCTCCAAGTTCTAACCATGCCGGAACCACCATTATATGAAAGTACAGCATAAAATTCATTATTATCATTCCACTTTTTCAATTGAGAAAAATACATACTGCCCAATTGAATATTGTTTCTTGGATTAAACAAATAGTTTTGGTCAGTAAATGTCAATCCGTAAGAATTTTTAACCTCATTTGCAGTTGTAGGCATTAACTGCATCAAACCTTTTGCACCAACACCACTAACTGCTTTCGGGTCAAAATGACTTTCCTCTTTTATAATAGACAACAACAAGACCGGATTATTATTCAAAGTAAATTCTTTAACCTCATTATAATAATGAATCGGGTACACTAATCTCCATCTAAAGTCTGTTTTTGGAGGTTTTACAGTTAATTTATCCATTGCATCTCTTGCCATTACAACAGAGGTATTGTAATCACCTTTTTCATACGCAAGCCAACTTTGTACAAATTTATCGTTTTTACACAATTCGTTAACAAGTCCGTAATCTTTTAACAATGCTAATTTGATAACTAAATTACCGTCTTTTGATTGTTCATAAGGGAACACAACAGGTTTTTCTATCAAATCCTTTACTATCAAAGCATCGGCTATTCGGTACATATCTACATATGCACGATATGAGTAATATGAATCGGGATAATTCTTCATTATTTTTTTATAATAAACTCTCGATTCTTCATAATTTTTTGAACGTTCTTCTGCTTTTCCTAACCAAAATAAAACAAATGGAGTTGAATTTACTTTTGGAAATTTTTTCAAATGCTCTTGACCTAATTTCTTTGCTGTTGTATATCTTTCATATTTAATATTCGAATACATAACATTTGAAAGAGCATCAGCGGCAAACTGCCCTTTTGGAAATCTGTTATACAAATCGGCATAACAAGTATCTCTAAACTCAATCGGAGAATTTTTACAAGTTAAGTAAGTGATATAATCTTCACCGTCTTTACCTTTTACAAGAGTACTCAAATGACTGATTGCAGAATTTTTATTGCCTGTTTGAGTTTGCAAATACAAATCAACGGCTTTATACAAATCCTCTTTTTCTACGTATTGAGAATACATAGAAATACCTTTTTCGGTAAATTCTCTAACCTTTGCATAATTTCTTAATTCATAATAATTTTTTACTATATCACACCAACTATAAGCAACATTTGTATTATTCAAATGTTTTTCAGCCAATTCAAATTCACCTAAAGCATAATAAGAACGGGCAATAATCAAATTATCTTCGCCATTTAAAGTATTGGTGTTTAATTCTTTTATTTTATTAATAGAGTAAATTGCATAACGACCCGCAGGTGCATCTTTTAAATATGCCTTAAAATAATCTTCAGCCTTTTGAATATCCAAAGCCAATCTAGTTTGATTTGTAACTCCCTCAAGTTCTCTTACTTGAATTAAACCTAAATAATATTTTGAAGCAATCGCATATTCGCTATTTGGATATTTTTTTATTATTGATAAAAAGTGTCGTTTTGCTCTTTTTGGTGAATGTTCATATATATTTTGAGCAATTAAATATTTAATTCTTATAGACAAAGTAAAGTTTGGATAACGCCAAATCAATTGTTTATAATGTTTTGTAGCCAACTTATTTGACTGCATCATCTCAGCACATCTTGCTTGACGGTAAATTGCCGCAGGCTTTAAAGTTGATTTTGGAGAAACCTTTCCAAAAGATTTATATGCTTTATGATAATCTTTATCTTTATAATACTCCAAAGCCTCAGCGTAAGTACGCAATCCATCAGACTCAGAACGGCTATTGTTCCAAGTATTTACTAAAACTATCACGATTACAGATAAAATAATTACTGCAATCAATATTATTTTTTGCTTTAAATTCATATTTCTGACCTGTAACTAAGTTTTATTTTACCAAAAAATAACCAAATAAAATACAAAATACCGATGAAACTTAACATAATTAAAATATATAATTATATTGTGAATATTAATTATCAAACAAACCCAATACCACCTCAAAAAAAAGTTAAAACAAACGTAATAAAAACATACATTCTTTCGCCTGAGGTGAAAATTTTAAAAAATTTGCCGACGATAAAGTCAAAAAATTAATTTCTTAGTGCCAAAATTTCTTTTTTTTGTGCATCTGTAAGCAGTTTTGCACCACCAATCAGGTGAGTATTAAATACAACTTGAGCATAAGATTCTGCAAGTTCTAATTTTTGATATGCATCTTCTATTGTTTTTGAAGCAACTACAAAACCATGATTTGCCATTAACACTGCATCATATTCATCAAAAAATTTAACCGTATTTTCTGCCAATTTTCTTGTTGACGGCAACGCATATTCTGCAAGTGGAATTTTACCAAAATAATAAGTAATCTCTGCCATAACCGGCTTATCTAACTCAATTCCGGCAGATGCAAATGTACACAAAAACGGAGAATGAACATGCAAGATAACGTTCAAATCTTGTCTTTTTCTATAAATTGCAGTATGCAAAAGTTTTTCACTAGACGGCTTTTTAACTTCGTCCTCTACTGCGTTTCCGTCATAATCAATTAAACTAAAATCGTCGTGTTTTAAAAATCCGTTTGCAGTTCCTGATGCGGTGATTAAAATTTTGTCGCCATATCGAAAAGACATGTTACCGGAAGTTCCCGGAGTTAAATTTTTATTACCCATTAAACGACCATATTTAATTAATAAATCTTCTAATTCTTTTCTTGTTTTCATTAAATATTTTCACCTTTCATAATTGTTGAAGCATCTTCAATTTCTTCAACAACAGCCTTTGAACGATATGGGCTTGGCGGTGCTACAAAATGAGTATCCTCATCTACAGAATTTTCTTCGCCTTTTGCTTTACCTAATTCATCAGGATTTTTTATTTCCATTTTCTTGTATTCTACAGAAGAACCTTTTGTATTCATCGCAACAGAAACCCCAAAGTACGTGTTTTGACGAATAAAATCATAGCCTATGTTCAATTTTAAATCGTCAGGTCCTAATGCAACATAGAAACTTGCTTCTCTAAGTTGAGAGCGTCTGTTGAATTGATAGTCAAAAATATTATCGTCTAAATTATAAGAACCATAGAACCCTAATGTCAAAAATTTATGCAATCTCAAATATTCTCTTACGTACACATTTGAATGACCGTATCTGTAATTATCCATTGTAATAAGAGGAGAGTCATCACTATAACCTGTAAAGAAATATCCTAATTCTTGTCGCCAAAGTTTGTACTGTGTATAAATTCTCGGGCCAATTCTACCAATAAATTGAGTATCACCTGTACCGTATAAAGCCGCAGAACCCTGAGCCACTATATTGATGTCAAATTGCTTCCAATTATCACTCAAATCATGATTTTCTTCACCAAACATAGAGTAAATTCTTTGATCTAATTCAGCCATATACTTAAATCTTGCGGTACTCATATTGTGATAACCTTCAAAATATTTATTTGACTGATTTTTATTATTTTCTTTGAAGATACCGGCAGAAATTCTGTGGCGGAACGATAAATCTAATTTATCTTTCATAAAATCTTTATGTCTAAAACCTCTTTCATAAAGCAATTCACCACCGTAACCAAGCCAATTTCTGCCCATAAACCAGTTGTCCATATAAGAATTTAATCCGTATTGTAAGAACAAATGGTCGTCTAAACGTTGATAACCCTCAATTAAAACCTTGCTTGCGGCAGAATTATATGCAATATCTGTTTTATTTGTACCACTTTTAAATCTTGCAATACCCCCAAAACCTAGTTTACTTTTATAATTTATTGTTGGCAAAAGTTTTAATGTTGAACCAAATGGAGTTTCCAAAACAACTCCAGGACCAGCAAACATACCAAATCCTGAATATGAACCGACTTCAGGATAATTACCTTCAAAATAACTGTGTTCTTTATTTGTATAGAATGTCATTGACGGCATAGATAACAATTTTTTACCACTATTTGAATATACTTTTGGGTGTTTTAACTGAATTGTATCGTGAGCCCCTTTTGCTTTGATGTTAATTTCGTCAACTTTCATTAATAATCTATGATTATTTGCTTCGTTTAATAGAAATGACATATCCTCTTTAGGTATAATCATACGACGCAAATCCGTACCAAAACCTGAAGAACGTAAGTCTAAAATATTATCCATTTCTGAAGTAATTTTACCATTTTCAGAAATAATCGTATCACCAAACATATAACCATTTTCAGCAACGATATTAATATTAAACTGAGATGCTCTTGGATTTTTCAAGAAAGAAGATTCTTCATTTAAATCAACCTTCATATAATCACCAAAAACTTCACTTCCATCACGAACAACTTTTACATCATCATATAATTGAATAATTTGATTTGTTTCATCGAAAGTCATTCTTTTTGCGTACAAAGTTGTATTTTGGTCAGGAAAAATTATTCTGACATTTCCTGTTGATTCCAACAAATTTTGTTCAGGCAAATATTTCAAAGTTTTACATCTAATCATCGCTTGAGTTTCAGCGGCTTCCTCTGTAATAACTTCGTTTTCATCTTCTATAACAACACCGTTTGAATCAACCATTTTTTGCTCAGAATTTTTCAATTTTCTGTCAGCATTGTATTTTTTAATCCCCATTCTCAATTTTTTCAATGGAGGCATTGTTTTTGAACCGGTACTAAATCTTCCTGCTCGTACAGGTCTAAATTCTTGATAATATTTCTTTTTATTTCGTTCTAATTCTGTGTTACGTTCTTCTTCCAAATCATATTTTGAACGAAAAAAGTTTTCACCTGTGTAATCGGACATTTGAGTTAAACCGGAAGAACGTTCCTGCTGAAAAACTTCTTCTACCGCAAAAACAGGCAATACTGATATTGATAATATTAAAAAAGTTATAAAATATTTAATTTTAGACAAAATTATACCCCTATATATAATTTAGTGGATTTACAGGTTTACCGTTTACACGAACCTCAAAGTGGCAGTGAGGACCTGTACTGTAACCGGTTGTACCTTCACGTCCGACTGTTTGACCTTTTGAAACATACGCACCGTTTGAAACAGAAATAGAATCAAGGTGAGCATACAAAGTTGTTGTCGGTTTGCCGTTAACAGAACCATGGTCAATAATAACAACTTTACCATATCCGCCATACCAACCTGTGTAAATAACCTTACCGGAGTTAGAAGCCCTAACAGCACCTCTGAATTGACCTCCAATATCAACACCTGAGTGGAATGTTCTACTGTTAAAGATTGGGTGAGTTCTATAACCGAATGGAGAAGTAATTCTTCCCGCAATAGGTTTAATAAACCCTGATGAAACAGATATGTCTTCCTTGCTCTTTGTTGTACGGTTAATCATCGTACCGATACTTGCAGATTGTTTTGCTAATTCTTTTTCTGCACGTTCATAAGCAACTCTATCCGTACGTAATTTATGAATCATGTTCTCGTTTTGAGCAATTTCACGTTGAATTGATTGTTGCTGATAGTTGATAGACTTGATTGAATGTGCTAAATTTCTTTTCTTTTCTTCAATACTGTATTTCAACAAAGCAATTTCTCTTGCTTTCTCTTTTGCTGTTTTCATTCTTGAGTAATCTTGTTTAATGATTTTTGATTCAAAATACATTCTGTCCAAGAAAGTGTTGAAATCGTTTGCAGAAAGTAATAACACAAAGAATCCTTTTCTTTGCGATTTATAAATTTTTCTAATTCTTGTTTTCATTCTAAAATCAAGAGCAGAATATTCAGCAAGTGCCGCATTTAACTGTGCTTCCATGCTTGCAAGTTCATTTGCGGTTGTAGAAAGTTGCTTTTTAGAAGTTTCTAAGTTAGAAGCAGTGCTTTCAAGTTTTTGTTGGTTTTTATACAACTTGTTATGCTCAATACGTTCTAGCCATTTTAAATGGTTAATTTTTTGTCTTGCTTGCTCTTTCGTTTTAACTTGAGATGCCATTGCAAAAGGAGTACAAAATACAACTGTCAAAATAATTAACAGCAGTGAAACTATTCCTTTTTTTGCAAAAATCTTTTTCACAAATTTATCCTTAACGTAACATTAACGGAAGCATCAATAAACCTACAGTCCAAGCAATAAACGTAAATGCGATTATCCCTATAATGATTTTTTGGTGTTTTCTAAAAAATTCCATTTCCTATCCCTCATTTTCCAATATAATACTATCAACATACGATTTTTGCAAACTTTTAAGCCTAAAATTTGCAAAAAAAGTTAAAATCGTTTAATATATGCGTATGCAATATAAGTTTCTGAATTTCTTTTTAGATAAAAAAGATTTATTATCTCTGAATAATGAGATGATAGATCCTATTCTTATTGAAAATAATGTTCAACAACTTGATGATATATATGAATTTTACAAAAACGAAAGACCTATTTTATATGTAAACGGATTTTTAGGCACAGGTAAAGTTCAACTTATAAATTACTCTGAAAATTTCTTATCTGAAGAAACTATTGTTTTAAAACATAATTGCTTTGAAACAACTATTTTAGATGATATTTTCTTGACATTTTTTGAAGAATTTAAAAAACTTGAAACACAAAAAATTATTAATTCGCCAAAAATAAAATCCGAAAATTTTAACCAAAAAATTCACTCTTATTTTTCAACAATCGAAAAACCTATTTTAATCGTTTTGGACTCATTTGAGGCACTTACAGACGAAAATAAAAAAGACGTTATTGACTTTATATTGCATTTGACAACCTTCCAAAAAGTAAAAACAATACTTATCGGAAGAACATTTAAAGCCTCTTTATTTCCTGAAAATTACCCGTTGGACAGGGTTACAACAAATCCGTTAGATAAAGAACTTTTTGAAAAATATTTAAAGCAACACAAGGTAAAATATAACAAAAAAGTCCTTGATGATTTGTTTAAATACACAAGAGGATACCATTTCTTCATTGTTTTAACTTTGAAGATAATGGAAACGAAAGAACTTCAACCTGAAACCTTCTTAGAAAATTTCAAAAAGAGTTTCATGAATTTCTACGAATTTTTGGAAAAAGAATCAATCGATTTAATTCCGGCGATTGCAGTCAGATTTTTTTGGATGTTATGCTTATTCAGACATGGAATGAGTATCCAACTTTTAAAACAATTGCACATGTACGATGAAGAAACTATCAACATTTTACTTGATAACAAGATTTTAACAAAAGATAACAACCAAATTTACGTACAGGACTACTTTAAAGAGCAAGTCGATGTTTCAATTCCGCAGAATGTTGCAATAAAAATTCATCAAAATATTATTGATATTTACGAAACTCAATTGCCATTAAAACCTTTGGAACGAACCATTTTACTTTCTCGCCAAACAATGAGAAAAGAAATTGAATACCACTCATTATTCTTGCCGAAAAAAGTAAATCCGGCAGATATTTCAAGTGGCGGGTTGAGTTATGTTTCATATTCAAAAGAAAATACTCTTGATATGAAAGAACATTCAATCAATAACTTACCACCCAAAAATCAACAACAGGCTGGTGAAAACACTCAACCTCAGAAAAATAATGGACAATGGGTAGAATCAAATAAAACTTCGACTCCTCAACCTCAAAACGTTAATATTAATGTTGATTTGAGTAAATTAGGATTTGATGAAAAAGATTTACCATTTAAGTTAACTCAACAAGAGATGGAAATGCTTGCAGCGAGTGTTGAAAGTGTAAAAGATGCAACTCAGATTTCTACTGAAAATATGCCGAATATGACTATTAACATTCAAAATGCTCAAAATCAAGAAGTCGCACAACCTGAACAAAATGAAGAAATAAAAGTTTCGCTTGAAGATGTTTTAAAATATGCAAAAGAACAAGAAGCACAATATGACTATCCAAAAATGATTGAGTTGTATAATATTGCACTAACATATACAGATTCAAACGATTATTACACTCATTTGCCGGTAATTTATACAAAATTAGGTTACGCATATCAAAAAATGTCAAATTGGGAAAATTCTCTAAAATACTACGAATTAGCACGAGAATTTTACGAACAAACATTAGAAAAAGCAAAAGAAAATTATATAAAACTTAATATTGCAAATATTTACTACGAAACTTATAAGCAAGATAAGGCAAGAACTTATTTGATGGACATTATTAATTCTGATAATATGCCTGAAGTTTTAACAACAAAGGCTTATATTGCCTTAGCAAACCTTGAAGATAGCCTTTCAAATATCAATAGTGCTTACGAATACTACAAAAAAGCGATTTCAATATCACGTCCTGCAATGGATACAGAAACATTATCGGAACTTTACTTTAAATATGCTTTAGTTGCTGACGATAAGGGCGATATACCTGTTGCATTAGAATATTACCAAAAATGTATTGATTTAAGTAGCGATGAAAACTTAAATAAATATTTATCTGCGGCATATTCAAACATTGCAACATTGCATTTGGAAAAAAATGAGCGAGAAATTGCCGCAAAATATTTTTTGAAAGCATACGAACTTGACGAAAAGAATAATAACTATGATGGAATGTATTTTTCTGCATCAAAACTTGCTCAAACAGAAAAAAAAGTTTCAAAAGAAAAAACGATTGAATACTTAAATAAGGCAAAAGAATGTGCCGAAAAATTAAACGATACATTCTATATGGCATCTGCAACTCTTGCAACGGGCGACTACTACTACAGCCAAAAGGATAATGAGCAAGCCCTGTTAGAATACCTCAAGGCTTTTGAAATTGCAAAAAATAACTTTAGTAGAGATAATTTGAGCAAAATTCAAATGCGTATTGACGATATTAAATTCAGAATTGGTACAGCAAGATTTCAACAAATTGAAACAGAGTTCAAAAATGGCAAAAACCAAGACTTTTAGCGACTATAAAAAATTATTTTTAGAAAAAAATCAAGTTTTAAATTTGATTTCTAAAAACGATGAAAAATTTTTAGATGAAAAACACATTTATGACTCTTTATCAATAAAAATGTTTTTTGACAAATATAAATTCTCACCGGCAACAATGCTTGATATAGGTACAGGAGGGGGCTTTCCGGCATTACCAATATCAATTGAGTATCCTCAAATTCAAGTTACGGGAATTGACAGCATACAAAAAAAAATTAGAGCAATTTCTGAAATAGCAACAGATTTAAAACTTAAAAATTTTCAAACAATTTGTGATAGAGTTGAAAATATTAAAGACAAAAAATATGATTTAATAACAAGTCGTGCGGTCGCAAAACTTGAAATGATAGTGCAATACGCAATGCCCCTTTTGAAAAAGAGCGGATATTTAGTAGTATACAAATCAAAAACCGCACAAGAAGAAATACAACAAGCAGAAAAAATTTTAAAAAAATTCAAAGCAAAAGTTATTGATGTGATAGAATATAAATTACCACTTGAAGAAGTTTTTGAAAGGAATTTAGTAATAATAAAATATGTCTAGTTTTCGTCTTTTTTTGCCGATAATAATGCTTACGATTTCGAATGTTTTTATGACATTTGCTTGGTATGGTCATTTAAGATTTAAAAGCACAACTTTGTGGATTGTAATCCTTGTAAGTTGGGGCATTGCGTTTTTGGAATACTGTTTTCAAGTACCTGCAAACAGAATCGGTTCAGAGTTTTACTCAGCAGCACAATTAAAAACTATTCAAGAAATCATCACATTGGTAGTATTTTCAGTTTTTTCAGTGCTTTATTTAAAAGAGCAATTCAAATGGAATTACCTTGTAGGCTTCGTTTTTATTATCCTTGCAGCCTTTTTTATTTTCAAAAAATGGTAATCTTATAGAAATCCCGTTTTAATTGCACCTTTACCAAATTTTGCTTCAATTTTATCAATAGAAGCAGATAATTTATCGGATTTTTCATTAGAATTATTGTCAAAAAGTCCACCCTGAACGAATTTAGCAGAAGACAAATTCATAAAATAAACTCCCGTCGAGCGATACAACAAATCCGGATTATAAATTTTTTCAAACAATGCAAAAATTTGTTTTGAAATTTCTAACTCCAAATCCATTGCATAATCTAGGTTTTTCTTATCACTATAAACAACAAAATCCTTAGTTTTAAGCATAACCCCGACTTGAGAAGTTTTAACCTTATGCTTACGCATTTTTCGGCAGGCATCTTTTATGTGTTTATTTAATTCGTTTTTCAAATAAGCAACATCATTTGTTGCAGGTGAAAAAGAACCGGTTTCTTGAATAGATTTTGGGGGTTTATATTCAGGCGAAATTTTATTAATATTTTCACCCAAAATTTCGTGTTTCAATTCAACAATCGTTATTGAAAACTTATTTTTAAGCCACTCATCAGACTTTTGAATAAATTCAGAGCAAGTAATTATTCCCTCTTTGTTTAGTGCAACTTTCATTCGTCTGCCAATTCCTGCAATGTCCTCAATTTTTGTTGCCGGTAAAACTTTTTTTAATTTTGATTTTCCGATTAAATAAACGCCATTTTGATTTTTAGCATAATCACTGGCATACTTAGCCAAAGTTTTTGAAGAACTCACTCCGATTGAAACGGGAATATCAACCTCGTCTAAAATTTTTTGTCTTAAAAATTTTGCTAAATCATAGTAATTCTTTTTGTATAATTTACAAAGCCCCGTAAAATCAACGTAAGCCTCATCAATTGAGCAAACCTCGACATTCGGGCTAAAATCATTTAAAACCTGAATTACACGTTTAGAAAATTCTTTGTACCGTTCATGATTTCCTTCGATATAGATAACATTTTTAAATTCTTTTTGAGCCATAAAAACAGGATACCCCATAGGTAAACCTATTTTTTTTGCTTCTTTAGAACGAGAAACAACACACCCGTTTATGCCTCCTGTTACGCAAACTGCTTTTCCTTTCAACTCAGGAGATACAGCCTGTTCACAAGACACAAAAAATGAATCACAATCAACTAACGCATAAACATTTTGCATAACTATATTATAACATTTGATTTCTTTACAAACAAGTTTTTTTATGGCTTAATAAACTTGTATAAACTTAATATGAGAAGTTTTCAGACAAAAAAGAGAAAAGAGTTAATAAAAGATGAAGAAAATCGCATTAGTTAATCATGGTTGTGCCAAAAACTTAGTAGATTCAGAGTTAATGTTGGGAATTTTAGCACAAAAAGGGTATGAAATTACACTTGACGAAAATGAGGCTGAAATTGTTGTCGTAAACACTTGCTCATTCATTCACGATGCAGAAAAAGAATCTGTCGATTCAATCTTAACTCTTGTTAACGAGGGTAAAAAAGTTATCGTAACAGGTTGCCTACCTCAAAAACACAAAGAAGAATTAAAAGAAGCAATTCCTGAAGTTGTCGCAATGATAGGAACAACAGATTTTAAAGAGATTGCAAAAATTATTGATAATTTAATCGAAAATAACTTTAAATATGTTTCAGATATATCAGAAGTCCCAAATTATTGTTACCCTGAAGACGTTGAAAGACAACAAATTACAGTTGGTTCAAGTTCTTATATAAAAATTGCAGACGGTTGCAATTACAATTGTGGCTACTGCATCATTCCAAAATTAAGAGGCAAATGTCATTCACGAAAAATTGAAGATATAGTAAAAGAAGCAAAAAAACTTGCAGATAAAGGTGTAACCGAAATCGTTTTAATCGCACAAGATACAACCAGTTACGGAGTTGATTTGTACGAAAAACCAATGCTTCCGACCTTACTTGAAGAATTAAATAAAATTGAAAATATATCTTGGATAAGAATTATGTACGCATACCCAACAAACGTTAGCGACGAACTTTTAGACAAAATCGCCAATCTTGAAAAAGTTGCGAAATACATTGATTTACCATTGCAACATTCAAATATAGATATGCTAAAAGCAATGTGTAGACCTGCATTCGACTATAGGACTTTAATCAAAAAAATCAGAGATAAAGTTCCAAATATTGCAATAAGAACAGCATTTATCGTTGGTTATCCGTCAGAAACAGAAGAACAATTTGAAGATTTATACAAATTTGTAGAAGAAATGAAATTTGACAGAATGGGTGTCTTTGAATATTCAAAAGAAAAAGGAACAATTTCTTACTCAATGAAAAATCAAGTTTCGGCAAAAACAAAACACGCAAGATACAAAAAATTAATGGAATTACAACAAAAAATTTCTACAGAATTAAACCAAAAATACGTAGGTCAAACAATCGATTGTATTATTGAAGGATACACCGATGACGGCTTTGTAATGGCTCGTTCAGAACACGATGCACCTGAAATTGACGGTATGGTTTACATAAAAACTGATAAACAAGTCGTACCCGGAGATATAGAAAACGTAAAAATTACATCATCTACAGAATACGATTTATACGGAGAAATTTAACCTACAATTCAGAATTGAACATGCTTTTACGGATTTGTAACAAATTTGTTACAAATCCGTATTTATTGTTATTAAACTGTTTCACACCCTCTCTGAGCCATGGTTTCACCAGATTAAGCAATTATTTTAAAAAAAAATACTTTATAAAATTACGAGAGATAATGAGAGGATATTTAGATGTCATTGAATTTTAATACTAACATGTATAGTATATACACTGACCCAACGTTCACAACTTCACAACGTGCGTATACAACAAATCCAATGTTGGCTTTATATCCATCATTATTGACAATGATGCAAAACAATACCTTTGCAGGGGCTTATGGACTTGGAGGTTTGGCTAATCTTGGAACAATGAATGGCGATTTAATGCGACCACAATGGATGCAAGATATGGAAAATCCGTATAAATTAAATCAATTTGATTTTACTCAACTTTATACCTACAATCCATTTGCACAAGGAACTTTTGCACAACAAGGGGCAACAGGTACACCAGTCGGTGTAACAGGAACAGCCGGAACTCAAACAGGAAATCAACAAACAGGTTTTTCTGCTATAAATCCATTTATGGGTAACTATGCAGATGCAACCGCTTTGGCTCAAAACTATGCTCAAGCGTTAACTCTTGGTCAAACATACAATCAAGGGGTAGTTGCCGGTCAAAATGCTGGTCAACAACAAACTGCAATAGACGAAACTACACAAAAATTGAACATTTATGGAATTTCATCAACAGGTGATAAAGAAAAAGATGCAAAAGCATTAAAAAATGCAGAAGCAAAACAAAATAAAATTGAAACAGAAGCCGCAAACATTGCCGAAGAATGTTATGTTGCAATGAAAGGGGCCGGAACAGATAATTCAAAACTAAAAAGTGCAGTTGCAAGAATAAACAAAGACAATATTTTATACGTACTTGAGGCTTGGAACACAAACTTTGCAGACTCAATGGACGGAGAAAGTTTGATTGAATCTATCCAAAACGAACATTATACAGGTTGGTTTGGACATCAACAAGAAGACTTAGAAAACCATATTGCAGATGCTTTATTCAAAAAAGGTCAAGAATTAGGTTTAAAAAACGAAAGCCACGCTTTCAGAGCAAAGGTAAATGCAGAACATTCTGCTTGGTTCACCTCTGATTCAACTGTACGTGCGGCATTTGACAATATCATACAAGTAGTATCAACAAAAGATGCACAAGTTAGAATGGAAAAAGCACAAAGGGCTTATCAAAACAACAAATAAATGGTATAATAAGAATAAGGAAACAGTTTTATAAAAGGAGACAAAAATGAACGCACCAAATCCGTTAAAAAGTGCTTGCGATAGAGCAGGATACGACTTTAACAAATTACCAAAGGGGGCAACCGACGTCAAAAAGAATGACGACGGCACTTATACTATTACAGTAAACGGGCAACCTCAAAAGTATAATAAAGACGGAAGCGTATTTTCACAACCAACAGACAATACACCTGCAACACCTTCCGCAGGCGATACCAGTGGAAATAAACCGACAAACAACGGCAACGGCGACAACGGTGGTAGTGTCTTTAATCAAGGTGGCGGAGGCAACGGTGGCGGTATGACTATCACTAACGTTGGTGCAGGCTACGATATTGATCCTAATTTGTTTATGGGTTCTGCAATGGGATTTGATTCATCAACTCAAATGGCCAGCAATATGCCTTTTGGACTAGGTGCGGTATTTGGACAAGGTAACGTTGCACGCTCACTTCAAAGTTTCTTAAATTCTGTTTCGTTCAACTTTGATTTTAGCCAAATAAATATCCAAAGACAACAACAACAAGCAATTGATGAGGCCAGACAAGCCGCTGCTACAGGAGGAACTCCAAGTGCCGGTGATGGACCTGCTGTAAGAGGCGATGCTGAAGTTGAAACAGATAGCGGAGATAAAACAACTGTTGATAATCTTGCAAAAGAAAAAGGTTACGAAAAAACAAATGTAAGCGGTGTTTATAAAAAAGGTGATAAATATTATAAATACGATGCAGACAAAAAAGCATTTGTTGAGTGTAACTCTAACGGTTCAGAAATAACAGAAGCACAAAGAAAAGCAGAGGCTCAATCAAAGAAAAAAGCAAAAGCACAAGAAGAAGCCGCAGCACTTTCAGAAGACCTATTTGACGCAATGAAAGGTGCCGGTACAAAAAATCAAAAACTTGCTGACACTGTTGGAAAAATAACAAAAGATAACGTTATTGAAGTATTTGAAGCCTGGGAAACAAATTTCTCTGACTCAATGGACGGAGAAAATTTGATTGAATCTATTCAAAACGAACACTATACAGGTTGGTTCGGAAATCAACAAGAAAAAGAAGAAAATATGATTGTTGATGCACTTTACAAAAGAGCAATGGAATTAGGCTTGAAAAACGAAGCGGCTGCTTGCAGAGCAAAAGTAAATGCAGAACACAATGCTTGGTTTACGTCTGACAGCACCGTAAAAACTGCAATCATAACTTTGGTTAATCAAATCAAAGCAAAAGAAGCAGGAGTTCCATACGCAACACTTCAGCAACAACAACAATAAGATAAAAAGAAATACAAAAAGTCCGATTATGAAAATTTCATCATCGGACTTTTTTGTGTATACCTTCAAAAAATTTTACTTATAAAATGGATTCTCGCCAAAGTTGTATAAAAAATATTAAAAATTAATGAGTACGACGAGTTGTAGTATTTTCAAAAATATTTCTTGCGTTACTCATAGCGATAGTTTTAAGCGAGCAAACACCATAATTTCTATCAAGAACACCTAAACTTGCTAACCTGTTAAGCAAAAGTTCATTCAATTCGTCAGGTGCAATAAAAAGAGCACAAGATTTGTCGCAAACCATATTTTTAAATGGGCAGTTTTTTTGATTTTCATTCATTTGAGGTACTCCTTTTAGACAAAAATTGTAATACAATATAAACAACATGATAGTACAATTTTTAGTAAAATAAAACTTGTAAACTTTTGTAAAATCAGACTAAAAACCATGCAATTTCTGGACTTTAGATGTTTTTACATGCATGTATAGGAGTAGTGTCAAACTACATATTTAGGCAAACTTACAGAAATGGAGTCGCTTATGTATCCAAACGCAAAAGTAGGAAATGGCGGAGCACCAGCACCAGACTGGCGAGCACAGTTACCTGACGCATTAAAAACCAAAGTACCTGATGGTGCAGACGGTTTTATAAAAGACGGCGATGTCATTATCTTCACTAAAGATGGTGAAGCACTTAATGGTGGAAAATTTAACACTGATGGTTCTGTATACGATCCTACAAAATCAGAAAATGCAAATCCTGAGGTGAGAACACCGTCAGGAACTACTCCTGCCGGAAACGGAAATGGTAATGCAGGAAGAACCGGCAACGGTGGTAACGGAAATTCCAGTTCTATATACAATTTTGGATTTAACAGTGGTAACACTGGCGATTTGACAGCAAACTTTGTAAATGGCAGTTACAGTATTGACCCTAATAAATTCATGGGTGCAGCAATGGGCTTTAATGCAATGTCAACACTTTCTCAAATGATGCCATTTGGACTAGGGGCAGTGTTTGCTAATAATAGTCTTGGAGCAACACTTAACGGATTTATGAAATCAATTTCTTTCAATTTTGATTTTAGCCGTTTTTCAACATCAGCGTCTGCCGGTGATGATACTGTTAGTGGCGGTAGCGATGATGGAGGCACTCCACCAACAGACGGTGGGGGAAAATCTATTGCCGATATTGCAAAAGAACGTGGATACGCACCAACAGATACAAACGGTGTGTACTCAAACAATGGTAAATTCTTTAAATATGATGACAAAGCAAAAGAATTTGTTGAATGTAAAGCAGACGGTACGGCATTAGGTTCTTCTGAACAACCTGCTCAAACTTCGCCAGCACCTACATCTGGACAACCGGCAGGACAACCAACTGGACAACCAACAGGTACTGAATCACCTGCTCCTGTAGATAATACAAAACCAAGAAAAGAACCTGCTCAAACAGGTGGTCAAGGATATAACGTATCAAAACACTCAGATAGAGTATTTTGGAAAAAATCAGGTGGTACAACACATTATTACATTGACCAAGGTGGTAAAAAAGTTGAAATTAGCGGTTATAACGGTAGAACTTATACGTTAAACGGCAAAACTTACGATGCAAAAACAGGTCAAGAAGTAAAAGCAGAAAAACCTGCAACTCCACAAAAACCGGCACCACAAAAAACACAAAGAAAACAACCATCTGAAGCATGGTTAAGAGCAAACGGCTATACAAAAACAGGTGATTTCTACAAGAAAAATGGAAAACTTTGGGCATACCACCCAGGAACAAATAGAATGATAGAAACCAGAGAAGTATACACTGGCGGTTACTATAGAGGTGGTCCTACAACAATGGATTTAGATGGTCGTGTTTTGGGCAGACACACTTCAGGAGCAAATGCGGGAACATATACTCACGGAACAAAAGGTTCGTATAGTGTTCCTGGACACAATTATGGAAACGGTAACGCAATCGTAAAAGAAACAACTGCAAGAAATAACATTGATACAGATGCTCAATTCCAAATTAATGGTGGAAAGTATAACTTACACTACAGAGGAACGACACTTGACTATTTTGATATTACCGGTCAAAGATTGGGAAAACCATCTTCCCATGCATTTATAAATTCTGACGGTTCGTTCAATACTAACGCAGGAATGTTCCGCGATACAAATCCTGGCGGAAAAGTATACTTTGAAAAATGCGGAGGTAGTAAAAATAACGAATTCGATGGTTGTGAATTAAAACCAATTACAGATACAAACGGTTATAAATGTTTGTGCATTGTAAAAAATGGTGTATACTACGACTTCGGAACATTAATGAGAACAGGTAGAAAAGTTACAGTTAGACCAGGTACTTTCATAAGTCAAGGCTAAAAATAAAGTAATAATATAGCAGAAAAAAAGAGGTAACTTAAGTTACCTCTTTTTTTAACAAAAATAAAATATAATCTACTGATTAATTCCAATATCTCCAACCATTCAGATAGTAATTCAATATTTCAGGTTTATCCAAGGTTGAGGCTTTTATATTATCTCTCAAAACGTCTTTTTCAATGTGAAACAAACTCTTTATTGAATCATTATCCAAAAATTTTGTCTTAATTCCATTTAGTCTTATACTGTTTTCATCAATTGGTCTATTACCTGCAAGCATAAAGCCCCAATCTCCAAACGATGGAACATAAGTATGATATGGTTTTGTATAATTAAACCCTGCTGATTTTAAAGATTTTTCTATGCACCAATAAGCCTCAGGAGAGAAAAATGGACTTGTTGATTGAGTTACAACAATACCGTTTTGTGCAAGTTTTTGTTTTACAATCTTATAAAACTCTTTGCTATAAAGTCTTGCAAGCGATGAATTATTAGGATCAGGCAAGTCAATAATAATTACGTCAAAATATTCTTTTGCATTTTCCAAAAACTTAAACGCATCTTCATTTAAAATCTTAACTTTTGAATTTTCGAAACTATGTTCAGAAAGTTCCGCCATAATTCTATTTTTTACAGCCAAATCGGTCATATCTTTATCTAAGTCAACCACCGTAATGCGTTTAACCTCAGGATATTTCAACAACTCTCTTGCCGCTAATCCGTCGCCACCACCCAAAACAAGAATGTTTTCACGATGTTTTACCAAATTCATTGGAATATGAACTAAAGGTTCGTGGTATCGATATTCGTCAATTGTTGAAAATTGAACGTTTCCGTCAATAAACAATCTCACATCTGCTTGATTTTTTGTAATTATTAATTTTTGATATTTTGTTTGTTTTGAAAAAACAACTCTATCATCGTACATTGAATTTTCCAAATACATAGAAATTTCTTTTGAAAAAATAAACACTCCAATTAATAATATTGCAATTAAAATGCCTTGTACTCTCAACATTGAACGACGTTTTTTAGTCAATTTATCCTTAAACCAAACAAATGTTAAAAGACCTACAATCAAGTTTATCAAACCTGTTGAGATAGAACTGTTAAACACACCCAAAAACGGAAGTAAAATAAATGGAAATGCTAAACTCGCAAGAAAAGCACCCAAATAGTCCAATGATAAAACATTTGAAATATTCTCTCTAAGTTGAAAATATTCTTCCATAATACGTGTCAAAAGAGGTATTTCAAGCCCAATCAGCGTTCCAATCGCAATAATCAAAAGACACATTATCGGATAGTAAAAAAATTGTATCGAATAAATAAAATACAAAATCGGAACAGACAATCCACCAATAATAGCCAACAAAACCTCGACAAGAATGAACCAATAAATCAAGTTTTTATTAAAAAACCTTGAAATCAATGTTCCAATCCCCATCGCAGTCATTGTTAACCCGATTGTAATTGAAAATTGTTTTATGCTATCACCAATGAAATAAGATGAAATACTTCCAATTAAAAGTTCATATATAATTGTGCAAAATCCTACTGCAAATACGCAGAACAATAGAATTGACGCATCTTTTTTTGTTAAAACGCTTTTATTTTCCACCATGAATACCTTTTTGAGAGAATCTCGAACCGCTTACACTATTCTCTCTAACACTTGAACCATAATAATGGTCATATCTACTGTAATAAAAATGCGAATGATGGTGATGATATCCTCTATACCCCGGATAGCCATATCCCTTGTTTGAATATACCCCGCATGCAAAATAAACAATAATAAGAGTTACAATCAATACTGCGTAGCAAATGAAGTTGAAAAATTTATTAGTCATCACTCATTTCCTCCAAAGCATCATTTAATTTGTACATCATTTCTGATACCCACGCTTTGTTTAGCAAAATAAAGAAGCAATAAACAATAATTAATAGCCAAAAACCAACCATAAAGTATGGAATACCGCTACCTTTTTTAACTGTTATTTTCAAACCAACAGAACTCATCGCATTTTCTTCCGTATGAAATTGAATATAATATTTTCCTTCTTCAGAAAATGTTAAATATGCCTGCATTTTGTTGTCCGATTCAACCCAATAACCCTCTGAATCGTAACCGTCTTCATGCCAAAGTTCTTTTCCAAATTCGTATAAAGTGTCTTTGTCCTCGTCCAAAACTTCACCCGAAAAATAAAGACTCCTATTTTGTGCCCACATTTTCGGCTCAATACAACAAATTTTGGTTTGCCCTTTTTTTACTACGATAGGGCCATAAATTGACCCCTCATCTAAACTATAACTTTTTGATGCTACACTTTGAGAAGAAACATTAAAATATGTCGCAAAACAAATCACGCAAAAAATCGACACTATAAGCATTATATTGTTATAGAAATAATTTGTTTCTTTTTTTTCATTTGGATTTATTATCATAACTTCCGATACTCAATTTCTATACAAAACTTACAAAATCTACCATATAGAAAATTAATATGGCAAAACTAACTATAACAAAGGCTTCTGCTAAACCACAAGCAACATTATTTTTCTTAATTTCTTTTTTAATATTAATTGATTTTACAACCATTCTATCCAAAACAAATGCTACACTTGGTAACAATAAAATAATCGCTGCTAAATCAATGAAATATAACAACATACCGTGTTGCCAAGTTCCAATATCACCAATAGTTGCACGCATTAAAATCAGACCGATTGCAATAATATTACCGCCAAATGCAACCCCTACGGCTACATTGTCTTGTTCAATTTCGTCCAACAATGAATATGGAGTTAATTTATCATAAATTTTTGCAAACAACATCAAGAAAATCATTCCCAAAGTATAGTAAACAACTGAAGAAATTAAACCATACCAACGACCATGTGTTGCAAGAGTATCACCTGTTACGCAAGCCGAAATAATCAAACCTGAGGCAACGTACATACCAAAATATACCGCTGCTGTACCAATATTTCTATCTCTTACAATTTCGTCCACGTTATTAAATTGATGTAAAATTGTTTTTTCAACGATAAAACCTGAAAACAACATTAACAACACACCTAAAATTGCATAAACCAAATAATAAATTAAGTCGTATCTTAATAACATTGCAGAATCGCCAACATAAGCACCAATTAAAATTGCAACGTTACCAAGTAAAAAACCACAATATGGGATTACTGCCGTAACATTTCCCTTTTGAATTTCATCATACATACTATATTTTATCATCTTTGTATAAAGCCATTTAGCAAAAATTAATACAAAACAAGATAAAACAACATAAATTAAACTTACAATAATTGGATTCATTATTTATTTACCTCATTTCCTGTCGAATAAACGGTAATTGCTGACGGTTTGATAATTTGAGAATAATAAACCAAAGTATCCGGTTTATTACCGTCATTAATCCATTTTTCAACTGAAAGCATATATTTTTGGTCTTTGAAAAAATCATAATATAAAACTTTTTCTTTATGTTGGTCGTCGCAATGCTTATAAAAAGTTGCAACACCTGAATCTTTATAATAGTATTTTTCACCTTTAAATAAAACATGACCTTCTTCGTCTTCGTCAATCATTTCATAAGATTTTGACGGGTGAACTTGTGAACTTGGAACTTTTTCCAACACAACAGAAACAAGTAATTCATCATCGTCATCAACATCAACCCAAACTTTTTCACCGTCATTTCTTACACACTCAAGTTCATACCAACTGTAATCACCCTCCATGTATAAGTTTCTGCCGATAACTTTTAAATCTAAATCTTGGTCATATCCGTCAACATTAGCAAGTTTAATAACTCCACCTTCTTTAACATTTTGGATAATTAACAAATCTTCACTAAATTTTGAAGTCTTTTTCTTTATATCAAAGTTTCTTTTTGCAATTGCAATAACTGCAACAACAGCAAGAACCAAACCTATTGCAGAGAATGCACCGGTTGAAGCAGGTACAACACAAGCCAATATGATTAGGATAACAATTCCATAAATTACTACGTACATTTTAAAATTTCCCTTTATTTATTATGTTAGTTTTGATTTTCAATATCTTTTTGTTCAATCAAATATTGAGGTGCAATTTGTTTTTTCAATTCCAACAAGTTTTGTTGTACTTCATCAGAATAAGTTGAACCAATTGCTGCGTTAATTTCTTTATCAATATCTGTTTCAATAGTTGTCATTTCTTCATATGCTCTTGCCATTGATTCTTCTTTGTTTACTTTATCTTTCATATTTTCAAGAAGTGCTTGAGCATTGTTACCACTCATTGAAACCATTTGTTGGTTAATTTTCTTAGAAGTAACTGCAACTCTATGACGTGCTTTTAATGTATTTAATTCACCTTCCCAATTTTGGATTTGTTCTTTTAAATTAGCAATTTTGCTTTCCATTTTTTCGCTCATTGCATTATAATTTTTTATATCCAAAGTGTATTTTTTAATATTTTCAATTGCAGTTTGTTTTTTCTTTAATGCTTCAGAAGCCAATCTATCTGCATCATTTTGACTTATATCACCACTTTGAGCCTTTTGCAAAATAGTTAAAGCCTTTTTCTCATAATCTTTTGCAACTTCTGTTTGCTCTGCAATTTTTGTTTGAGTATCAATGGCCAAAGATTTAATTTCAGCAAGACCTTTCATACTTGTATCATAATCTTTTTTCAAATCTCTAATTGCTTGTTCTGCCATCAAGATTGGGTCTTGAATATGGTTTACAAATGCATGTAAAAAAGATTGAATTACTTTAAATAATTTTTGAAATATGTTCATTATCTACTCCTCTTCTATATTTTCACTATATTGTTTTTCAAAATATGCGTATGCTTTGTTAACCAAATCAATGCGTTTTAATGCCTTTGTTTGTTTAACCTTATCATCTGCAAAGTTTTCCGGATTAAATTTTTTAATCAATGCTTCGTAATGAGCCTTAATATCCTCAAAACTTGGTTTTTCCTTAAATCCCAAAACTTTCAAATAATGCTCCTCTAAAGAAACTTGTTCATCTTCTTGAGGAAACAACGTTTTTCCGTATGCTTTTTCCGCTTCTTCAAGTTCTGCATCCATTTGAGCATACGCTTCCGCCAGCGGAATGTCCGGTTTTTCTACGGCTGATTTAATTTTGTCTACAGCACCTTTTATTAAGTGTTTAATATTATCAATATCTTTCATTTCTCGATTATAACAAACATTTTTGATTTTTAAAACTTATATTAAGTTATATAAACATTTGTCATAAGATAAAATAAGTTTAAAAACGTTCAATAGAAATTCTTTTTTTATAGCATCGTCATTAGACAAAACAAGTTTTGAAAATTTTAGCATTTCAATTTGAAGATACTCTTGCAAAATCATTGAAGATGTAATTTTTGTCAAAATTCTTGTTGCATAATCAAAGAAATTAGGGTGTTGTGCAAACATTTCAAACCATTCGTTAGTTAATTCAACAATCGGTCGAATTTTTCTTTTTTCTTCTTGCAGAATATCTATTGAAGCCTTTTTTACAATTTCCGGAATCTGGTCATTTTCTGAAATTACTGACCTTATAACAAAATCAACATCAGGAGTTTCTTCGGGGATTTTATTTAAAATTTCTTCAAGTTGCATATAAATCATTTCACGAATATATGCCCCAAAAGTAGTCAAATTGTATAGATTAGACTCTTTATCATGAGCAAAAATCAATTCAAATTGTTTGATAAAATTTGCATAATCCACTCTTGTTGAAACATATTCGCCAGTAATTGATTTTACCTTTGTAATCTCTCTTACCATATTTTGAATTTTGACTGAAGTTTGCGTATTGGCTTGTGCAATTTGTCCATCGCAATAAACAGTATCGTCTTTGAAAGCCAAATCAATACCTGCAAAAATTATATTTTTAAACCCTAAATACTTTGCACAACGATATGCACAAATTGCACTCGTACCACCTGTTTCAAGAGTTTTTACAACATCGGGCAATTTCGATTGCAACTTTTTACTAAACAGACTGTTTTCCGAATAATATGTAAAAAAGTTTTTAAATGGAAGTTTTTTTATGTAATTATCAGCCTTTATATCTGCTATAACATTAATTTCTGAAAGATATTTTAAATCTTTAGTAATAGAATAACTTACATTATTTGTATCAACAACAACACAAAAATCAGGTGTAACATCATTCAATCGTAAAGTTTCAAGATTTCTATGCACTGCAAAAATAACAAATTTATCACGATTTGCTTTAATTTTTTCAATATTATCTTTTAGTGATGGACCTGCCCCTAAAACCAATGCTGTTTTACCTTTAAACTTGTTTTCAAGCAAATTGATAGGATAATGAATATCATTACCCGTAAGGTTTGCAAAAGTGTTATGAATCCATAATTTTGACAATTGCTTAATAGTATTCATATCAATAATTTTACGTTGACAGACATCAAAAATTCTTTCTGTTAACACATTAAATTCACTTTGATGTTGAAGTAAGTAATTTTTTAGATAAATAAATTCAATTTTGTCATCTAATAAATATTTTTTTTCGATAAAATCTGTGCATTCGTTAAAATTACTTGCAATAAACAAACGGCCGTCAGCAAAATATTTAGTCAAATCAACATATTCAAACGTAAATCGTAAGATATTCAAATCAGGTTCGTAAACAATCAAATTACACATACTTTCCGTATGTGTGTAATCCAATAAATTTCCTAAACCTAAGCCAAAAATAACAATGAAATCATGTCGACTTATTGCAGATTTAACAAGTTCTGAATAAACTTTTTTTGCGGATTCAATAGGACTTGGAGTATCATCGACGAATTTATTATCGCAAGTTAAAATATACTCGCCTTTTTCATTTTTTATTGCACTGACAAGTTTTGAAGCATCATCGAGAGAAACTTTTCGAACCTTATTTGCAAGAGTTTTATTAACTTTTTCCAGCAATTTCAAGTTATTTTCAAACATAATTCAACTTTATCATATATAAATAATGAAGTGAATAAACTAAAAAGAGGAAAAGACATAAAAATTAAAATATCAAAAATAGAGGGTTTACATATTGTTGTTTTTTGTAAATAATAGCCATGTAATTTAACACAAAAAAAGGAGAAATTTTATGTGGGAAAAAGACATTAACATTAATGAAGTAAAAGAAATTAGAACTCGCACTATGGTTTACTTTGGTGTAGGTGCTATTCAAAAAATTAACGATATTTCAAAAGATTTAAAATCTAAAGGCATCGATAAAGTTATCGTAATGTCAGGCAGAAATGCTTACAAAGCAACAGGTGCTTGGGATATAGTAGAAAAAGCGTTAAAAGATAACGGAATTGGATACGTAAACTTTGACCAAGTTACTCCAAACCCAACAACTCACCACGTAAACGACGCTGTGAAAATGGCCAGAGATTTTGGTGCAAAAGCAGTTGTGGCTATCGGCGGAGGTTCTCCAACAGATGCAGGTAAATCTGTAGCAATCTTGCTTGAATATCCTGACAAAAATGCTAATGACATTTATGAATTCAAATTCACTCCGGAAAAAGCAGCACCAATCGTTTCTATCAACTTAACTCATGGTACAGGCACAGAAACAAACAGATTTGCAGTAGTTACAGTTCCTGAAAAGAACTTTAAACCTGCAATTGCTTATGATTGCATCTACCCAACATACGCAATTGATGACCCTGCTTTAATGGTTAAATTATCACCAAAACAAACAAGATATGTATCAATTGATGCTGTAAACCACGTAGTTGAAGCAGCAACATCAACAGTTGCATCTCCTTATGCTATCACACTTGCAAAAGAAGTTGTTGCGTTAGTTGCAAAATACTTACCAAAAGCAATTGAAAACGCTGAAGACTTAGAAGCAAGATATTTCCTTGCATACGCAGCAATGATGGGCGGAGTTGCTTTTGATAACGGTTTATTACACTATACACATGCTCTTGAACACCCTCTAAGCGGTATCAAACCTGAATTATCACATGGCTTAGGCTTAGCAATGTTATTACCTTCTGTAATCAAAACAATTTACAGCAAAAAATCGGCAATTCTTGCTGACGTTTTAGCACCAATCGTTTCAGGTTTAACAGCAGATGCTAAAGATGCAAAAAAAGCAGGAAAAGGTGTTGAAGAATGGTTAAAATCAGTAGGCGTTCCTCAAAAACTTGAAGATGAAGGCTTTACTCAAGATGATGTTGAAAAATTAGTTAAATTAACTTACGAAACTCCATCATTAGCAGGCTTATTGGCTATCGGACCTTGTGGCGATGGCGAAGATATTGTTAGAGAAATCTACCAAACATCTTTAAAACCAATGGCTTAGTTAAAGTTTAATGATATTTTAAGGGCGGGATTTTTGTTAAAACAAAAATCCCGCCCTTTTTATTAAAAATATTATACAAGCAACTACTTAATTTCTGTAATTTCATATTTATCAGGTTGAATTGCACGTTTGTATTCAACCTCAGGATAACCAAATAACATTACGTATGCCATTTCATGAGTTTTTGGAATTTGCAATTCTTTCATAACATCTTTTCTCATTGGCAATGTTCCGAAAGCAAGTCCACACCATAAAGTGCCTAAGCCAAGAGAATTTGCATATAATTCAAAATAACTCAAAGCAATTGTCGGGTCAATATCTTTGCAAGGTGCTTTTTTGTTAACAGAAACAACAATCATGTGAGGTGCGTTTCTAAAAATCATATCATCACCGTTTAGAATTGCTGATTTATAAACTTTTAATCTGCCTTTTACAGGTAAATATTTAATCAAGAATTTAAGTTTGGCATAAACTTTTTCTTTAATTGAGTCCATTTTGTTATAATCTTCAACTATAGTAAAGTGTAAATCTTTAAAGTTACAACCTGTTGGAACCCAGTTTAAAATATCCTTTAATTTCTCCATTGTTTCCGATGCAACATTTTCACGTTTATATTGACGGCAACTTCTACGATTTTTGATTAAATTTTCCATTTGTTCTGCTGTTGGTCTATTTTCATTTTTTACCGATTCCTCAGAATTTTTTCCGTATACTGAAATTGCACCAACAGGGCAAATTGCAAGACAATGTTGGCAGGCAAAACCACATTCTTTATCTGAATACGGATACCCGTCATCACCGATTTTTATTGCTTTTGTACTACAATCTCTTGCACAAAGACCACACTTAACACATTTTTCTTTGTCTAATTTAAAATTAAATTTTTCCATTATTATTTCTCCTAACCTATAAATCCATTATAATAAAAAAAGAGGCAAAAACCTCTTTTTTTATTTTTTATTTTATTTTTTATTTTTCTTTTTGTTTTCATCAACATTTTGAACAAAGTCAGCCAAATCTTTAACCGTCATATCTTTTGCTTCGTCTAGTGATATTTTATAATTCTTTTTCAAAAAGTTATCTATTTCATCTCGGGTAATTTTACCGTCTTTGTTTGCATCAAGATATTTCATTGCCGAACTTGCCCCTTTGCCGGCAAGAGGTTTTGCAAAAATTGACACAGCATCTTTAATACCGTCTTTTAATTCTTCCTTATCATAAGATTTATTATCATCTTTATCCGTAGTTTCAAGAACTTCTCCAACTGTCTTTTTTAGAGTCTTGTTGTTAATAAAAGTTGTATAATCCATTCCTTCTCCTATTTTTGTATACTTATATTATATAATAAAACATGACAAAATATTTTTTTGCCTATTTGTAACAAAAATCATACAAATAGTGTTGTTAGAAAATTAAAAAAACATTTATAATCTTCCTATGACTAAGAATATTTTAAAACAAAATTACAAAGTTGCGGACTTTTCAGAAGTCGCAATGACAGAACAAAATCCAAAGTATGAACACTGTATCTCAAGAGTAGATGAGATTTACCAAACAGACTATGATACTCGTTCTCCGTTTGAAAGAGATGAGCATAGATTGTTACATTCGACAGCCTATAGACGGTTAAAAAACAAAACGCAAGTTTTCTTCGCAACAGATAATGACCATATCTGTACAAGAATTGAACATGTTACTCACGTGGCCTCAATAGCAGAAACAATAGCAAAAGTCTTAAACTTAAACTATGAACTTGTAAATGCAATTGCAATCGGACATGATTTAGGACACGCACCATTCGGACACCAAGGTGAATACATCTTAAACGATATAGTTTTGCATCATCACATTGGAAAAAGATTTTGGCATGAGGGTAACAGTTTAAACTTTATCGACAACATTGAAACTTTGCCGGACTATCATGGTCATTACAGAAACCTTAACCTAACTTATGCGGTTAGAGATGGTATTGTTTGCCACTGTGGTGAAGTTAACGATAAAAATCTTGTACCAAGAGATGAATTCTGTGATTTGTCAAAAATTGAATACGCAAGCCATTTCAACGCATACACTTACGAGGGTTGTGTTGTAAAATTATCTGATACAATTGCATATTTAAGCAGAGATATTGAAGATGCACTTATCTATAATATACTTTCAGCACATCAAATCAAAGAACTTGAACATATTATTCAAAAAGCATTCCCTAACGAAAAATTAGAAGAAATAAGTACAAATATTATAACTTATTACTTAATAAAAGACTTGTGTTTAAACTCTAGTCCGGAAGTCGGTTTGAGATTCTCTGACGCAAGTTTTGAAATGCTAAGCGTTATCAAAGCCTATAATACTGAAAATATTTGCGGACATAAGCGTTTACAACCATTCAAAAAATACGCAAAACTTATCATCGAAACTATTTTTGAAAAATTAGACGATTACTTCTGTGAAGATATTTTGAAAAAAATTAGTGAAGACGAAAAACTTTATCCGGTACTTGTTTCATACTTCAAAAGTTGGTTAATCAGATATTCTGAAGCGGATTTGGAAGAAAAGAAACGCAAGTTGTGGGATAACAAAATAATCTACGATATAAAAAACCAACAAGATTATAGAAAAGCGATTATTCACTTTATCTCAGCGATGACAGATAAATTTGCAATCAAAATATTTAACGAAATTATCAGTTTTTAAAATAAAAAAACAATCGCCGGCAAATTTCATTTTGCCGGCGATTGTTTTATGCAATAATGTTATACCATTTTATCCTAAAAGTTTTTTCAAATCCTCATCAGGAGTAGTAATCGACTTCAACTTAAACTTCTCTTGAAGCATTTTTAAAACATTTTCAGAAACAAATGCCGGCAAACTAGGTCCAAGATAAATATTTTCGACACCTAAATATAGCAGTGTTAGTAAAATACAAACCGCTTTTTGCTCATACCAAGAAAGTACAAAAGACAAAGGTAAGTCATTGACAGAACAGTTAAAGGCTTTTGAAAGTTCCAATGCAACTTTTATCGCAGAGTATGCATCATTACACTGCCCCATGTCCATAATTCTTGATAATCCGTTTATTTCACCCAAATCCATATCATTAAAACGATATTTTCCACAAGCCAAAGTGAAAATTAAACTATCTTTTGGAGTTTTTTCAACAAATTCTGTATAATAATTTCGTCCGACTTTTGCACCGTCGCAACCTCCAACAAGAAAAATATGTTTTATATCACCGGATTTTATATTGTCAATAATCTTTTGAGCATTTGACATTACCGTATCATGCCCGAAGCCAACTGTTAAAACATTACCACCATTAATTCCTGTAAAATGTTGTTTTTCTTTATACCCGCCCAATTCAAGGGATTTTTCAATTAATCGGGTAAAGTCTTTGTCCTTACCAATATGAACCATTTGAGGATATGCAACAACAGATGTCGTAAAAACTCTATCAGCATAACTTTCTTTAACAGGCATTATACAATTTGATGTAAATAAAATTGGTGCAGGAATATTTGCAAATTCTTTTTGTTGATTTTGCCAAGCCGTACCAAAATTACCTTTTAAATGCTTATATTTTTTTAATTCCGGATACGCATGACAAGGTAACATTTCACCATGCGTATAAATGTTTATCCCTTTATCCTTTGTTTGCTCTAACAACAATGCCAAATCTTTTAAATCATGACCCGAAACAACAATAAAAGCACCTGTTTCAATTTCTGTACTTACTTTGGTTGGCTCAGGCTTACCAAAAGTTTCAACGTTCGCCCTATCAAGCATTTGCATACATTTTAAATTAATTTCGCCTGTTTTTAAAACCAAACTACTCAATTCATTCTCACTCGAATCCTTTGATATAGTCTGTAAAGCCTCATAAAAGAAACTGTCAACAACATCATTTTTATAACAAAGAACTCTTGCATGATGAGCATACGCAGCCATACCCTTTAATCCAAACAAAATTAATGATTTTAGACTTCGAATATTATCCTCTGATTTCCAAATTGTATTTATATCAAAAGTTTTTTCATAGTAGTGCTTTTCTTTTATTTTGTCTAAAAATTTTTGAATGCAATCTTTATCAAAATTAACATTCGTAACTGTCATAAACAAGCCATTTATAATAAGTTCTGTAGTTTTATCATTTTTTTCTTCGTTATTTGCAATATCAATTAACGCACTTACAAGTTTATCTTGTAAATTTGCAGTATCCTCGTTTTTACCACAAACACCCATTACCGTACAACCTTTTCCAAAGGCTGTTTGTTCACATTGAAAACAAAACATAATTTCTTCTCCTTTTTATTAAAACTTTAAAAAATTTTATGAACTTTGTCTTTAGACAGTTGACTAAAATTTTAAGATTAATTTCTTATTTACGTGTTATACTGAAAGTGTTAAAAATATATTTATGAAAGGCATAAAAATGGAAACAATTGAATTTTATACAAACGCACTGGAATTAGACAAAGAAAATGCTATTGAATACTACTTAGGCAGAGCAGAATTATATTTTGAAAACTATGATTACATAAAAGCCTTAGAAGATTTTAAAAAAGCAATTGAATTAGGCGAAGAAAGTGTAAAAGAAGATGATTGCTACCTAACCTGTTTAGATTTCAAAAATGCAGATTCTTTAATCACAAAATTAACAGAATCACTTGAAAACGAAAAAACAATAGAAGCATACACACAAAGAGCATATTTATACGAATTAAAAAGAGAATACGACAAAGCATTCGCTGACATTTCTTCTGCAATCGCACTAGAACCAAGTAACTCCGAACTTTATACTTGTCGTGCTGAATTATGCAAAGAAATAGAGAAATATGATTACACAAAAGCAATAGAAAATTCACCAAACGATTGTGCATACTACCACGACAGAGCAGAATTCTATACAAAAAATGGAGAATACGAAAAAGCAGAACAAGATTACAACAAAGCAATTGAAGTAGATGAAGATTCTGAATACACATACAGTGCAAGAGCAGGCTTCTATCAAAACATTGATTGTCTTGAAGATGCAATCAAAGACTACAACAAAGCACTTGAATTTTGTCCGGAATACGAAGACACAATTCAATCTTTAGAAGATTTATACCTTGGAAAAGCAGGTTATTACCACGATAGAGCAGAATGCTATCAAGGTTTAGAACAATTTGAAAAAGCGTTAGAAGATTACAATAAAACAATCGAAATCATTAAAAATTCTAATATTCCGGAAGAATACAAAGATGCTGAAATTCAACATATTAAAGAACACATCAGCGAATGCCAAAACTAAAATTTTAAAATTTGCTTTATGTCGAAAAGAAAAACTATAACTCTTTTTTCATTTCGACATAAGGTAATCTTGAAAAACCATTCTTTTCATACACATGCACCGCATGTGTATTTTCATTTTCAACCTCTAACCTGAAAATCGCCTTATCGTATTTATTTTCTATAAATTTCATGAACTCTGAAATAATTCCCTGACCTCTGAATTCAGGTTTCAAATACAAGTCCTCAAACCAAATACAATTCTTACCAAATTCAGTTGAAAAACTTTTTGCAAGCATTGCATAGCCTAATATCTCTTGATTTGTAACAAAAACATACCCTTCAATATAAGGATTATCTCCAAGACAATTTTCAAAATCTTTTTCGAAAATCTCATCACTACCATTTGTAAAAACTAAATCGGAAGAATAGAAAACTTTCATCATCGAAAGAATTTCAGATTTATCATTTTTTTCAAAATTTCTAATCTCTACATTCATAAAAATTATTTACCTTGTACCACAGACTTACTTGAAGATGGTGGCGGAGTAGTAAATCCAAAGGCTTTCAATTCATCTACAAATTGCCTATAAGACTTCTTGAACGGAGAATCAGGACGATATGAATCTAATAGAACAACTTCCTTAACTTCGCCTTTTTTATCTAAAATAACTTGCTGAATCGAAACTGCGTGATTTGTGCCGTCTGAACCTTGTGCTTCGTCATAGTATATATAAGTTGCAGCAATTCCGGCATTATCATCAGGATTTTGTCCCATAACTTTCAAAATTGGTTCGTAACTTTCTTCTGTTGCTGTTTGACGCCCCTTTACACCTGTCAAAAGGAACTGCAAAGAATCTTCGCCGGCCAAATCATTACCCTTTATTGAACCATTATTGATATCGTTTTCTTTAAAATATTTATCTACAGCAACCTCAAGCAACAAAGGATCAGCATCACCACTTGAATAATTACTGTTTTTTTGAGCCTTTTTAAATTCTTCTGCGGTAATTTTAATTTCTTTTTTTACCCCATTAAAATGTACCGTAAAACTTCCGTCTTTTTCCTGCGTAATTGCACTTTTTAATGCATCTTTACCCCAAGAAGTTTTAGCCATAGAATTAATTTGTGCAAGTAGCCAACAATCACCCGCATTTGTACCTTGTTTACCACCTTGAATAATTCCGTCAGGAGAATTTTTTATACGTTCCCGTTCTGCTTTTTCTTCCGCTTTTTTTGCTTTTTTCTGTTCTTTTGTAAGTTTTATACTTTGATTATCAATCGTATCGTTTCCAAAAATGCTACTTTCTTCATTAGAAATCGACGCAGATAACGAAGAAGTTGATACTGTAGTCGTATTAAAATTTACTTTCGGTATATTGTTGAACATGTTTTTCCTTTTCTAAAAAACGCTTTATCTAATATAATGAATTATAACATTAAAAATTAGATTAATGTGTTTTTTATTAACTACTAACTTTTGGTAACTCATTTTGAACCAATTGCTTTAATAATTGATTAAATGCTGATTTGTTTCTATTTAACCAAGAATTAAACTCGTTATTATCTTTCATTGAGGCTGTAATATGGTCATTTAACAATGAAACCATTTCATTTGGGTTCATATTTTCTAACTTACCGCTATTTTTTGCAACGGCTAAATATGTCATAGCCTCTGATACTACAAACATTGAATTTGCTAATTCTTCTTGAGTTAAGCCTGTTCCTTTATCTGATTTTTTAAGTCCAGTCATTGTTTTCACAACAGAATCTGTAAGTTCTTCAACGGCATAAGCAGGAAGTTTTACACCCTCTTTGCTGATAATTTCCTTTACAACAAAATTCTTCAAGGCTGAACCAATACTGTCAGAAGTAGTTTTTCCACCTAAAATTTTTAAAGCAACATCACCTGCATATTCGTTTACGATAATTCTGTTTACAATACCGCTAATACCACTTAATACTGCATTTACTCCAAGCAACTTATAATCAATGTCGTTATTTTCTTTTTTAGTTTTGGCATCTGCAATATCTATTGCTACAGATTTTCCGGCACTATAAACGCAACTTGCCCAAACAGACCCCGGTCCTAAAGTATTAAATACTACATTCGTTACAAATTTAACACAAGCAGCACCCGCTTTTTGAGAAGCGTTGTACTTGTCTACTCTTGCAATAATGTCATTTTTTGTACCAAATGCTTTTTCGTATGATTTATCATAATCTTCTTTAATCTGAGATAAAGTTTGACCTTTTAAACTCTTTTTAGCAGAGGCTTTTGATGTTTCAACAATAACATTTGACAAATAGCCATAAACTTTGTATTTTTCCTCTTTGGTTACATTTTCCGGGTCTAAACCGTTGACTGTTAAAACCTTGTCTAAAACTGTTTTATCTCCTAAAACTTCAACTAAAGAATTTTCCATATTTTCAAAAATTTCTTCTTTAGAAGTAAAGTGGTTATAATAAGGAACACTGCCGGTTACAGCATATTGATTGGCTTTCTGTTCATTTAAATCACCTAATCTTCCAGATAATTTATTGAAAGTTTTTATATTTTCAGATAACTTTTCATCAGTATATTTAGCGATGCAATCTAAAGTTAAGGCTGTTTCAAAGTGCTTTGCCTTCTTGCCATAACGAACGATGTTTGAATGGTCATATTCAACATCAAAAATTTCTTTAAATTTATCGTTAAAAGAATCAAATTTTATAGATTGGTTTAATTTAGAAACATTCTCTTTATATGTGTCGATGTCGGCTTGAACAAGAGTTGCCCGATTTTTTGAATTCCAAAGGATACTGATAGCATCAGCCGTTTTACCGGCCCACCCCTCTGTCGCTAATTGATGTTCTAAAGAGGCTTGAGCAGATTGTGCAGTTTGGCTTAAATCATCTGTGAGTTTTTTATATTCTTTTAGTCTGTTTGCTTTTCCAGAGAAAGAGATTGGACAAGATACCGCATTAGAACGCACAAAAACATCAGAATTTTGACCTAATTTAGTATAGCCCAAAGTGCTGATATTATTGTTTTGAATTGTTTTAGCAGACTTAACGTTATTTAAGCCTAATAAATTAATCACAGTATTCCTTCTTTTAAAAGCCAACCTAAATAAATAAAGAGTTTTCCCCCCAATAAATTGTCAAAATTTAAACAAATGTGTATAATTTTTAACAAAAATTCTATATAATAGTTTTTGGATTAAATTTTGAACCAATTTAAAAATTTTAAAATTTTTTCAAGAAACAAACAAAAACAAATTTTAGGTTTGTGATATAATTAACAGTAGTATTAAAACTGGGTATTATTTAAAACATGAAAAAATTATCTATAATTACAATTTGCTATAATGACCCAAATTTAGAGAATACTTGTAAAAGTATTGTCGAACAAACATGGCAAGATTTTGAATGGATTGTTGTTGACGGTGGTTCAAACGAAGAAATTCAAAAAATTTGGAATAAGTATAAATACAGAATCGACCAATTTATTTCAGAACCTGACAAAGGAGTTTACGATGCACAAAATAAAGGCATTAATTTGGCATCAGGAGAATACTTAAATTTTTTAAATTCAGGAGATTCATATTTTGATAGAAATATCTTATCTGATATATTTAAAAATACTAAACATACTGAAGATTTGCTGTATGGAGATATTTACAGAACTTACAATGATTTTCCAGAAAAAAACTCATACAGAAAATATAAAGAAAAACTAAACAAAAAATTTTTCATACCGTATAATTTAAATACTCAAGCAATTTTTGTAAAAAGAGATTTATTTGAAAAATATGGTATGTATAATACTACATATAAAATCGTTGCTGATTTAGATCGTTGGCTAGATTTTTACGAACACAATGCAAAATTTAAATATTTAAATAGAGTCATTGTTAATTATGACATGACTGGATTATCTTCATCTAATGGAAACCAAGAATTACATAAAAAAGAAAAAATGAATGTTTTAAGTAAATATTTTACTCAAAAAGAAATAGAAAAAGAATACAAAAATAAAAACAAACCTTCTTATAAGTTTTTTGAACGTATTTTTTCTGTTAAAAATACTAAAGACAAAAAGTACAAAATTTTAACTATTTTGGGAATCTTAATAAAAATAAAAAAATCTTAGATTTATAAAACATTTAATTTTAAATATTAACGAAAGAGTTAAATTTCTCTACAAGTGAATATATAACTCTTTGTTACTCCAGCATTCTCTTATTGGTTGAAAGTTTTCTGCAATTCTTAACAAATTATCAACATATTTCTCCATGTTATACTGTTTTGCCAATTCATAACCTTTTGAAATCAAATTTTCTCTATGTTTTTTATCTTCTAGTTTTATTATCTGCTCCACTAGAGATTTTTCAGATTTTGGGTCAAAAAACAAAGCGGCATCTTTTAATTGTTCTTGCATACCCGCAGTATTTGAAGAAATAACAGGACAACCTAATCCCATGGCTTCTAATGGAGGGATATTATCTGGCCCCATGTATGATGCAAATGTTAACGCATAAGCATTTTTATATAACGCAATTAACTCTTCTTGTGAAACGAAGCCTAAAAATAAAACATCGTTTTCTAAGCCATATTCCAAAGTTTTTTCTTTAATATAGTTTTCATTTCCTTTATCAGCACCAGTAAATACCATTTTATAATTATACCCTTGTTCTTTCAAAACCTTAAGGGCTTTTACAAGTCTTATATGATTTTTATGTGGCCAAAATTGAGCAGGATAGAAGAGATATTGTTGATTTATCAAATTATTTCTAACTAAAACATCTTTGTTTTCGACAGAATTATAAATATAACTTGGAGTTGGCATTGGATTAGTTATTACTAAATCATTGTTAACATTATAATATCTGCACACTTGCCTTTTGCCCTCAACATTTCCTATCACTACAAATGAGGCTTTCTGTATTGCAGAACTATAAAACTTTTCTCTAGCATCAAAATTAAACCCCGTTACAGAAACTTCAGGAAAATATGGAGTTTGTTTATGATCTAAATCCCAAAGAGTAAAAACATAAGGAATACTAACATTTTCAAATCCTGGAGGTACAAAGAATAACAATTCAATATTATCTCTTAGCACTAAATCATTTAATGTTACTTTTACAGTTTTTCTTATTTTGAAAAAAAACTTTTTAGCAATGATGTCTTTTTTTTCATAAAATAAATTTACAAAATGAACATTTCTTTTGTCTTCAAACAAAACATTCTTATTTTTATAATAAATTACGATTTCATGCTCAGTATTTAATTTTAAAATTTCTTGCAACAAAGATTGCTGATATGTATATGCACCACCAGCAGATTCTTTTTGCAAATTTTTCACATAAAAACCTAACTTCATAACCTAATTATACCACAATAAATCTTTCATGTGATTTTTTATAAATAATTCTCTTTTAAAACCCAATGCTTTAATTCTGAATCGTTCTTTACTTCATTTTGATGAAATTCATATCCCCTCATATAAGATTCTTTATATTCGGATTTGATTTTCATATAAGTTTTGTAATCCTGCCAATTGAAGATTTTATCTAATTTTATTATTAAAGGTCTTATATGTTTTTTAAATTTTCTTTGTATTATAGGTAACCTTTTTTTTAAAAGATTACTATTTGGCTCAAACGAAAAATAAGAAAATCCATTTTCCAACCTTATGTTTGAAAACGAATCAGAAATCCCCTGGCAAAAACCTCTTTTTTTAAAATACTCCAACGTCATTCTTGATTTTGGAACAAAATGATGAATCTTTATTTTTGGATTAAAATATGCAACATGTCCACTCTTATTCAATTTACAAGATAGTGCAGTTTCACCATCTCCTCTATATTTTATCATATCTTGGTTATAGGTATCAGGATTAAATCCTTTATATTCCAATAAAACACTTTTTTTTATAATAAAATTGCACCCAAAAACAAACCAAGCGGGAATTTTCATTTTATTTTTATAAAAATCAATTAAACTTAACTCACTTAAGTATTTTCCATACGATGTCTCTTTCCAAAAATATTTCAGCCATTTTGGAGGAGAAGTTTCAAACAAGGGTAAATTATTTCCCCCAACCAACACCGCATCGACATTTTCATTAAAAGTTTTTTCTATTTCAACTAGCCAATCTTTGTCAACAAAACTGTCATCGTCAAGATAACATAAAATTTCACCATTTGACTCAACAATACCTCTATGTCTTGAATGAATAATACCAAGATTACTTTCATAACAAAATCTTAAATTTTGAATTCTACTAACATAACCATCAACTATTTCTTTTATATTTTCATCTGAAGAATTTTGTATTACAATAACTTCATACTCAAATTTTGGTTGTTTCAATTCAGCAATATATTTTAAGCATCTTTCTATCATCTCTTTATGACAAGTTGGAATTATAATTGAATATTTAACCATACATCCCTCATTATAGTTACTTCAAAAAAGAAATATAACTTCTACTTTCTTACCATAAAAAAAACATATCGTAAATATCTTTTAAATTTTTCATGATAAAATTGAGGTATTAAACAGTATCTAAAATTTGTTTGAAATTTGTGGGCATACAGATTACAACAGTTTCAAAATAAAGGAAAAATAGATGACAACATTAATAACAGGTGGTGCAGGATTTATTGGTTCGACACTTGCAGATAAACTTTTAAGCAAAAATGAAAAAGTTATAGTAATAGACAACTTTAATAACTATTATGACCCAAAAATTAAAGAAAATAATGTAAGTTGCAATTTAAATAACGAAAACTACAAACTGTATCGTGGAGATATTTGTGATAGAAAACTTGTCAAAGAAATTTTTGAAACAAATAAAATAGACAAAGTCGTTCACATTGCAGCACGTGCCGGAGTTAGACCATCATTAGAAGACCCATTAGAATATATTCGTTCTAACATTGAGGGGACAGTTAATATCCTTGAAAATATGAAAAATTTTGAGGTAAAAAAACTTGTATTTGCTTCATCTTCTTCCGTTTATGGAAATTGCAAGGCAGAAAAATTTTCTGAAGATTTAAAGGTTACAGAACCCATTTCACCATATGCAGCAACAAAATCCGCTTGCGAACAAATTATTTACACATATTATAAACTTTATGATATAAAATCTGTTTGTTTAAGATTCTTCACCGTTTATGGTCCTAAACAACGCCCTGATTTGGCAATTAGAAAATTTACAGAATTAATTGAGCAAGGAAAACCAATCCCGGTTTATGGAGATGGTACAACCAAGAGAGATTATACTTTTATTGACGATATTGTTTGTGGTATAATCAGTGCAATGGAATACGATACTACCCCATACGAGATTATTAATCTTGGTGGAGGTTCACCCGTAACTTTAACTCAAATGATTGAAACAATAGAAAAAGTTCTGGGTAAAAAGGCTATAATCGATAGATTGCCAATGCAACCAGGAGATGTAGACAAAACAGTATCTGATATTTCAAAGGCTAGAAAATTACTAAACTACAACCCTCAAACGACTTTTGAGGAAGGTATTAGAAAATTTGTAGAATGGAAAAGGGGATTTTAATGACTTTTTTACAAAATATTTTTTCAATAACAAATAAAAAAAGAAATGGTGGCAGAAAAATCCATAAAGTTATAACCATTTGCGGAATAAAGTTAAAGTTTAAAAAAAAATTAACAAAGATAGAAACACTTATGGCAGATGTTAACCAAATAAAAAACGACCTCCGCAAGTTATCAGATATATCTATAAAAAATTTTTCAATTTCAGAACTTCATAGAAAAACTTTTCCTAAATATAAAAATATTAACCAAGGGAATAGTGTAGTTCTTTGCGGTGCTGGTCCAACGCTAAATTATTATAAACCAATAAGCAACAACAAACATTTAGCACTAAATCGGGCTATCTTAAAAGAAAATATTCAATATGATTACTTCTTTGCACAAGATTGGAAAGGTATTTACAATATAATTGATGACATAAAAAAATACAAAGGTAATGATTGTATAAAATTCATTGGACACCAAGACGGTATGCTATATGAACAAATCCCAGAGTCAAAAATTTTGGAATTTAATTGTGAACGTTTTTACACAGATGTCCACAAAGCACGATTATCAAAGACTTACAACTTTTCTTATGATATATCAACTCAACCTTTGGGCAATTTTGGAACAATTGCATTTCCGGCTATGCAGTTTTTATTATGGACTAATCCAAAACGTATTTATATTGTCGGATGCGACAGTGCTCCTGTAGGTCATTTTGCAGGCGAAGAACTACCATCAAATAAAAGGGCTTTAACAGATGAAACTTATCCAAGAATTGTTGGACAATGGAAAATGTTTAAAGAATTTGCACAATTATATTATCCGGATACGGAAATAATTTCCATAAATCCTATAGGATTAAAAGGTATTTTCAAAGATGTTTATACGCAAAACTTTATTGATGAACATCCAGAGTTAGATAATACAGTAGAAATTATTAATATACAATAATTACTTTGTGTTTGCCAGATTAAATTGACTATCAGTTAAAAAATTCAAATTTAAATTAGAACGTTCTGCTGTTACTAAATCTTTTAGCATGCTTAAAATTTCTGAATTCAACTCAAATTTTTCTTCATTAGTCATATAAGTTTGAAGAGATTTGTCAATGTACGAATTTTGAACATTTGTAGAATATCCGTCAAATCCCGCAATATAAATATTGGTACAACCTATTTTGTTTAACAATGATAATAAAAGAATTGTCGAATTGTCAAAATGTTTATATTGTCGATTAATTAAGTTGTTATAATTTACAATATAATCCGTTGATATTTTTTGAATATTGGAAGTAATTATTTTTTTAGAATTTTTAACAATTTCCGGAAATTTTTCGCTTGCATACTCATATCTCATAGAATTACTAAAAAATAGTATGTCTGAAATTAATTCTTTATTAACAAAATTTACCGAAATTGTTAACAGATTTTCCGTTTTTTGCTGAAAATTTTTGATTTTATCTTTATTTTCTTTTAAAGAATATCCCGGGACTAATATTAAAATATTTTTTTTATTAAACCTTTTTTTTAGTTCTTCAATTGTTTTTCTATCATCAATTTCATTTGCAAAATATGAAATATATATGTTTTCTAAATTATCATAATCATATCTTTTTTTGATTTCATTATCAAGAGAACCGATGATTAATTGCATATCTTTTGAACATATTTTATGCTTATCTAGTAAATACCTGATATTATGTACGTGTGTTGAATACATTCCAGCAATAAAATATGGAATGCTATACCCCCAAGTTTTTTCTTTCATTAGCGGACTAATATGTATGTCTATTAAGTCCAAGATTTCATTTATATCATAACCATAATTATATTTTTTATTCAGGTAGTTTACTAAAAGTTCTGTATTTGTATTTCCGGCACCTCTGCCCATTCCACATAAAGTAGTATCAACAACAACTTCTCTTTCAAATGTACTTAACTCAATAATCTTTTGAGATAAAGCAAAAGATAGTTGCAAGTTATTATGAGAGTGAAAACCTATTTTAATATCTTTATCAAGATTATGATTCAATAACGAAAAAATTCGAATTAAATCCTCTTCATACATTGACCCAAATGTATCAACAATTGAAAATGCATACGGTTTAATTTTATTTGTAATTTCAATAAGTTCCAAAAGTTCGCTATCAGTGTAACCCAAAATATCTACAGGCTGTACAAAAAGTTTATAACCTTGTTTTTTTATAAATTCGGAAGATTTCACCGCATCATATCTATCCTTTTTGAAAAAACAATTTCTTACAATATCTATTGTTCCATCATTTTTAGGTAAATTTTCTATTTTATAACGACCATAATCAATCATGACAGCATATGAGGTCTGCCCTTTATCTTTAGGAAGATATTTTTTTAGTTGTTGTAAACTATTAAACGTACTTGAACCATCGATATAATCAACATCTTTTAAAAAACCAACCTCAATAATATCAATTTTTGATTTGCACAATTTATCAATAATACCTTTTAAAGTATTATTGCCCCATAAACTTTCTACAATATAACTTCCATCTCTTAATGTACAATCCAGTATTTGAATGTTATTCATAATTTCCTATATAAGATTATTCATTTTTTTGTAAACAAATTCTGCAAATTCGAAATCAATAGGATAATCAATTTCTAAACCTTCCATACTATCTACGATATAGATATTTGGATTTTTTCCAACAAAATTTCGACATTCTATCATTCTTTCTCTTGAAATTACGTTAACCGCAGAATCTAGAGAAACTATATCTGGTAAATCCTGACTTCTAGGTTTTTTTGATGGTGTGTAGTTAATCGCTTTTCCGTCTAACCATAAAAATTCTTTAACTAGGTGTCCCGTATTTAAGGAATCATATTTGTCTAGATTTTTATAATATTCTGAAATAGTTTTTTCAAAAGTTTCGTCTTTTACTAATGGACTTGTAGTATTTGCAAATACTACAACATCAGCAGGAAATGTTTCTGCCAAATTTACATATAACTCATTTGGAGAAACTTCATCTGTTGCAAAATATGGATCCCTTTTTACTGTTTCACAACCCATCTTTTTCGCAAAATCAAGCATTTCATCATCATTAGAATTTACAACAATACCATCAATAGATTTTATTCTTTTCATTTGATTAATCTTAATTTCTAAAAGATTACTATTTGCAAAGGGTTTAAAGTTTTTATTTTTAACCCTTTGAGAACCTGATCTAACCATTATTAATGCTTTTGTTGTTTGTTTCATTTTTATATTTCCTATATTTTATGCAACTTAAACCTTCCTCAATGTTACTCTTTTTAGAAAAATTTATAAATGAAACAAAGCAAGGTAAAACATAAAATAATACTACATTTCACATCATCTGTTCTTTTCTAAAACATCAATAATTTGCTCACATAAATGTAACGTTGTCATATCCATTTTTGATAATTTCCGAGTAATTTTTTCTTTTGTATTAGTTCTTTTTATAAGATGTTCAAAATCAAATAAATCTTTTATTTCACAGGAAAAAAAATGGGCAAGTTTATTCAAAGTTTTTAAAGACGGAAAACTATTTCCACCCTCAATATATGCAATTTGTCGTTGGTCAATATCAATCTTTTCTCCAAGAGCAAATTGAGTCATTTGATGTTGCTTTCTTAATTGTTTAATTCTTAAACCCAGATACTTTTTTATTGTTATTTCATCCATAAATAATCCCTTTTACTATTTATAAACAAATATTTGCTTATTTTAAAGGAAGTCCCATATTGTATTTTTGGCATTTTTTTGATATTTTTATATGTAAAACAAGCAGTAATATGAGTTAACATTTCTTAAAAACAAAATACGAGAAATATATTTAGCACAGAGGTTAAGCATGAAACAAACAATAAAAGCACTTATTGCCGTTCGCTCCGGTTCAATGAGAGTGAAGAATAAAAATATAGCACCGTTTGCAGGAAGTTCTTTGTTAGCGATTAAAATAAAACAACTTCAACAAGTCCCTGAATTATCCGGAGTCGTTGTAAACTCTAATGATAATAATATGCTTCAATTGGCAAAGAATCTTGGAGCAGAAACAGTTAAAAGAGATGAATATTATTCAACTAATAGTGTATCTCCTAATGAATTGTATGTTAATATTGCTGAAAATTTCAATGCAGATGTAATGGTTTTTGCAAATGCAACAAATCCCCTTGTATTACCTCAAACAGTTACTAACTGTATAAAAAAGTATAAAGAAATAAAAGGCGAATACGACTCCGTAAATACAGTAAATTATATAAAAGAGTTTTTATGGCTAAATGGCAAAGCAATTAATTATGATCCGAAAAACAAACCCAGAAGTCAAGATTTACCGGATATTGTATCAATAAACCATGCTGTAAATGTTATCGGAGTAAATACGATGATTAAAAATAAAGATATTTTTGGATTAAAACCATATTTATATACAATAGACAAGATTGAATCTATTGATATTGACGATATAGTAGATTTTGAATTTGCAGAATTTATGTATAAAAAACTAAGAGGTAATGAATAATGTCTATAAAATTATTAGATTGTACCTTAAGAGATGGTGGTTTTTTAAACAATTGGAAATTTGGCAAGAGTGATATTTTAACTATATACAACCGTTTAAATAAAGCAAATATAGATATTATTGAAGTTGGCTTTATTGACGACTCATACACAAATGATTCTAATGCTACAATAAATCCTACCTCTAAATTTTTTGATGAATTATTCAGTGTTATAAAAAACAAAAAAGCAATGACTGTTGCAATGATTGACTACGGGACTTGCAACATTAATAACATTAGTTGCCCTGATTTTTTAGATGGAATTAGAGTTATTTTTAAGAAAAAAGATATAGACGGAGCATTGAATTATTGTAAGCAATTAAAAGATAAAGGATATAAAGTATTTGTACAACCTGTTTCTATTACAACATATTCCGATAAAGATATGCTAGACCTAATTGAAAAAGTAAACAAGTTAAAACCTTATGCTATGTCTATCGTTGATACTTATGGTTTAATGCACAAAGATAATTTAATTAAATATTTCTACTTAATTGACAACAATTTAGATGAAAATATTTCTTTAGGATATCATTCTCATAACAATTTTCAACTAGGATATGCAAATTCAATAGAATTTATTGAAATGAAAACAAAAAGAAATTTAATTGTTGACGGTTCACTTTTTGGAATGGGAAAAAGTGCAGGAAATACTAGTATTGAATTATTAGCAATGTATATGAATGAGAATTATTCAAAAAATTATGATGTTGATGAAATTTTAGAATTAATTGACTTGAACATAATGAAATACAAACACCAACACGATTGGGGTTATTCAATGCCATATTATGTTTCAGCATTAAATGATTGCCACCCGAAATATGTGCAATATTTAAAAGACAAAAACACATTATCAATCAAATCCATAAATAATATTCTTGAACGAATTGAACATTCCAAAAAATTAACATTTAACAAAGACTATATAGAACAATTATATATAGAGTATCAACAAAAAGATTTTGATGATAGTTTAGATGTCAAAAATTTAGAAAAGAATTTATCTTCAAAAAATATTCTTTTGCTTGGCCCAGGACGTTCTGTATTAAAACAAAAAAATAAAGTTTTAGAATATATTGCAACGGTAAAACCTGTAATTATTTCTATTAATCATATACCATCTATTTGTGAAGCCGATTATTTATTTATTTCAAATAACAAAAGGTATGAACATTATGTTGATATTTTAATAAATAAACAAAACAAATTTAAAATTATAGCAACATCAAATATCTCACCAATTTACGACGAATTTGATTTTGTATTAAATTACGGAAAACTATTAAATAAAAACGAAATAATTGGTGATAATTCTATGAGTATGTTATTAACTGCATTTAAAAATATGAAAATCAAAAAATTAGCACTTGCTGGATTTGATGGTTTTAATATTAAAGAAAATAATTATTATGATAGTTTCTTATCATTTGCAGAAAACAATAAAGATGTAGATTTATTTAACGAGGCTATCGCCAAACAACTAATAGAATTTAGACAATTTATGGAAATTGATTTTATTACAGAATCAACCTATGAACAAAAAAAGGTTAAATATGCAAAAAATTAAAAATATAAAAAAATACTTGCAAAGGAAAATTAAATGCATAAATATATAATATTTGATGTTGACGGAACTCTATTGGATTGCAAAGAAGGATTACTATCCTCTATAAAATATACAATACAAGAACACCATCTAAAACCTATTTCAGACGATGAATTAAAAACATTTATAGGACCTCCAATACAAAATTCTTTAATAAATACATATAAAATTTCAGAAAAAGAAGCACAAATTTATGCTAATACCTTTCGAAACAGATATGCAGATAAAGACCTCTACAAAGCAGAAGTATATGACGGGGTATATGAACTTTTTGACTTTTTACAAAAACAAAATTACAAATTAGGAATAGCCACATATAAAAGAGAAGATTATGCAATTAATTTGATTAAGCACTTTCATTTAGATAAATATTTAGATGCAATTTGTGGTGCAGACAACAATAACGTATTGACAAAAAAAGATATAATCTCAAATTGCATGCAAAAATTAAACGCTACACAAAACGAATGTATTTATATCGGTGATAGTAAATCTGATGCTAAAGCCTCAAAAATATTGGGCATTGATTTTATCGGGGTAACTTATGGTTATGGATTTAAAACAATTGATGATTTTAAAGAAATATTTCCATTATTTGTTGCACACAAGATTAAGGAACTTTTTATCTTTTTTAATGAAATATCTGCGGTGTAAATCAAAACTAAACCGTACTAACGTTTGTAATTATCAACAAGGATAAAACATTGTTTAATTTACATGAGCATGATAAAATTCAATTAAACAAAGATTTGTCAGAAATGTTAGAAGAATTTATAAATAACAATAGGGATATTAATTTAAAATTCATTACTAAATCTTTGTTGAAAACAAAATAATTTATTGTAAATTCAAGAAAGGGTTGTATGAATATTAATATTGCATATATTGTAACTGAGTCAAGTTCATATATGGCATTGATTTCTTTATACAGTATTTTAAAAAATAATGAAAAAAATAACTTCAATTTTTATATTATGCACGATAATGAAGTTAGTTCTAAAATATTAAATCTGTTTGAAACTTTTCAAAAACAATTTAGCAATTGTGAAAGTATAAATTTTATAAAAAATCATTTCTCAACAGTAAATGTTTTCGAAGTAATTCCTTATATTAATAAGGACAAATTCTTATTTTTGAATTTTGATTCTTTAATAACTACAGATTTATCTGAATTATACAGCACTGATTTATCTAATAATTCTTGTGCAGCAGTTGAATTTTTCCACAGTAAAGATATTATAGAAGGCTTAAAGTCAGCAAAATTAAAACATACTATTTATCACAAAGCAACTATGGTTCTTATAAATAAAAAAATCTGGGAAGAAAAGCAATATACTCAAAAATATATGACTTTAAAAAATAAAAAGGGTAGCCTTTTAATAAATAAGAATAATCCTAACGAATATTTATTCAATGTTATTGTAGAGGACTGTTTGACTTTAGATTTAAAATATAACTACCCAGAATATTGGTTTTTGAAGCACTCTGAAATTGATTTTTCAACACGTCAATTGCAACACGATTATAGTAAATACTTATCTCATGTAGAAACTCCAAGTATCATTTTTTTCCCTGGTCCAAAACCTACAGAAACTGGTTGTCGCAACTCTTACAAAAATCTGTGGTGGGAGTATGCGGAAAAATCTCCAATTTACAACGAAATTAAAGAATTTAGAGAGTCTAATCAATACAAATTAAAAGCAACATCTGCATCTAATTCTTTTGATTATGCTTGGCTTCTTTCTCGTATGATGCCTTATATCAAACCATATTTGCCTAGAATTATCTTTGGTTTTCTTATCGCTATCCCATTAGGATTATTAGACGGTGTTACGGCTCTTGCAATTAAGCCTTACATGGATTACGTTATCGGCGGGAAAACTTTTGTATTTACGGCTCTTAACCACACAATATCAATAACAAGCATTTTAATGGCTTTCTTACTACCTATTGGTATTATTTTATTTGCCGCTGTTCAAGGTCTTTTAAGGTATCTAAATAGTTACATCTCATCTTGGACAAGTATTCACATTACAAACGATGTCAAAGCAGATTTATTCCACCACTTAATTCACATGCACCCTCAATTCTTTGATGATAATCCTTCTGGTATTATTATCTCAAGATATGTGTCTGACCCTCAAACAGCCTCTGCGGGTATCGTTGACCAAATTAAAACTATTACAACAAGTATTTTTGGGGCTTTAGGTCTTATTGCAGTTATGATTTACAGTTCTTGGCAACTTGCATTTATTGGTGTTGCTGTTCTTTGTATAGCATTTATTCCTGTAACCTTATTAAGAAAAAGAATGAGAATGGCATCTAACCAAAACATGGTCATAACAGGTGATATTACAACAAACATGAACGAAACTTATAACGGTAATAAAGTTATGTATGCTTATGACTTGCAAGATGTTCGTGAAAAAACTTTTAGAACACAACTTAAAGAATTCTTTGATGTAAACATTTCTCTAACAAAACGTACCGCATGGATGTCGCCAATGATGTACCAAATTGCATCAATTGGTATCGCAATTGTTCTTGGTGTCGGAACATACCTAATCAACGCAGGACACATGACCGCAGGTGCTTTCGCTTCTTTTGTAACATCTTTATTACTATTGTACAAACCTGTAAAAACTCTTGGTAATACTCTTACTGGTATTCAAAAAATCTTCGTTGCTATGGGTCGTGTTTTTGAACTTTTTGATTTAAAATCGCAAATTGTTGAAAAACAAAATGCAATTGAATTTAAAGGGATAAAAGAAAAAATTTCATTCCAAAATGTTTGCTTTGAATACGTACCAAATAAACCTGTTTTGAAAAATATCAATCTAACGGTTAAAAAAAATGAAACTCTTGCAATTGTAGGTAACTCCGGTGGTGGTAAATCTACTTTAGTTAACCTTATTAATCGTTTTTACGAAATAAAATCAGGTTCATTGAAATATGATGAAACGGATATTAGAGATTTTACACTAAAATCTTTAAGAGGAAGTATATCAATGGTATTCCAAGATAATTTCTTGTACTCCGGAACGATTAAAGAAAATATTTTAATGGGTAATCCAAATGCAACAAGTGAGGAGATAGAAAAAGCAATTGAATCTGCTCATTTAGAAGAAATGATTCAAAAACTTCCAGAGGGACTGGAAACAACAATTGGAGAAAGAGGATTAACTCTGTCTGGCGGACAAAGACAACGTGTTGCAATTGCTCGTGCAATGCTTAGAAATGCTCCGATTGTAATCTTAGACGAGGCAACCTCTGCCCTTGATAATGAATCAGAAGCAATTGTTCAAAAAGCAATGGATAATTTAATGAAAGATAGAACAGTGTTTATTATTGCACATAGACTTTCTACAATCAAAAATGCAGACAGAATTGCCGTAATAAACGAGGGAGAACTGGTTGAATTGGGTTCTCACGATGAATTGATGCAAATTGAAAACGGTCAATATAAACACTTGTACGAAATGCAATTTAGACACCAAAAAGAATCTGTATTGTAAATTGCAAATTAAAATAAAAAACGTCGAATAAGTTAAAACTTTTCGACATTTTTTAGCGAGTAAAATTTACATTTTTTAAAAAATTTAAATTTTAGGGTTGACTGAGAGTTGCTATCAGGTGTTAAAATTTTATTATAAAAATTTGGAGGAAGAATGAAAAATAAAATATTAATTTCGCTATTAACACTTTTAATTATAGGAGTAAACACCATGGCAAATGCTTTAGAACAAAATTATTCAGAAGTTTTTAACAAAGTTAACTCACCTCAAGATGTCAAAAATCTTTCTTACGATGAAATGGACATTCTCGCAGGCGACATCAGAAAAGCAATTATCAACAAAGTTGATACTATCGGCGGACACTTAGGTCCGGATTTAGGTATCGTAGAAGCAACTATCGCTATGCACTACGTTTTTGATTCACCAAAAGACAAATTCATTTTTGACGTATCACACCAAATCTATCCTCATAAAATTATTACCGGTAGAAAAGATGCTTTTTTACACCCACTTAACCACCCTGAAATTTCAGGTTACTCAAACCCTAAAGAAAGCAAGCACGATAACTTTATTTTAGGACACACTTCAACTTCTCTTAGTCTTTCTACCGGTATGGCAAAAGCAAGAGATTTAAAAGGTGAAAAATATAACATTGTTGCTCTTATCGGCGATGGCTCATTATCAGGTGGGGAAGCATTTGAGGGTTTAAGCAACGCTGCCGTATTAAATTCAAATATAATTATCATTGTTAACGACAACGTTATGTCTATCGCACCTGTTGAGGGTGGTATCTACAATAGTCTTGAAAAACTAAGAAAAACTAATGGCGAAGCACAAGATAACATCTTTAAATCAATGGGATTTGATTATTATTACGTTGAAGAAGGCAACAACGTAGAAAAATTAATTGATGCATTCAATAAAGTAAAAGACACAGAAAAACCTACAGTTGTTCATATTCATACATTAAAAGGTAAAGGCTATGAGCCGGCAGTTGCGGATAAAGAAACTTATCACTGGACATTACCGAACTTTGTTGAAAACTACGGAAAACCTCAACCAAAAGTTGAAACTTACACTTCAATAACAAACGATTATCTTGTAGACAAGGTGCAAAAAGATAACTCTGTAATCGTAGTATCAGCAGCAACTCCAGGGGCTACAGGTTTAACTAAAGAGGTAAGAGATAAATTAGGCAAAAACTATACAGATGTTGGCATTGCAGAACAACACGCCGTTGGTTATGTTTCAGGTTTAGCATCAAACGGTGCAAAACCGGTATTTGAAGTTCTAAGTTCTTTTCTACAAAGAAGTTACGACCAATTATCTCAAGATTTAGCAATAAATAACGCACCTGCTACAATCCTTGTTTTCTGGGGAGGCATATCAAACGCTGATGTAACTCACTTACAAGTATTTGATATTCCATTAATCAGCAACATTCCAAATATCGTTTATCTTGCACCAACAAACAAAGAAGAATATCTTGCAATGCTTGACTGGTCTGTAGAACAAGACAAATATCCGGTTGTAATAAGAGTACCTATGACAGAATTAACTTCAACAGGAGTTGCAGACAAAACAAATTATGCAAAATTAAATAAATTCAAAATTACAGATAAAGGTGAACAAGTTGCTATCATAGGTGTCGGTAATTTTTATGAATTAGGAAAACAAGTGCAAGAAAAATTAGAACAAGAAATCGGTGTTAAAGCAACCTTGATTAATCCTGTATACCTGACAGGTATTGATGAAAAAGCCTTAAACGACTTAAAGAAGAACCACTCATTAGTAGTTACTCTTGAAGATGGTGTTCTAGACGGAGGTTACGGTGAAAAAATCTCAAGATTTTATAGTAATTCAGAAATGAAAGTTTTAAACTTTGGTGCTAAAAAAGAATTCACAGACAGAACTTCAATGGACGAATTAAACAAACGTTATCACTTAACTCCTGAATTAATTGTAGAAGACATCAAAACTAATTTATAAAAGATAATTCTCAAACAAAAACAAAAATCGATAATTAGCACAAGAAATAAAAATTAAATAGCCTAGATAAAAGGGAGTTAATCAAAAAATTAACTCCCTTTTACATTTTATGCTATTATTTTGCTAGAGGAAGTATGTATGGCAGTTAAAGAATTAACACATGGGAAGCCTTTAAATCTTATATTCGCATTTATGTTACCCATCTTTATTGGTAATATTTTTCAGCAAATGTACAACCTTGCAGATGCCATTATTGTTGGAAGATATTTGGGTGTACAAGCACTTGCGGCGGTTGGTTGTACGGCATCTTTGATATTTTTTATAATAAGTTTTATTTTCTCCTCAACTCAAGGTTTTACTGTAGTTTTGGCTCAAAAATTTGGGGCAAGAGATTATGATATGGTAAGAAAATCTTTTACGACATCTTTTGTTCTTTCAGGTGCAATAATGGTTATAATGACAATCTTGTCAGTGCCGTTTACTTACCAACTATTACAACTTTTAAGAACTCCAACTGACATAATTGATATGGCAAATACTTACTTATTCATAATGTTTATAGGAATATTTGCGACAGTTTTTTATAACTTATCTTCAAACGTAATCAGAGCCTTGGGCGATAGCAAAACACCTTTGTATTTTTTAATTTTTTCATCAATTTTGAATATTGCTTTAGCATTTTTATTCGTAACAAAAATAAAAATGGGTATTGCAGGTGCAGGCTGGGCAACAGTTTTATCCCAATTAATTGCGACAATTTTATGTATGAGTTTTATGTTTTGGAAATATCCGATTTTACATTTACAAAAAAGCGATTGGAAATTAAATAAAGACTTCATAATGGAACATTTAAGAATAGGTATTCCTATGGGGTTTCAAATGTCAGTTTTGACAATTGGTATAATTATTCTTCAATACGTTTTAAACGGATTTGGTTCTGATGCCGTTGCAGGATACACTTCAGCAATGAGAGTTGAACAAATATTTGGTCAAGCACTCGTTGCATTAGGTGCTACAATGGCAACCTTTACGGCTCAAAATTTTGGTGCAGGTAAAATGGGCAGAATCAAACAAGGTACAAAATGTGCAGTGATGATTGGAATTTCTATTTGCGTATTTTCCTTCGTTATTTTGATATTCTTTGCCGAAAATATAGTTTCGATTTTTATGAGCGAACAAAACGAAAATATTATCTCTATGGGTGCATTATATTTACACGTAATAATGGTATTTATGATTTTCCTTGCAATATTATTGATTTTCAGAAATATTCTTCAAGGAATGGGACAAGCAATTGCACCATTAATGTCCGGTATAGCAGAACTAATATTAAGAGGTGCTTGTGCTATAATTTTAGGACACTTCTTTGGATTTTTAGGAATTTGTTTTGCAACTCCGGCAGCATGGATTGGTGCATCAATTGTATTATTTACAGGATATAAAATTAGCCTTATAAAACAACTTAAAGCCTTGAGAAAATAGTAATTTTTGCTATAATTCTATAAAAAGGATATAAAAAAATGAAATTTGGTATAGAAATAATGATAATTGAATTAATCGGTATTGTTGCGTTTGCAATATCCGGTGCAATTGTCGGAATAAAAAAGAGATTTGATATTTTCGGAATAATCGTTCTTGGCGTAATTACTGCCGTTGGCGGTGGGGCACTACGTGATATTATGCTTGGATATTTACCTCCGGCAATGTTTAGAAATTCTATTTATGTATTAGTCGCATTTTTAACCTCTATTATTGCGTTTGGACTTGCTACAGTTGCAAGATTAAAATTCAAAAAAAATAAACAATTTTTTATGGATATGGTGAATTTCTTTGATGCTATCGGTCTTGGAGTTTTTGCCGTAACCGGAACAAATTCAGCGATTGTTTTAGGTTTCTCTCAAAACGCTTTTTTAGCAATATTTGTCGGTGTAATTACCGGAATTGGCGGTGGAATGATGAGAGATATTTTGGCAGGAAAAATTCCATTTGTGCTTTATAAAGATATTTACGCATCAGCAGCAATTGTTGGGGCTGTGATTTATTATTATATGTATACTTTTAAACTTAACCCTATGCTGGCGGTAACTTCAGCAATCGTAATTACAATTTTTATAAGACTTTTGGCAACATATTACCAATTGAGCCTGCCAAGAATTACAAAACTAAAATTTAAAGATAATGAGGATTTAGAAAAATAAAATTAAAGATTATTTTTCAACAATTTTTATTAACTTTTCTTCACAGTTCTCATTATTTGGGCAATTTTTATTTTTCAGCAATTTTTCTCATAGCAGATTATAGATATAAATGAGTAAAATGGGAAAGGAAAAGTAATGAACATTGCTACAAATACTACACAACCAAGTTTTACGGCTTTAAAACCTGTACCAAAATTAGCAAAAAAAATGGGCGGTGAGGCTCTGGAAAAAGCCCTACCTGAACTTGAACAAATGGCTAAAGATGTTGATATTGAAATTATTCCTAAAAAAGGATTCTTTAGTAAATTACAAAATTTGAATTTCTTTGTAACTAATCTGGGTGAAAACGTTGGACGTTGGTTCAGTTTATCTATTGATCCTAAAGGTTATCTAGAGGGTAATGACCCAACACATTACAAGCAAGTTGATACCTTCACAAAAGAAAACATTCTTGAATCTGCTCAAAAAGCAAAAGAGTTAAACAAAAAAGGGCTAAAAGTTGAACGCAAAACAATTACAATGATGCCTGCTGATGCTGTAATTTTAGCAAAAGCAATGAAAGACAGACAGGCTAAAGCAGAAGCCAAAACAACATAAAAAAAAATAACAAAAAAAGAACCGATTTTTATCTCGGTTCTTTTTTTATAAGTTATAAACTATGCTAGCATATCTAAAACTTCTTTTTGTGTCTTTTCTTCTTTTGTTGGCTCAGGTTTTACATTAAAAACTTTATTATATTCGTCTGAACCTTTTGTTGCAATTTTCATTAGAAGATCCGGCAAATATACAGGTTTGTTTGTTTTAAATGGGAAACCTCCTGCTTGAATGCATTCTTGCTCGCCTTTAAATGTAGAAGTTGTATTTTTAGTTAAATTTTTAACGCTTACGCTATTTCGTTCTTGTTTGTTAATTTCTAATACATCTTTTGGATAAACTTTTTTTAGTGCAGTTAAAGATTGTTTTAAATCTTCTAACTCATTCATTTTGCTATTTTTAATAGCATCTTGCATGTACTCGTTACTTTTTACTTTTGCCGTAAAATTCGGTTGCGTCGATACCGCATTAATTTTCATTTTCGTTCTCCTTTCCTTAAAAGTCTTAAAAATTAACACCTACTACATTTGTAATAGTACAAAAGAAAAAGTGTATTGTCAACAAGTATATTTTTTTCTTTGCAAAACTTAACATTCAGAATAAGAAAAACAAGCCTTTTTAGGTTAAATTTATGTTATTACTGATTTAAGGCGTTTTTAATTGAATTTAATATTATATCTCTCGCTTTTATTGCTTCTTCCTTTGACAAAGGTTTTATACCTTTTAAAGGATAATCTATTTTTAAATTTTCGTATTTTGGAATTGCCATATCGTGATAAGGCAAAACATCTAATGCTTTGACATTTTTTAACGTCGCCAAAAATTCACCTAGTTGCAATAAGAATTTTTCGTTATCCGTAATCGTTGGCACAACAACATGTCTTATCCATACAGGAATATCTTTTTCAGACAAATATTTTGCAAAATCAAGAATGTTTTTATTCGACATGCCAGTAAGTTTTTTATGCTCATTATCATTAATATGTTTTATATCAAGTAAAACAAGGTCAGTATATTTTAATAATTCGTCAAATTTTTCAGTATTATTTTTATTAAATAAAATACCGGAAGTATCTAATGCGGTGTGAATATGTTTTTCTTTTGCCTGTTTAAACAACTCTGTTAAAAAATCTATCTGTAAAAGAGGTTCACCACCGGTAACAGTAAGTCCTCCATTACGTAAAAACTCTTTTACTCCGTCATATTTTTCTAAAATCTCATCGACAGACATTTTTTTATTTTCTTCTGTCGACCAACTGTCAGGATTGTGGCAATATTGACAACGCATTGGACAACCTTGTAAAAAAACAACAAATCTTAACCCGGGACCGTCAACAGTTCCACAAGATTCTATAGAATGAATATTACCATATATTTTTTCTTCTGACATAATTCCTCTTTTTAAAAAGGGCGGGAGGCTTTGCCTCCCGCCCAAAATCTATTACATTGCATTGTGGAATGTTCTTGAAATAACATCATCTTGTTGTTCTTTAGTCAACTTGATAAAATTTACTGCATATCCTGAAACTCTAACTGTTAATTGCGGATATTTTTCAGGGTGTGCTTGAGCATCAAGTAAAGTTTCTCTATTAAAAACATTTACATTCAAATGATGTCCACCTTTTTCCACATATCCGTCTAATAGGTTTATTAAATTTTCTTCTTGCATTGTTGTCATAATTTTTTCCTTTCTAAGTTTTATTGTAAATTTGATTTACAGCAACCGTCATCAAGACAGATATTCAAATCGCCCATAAACACTTCATCTTTACCCAAAGCATTTGGAATAATAGAGAAAGTGTTAGAAATGCCGTCTTGAGCATCATTAAACGGAAGTTTTGCGACAGAAGCAAGTGATGCAACTGCACCATTTGAATCTCTTCCATGCATTGGATTTGCACCCGGTGCAAGAGGGATACCTGCTTTTCTTCCGTCAGGAGTATTACCTGTCTTTTTACCGTAAACTACGTTTGATGTGATTGTTAGAATTGACATTGTAGGTATAGAATCTCTATAAGTATAATGTTTTCTAATTTTAGCCATGAAGTTTTTAACTAAATCCACCGCAATTTGGTCAACTCTGTCATCATTGTTACCGTATTTAGGGAAATCACCCTCTACTTCATAATCCACAACAATACCGTTATCATCTCTGATTGTTTTAACTTTTGCATACTTGATTGCCGATAAAGAGTCTGCAACAACTGACAATCCTGCAATACCCGTTGCAAAATATCGTTTTACATCTCTATCGTGTAATGCCATTTGTGCTCTTTCATAACAGTATTTATCGTGCATATAGTGAATTACGTTTAATGTGTTTACATATAAGCCTGCAAGCCATTCCATCATATCTTCATATTTTTCCATAACTTCATCATAATCAAGATATTCAGAAGTAATTTGACGATATTTTGGACCAACTTGAATTTTTAATCTTTCGTCTATACCACCATTAATTGCATATAACAAGCATTTTGCTAAGTTTGCTCTTGCACCGAAGAATTGCATTTCTTTACCAACAACCATTGAAGAAACACAACATGCAATTGCATAATCATCGCCATGTGTAACTCTCATCAAATCATCATTTTCGTATTGAACTGATGAAGTTTTGATTGAAATGTGTGCACAATATTTTTTGAAATTATGAGGTAATCTTTTTGACCAAAGTACTGTCAAATTAGGTTCAGGTGCAGTACCTAAGTTTTCTAAAGTGTGAAGGTATCTAAAAGAGTTTTTTGTAACTAAAGGTCTGCCGTCAACACCAACCCCGCCTATTGATTCAGTTACCCAAGTTGGGTCGCCTGAAAATAATTCATTGTATTCCGGAGTTCTGGCAAATTTTACCAAACGAAGTTTCATAATGAAATGGTCAATCATTTCTTGTGCTTCAGTTTCAGTAATAATCCCCTCTTTCAAATCTCTTTCGATATAAATATCCAAGAATGTTGAAGTTCTACCGATACTCATTGCAGCACCGTTTTGTTCTTTAATCGCTGAAAGATAACCAAAATATAACCATTGAATTGCTTCTTTTGCGTTACGAGCAGGTTGAGAAATGTCAAAACCGTAAATTTTACCAAGTTCAATCATTTGTTCAAGTGCATGAATTTGGTCTGTAATTTCTTCTCTCAACTGAATACGTTCAGGACGCATTTCGCCTTCAAGAGATTTGAATTGCTCTTTTTTATCTTCAATAAGTCGATTAATACCATACAAAGCAATTCTTCTATAATCGCCAATGATTCTACCTCTGCCGTATGCATCAGGAAGACCGGTAATAATTGCTGCATGTCTTGCGGCTTTCATTTCCGGTGTGTAAACATCAAATACACCTTGATTGTGAGTTTTTCTGTAAGTAGTGAAAATTTTTGAAACTTCAGGGTCAACTTCGTAACCATAAGATTTACAAGAAGTTTCAGCCATTCTGATACCACCAAAAGGTTGCATAGAACGTTTTAGAGGCTTGTCTGCCTGTAAACCGACAATTGTTTCTAAATCTTTATCAATGTAACCTGCTCCATGAGAAGTGATTGTAGATACAATTTTTGTATCCATATCAAGCACACCGCCATTTTCACGTTCTTGTTTTAATAAATCACAACATTCTTGCCAAAGTTTATTTGTTGACTCTGTTGCGTCTGCTAAAAAACTGGAATCCCCTTCGTAAGGAGTGTAGTTTTTTTGAATAAAATCTCTAACATTAATTTCTTGTTGCCATTTTCCCCCAACAAAATCAGTTGCAGGGTACATTTTTTTTTCAAGTAATGATGACGTCATAAAAAATCCCCTTATATATTTTCATTTATTTATACAAACTATCCGTAAAAAATATTATACAATATTTTTCAAAAAAAATCTAAATATATGACAAAAAATAAATTAAGATTTTACAAAGATGATAAAAAGACCGTCTGACATGCAGTATACATGTCAGACGGTCTTTAAGCGAGCGTATTTAATTTTTTTATTTTATTAATCTATCTTATTACTTACCAATTTCCGCAGCCTTTAGAGCCATTGCTTTTGTAATATTCATTACTGCCAAGTTGGCTTCGTATGCACGTTGTGCCATCATTGCATCAGCAATATCAACCATTGCATTTACGTTTGAACTTCTAATGTATCCGTTAGCATCTGCATCAGGGTGTCCGGGTTTATAAATTCTTTCCCCCGGAGTTGGATCTTCTACAATACCACCATAAGATACACCACCTTGCAACGCACTTGTTGAACCTAAGCCAAAAGTTCCGTCTTGCATATTATTTAAAATTGCACCAAAACTATCACTTTTGATTGTATTCAATACCGGAATTTTTCTTACATAATTTGGTGTATCAATGTTAGCAATATTCTTTGCGTGAATGTCTAACCTGTTACCGTGTGCTTTTAAGGCATTTGAGCCTATGTACATTGAATCTAAAATACCCATTTTTTACCTCGCTTTGTTTTGAATTAATAACTACTATATATATCGTTATCTTCCTACATTAAGTGCAGTTTTCATCATAGAAATTACATTAGACATACGACGTGTTGCCATTGTATAAATTAACGAGTTTTGTTGCATTCCTATTAATTCGTCTGCTACGTTAACTCCAACTTCTTCACCTTGATCTACAATGCTTGATGTTCCCATTTCTTTAGAAAGTCTTGTTTCCATTGGACCATTTGCATTGCCTAATACTGTTGCAAAGTTAATATCTTGACGCACGTAATTTGGTGTATCTACGTTTGCAATGTTTTCTGTTAAAAGTTTTTGTCTTTTTGCTACAAGTCCTAAAACTTGTGATGTTCTAGAAAAACTATCTACCGGATTGAATGAAACCATTTTATATTACCTCGCTAATTTTATTTGTTACTAAGATTCTCTAATATTGATTGATTTATTATACATATCATCTGTTACTTTTAAAACTGACATGCTTGCTAACATTGAAGCATTTAATCTTAACATGTCGTTAACTGATGTATATACGTTTGTGTTTGAGTTTTCTAAGTAATGTTGTTTAATGTAATTGTGATTTTTTAATAACTTAGGTTCACCTGATTCTGCTGTTTGCCAAACCCTATTACCATGTGAATCTTGTTGAAGTCCTTCCATACAATCAAACTGAACTAGTGGAATTGTTCCTAAGCATTTACCTTTACTGTCTGTTGCTGAATCGTAAGTAAAAACTCTGCCGTCTTCTTTGATTTGGAACTTGTATAAGTTTGGTGGAAGTTTAATTCCTGCACCAACAATCCAGTTATCATTTGTTACCAAGTAACCGTCTTTACCTCTTTTAAAAGACCCATCTCTTGTATAAGCAACTTCACCTTCAGGAGATACGATTGGAATAAAACCTTCGCCGTCAATTGCCACATCATAAGGATTTGATGTTACCTTTAAAGAACCTTTTTGATAATCAGTTCTTAATGCACCTGATACATAACCGTCGTCTGATAAAATTTGTTCAAAACGAACTGCTTTGTAACCATTTGTGCTGTAGTTTGCGAAATTGTTACCTACGTAACCTAATCTTTCAAACATGCTACTTGCGTTATTAATATTTTTTCTGATTATACCTTGTAAGTTATACATAATTATTACCTCGCTATTTTTAATTTATTATGCTTGACCCAATTGGCTGATTGTTTTTTGAAGATTTGAATTTTCAATTAAGAACATTTGTCTGTTTGCTTCGAAAGTTCTTTTTATTGGCATTAAACTCATAAATTCATTTTGTAACGCTACGTTTGAACATTCTGTGTAACCTTGTTGAACTTGTGGGTTTACGATGCCTACACCATTTGAATCAACGATTCCGAGATTTGCAACGTGTTTTAGTTTTTTAGATTTACTATCAAAAATACTAATTGCACCTCTGGTATTAACTACGACATCTTTCATTCTTTCTGGAAGAATATTAAACTTAATTGGTACACCTGTATTAGATAAAACTTTATTTCCTTCTAAATCTAAGAAGTTACCCTCAACGTCAATTTTAAAACGACCATCACGAGTCATTCTAACACCGTCCGGAGTCTGGATTTGAAAATAACCTTTAGAAGCCATTGCTAAGTCTAATGGGTTTTCAGTCATGGTAATTCTACCAACAGTATCATCAACAACGGTAGAAAGACCATCAACACCAAGAAATTCGGTAAAAGAAGAAACTACAGGTTCTCTACGTTGATAACCAACTTTATCAAACCCATTAACGTTATTACTAACGTTAGACATTAATGCAGTTTGAACTTGCATAGCACGAATTGCTGTTTTTAAACCATTTTCGTTAAGTTGAACTCCGCCATTAATTTTCATAGTTACCGCCTCGCTTCTCTTATTCTCATGATGTATATCGGTTAAATTCAAGTGATTTAGAGTAAAATATATAAATCTCATCTGAATAGTGGATTTTGTCTTGTATTTAATGACAAATAAAAAAAAGTCAAAATTTTTGCTTGACATATTTTTATTTCCTTATTAAAATAGAAAGTATCGTAAGAGATGCCGGCATAGCTCAACGGTAGAGCAACGGTTTTGTAAACCGTAGGTTGTAGGTTCGATTCCTATTGCCGGCTAATTCTATGACTAGGCTCAAGATGAGTAACAAGCCCTCGTAGCACAGGGGTAGTGCACTCCCTTGGTAAGGGAGAGGTCACGAGTTCAAATCTCGTCGTGGGCAAATAAAAAAAAGGCATGATATGGGTCGGTGGCCGAGTGGCTAAAGGCAACAGACTGTAAATCTGTCGACGCGAGTCTACGGTGGTTCGAATCCACCCCTGCCCAAATTTTAATCCTCAAGAGAAATCTTGGGGATTTTTTTATTTGCAAAGGTGATTCTCACCACAAATATAGTTCTCCAGTTTATTTTTTCAAAAATTTATTGTTGATTTTTCAAACGAGCATGATTTTCACTTTTCACGTGAGAATAACCACCTATAGAGAACGAAGATGATTTTGATGAAAATCTTGTTTCAGTCTTATCTCCATTAAAATCATTCAGCATGTAAGTGGCGGAAACTCCAGTATTTCTCAAATTGCCTTCATTATCAACTGTACTATCACTTACAGAAAAGAAGAAGAAATCTTCTTGACCTTGATTATATTCTGAAGTTGAAATTTTGCCTACAGCAACCCAACCTTCAGTATATGAAAGTCCATCGTCAGCAACTACTTGCTTGCTACCGGCCAACGGTTTTATATATTCTAAATGTCCACCTTTTTCGTAATAAATTTTTGTACCATCTGAATATTCTCTAACGATTGACCCATCATCACTTTTTGTTTCATTTTTTATTTCAACTCCATCTTTTAATACGGCCTTTTCTAAGTTATTAAACGCATCATCAATTGTTTGTGGAGTTATGTCATCAGGATTACCATTTGATGCACTGTAGATCTCTTTAAAAACTGCTATTTCAGCATCGACTTCTTTTAAAGCATTCTCTAATTCGATTTGCTTTTTTTCTTCAATATCTGCTTCTTTATCAAGTTTTATTTTTTCAGCATCTAATTTATCTTTTTCGGCTTCAATAACTTTTAAATTCTCTTTTTCAGTCTTCAAATCTTCATTAAACTTATTAATTTCATCGTCCAAATCTCTTAAAGAAATTTCTTTTTCTTTAATTTTTGAATTAATTTCACGTTGGACATCTTCGTCTGAAGTTTTTTCTAACTCAACTTTTAATGACGCAACTTCACTACTAATTTCGTCTTGCTTGCCGGTAACTTGAACAAGATTAGTATTAAATCCCTCAATCTTGCCATTTGAAATCGAAATGCTTTCAGCATTTTGTGCAGTATCTGCACTATTCTTTTCTATTGCACTTTGAGTCGTAGCAATATCTTCATTGTTTTGTTGCTGTTGTTGAACAATTTTGCTTCTTTTATCAGTTAGTTGTGAAAAATCTGTATTAATACTATTATTTGCAACCATGTAAGCCTACTTTCGTTATAAAATTTCATATATTATATTTATCGGTAGATATTTTTTTTACTTTAATCTAAATCTTGTCAAAAATATACCTATATTACTTATAACGTAAGACTTTTAAGGGATAAAAAAAGCACTTTTACAATTCGTAATCTTAAATTAAAAAATTAAAAAATTAAAAGACCTATTACTAGGTCTTTCTAATGGTGCCGCTGTACCACGACATGCAGTTTGATTAATATAAACAGTAAGTTTGAGAAAGTACCGCAGGTCGGAAACGAACCAATGTGATTATTGTTTGATTTAGGAGACGACGGAAAACGAACCCGAAACTCTCGATTATGATTTTTTGAAATTTGCAACTTTCAAAAAATATTTTTTACATTAACACTTTAACTCTGTTTTAATCACATTTCAAGTCCCTGAACATCTTCTTAATATCTTTTAATAATAATTATGCAAAAGGAAGTTTGGCAAACACTCACTATATTTGAGGCTGATTTTTGAAGATTTTGATAGCTGAAAACCATTGATTTTTCGTTTAAAATCTGCATAATTATTACGAAGAAATATTAAAAATATATCCCACCTTGCTCCGATATTATTTGCAAATACAATAAAAATTCTTCTTTAAATTCATAATATATAGGAATATTTAAATTTAGCGGTAATTGTTCGTTATTTATTAAGGCTAACTGTTGTTGAAGCCAATTTATTGCTTCTTCATTATTTGTTTCACTTAAATAATACATTAATGCAATGTTACGAATATAAAAATCATATTTTGTATTTTCAAAAATTTTTATTAAAAGTTGTTTTCTACTTTTAATTTTTTTTATAAATAGAATTATTAAACCGCCAATTGTTCCTCTATTTATACCTATTTCTGGCTGAATAACAGACAAAATTTTATATAACAGATTTTCGGTAACAATTTGATTAAACTTGTCAGTTAACCAAGACTGAATAGTATCGTTAATTATATTATCTTTATGCCAAAATACATCAACTTGATCACCTATTGCAATTGACAAATAATAAACAATGCCTTCTAATGTACTTTTTTCTTTGCATATTGATAAATATGAAATAATAATATTCCAAAATAATTGAGTATTTCGTTCTAACAAAAATAGCGTTTTTAACACTAATTGTGCTTCTTCTACATTATCAGAATATAGCATTTCAATTCTTTTTGTAGTTGATATTCTATTCTTATCTTTGCGACAATAGTTAATACATTCATTACGAAAATCTTCAAAATTATCGGAATTTAAATTTCTTCTACATGGAATATTATATGACTTACATTCAGAATTGTTAAAAATATATTCTGTGATATTTACCCAATATAATTTTTCAGTTTCTGGGTTATATACTATCCCAATAGTGGGTAATATGTGGTTTTTCCAATATTCAAAATGTTCCTTATCTCCCTTTATAAAAGCATAATCTTTATTAAAATATGATTTCCCAGATTTTACTTGTACTTTTACCTCTATTCCAGTAGACTGATAGCCCGTTTCTGTTGGAACTAGAAACTCAATATATGAATCATGACCAATATCTGTATCTTTATGTATTTCCCTAAAAAATGAACCATTTTTTCTAACAATTTTTTTTAGTGAATCAATTCCATCATATTCAATTATTGTATTTTGTTGGATATTCATTATTTATTATTAGCCTACTTTATCTCTTCTATTTTAATATCTTTTAAATATTCCCACAATTCATCATAATACTTGCACAATCTTGTATTATCAGAATCATCACCCTTAGGAACAAAAATTATAAAACCTTCGCGTGCGCGGGTTAATAATACACGATATGCATTTTTGAGATAACGCCTGTTATCCTCTTTATTTATAGTTTGCCATTTTGAGCCACTTGGTTTATAACATTCAAAATGCCCGTTTTCATAACGATAATCTGCATCCCAACCAACAAGCGCATAATCTATTTCTAAACCTTGAATATCAAATTCTGTTGCAACTTCTTCCATAAAATACGAGGATTTTATATCGTTTTTTCCTTCTAAAAACCATTTTTCTGGTTTGCATTTACATTCAACCCAAATGCCTTCTGCACGAAGACGTTTAGCTTGTGAACTTGCAATAAGACCATACCTACAATTTTTACCTTCTGTTTGTTTTTTAATCCATTCTTTAGCGGTATTCAAATCTCTTGTCATACAGATTGGATAAACCTTTTTAATTTCTTGGTATATCGCTGCAGCCTGTTCTTTTTCATTATTCAACAAATGATGAACAAAATTAGCTACCTTTTCGCTTCTAAATGATCTTAAGGATATAGACAAATGTAGTTCTTCAACGGTTTTACAATTTAAACCCTCAATTAATTTGTCAAAAGAGTTATTACCAACATATTCTTCTTCTGTAATTTTATTTGATACATAAACTTTCCAATCAGGATATGAACGGCGCAAAGAATCAAACCATTCCTGAATACCTGCTTCACCTGTGTTTATATCTTGCCCACCGCCAACAAGACAAACTATAACGGCCCAATCCTGATGTCTATTCATATATTCAATAAGCAATTCAGGTTCACTCATTGAAAGAATTTTATGTCGTTTATCATCTGGCAATTTATTAAGTATTGCAGCTTTCTTTTCATTCATAAAATTTGAAAGTTGTGCTTGTTGCCATGCTCTTTGCGCTTCATCAAAAATTACAACGTTGTCAACCGGGGGAATATCCAAATTTTTGAGCGATTCATCTCTAAAATAATGAATTATCTGTATAAAAGATTTAACATTGTCTCTTGCTTCACCAATAGGAATACCAGTTCTTTTATTATCATCACGCGCTAAAGCTTCTCTTAAAACTGAAACAAGCGGTTGATTTCCTGTTAAAAAACAGGAATAATTTTTACCTGTCGTTTTTTGATTTTCTATTGCAATATTCAAACCTGCTAATGTTTTGCCAGCACCAGGAACTCCTGTGATAAAGCAAATAGACTTTTGATGATCTTGTTTTGAATATTCAATTATTTTTTGCACTGCAGTAGATGTTTTTGTTAAATTTTCTGCCGCTTCATTTTGGGAAATATCATCAACTGAATGATTATTATATAAAATCTCTGCTGCTTCAATTATTGTAGGAGTCGGAACATAACGAGAATTTAACCATTTATCAAGTTGAGTTTGACTGCTAAATAGTTTTTTGAATTTATCAAAAATTTTAGTTAAATTATTACCATTTGTATAAATTACATCATAAACATTGTTTTTATATTTATTAATTTGCAATTCGTAATCTGGAGCATCTGTTGCAATAAGAATAGGAACAATTGTTTTATTGTGACTTTCTTCATGAAAATTTGCTAAGTCTATTGCATAAGTTCTTGCTTGTGTAGCAGCAGATCCTGTATAAATTTCATTGCCAACTTTAAATTCCAAAACAAAAATAGTATCATCAATTAATACAACATTATCTATGCGCCCTCCAACACGCGGAATAGTGTATTCAAAAATAATACTACCGTTAGAATATCTATTTAACACATTTTTTAGTAATCTAATTTGAGCAATCCATGCATCTTTCTGCTTGCAAGCAGAATCAAACTCATCATTTTTAGCAATAATGCCAAATATTTCATCTTCATTTTGATTTAAAAAAGTTTTAATATCATTACTATAAAAAGCGCTACACATCTTTCATTCTTCCTTTATGCTTATTTTAGCATGAATATTTTTATCTTTTTTATGCGATATATGTTCTTTTGTAAAATCTTTCCTGCTTTTTCGCTTTTCTAACTTCTTTCATGTATTGTGTTTCGTGATATTAGGAGTAGATTATGGAAGAAGCAGGATACAATATTACAAATAAAGAATTTAATAAGATTAGCAAATGGGCAGAAAATGTTTATAATATAGCCGTTATTGTTGATTACTTTGTATCAAATCAACCTGAAATAGAAGAATGTTATAACCTCACACCTGTGATTAAAAATTTAAGAGATAACGCAGATTTCTTAAATGCGTTTTTTATTGATAACGAAAAATGATTTTTTTATTTTCACATCGCCGTAAAATATCAAACTAACCGTAAACTATCAAACTGCTGAAAAGTATTGAAAATAAAGTGAAAGTGCGAGCAGTTAAAATGCAGATAAAGTGCAAGAAAGATTAGTTTGATATTTTTTAAATCAACCTGCTTCCGACCGCCCAAAGCCCTACAACGAGCGAACTTTGCCAAAAATTATCAAACTAACCATCTCTGTCAAACTGATTGTTTTACTACATTAAGTTTAAAAATTAAAAATTTTAAAAAACTATTACTAGGTCTTTCTAATGGTGCCACGTCTCACTCTGCCGAGAAAAATGATTATTTATCATTTTTCGAGAGGGGAGAACCAAGGACTGGACTTTGTCGAGTCTTGGTTCGATTTCGAGACACTAAAAAAAGACCTATTACTAGGTCTTTCTAATGGTGCCGCGTCTCGGAATCGAACCAAGGACACAGGGATTTTCAGTCCCTTGCTCTACCAACTGAGCTAACGCGGCTTTTTATTTCATTAAACATTTCTTGTTTGCTCGTTGTTTATATATCTATTCTACTAAATAATTTTTTATAGTCAAGTTTTATTTATTTTAAAACTTTTGTTTTCTATTTACTATCTTTTGTTTGAGGCCCAAGTAACAATGTTACATTTCTTCCCTCTAACTGAGGTTTCTTTTCTATTGCGATTGGTTCATTTTTCAAATCTTCTACAAATCTTTCTGCCAAATCAAACGCTAATTTTGAGTGTTGCATTTCACGACCACGTAACATTACAATAACTTTTACTTTATTACCTTGCGTAATGAATTTTTTAATATTATTAATTCTTACATTATAATCATGAACATCAATTTTATATCTGATTTTGATTTCTTTAATATCTACTGTATGTTGTTTTTTCTTAGCCTCTTTTGCTCTTTTTTCAATTTCGTATTTATATTTTCCGTAGTTTAAAATTTTCGCTACAGGCGGATCTTGATTTGGATTGATTAAAACTAAATCTAAATCTGCATCTTCAGCCATTTCCATTGCCTCTGATGTTGGAACTACTCCATGGTTTGTTCCGTCTTCACCAATCAAACGAACCTCTTTTACTCTAATTCGTTCATTCATTATAACTTTATCTTTTGAGTCTTTCTTTTGACCGTATCTTTCTTCGCCTGCTATGACTAATTCTCCTTTTATAATATCCTACCAGACTATCATAACACAATCATTCTAAAAATATTTCGATTTTTACAAATTTTCCTTTACATAAGTTAAAATATTTTTGACAAAGTCAATTTTCTGTTGCATAATATAGACATATAATAATATGAAGCTCTCTCTTCTTATTTAAACGGACAGACCTTATTTATAAGGTCTTTTTTTTTACATTTTTTCAAAATCCATTGTGTTTTTACCTTATTTTAAGTATTTTTATTCTATGAAAAACGAATTCCTACAAAAATTTTGTGCATTCTGCAAAGAAAAACAAACACTTATTACATACATCTTTCTTTTCGTAGTAATAACTTCTTTCGTTTTTTGTTATTTCAAAAACAAAGAAAAAATTATAATTCCTTATTTTTCTTCTAATTACAGCATAGTGGCTATAAATATCGAAACTAACAAGCCGTTAAAAAATCTTTTATTACTTAAAACAAACGAAAACGACTTATTCTTTCTAAAACCTGCCATCGATAATAAATCAAAAAAGGCTCAGGTAACATCTTTTACAAGCAATATGCCTTTATACAACACCGGAATTGCGTTTTTTTCAAAAGATAAAGATGAAGTTTTAAACAACATTTCAAACCTTTCAATTTTTATTGGCAAAGATTATTGGAGTTTTGACCAAAAACAAATTAAAAAACTTAAAAAAGAAATCTATGTAAATGGCATAAATAATTTTACCGTAATACAATTCCCTCCTGAAGTTACAAAAGTAAAATATTCTAAATGCATAAACTATAAAGGTGTTATAAATGAAGTAAAAGTCTTTTTACTATCGTTATTTTACTGTTGGAGAATTTATATAATACCTTGGGTTTTACTAATCTTTGGACTTTTTTTATTTAAAAAAAATCCTCTTGAAAAATTCCGTTTTTTCCCAATTTTTACTATATTCTTAATCGGATTATTAATTAGATTAAACATGTGTGCAGAAATCGGATTTTGGTGGGACGAACATTACATAACGGTATTTACAGGAAGCCCATTCACCCCTTGGACACAAATTTTCGAAGACCCCGGCAATCCGCCACTATTTGCATTGGTTTCAAAAATTTGGTTCAAAATCGGAAATTACACTCTTGAATGGGCAAGATTATTACCTGCAATTACAGGTTCTTTAAGTCTTTTATCATTATACTTGTTGACGAAAGATAGAATTAACAAAACTGTTGCTCTTTTAAGTACATTTTTAATATGTATTTCGATTTATCACATATCCTATTCTCAAGAATACAGGAGTTATGCCCTTTCGCTATTTCTAGTTCCTCTTGTAGTATATTTTCTATTCAAGTTTTTGGAAAAAGATTCTCCAAAAAACATTTTCGGCTTCATAATAACTTCAATTTTATTGATAAATAACCATTTATTTGGTCTTTTGGTGGCTTTTTTCAATTTTGTTTACGGAATTTTTTATTATGCAAAAGGACAACAAAGCAAAACTAAAACTTTAAACTTCATTTTAACAAACATTATAATTGCACTATCATTTATGCCTTATGCAATATTAACCTTTATAAAAAAAGGACTTTTAGACGGCAAATATAATGACTGGATTACACCTTTTTCATTGGACAGAGTCAATCTGATAATTAATATAAACTTTGGAAACCATTACATTTTAGGCGGATTAATTTTACTTTATGCAATAGTTTTATTCACCATAAAATTTAACCCGAAAATCAAATTATTTGAAATTCCTGAGAAAAAAGTCTTAGAATTTTTGACTTATTTAATATATTTAATAACATTTATATATGTTTTCACTATTTTATTTTCAATAAAACGTTCAATATTAGTACCTTATTACTACATAATAGTTTACCCGTTTTTAATACTTTTAATGACCTCTTTAGTTTGTTTAAAATGGAAACACAAAATAATAAATTTCATATTATCGTTTCTTTTAATAATTAGTTTTGGCTCAATAACGTTCAATAATGAGTGGAAAAGCAGTAGGGCATATAATTTTTTAAGCAATATTGCCATAACTCAAGCAACATTACACCCTGATTTTGCAATTATAGGAATGGTTGATCCGGTAGATTACGCAAAAATACTTCCAACGAAAAGTACAAACCTCATTTGGCAAGGGAATTACAACAGTTTAAAAAATAATGAACCTAAATTCACCAAATACATAATTAACCTTAAAAAACAAAATTCAGAGAAATTCAACAAACAATTGAAAGTAATTATATTGGTTTCATATAGCGAATTGAATAACCATGATAAAAGTAATCTTATGAACGGAAGTATTAGCGAAGATATTGAATATTTTTCCGCACCGACTGCGTTTGGAAATAACGTTGTAAAAATTACGATAGAACCTAAATAATAATACAGAGCGGGACAAAATTTTATAAAATTTTGTCCCGCTCTGTATTAAATATAAAGTATTATATTTAGGCTTTACCGATGCTATAATATGTAAAACCTCTTTCTCTCATACGTTTTGCATCATATTGATTTCTTCCGTCAAAAATCAATGGAGTTTTAAGAGTCGATTTAATTCTATCAAAATCCGGACGTCTAAATTCATTCCATTCTGTTAATAAAAGTAATGCATCTGCGTCATTTATTGCATCGTATGAATTTTTAGCATAAGTAATTTTGTCAGCAAAGTGATATTTTGCAGATTCCATTGCTTTAGGGTCATACGCCTGAATTTTCGCACCTTTTTCTAATAAAAGATTAATAATTGTAATTGCCGGTGCTTCACGCATATCGTCTGTTTTAGGTTTAAAGGCAAGTCCCCAAACAGCAAAAGTTTTGCCGTTTACGTCATTGTTGAAGTGTTTCAAAATCTTATCCACAAATAGTTTTCGTTGTAACTTATTAATAGAATCAGCAGATTCAAGCATTTGAGTATCACAACCATTGTCTTTTGCTGTTTTCAAAAGTGCTTTAACGTCTTTTGGGAAACAACTTCCGCCATATCCTAACCCTGGGAACAAGAATTGAGAACCTATACGCTTGTCGCTACACATGCCAATTCTTACCATTTCAGCATTTGCACCAACTTTTTCACAAATATTTGCAATTTCGTTAGCATAAGAAATTTTTACTGCCAAAAATGAGTTAGAAGCATATTTAGTCATTTCAGCCGAACGAACGTCCATTATGATTACAGGGTTTCCCGTTCTCAAAAATGGTGCATATAATTCTTGCATAATTTCGGTTGCTTTTTGAGAGTTTGAACCAATTACAACTCTGTCAGGTTTTAAGAAATCATCTACAGCCGCACCTTGTTTCAAAAATTCAGGATTAGAAACAACATCAAAATTATGTGCAGTTTCTTGTTTAATAATTTCAGTAACTTTATCTGCTGTACCAACAGGAACTGTTGATTTATCAACAATTACTTTGTAATCATTAATAGATTTACCAATTTGTTTTGCAACCTGATAAACATATTGTAAATCAGCAGAACCATCTTCACCTTGTGGAGTTCCAACAGCGATAAAGCATACTAGAGATTTTTCAACAGCAGTTTTTAAATCACTGGAAAAACTCAATCTGTCTTCTGCAACATTTACTTTTATTAATTCTTCAAGTCCAGGTTCATAGATAGGAACAACACCATTACGAAGTTTTTCTAATTTTTCTTCATTGTTATCAACACAAATAACACTGTTACCCATTTCCGCAAGACATGTTCCTGCAACAAGTCCTACATAACCCGTACCAATAACACAAATTCTCATCTATTTTACTCCTTTTTATTTCAGTTTAACATAAACATAAGAAAGTTTTCTAATTGGAGAACCACACAAAACGTTTCAAATTTTTATTCTTTTCAAAATTTTTCAAAAATACCGATGCATTATGACATCTGTCATCATTATCATTTAAATTATAATCTTTTCCTTCACAGTAGTTATCAAAATAGTTTTGAGCATTTTCTTTTGATTTTTCAAAATTTTTCTTTGAATTTTCCGTATCGCCCTCAATTTTTTGAATTTTTGCGAGTTTAAAAGTAAAGAAATATTCACCATAAAATAATTTTTTATCAATTTCTTTTTGAATAATCACTTTTGCCTCTTTATATCTTCCTAAATTAGCAAGAGCGTCGGCTTTATGGCTCAAAAGATATATCGAATAAGGGCGAATAAGCAAGCCCTCATTTGTATGCTTTAACGCTTTTTCATAATCTCCAATGAAATTTTCACAACCCGAAATATTTACTAATGCTGCAATATTTTGAGGATAAGCCTCAAGATATTTTTCATAACTGGAAATAGCCTCTTTTTTTTGATTTAAAGAATCATAAACCCAACCAAGAGAAAAATATACATTAACGTCATAAGGATTTTCTGCCTTGTATATTTTCAATTTCTTCAAAGCATCTTCATTTTCTTTTAAAACATATGCTTGAATAAAAGAACTTTCTAATAATGCAGTCCCATTTTTAGGTTTTAACTCTAATGATTTGTTAAACATTTTTAAGGCATTATCAAAATCCTCAATTTCAATATAATTGTATCCTAAGTGGTTATAAGTTTGATAATAGTTTGGAAAATAAACTAAAGATTTTTCATAGTTTTTAAAGGATTTTTCAATCATCGCTTTTTTATAAACAGGATTTTTTGAGCGTCTTGCCAATTTATAATAATTAAAACCTAAAACTTCGTACTCAAAAGAATCTTGAGGATTTATAAACACCGCAACATTTAAAATTAAATTTGAAATATTATATCTCAAATTATTTTCAAAAACACTTTTTGTATTAGGAATAGTAAAAGCATTATTTGCAAAAACAGATAAAGAAAAAGAAAGTTTTTTTGCAAAATCATAATTATTTTTTACAGAATATACTGTCAAATATAATGTTAAAAAACACAAAACAATAGAATACACAACGATTCTGGTATTTTTTTTAAAATTTAAGTTATTGTTCACGAAATATCCTCATAATACCCTTAAAAGTTAATATAACACAAACATAAGAAAAATTTCTTTGACAGTACAAGATATTTTTAGTAAAATTAAAATTTAATAGGGTACTTATGAAAAAATCAAGAATTTTAGTATACATATTATTATTCATATTTTTATGTTTTATTGCATTTAAAGCAAATAAAACTACAAACTTTGTACAAAAATATTTTAAAAATTTATCGACTAATACTGCGATGAATATTAACGATGTTGCTTATGTAAATGAAATACCTAAGGAATTAGAAACAGTAAAAACATCAATAACAGTAAAGACAAACGAAACCTCAAGTTTTTCAGAAATGACAAAACAGGCAAAAAAAGCCCTTCCGAAAGAAGTTTTTGCAACATACACCACTTCAACAAAAGATGGAAACGTTACAAAAAATCTATATAAAGTGCAAAAAGGAAACAAATTCTACCTTGCAACCGAAGAAAACCAAAAATTAACAACACCTGTTTATGATAATTTTTTAATTTTTGATGCAAAAAAAGGTATTTATACATCTGTTAGAAATTACAAAGTCGGACTTGTAAACTTCAAAGGCAGAATGCTTGTTCCAACAAAATTTGAATCTATTGAAAAAACAATAAATGAAGATTTAGTTATCGTAAAAAATCACAAATATTCAGGTTTGTATGACCTAAAATTAGCAAAACTTGTTGTACCTGCAATTTTCACCAAACTTGAACCATTTGACCAACACAACTGGAAAATATTATCAAACAAAAAATACGGTTTTATTAATTACAAAAACGGTCGAGCAAACATTACAAAACCAAAATATCAATTAATAGAAAAATATAAAGATGTTTTCAAGACCACAATCGGCAACAAATACGGACTAATTGATTCGAAAAATGGCGACGTAATTTCTGAACCAATGTATGACGAAATTGAATTGATAAACGAACAAAATTGTAAAAAAGATAAACTTTTAATATTTAGAACCCGAATTGACAACCGTTATGGCGTTATTTATTATTCACAAAATGCTTTAACTTCAATTTCACCAATATATGAAGATGTTCAATACAAAGGGCTTGTAAACGTTTTATCTAACGGTTATTGGAGAATTTTAGACAACAAAGGAAACGTAGTTTCAAGGACTCAAGGTGCATTCAAATAGTCAATTTACAGAGGTTTTAAATTCAAAAAAATGTTTTAAACTTGTTTGTGGTGCAGGAAACGAAGACCTTGAAGAAGTTGAAAAACTTGTCTACTTGTATTCTAAAGCAGGTTGTAATATTTTTGATGTTTCCGCAAATATTGATGTAATAAAATCAGCAAAAAAGGGCTTAGAGCGTGCAGGAATCAAAGAAAATCGTTTTATTAGCGTTTCTGTTGGTATAAAAGGCGACCCACACGTAAACAAAGCACATATTAATATCGAAAAATGTAATAAATGTAGAATTTGTGAAAGTTTTTGTATACAAAACGCCATTTCTAACGGAGTTATAGACAAAAAAAAATGTATAGGTTGTTCAAAATGTATTGAAAATTGTCCATATAATGCAATTGCTTTGCAAAATTTTCCAACAGATTTAAAAAAAATAATTCCGCAAATTGTAGCAGAAAACGTAGACTGCATTGAATTTCACGCAATCACTGACGATGAAAAAGAAGTTGAAGAAAAATGGCAAATTCTAAACGATAATTTTAACGGGATTCTTAGTATTTGTATAGATAGAGCAAAATTATCGAACGAAAAAGTTATTCAAAGATTGCAAAAAATGTTGGCTCAAAGAAATGAATTTACAACAATTATTCAAGCCGACGGTTCGCCGATGAGTGGCGGAGTTGATGATTACAAAACAACATTGCAAGCGGTTGCAATGGCAGAATTAATTCAAAAACATAAGTTTCCTGCATTCATATTACTTTCCGGTGGCACAAACTCAAAAACCAAAGAACTTGCAACTCTTTGTGGCATTGATATTAACGGAGTTGCGATAGGTTCTTATGCTCGAAAAATTGTAAAAGATTATTTATGTGATAAAATGTCTGAGGCTGAAGCCTTAAAAATAGCAGAAAACTTAGTAAAAAGCGTATATTAATTATGTTAAAAGAATTAATCGATTTAAAAAAATCCGGTGCAGTCGGAATAAAATTAGAATTTGAAAGCGAATTTTATAGCGAAAAAAATGCGTTAGAACTTGCAGAATTAGTACATCGAGTAGATTTAGACTTATGCATAAAACTTGGCGGTGCGTCATCAATTCAAGATTTACGTGTTTGTAAAAGACTTTATGCTAACTCAATTGTAGCACCTATGATTGAATCTGCTTATGCTGTCGAAAAATTTTTAACATGTATAAAACAAGTATACGGCAAGGGTTATCCTGAATTACTTATCAACATCGAAACAAAAAATGCTTTTAAGAATTTAGACGAAATTTTAAACAAATGTGATAAAAAAATTTCAGGATTTGTTTTGGGCAGAAGTGATTTGAAAAATTCTTTAGGAATTGAAAATCCAAATGATGACGAAATTTTAAAATATTGTCAAAAATTATCGGAAATTTGCCAAAAAAATAACAAAAAATTGATTATTGGAGGCAAAATTGATACAAAATCAATAGAATTTTTAAACAAAATTTCTAATCTTAATTGTATTGAAACAAGAAAAGTTATATTTAAAAAAGAGGCTTTAAACGAAGATAACGTAAAAAAAGCCTTGATTTTTGAATTAAAATGTCTTGAAGCGAAGAAAACTCACTATAAAGAAGATTTAGAACGAATAGATTTTATCGCAAAATCATTAAGCAAAAACGAACAATAATAAGGAATTTTCAATGAAAATATTGGTTACAGGTGCAAATGGAATGCTGGGACAAGATTTGTGTCCGATATTGGAAGATGCAGACTTTGTCGACGAAGTCTTTGAAACAGATATTGAAAATCTGGATATAACAAACGAAATACAGGTAAAAAGAGTTTTAAAAGAAAAAAATCCTGACGTTATTATTCATTGTGGGGCTTACACAAACGTAGACAAGGCAGAATCTGACGTTGATAATGCTCGAAAAATAAACGTAACCGGAACAGAAAACCTTGCAAAAGCAAGCAAATCAATCGGTGCGACTTTTATTTTTATTTCAACAGATTACGTTTTTGACGGCAAAAAGAATAAAAAATATTTACCAACAGATAAACCTTGTCCAATAAATGTTTATGGACAAACAAAATTTGAGGCAGAACAAGTTGTTCAAAAAATTTGCGACAAATTTTACATAGTTAGAACAAGTTGGCTATACGGACATCACGGCAAAAATTTTGTCGAAACAATGCTCAAACTTGCACTAGAAAACAAAGAAATAAAAGTTGTAAATGACCAAATTGGTTCACCAACTTGGACTGTAGCACTTTCAGAAGCACTCGTTGAATTACTTGAAGAAATGCCGAAATACGGAATTTATCACATTTGCGGAAGTGGTGAAACCTCTTGGTATGAGTTTGCAAAAGAAATATTTAAAATTTCAAATATAAATGTAAATCTAACTCCATGTACATCGGAAGAATACAAAGTTCCGGCAAAAAGACCACAATACTCTGTTCTTGAAAACGAACAAATTTGCGACAATTGGAAAAAATCATTAAAATATTATTTACAATTGCGAGTTGAGGACTAAACTTTAGGTTATAATAGAAATAATTAAGGAGAAATTTATGAAAGGTATTATTCTTGCAGGCGGTAACGGAACAAGACTTTATCCGTCTACAATGGCGGTTTCAAAACAATTATTACCTATTTACGATAAACCTATGATTTATCACCCGATTTCGGTTTTAATGCTTGCAGAAATTCGGGATATATTGATTATTTCTACACCTCAAGATTTACCAAATTTCAAACGATTACTTGGCGACGGTTCTCAATACGGAATAAGTTTTACATACAAGGAACAACCCTCTCCTGATGGATTGGCTCAAGCATTTATTTTAGGAGAAGAATTTATTCAAGACGATGATGTAGCCCTCATTTTAGGCGATAATATTTTTTACGGGCCCAGATTTTCCGGTCAACTAAAATTTGTTTCAAAATGCATCAAAAATAAAGGCGGTGCAACAATTTTTGCATATGAAGTTCGTGATCCGGAAAGATTTGGTGTTGTTGAATTTGACGAAAATGACAAGGTTTTATCAATAGAAGAAAAACCTCAAAAACCAAAATCTAATTACGCAGTAACAGGTTTGTATTTTTATGACAATAAAGTTATAGAATACGCAAAAACATTAAAACCATCGGCAAGAGGTGAATTAGAAATTACAGATTTGAACAAAATTTATTTAGAAAAACAACAATTGAATGTCGTGAAATTAGGTCGTGGTTTTTCTTGGCTAGACACAGGAACTCACGCATCATTACTTCGTGCTGCACAATACGTTCAAACAATAGAAGAAAACCAAGGAATAAAAATCGCCTGCCTTGAAGAAATTGCATATATTTTGAAATATATAAACAAAGAAGAACTTAGAAAAAATATTGAAAAATACAAAAACAATGAATATTTTGACTATGTAAAACATTTAATTGAGGAATAATGAAACTCGGAATTAAACAATTTTCAAACAATTTAGAACAATATCGAAACGATTTAATCAAGTACAAAGATAAATATGATTATATTGAATTATACGTATATCCAAACCAACTGGAAAATCTTCAGGAATGGTTAAAATTAAAAGAAGATTACAAATTAAAATTTTCAATCCACGCTCCTCATTTCAGCCAAGGTGTAAATCTTGCTGATGAAAGTTTTTTTGAACATAACAAAGAGGTTTATGCTCAGGTAAACGAATATGCAAAAACTCTAGATGCGGAATATATGGTTGTTCATGGTGGAATGGACGGCGATGTAAAAGAAATTGTTCGTCAATTAAAACTCCTCAAACCTTACAAAATGCGTATTGAGAATAAACCTTTTGTTGCACCACGAAATCCTGATAAAATGGTTTGTAGAGGTGCTACAATTGAAGAAATTAAATATATAATGGAAAACTATGGTTGCGAGTTTAATTTTGATGTCGGACACGCATTTTGTTCTGCGGTATCACAAAAAATTGACCAATATGAATATATGGAGAAATTTTTGGAATTAAAACCTGCCTCATATCACCTAAGCGACGGGGATTTTAACGACCAAATAGATATTCATTATCATCTTGGTTGTGGAGATTACGAGTGGAGTAAAATTTTACCAAAATTAGACAAGACAAAAAATTGGACACTTGAAACTATCACAAAAAAAGACACTGACGGATTAGAAAAAGTTTTAGATGATATTAAATTAATGAAAAAGTATATCTAACAATTTATGATATAATATATCAATAAAGGAGTATATAGTCATGGCTGATTCAAAAGAAACACTAATTTGCCCTGCTTGTGGCAAAGAAATGGAAAAAATCTTTATAGAACGAGCAAATTGCAACATTGACGTTTGCACAAACGGTTGTGGCGGAATATTCTTTGATAATAGAGAGTTCAAAAAATTTGATGAAAAAACCGAAACTATTGATGAAATAAAAAAAGCACTTGAAGGTAGAACATTCAACCCCGTTGATAAATCATACAAAAGAGTTTGTCCCGCTTGTGGAATGAAAATGGTTAAAAACTCAACAAGCATAAAAGGTGAAATAGTTATTGATGAGTGTTACAGTTGCGGAGGCAAATTTTTAGACTATAACGAGTTAGACAAAATCAGAGAAGAATTTCCAAACGAAGAAGCCCGTTCTCAGGCTGTTATGAATTATTTACAACAAAAAATGGGTTCAGAATTTAACGAAATGCATTCAACCGAAATAACCGATGAAAAAATAAAGTCTAAAAAAAATTTTTTTGATGGATTTGTTAAAAAGTTTTTATAAAATTAATATGCAAGATGTAACTTTTTGTAAACGTTCTTACATACATGCTTAAAGTTTCTCTAATAAATACCGTAAATATTAAAAATAAGATTTAGAAATTTTAGGAGGACAACCTTATGAGTATGAATGTAAATCCAAAAGATTTTAGTGCAAAGGTTGATTCAACTAGAGTTGTGATTCCTGCCGGACAAAAGATTGAATCTGATTCGGTATGGTCTAAAAAAAAGCCTAAATCTAATGCTACACCTCAAAAACCTAAAGCAAAAGAGCGAGAAATGAGTGTAGGAAAAGGTTTAGTAAGAGTAACCTTAAATGCAATAGGTAACTATTTTCTACCGGAAGGACTCCCCGGCATTGGAGATATGTTATTACCAAGCGAAAAGGAAGTTTTAGAAGATATTTATTACAGATGTATGCGTGGTGAAAAATTAACACCGAAAGAACAAGAATTGTTTAAAAAGCACTTTTTGCAGGCATAATCTTGAAATACTTTATAAAAGAATTTAAGACTTATTAATAAAATTTGAGATTAACGACAAAGCATCGGTTAAAAGTTTCTTATCCATAGCGTAACCCAATCTAAAGAATTTTTCATATTCAAAAGCAGATGCAGGTACAGTCAAAACACCTGTATCTCTCAATATTCTGTCGCAAAAATCAAAGGAATTTTCTTCTAAATCATATTTGACACAACAAATTGTTGCCGAATTTGGTTCAACCCAAGAAAAAACTTTTTGATTTTCAATAAAATCTTTCACAATTTGCTTGCCCTCTTTTACAATTGAAAGATTTCTTTGTACAATTTTTTCATGATGATTTAAAGCAACTGATGCAACATAATCATCTAAAGCACTTATGCTGATTGTATTGTATTCTCTATTTAAGTTAATTTTATTTATAATATCAGAATCCGCTACAACCCAGCCTAGACGAATACCTGCAAGAGAATACGATTTAGACATACTACCTGTTGCAATACCTTTTTCATACATATCAGCAAAAGATTTTGAATAAGAATTGCCAAAATGATTTAAGCCACGATAAGCCTCATCTGCAAAAATATATGCACCACAACTTCTTGCCGTTTCAATAATAAAATTAACTTCTTCTGCACTAAAATTCATGCCTGTAGGATTGTTTGGAGTTGTAAGACAAATCAATTTTGTATCGTTTCCGACAACTTCTTTAAATTTTTCTTTATCTAACGACCAATCCTCTTGATTTAAGAAAAATAATTCAACCTTTGCACCATAAAATCTTGGAATTGAATAAGATTGTTGATAACAAGGTAAAATACATACAACCTTATCCTCTTTTTCTACAATAGTTTCAAGAGCCAAATTGTTTGCACCTATTCCGCCTAAAGTAACAGTAATGTTTTCAGGGGTTTGATTTTCATACAAATTGCAAATTGCACTTTTTAGATTTGAAGACCCCCAAATTTGCCCATAATTCAATTTCAAATTATACAAATCTTTAAAATCACAATCACAAATTTCGCCAAGTTCTTTTAGTGTCAATGCTTGAATACAAGTTTCGGACAAATTATACTTTGCTAAATTTTCTCTTTCATCTATCCAGTTTTCAAGTTTAAATTTTTCTATTAACATTACTTTTTACCTGCATTTGCAAATTTGTTATACATCAAATCACGTCTTTTTTGAATATCAGGACTATTTAAATAATCCTCGTATTTCATTTGGAAATTTATATATCCATAAGGTGAAATTTCAACAATTCTATCTGCAACAGTTTGAATAAATTGATAATCTTGAGATGTAAATAAAACAGTTCCTGTGTAATCAATCAACGCATTGTTTAATGATGTAATCGCTTCCAAATCCAAATGGTTTGTAGGTTCGTCAAACATAAGCACGTTACTTTCTGCAATCATCATTTTTGCAAGCATACAACGGACTTTTTCACCACCTGATAAAACATTTACGGATTTTTCAGCATCTTCACCTGAAAACAACATTCTGCCCAAATAACCTCTCAGAAAACTTATATGCTGTTCTTGAGAATATTGTCCTAACCATTTGATAAGGTCTAAATTAGTATCAAACAAATGATTATTCTCTTTTGGGAAGTAAGAACGAGTTGCAGTTACACCCCAATTAATTTCACCGCTGTCCGGCTCTAATTCTCCATTTAGCATTTGAAATAAAGTTGTTATAATTATCGGATTTTGAGCAACAAAAGCAATTTTTTCTCCTTGAACTACATCAAGCGAGAAATTTTTAATTAACAGTTCATCATTCAACGATTTATTCAATCCTTGAATATGTAAAACATCTTTTCCCGGAATTTTTGAATATTTAAAATTAATACTTGGATATTTTCTTGTTGACGGTTTAATGTCTTCAAGTGTTAATTTTTCAAGCATGTTTTTACGAGAAGTTGCTTGTTTTGCTTTTGACGCATTCGCACTAAATCTTGCGATAAATTTTCTAAATTCTTCTGCTTTTTCTTCAATTTTTTTGTTGCGTTCTTCCTTTTGTTTCATAATCAAAGCACTTGCTTGAGTCCAAAACGCATAGTTACCGGTGTAAAGCGTAATATTTCTAAAATCAATATCCGCAATATGCGTACAAACTCTATCTAAAAATTTTCTATCGTGCGAAACAACAATTACAAGGTTTGGAAAATCAATTAAAAAGTCTTCTAACCAAGTGATAGTTTTTAAATCCAAGTGGTTTGTAGGTTCGTCCATTAATAATATATCAGGAGTTCCAAATAAGGCTTGAGCAAGCAATACACGTACTTTTTCACTGCCTGACAAATCCTTCATCAAACTATAATGAAGTTCTGATGGAATACCTAAATCTGCAAGTAAAGACCCTGCATCGGCTTCTGCTTGCCAACCGTCAAGTTCTGCAAATTCAGTTTCTAATTCTGCAACTCTAATGCCGTCCTCATCATTAAAATCAGGTTTTGCATATAACGAATCTTTCTCTTTCATTACGTCGTAAAGATGTTTATTACCCATAATTACAGTGTCCATTACTGTAAAATCATCAAATTCAAAGTGATTTTGTTTCAAAACAGAAATTCTCATACCTTTTTTGATGTGAACTTCACCTGAAGTTGGCTCTAATTCTCCAGACAAAACCTTTAAAAAGGTTGATTTACCTGCACCATTTGCCCCGATTAAACCGTAGCAATTTCCTGCTGAAAATTTAATATTAACATTTTCAAATAATGGTTCTGAACCGAATTTTACTGTAACGTTTTCTGTTGTAATCATTATAATTTAACCTTTATGTTTGTAAAAAAGTCGGAATTTCTTCCGACTTTTTAATTATTTAGTGTACTAAAAATCTAAAATAGATGTATACTGTCGATGCAGTTAACGAAATCAATACAGTAACAAAACCGTATAACAAGAACTGCATAAATGAGATTGGGTGTTTTCTTGCAGCCGCAGACTCAGAAACAATAACATTAGCAGCAGCACCAATAATTGTTAAATTTCCACCTAAGCAAGCACCTAAAGACAAGCACCACCATAGAGGGTGAGCATATTCTGCACCCATTACAGATTGAATATTTGCAATCATAGGTGCCATTGTAACTGTATATGGAATATTGTCGATGATACCTGATAAAATACCAGAACCCCAAAGAATTACCATTGCTGTCGCACTTTCAGAGCCATGAGTTACATCAAGTAACCATTTTGCCATTAATGCAATACCACCAGAGGCTTCCAAACCACCAATAATAATGAATAAACCGATAAAGAAGAAAATTGTATTCCATTCTACATCTTTGATAATATTTTTTGGATTTTCAAATAATAGCAAGAAACTTGCACCGGCCATTGCCGATAGGCTTGCAGGGATATGAGTCATATCGTGAGTTACAAAGCCAAAAATTACAAGTGCTAAAACACAAACACTTCTAATCATGCCAACCTTGTCTTTAATTGTTTTGCTATTATCTAAATTAGCAATTTCTTCCATTTTATCAGGAGATGCTTTTAAATGTTTTCTAAAGAATAAATACATTACAAAAACAACTAATAATAAAATCACCGCAACAATTCCAGTCAATTCTCTCAAGAAATCCATGAAAGAAAAGCCCGCAGCAGAACCGATGATAATATTTGGAGGGTCGCCGATTAATGTTGCAGTACCACCAATATTTGATGACAAAATTTCAGTAATCAAATAAGGTGCAGGGTTAATTTCTAATTTTTCTGCAATGTAAAAAGTTACAGGCATAATCAAAATAACAGTTGTAACGTTATCTAAAAATGCAGAAACAACTGCTGTAAACACCGCTAAAGCAACTAAAATTTTTACAGGGTGTCCTTTTGTAAATCTCAACAACTGATTTGCAATCCAGTTAAATATACCTGTTTCTGTTGAAATATTAACAATAATCATCATTGCAACCAGCAAGAAAATTACGTTAAAATCAATAAAATTAACAAAATAATGAGGGTCTAAAGAGCCATCAGTCAAATTTTTGTTAACACTCACTAAACCTAAAAACATCGTTGCCGCAGCACCGATTAAAGCAATTGTAACTTTTGGAATTTTTTCTGTCGCAATAAAAATATACGCAAGAATTAAAATAACCGCAGATACAATAATGGAATTACTTCCAACTAAACTACTTAAAAATTCCACGTCTAAAATCCTTTTCTACTTGTGTACTATATCAAAACAATTTTAGCACAAACATAAACAAAGTAGAAAAAGCATATTCTGACTTTTAAAACCTTCATAAATTCTGATATTTCCACAAAAAAGCAATCTAGTCAGATTAACTATTATGCCAAACAACCATTTACTGACCAAATCTGCTAAACATATTATCTTGCTCTGTTGATGCAGTTTCTAACATGCTATAAACAAGGTACGCACCCAGTGCTACTGCTTTTGGGTCAAGCCCAATTTGTTGAGATGCCATAATAATTGCAGTATTCACCTCCGGATTTTCTTCCTTTAAATAGTGAATCATTGATTTTCGCCAAGTATTTACATCTTTTAGAACTTCTGCGAAAGTATTTTGCGACATTTCTTCTGTAATAACAGGTAACATACCTTTTTCTCCGTTTTTCAAACTCATTATACATTAAAATTGCAAACTTTACATCTGCACATATTTTTTGTATCATTAAAAGAAAAGAGGATAGTATGACAGATAAAGACGATAAAGTTATTGATTTATTTTCAAAAGTAAACAGAACTCTAACACACGAGGAGTTGGAACAAATCAGATTTTTTGAAGGTTTTCATTATGTAAAACTAAACAAAGATAAAAATAATAAAAAATTTAACGCATCATTATTAAAAAAATATGCAGAAGGTTGCCATTACATCGTTAGAGTAATGAGAGAAGTAAACGGTGAAGTTTGGATGTACAACTATGACGTTAAAAACGACGAACTTTTCAAATTTATGGAAAAATTTAACAACAATACTCTAAACGGTACTATTATCGAAATTGACAAATATTTTCCGGAAGGTCTGGCATAAATTGAACTTTTTTGAAGAATACCACGAACATTTGCATAAATGCTCAAAGCCTTATCAATACGTAGGCGGAGAAATTTTCTCAGCAAACAAAGATTTTGACAAAGCCTCTGTTCGTTACGTAATGTGTTTCCCAGACAAATACGAAATCGGAGTAAGCAATTTGGGTGCAAGAATCTTGTACAACCAAGTTAACAAGCAAGAACGTTTTATGGCTGATAGGGCTTATGCACCGGAGCCTGACTTTAAACCGAATATTCTTTATGGAGTAGAAACAAAACGTCCAATTAAAGATTTTGACGTTATTGGTTTTTCTTTGCAATACGAACTTTCATACCCAACAGTTTTAAAAATGTTGGAAATGGCACAAATTCACGTTAGAAACGAAGATAGAAGCGACGACGAGCCAATTGTTGTTGCGGGTGGACCTTGTGCATTTAATCCATTACCATTATCAAAATTTATCGACGTTTTTATCATCGGTGATGGAGAACAAGCAATTCTTGAAATGTGTGAAGTCATTGAAAAAACGAAATTTTTACCAAGAAAACAACGTATTGAAGAACTTTGCAAATTAAAAGGTTTTTGGTCTGCACAAGTTGGTGGAACTGTAGAAAAAAGAGTTGAACCCCTAACTTATGACACTGCTTTAACAAAGCACCCAATTGCTTATTCAGCATCTATTCACGATAGAGCAATTGTTGAAATTCGTAGAGGTTGCGGAAGAATGTGTCGTTTTTGCCAACCGGGGCACGTAACTTTACCGGTCAGAGAACGACCGGCAGAAGAAATTATAAAACTTACAAAGGAACTTGTTCACAACACAGGATACGACGAATATTCTTTATTATCGTTATCATCAAACGATTATTCTAACATCAAAGAGGTTATAAAAGAGTTAAGTTGCGAATTTGATGAAAAAAAAATCGGTGTATCACTGCCTAGCCAACGTATTGACGGTTTTAATTTAGAACTTGCAGAACTTACTCAATCTGTTCGCAAATCCACAATGACTTTAGCACCGGAAGCAGGTAGTCAAAGACTTAGAAACGTAATCAAAAAGAACATTTCAGAAGAACAAATCTTAAATGCCGTTCTAACACTTTATGAAAACGGTTGGAGCAGAATAAAATTCTACTTTATCGTCGGACTTCCAACAGAAACGTTAGAAGATATGGACGAGTTTGCAAAATTAATGGAGAAAATTCGTTACAGATGTCGTGGTTTAAAAGCGGAAAAAGGTTTGAAGTACGGACTTGACGTAACTTGCACTTTATCAATTTTTGTACCAAAACCATTCACACCATTTGAATTCTGTCCACAAATGGATTTAGATGAAGTAATGGCTCACGTTATGTATTTAAAAGAAAAAACAAAACACATAAAAGGTTTAAAACTTAATTACCACGAGCCATCTGTTTCGCAAATCGAAGCCGTTTTGACAAGAGGTGATGCAACATTCTGCGATTGGATAGAAAAACTCTACGAAAAAGGTTGCTATTTAGATGCTTGGGGCGAATATTTCAACAAAGAAGTTTGGCACGAAACTGCAAAAGAATGCGGAATTGACATTAAACAAAGAGCCTTAACCGGATTTTCTTGCGAGGAAGAATTACCTTGGGATTTCATCAACATTGGGGTTAACAAACAATGGTTCGTTGATGAATACAAAAAATCATTCGAGCAAGGTAATGAATTCAATCTTCAACCAACTTGCGAACAAAAATGTGTAAATTGCGGAGTATGTCCAAATTTAAAAGTTCACAAGGTACTTGATAAGCCATATAAAGCAAAGCATTATATAAAAAAGGAACACGTTCACATTGACCCAAGAACTGCCCCTACAGTTGAAACTTTCAAATACCGATTAAAGGTAACAAAATTGGGAATTTTAAGATACTTTTCTCACCTTGATTGGCAAAATACTTTCTTAAAAGCAATTTTACGTTCAGGCTTGAAAGTAGCATTTACTCAAGGTTTTAACCCAACACCAAAAGTATCTATGGGCATTGCGTTACCTCTATTTTTGGAAAGTGATGCTGAACTTGTTGATGTGGAATTATTAGAAAATATTTCTTGTGAAGAATTTGAAAAAACGTTGAGCAAATATCTTCCAAACGGTTGCACAATTCGTTCTATAAAAGAATTACCAAAAGGTTCTCAAGCCATTGACCATATTGCACAATGGGGCGAATACAAGGTTTCGCTTGTAAAAAAAGATGTTTGTATTTTGAAATCTTTCATGTATAATTGTGATATGGTTTTATCTCGTGATGAAATTTTATTCACGAAGAAAAACAAAAAAGGTTTACTAAAAACTTCGAACATAAAATCGTCAATTCAATCTTATCGTTTTGAAAACGATGATTTGTATATAGTATTAAAAACAGGTCAAGGTAGTGATATTCCTGCTGTTAGAGCAGATGATTTAATGAATTTGATTTGCGAGAATACTATTTTTGACATAAAACGACTCAGATTTTTTGATGAAAATTTGTCGGAGTTATAACAGAAAAGGAATTATAGATGAAAGACAAAAAGAATTACGCATCAAAAGAACAACTTACAACGAGAAAAATTGTAATTGCTGAACGTGATAATATTGGTGCTTTAATGGAAGGCGACAAAGTTTTAGACCTTTATATTAACCGCGGTGAAGTATTATTAGGAGATGTTTACCTAGCAACAGTTCAAAACGTTTTACCAAGTATCGACGCTGCATTCGTAGATGTTGGAGTTGATAAAATGGGCTTTTTGCACGCACAAGATGTTATGGGCAAAGGTGCTTTAAAAGATAAACTTTCACCAAATCAAAAACTTGTAGTTCAAGTAGTAAAAGAACCAACAGGACACAAAGGGCCAAGAGTTACAACTGAAATTAGCCTGCCTGGAAGATTTTTAGTACTTATGCCATCAGAACCGGGAATTAACGTAAGTCGAAAAATTGAATCTTCAAAAGAACGTGCAAGATTAAAATCAATCATCAGTTTACTAAAACCTGTTGGCGTTGGTGTTATCATTAGAACTGAGGCTGAAGGTCAATCAGAAGCAGACATTCAAGAAGATTTAGAAATTCTGTTAGAAAAATGGAACAACATCGTAACAGCGGCAGAATCTCTAACTCCACCAAGTTTAATTTACAGAGATCAAGACTTATTATACAGAGTTATCAGAGAAGCATGCTCAGAAGATGTAACTGAAATTATTGTAGATACTGCATTTGCATTAAACAGAGTTCAAGCCTTATTACAAAATTGGCATATGAACAAAAACATTCAGGTTACTTTATACAAAGGTAATGAACCTTTGTTAATAGCAACTAACGTACATAAAGAAATTAAAGCAGCATTGAATATGAAAGTTAATATGCCATCAGGCGGTTACTTGTTTATTCAACAAACGGAAGCACTTACTGTTATCGACGTAAACTCCGGTAAATTCGTAAGTTCAGCAACTCAAGACGAAACCATTTTAAAAACAAACATTGAAGCCGTTCACGAAATCGCAAGACAATTACGTTTACGTAATATCGGCGGTATGATTATTATTGACTTTATTGATATGACTTCTCGTGTAGATAAATTGGCTATTATGGAAGAATTAGAACTTGCAATTGAAGACGACAAAGCAAAACCACAAGTTGGTCAATTGTCAGATTTAGGACTTGTTGAAATGACAAGACACAGACAAGGTCAAGCAATTTCCGAAATCTTTGCAAAAAAATGTCCTCACTGCCATGGCGAAGGCTACATTGTAGAAGACTTTAAATTCTCAACACCAACAGCCGAGGGCGAATACAGAGCAAAAGCGGCAAAAATGAAACTTCCTATCAGCGGATTTAAGAAAAATAACAACAAAAAACAAAACAACAATAACAATCAACAACCTCAACCACAACAACAAGAAATGGAACAGGCTCAACCGATTGAAATGACAAATGAAAATCCGTCAGTTACGGCTCAAGAAGAAACTAAAAAACGTAACGACAACAAAAAACCTAAAAACACTAAACGTAATTTCAACAAAAAACAAATAAAAGAAGATGAAAACGTTAAAACTGCTGAAACTATGATTACCAAAGATGATGAAATCAAACCTGTAATCGAAGAACCACAAGTTGTTCAAGAAACAAAAACAGAGGTTAAAAACACAGAAATTCCTGAAGAAAAACCAAAAAGAACTCGCAGACCAAATAGAGGCGGTTCAAAAACTAAACGTCAAACAAAAACTAAAAAAACTAGCGAGGAAACTGTAGTTGAAGAATAATTTACCAAAAATCTTCTTAGTTTTATCTTGTTGCATTATCTTGCAAACACAATCACTTGCGGTTGGCGAAAACGCAATGCCTGTTTCAACATCGTATTCTGATGCTATACAATCAGTACAAAGCCAAATTGATGCGAAAGAACAACAAGCAACTCAGCAAAACAACGAGCAAACTTTAGCCCACCAAGCGGTTAACGGAACTCTTGAAAACGCAAACCAAGCAATTCAAGATGCAAACACAGAAGAAATTAAACCGATTGCAAAAGAAATACAAAAACAAACAAGACCTAAAAAAAGTTATATAAACATTGTATTCAAATTCATTTTGGCAATGCTTTGGGTTTGTATCTCATCTGCAATTATATTCATTATCTTACTTTCGTATAAACGATTAATTCTGAAAGGAAAACCTATTAAACCAACATACGAAAGCACAGAACACTCTCTGGAAACACCGAAAAACTTTAAAGAAGCAATAAAATTATTCTTAGATAAAACAAAATGGAATTAGAATAAAGATAAAAAAACGGCGGATTTGATTTCATCAAATCCGCCGTTTTTTTATTAATCTTTTAAACTAAAACTTGTAAAATTATACCTGAAATAATTGCAATTACAAAAAGTATTGCAACAATTTTTAGAGAATCTTTTATTGAGGAATTTCTTTCAAATAAAACTAACAAACCTAATCCTGCATTTGTTGAAAGCCCTGCAATTAAAGAACCAAAGCCAATAACATTTTTCAGAAATAACATTACTATTAAAACTGATGCAGCACAGTTTGGAACAAGTCCGATAATCGATGCAAAAATAACTTGTGCAAATTGATTTACATTAAATATTGCATTTAAAGGTTCATTTGCAAACCTAAAAGCAAAGTCCAAGCAACAATTAACTATTAAAATAAACAAAAAGATATTAAATGTATGCTTTATGGGATGCAGAAATAAATTTGTTACTTGAGATTGAATTTCATTATTACAACAACCACATTCGTGTATTTCAATATCATCTTCGTGTTCCTTAGGAATTGCCAAATCCTGTTTAAAAATCAAATCTACTAAATATCCGACAACAACCCCAATTAAAATTTTTGTTACGATAACAGGAACGATTACCGAAAAATGTTGCGGATAAACAAGCAAAATCGGAATGGCTTCATCACTTGTTGCTAAATATACGGCAATCAAAGTACCCAAAGTAATAAAACTTTTTACATAAAGCATTGTAGCAATAACAGAAAATCCGCATTGAGGAATTGATGCCAAGCAACTGCCGATTAACGGCCCTAGAGTTCTTGAACCCAGGGAAAGATGTTCAATTTTTTCTGCAAAATAATTTTCAAAAATTTCTATAAACAAGAAAATAACAAATAGAAAAGGTATTAAATTTATACTTTCAGCCACAGCCTCTTGTAAAAATGCGGGTACGTGAAGAAATTGCACTAATTTCATAATAAAACTCATACAAACTTCATTAAACGAATTAACTTGTTGTAAAAATTGAATAATCATTTCAAAAAAATTATAGCACGTAAATATGTCGAGTTGAATTTTTTATAATATAATGTTTCTTATGAAAAAGGCTAGATTTTTAGGTACAATATCCGCAATGACTGGGGCTGCCACTTATGGTACAAATCCTTTATTTGCAATGTTTATGATTTTAGCAGGTATTGGAGTAAATTCAATACTTTTCTACAGATATTTGCTTGCAACTATAATCTTTTTTGTATGGTTGAAATTTTTCAAAAAGATTTCACTTAAAATAAACAAAGAAGAATGTTTTTCTCTTGCCTTATCAGGGTTATTATTTTCACTTTCTTCAATAACTCTATTTGATAGTTACCGTTATATAGGAGTTGGAATTGCATCAACAATTCTATTTGTATACCCTATTATGGTTGCAATTCTTATGACTTTATTTTTCAAAGAAAAAATCACAAAACCTACAATTGTTGCAATTATTCTTACAACAATCGGTACAGCCCTTTTATACAAAGGCGATGCAAACGAAACTCTTAATATCAAAGGGGTTATTTTAGTGTTATTTTCGGCATTAATGTATGCTTTGTATATGGTTGGAATTAAGAAAAATTCAACAATTAAAAGAATGAACACTGACAAATTAACATTCTATGTTATATTTTTCGGATTATTTGTTTATATTTTCAATTTAAAATTCTGTACACAACTACAAATCATCAACACACCTTTATTAATCGGCTGTGCAATAGGTTTAGCAATACTTCCGACAATTCTATCAATCGAAATGACAAACCTCGGAATAAAACTTATCGGTTCAACAAAAACAGCAATTTTTGGGGCATTAGAACCAATAACCGCTTTAATATTTGGCGTTGCATTATTCCATGAGCATTTATCTGTTAGGATTTGTTTTGGAATTTTATTAATTATCTTAGCCGTATCCATAGTTGTTTTGAACAATAGTAAAAAATCTAAATAAAAAAATCGGGTCGATTGATGAAATCAATCGACCCGATTTAAATATTATCAATTACTGTTGCCAATTTACATTGTATTGAAGAAGCATTTGTGCGATGAGTTGTTCATCACCGCTTTGAAGAACTTCTTCTGTACTCATGTAATTTGTTGTATTTAACCATGCTGTAACATTTTGTTTAATTGCGTTAATCTGGTCGATTGTAAAGTAAGAACTATCATTTGTATTAACTTTTTCAATTTGACCTTTACCAAAATAATTTTCAATTTGAACCAATTTATCTGTCGGTAATTGTTCCGTTTCACCAAATTCTGCCAAGATTTCATCAAGTTTAGTTGAGTCAAATAAGAACAAATCCGATGTGATTGTATTATCAAAGATATTATTTTGTTGTGCCACATTGAAGAAAATACCAACAGAATCTCTTCCTGCATTGATATTAACAACATCATTATCTCCAGAGGTATCAGTAATTTTTGTTGCACCTAAACCAATATTGTAAGTATCATTACCGTCGCCACCGTTTGCTTCAGTGAAGTATTTTGACTCAGCATAGATTGTATCATCACCTGTTCCGCCAAACAGATAATCGTAACGAGAATTTTCATCACCATGCAATTCGTCGTTACCTGCATCGCCGTACAAGTAATTAAAATCACCACTTCCGCCGTGCAACTCGTCATCACCGGCACCACCATATATCATATCGCTACCGTCGTTACCATAAATGGTATCGTTTCCGGCTCCGCCATATAATGTGTCATTATATTTTCCGCCAATAATCGAATCATTTCCGGCACCGCCATCAATCGTAACAACACCTTTATTGTCAGATGTAATTACGTCATTATAAACAGTACCGTCAGTTCTCTTTTTAGCATCTGCCGTAATATTTACCATATTTTGATTAATCAAGTCAGACAATTTTGTTGTAACTTGAAGGTTCGGATCATTTGGATCTTTTGTTTTTATGTATTTAACAGAAGTTGTACTGTTGTTTTTGATGTAAGAATCAATATATACATAATCAAAATTTCTTGAACCATAATTTATAATAAGACTTCCTGAAGCCTTGTCATAAACAAAGTTCAAATCATCAGCAGTCATATCTACAAATTCTAAAGTATCTGTACCGCTACCGGAATAAATAGTATCTCTGCCGTCGCCGTCATTGAAAATAAATGTATTTTGACCTGCATCACCATACAATTTATCGTTATCTAAACCGCCAACGATTGTATCATCGCCTGTACCACCTTTAATTATATCATTTCCGGCACCGCCATATAATTCATCATCATCTCTGCCACCTTCAATATAGTCATTTCCTGCACCACCTTGAATAGTGTCATCACCGTCGCCACCATAAATTGTATCTGCTTGCGTTCCGCCAGAAATCACATCATCTAATACCGAACCATATAATTTATTTTTCTTATTCACAGCACCCATAATCTCAATTGGGGCTAAGTCTTTAATATCAACAGTTGTTTTTTCACCATTGTAATAGCCGACAATTGTATTAACTGAGCAAGCACCTTTAAAATAAGAAGAAATTGTTACAGAATCAACCTTATTTCCTGTTGGACCGTAATATATAATTAAATCATTGCCGTTTTTAACAAATCTGAAATTATTTGCTAAATCCAATGTTCCAAAATCTAAAATATCATGTCCGGCACCTGAATAAATAATATCGTTTCCATCACCAACACTGAAATGGAAGGTATTAACTCCGGCATCACCATACAAGCGGTCATTACCTTTACCACCCTCAATATAATCATCTCCGGCACCGCCATGAATTATATCATTACCATTTCCGCCGAATAAAGAATCATTATCAGCACCGCCGTCAATATAATCATTGCCGTCGCCACCATAAATTGTATCTCTGCCGTTATTTCCGTACAATTTATCGTTACTCATTCCGCCTTCAATGTAATCATGACCATTTCCGCCTGAAATTGTATCTGCTAAATTACCGCCAATAATACTATCATTGTACGCAGTTCCTGATAAAGAATTTTTTCTGTTTTGAACACCGTTCATTGAAATAAATTTGCCGTCTTCAGCCAACAATTCTATTAACAGTTTTGTATTATTCACATCAGGACCAACTTGAACATATTTTACAGATGAAGATTTTGTAAAATATTTGTCTAAAATAACTTTATCATATTCATTATTTTCATTATAGTAAATTACCAAGTTACCGCCATTATTAGTAAATTTCAGTTTACTAAAGTCTGCAATATCATCAAAAATTAATGTATCTGTACCTTTTCCTGAATATACAATATCTTGAGCATCGCCATTGGCAAAGTGAATATAATTTAAACCTGCATCGCCATATATTCTATCGTCGCCTTTGCCACCATAAATAGTATCGTTGCCGTTTCCACCGTGAATTATGTCATTACCTTCTTCACCGTAAAGTAAATCATCACCGTTTCCACCGTCAATATAGTCATTGCCGTAACTACCATATATCAAGTCATTATCGTTTTCGCCATATATAGAATCATTTCCGACACCGCCGTAAATTGTATCATTACCGTTTCCGCCGTAGATTTTATCGTTTCCGCCAAGATAACTTGTTAAATCTTTTGTATCACCGTAAATCAAGTCATTACCATTTCCACCGCTGACATAGTCATGACCAAGTCCACCTTGAACAGTATCATTACCGTTTCCGGCAGAAATCGTATCATTATAATTTCCACCGATAATACTGTCATTCAAATATGTTCCATATAATTTATTTTTTGATGTTAAAGAACCTTTTGAATGCAACGGCACTATAGTTTCTGTACCTGTATTATCAACAAAAGCAATTTGTCCGTCTTTTTCACTAATTTTATACGATTTATTTTCTTTATCTAATATCGTTGTAAATGAAGTTTTACCTTTTAATTTAAAGTAATTTGCGACAGTAACACTATTAGTATATACGCCATTTGAATCTTTTTGTCTGATTACAAGATTATTTCTAGAGTCATTAAAGAATTCTAAATCACTTAATTTTGCATCTTTAAACACAAAAGTATCAGAACCTCTGCCTGAATATACTATATCATTTCCGTCGTATGCGTTGAAAATAAAGGTATTTTCCCCGCCTTCGCCATATAATTTATCGTTACCTTTACCACCAATAATTACGTCGTTACCATTTCCGCCTTTGATAATATCATGACCTAAACCGCCGTCAATTGTATCATTGCCGTCGCCACCATAAATTGTGTCGTTAGCATTTCCACCAACAATATTATCGTGCAAGAATGTACCGTTAATTTTATTCTTCTTCGATTGATTTCCTGTAATTTCAACTTTTAAATCAGAATCTGACAAAATTTTATGAGAGCCATCTGTTGTGATAATTTCTTTTACTGATGAATATTTATTTTTGAAATAATTAGCAACCGTAATTGAATCATTCGCATCACCATAGCCAATAATTAAATTATTACCACTTCTATAGAATTTCAAATCAGTAAATTCATCATCAATATTCAAAATATCATAACCTCGACCTGAATATACTGTATCTCTGCCATCGCCATTGGCAAATTGTAAAGTATTTGTACCTGCTTCTCCATACAAGCGGTCGTTTCCTGCACCACCTTTGATAGTATCATCACCTATACCGCCATAAATTAAATCATTTCCGACACTACCAACAATAGAGTCGTTTCCGTCGCCACCATAGATTTTTTGATTTAATCCTGTTGCAGTAATAACATCGTTTTGATTCGAACCTTTTATATTTTTATTTGAAGAAGTTATATCACGTGAAATCGCATTTTCATTATAAAAATCTTTCAAATTGATAACAGTTCTATCTTCGAATTGTGCAAACATATTTACAACACCATTCGTTTTAAAGTAGTTTGCAATAACTATTCTATCATTTGAACCGTAATCAAGAACTAAATTATTTGAAATTCTTGAAACAGTTACATCATCTTTATTTGCATCTTTGAACAACAAAGTATCTTTGCCTTTTCCGATATAAACAGTATCTATTCCACTACCGGTAGAAAATTCAAAAGTATTGTTGCCACCTTCACCGTACAAACGGTCGTTTCCTGCACCACCTTTGATATAATCATCACCGTAACCGCCATAAATTATGTCATTTCCTGCACCGCCGTCGATTGTATCATTACCATCTCCCGCTTTGATTGTATCATTTGCAAAACCACCAATAATACTGTCGTTTAAGAATGTTCCGCCAATATTATTTTTATATGTTTGATTTCCAACAATATCAACATAAAGTTTGCTATCATTTAAAATCTTATGAGTTCCATCATTTGTTTCCAAATCTTTTACTGAAGATTTTTTATTTTTAAAATAATCTGCAACCGTTACAGAATTTTTTCTTCCGCCATTTTCGTAAGAAATTACCAAATGTCTACCATTTCTTGTAAATTTCAAATCACTTAAATCTAAGTCCTTGAAATTTAAAATATCATAACCTCGACCGCCATAAACAGTGTCGTATCCATCATAATCGGTTATATTGAAATACATAGTATTTACACCATTTTCACCGTATAATTTATCATTACCGTAACCGCCATAAATACTGTCATTACCGTTTCCGCCTTTGATAATATCGTTATCATCATAAGTACCATAAGCACCACTTGGAGATTCCATATCACCATAAATTACATCATTACCATTTCCGCCTAAAATGTAATCGTTGCCTTTGCCACCCATAATTGTATCATTGCCGTCGCCACCGTTAATTGTGTCATTATAATATCCGCCAATAATAGAATCTTTCATGTATGTACCTGCAATATTATTTCTAGAGCCTTTATTGCCTTCGAATAATACAGTTATTTCAGGTTGAATATTGTGTTCTGCACCATTTTTATCTACAATTTTTTTGATAGAAGTTTTTGAATTCTTTACATAATTTGCAAGAGTAACAGTATCCCCCAAATTGTTGTATTGAATAATTAAATCATTACCGGAACGAATGAATTTCATATCATCAAATTCAGCAGTTGTGAAATTCAAAATATCATAACCTTTTCCGGAGTATACCGTATCATTTCCGTCGCCATCTGCAAAGTAGAAATTGTTTGTTCCGGAAACGCCGTATAATCTGTCATCTCCTGTTCCGCCGTAAATTTCGTCGTTACCATTACCGCCATAAATTATATCGTCATTTTCTCCGCCGTACAAAGTATCGTTACCGTTTCCGCCATCTATATAATCGTTACCATTACCGCCTTTTACAACGTCGTTTCCGTTATCACCATACAATTTATCATCACCGTCGCCACCGTCAATTGTATCATTTCCGTTTCCGCCACGTAATGTATCTGCCAAATTTCCGCCTGTAATATCGTCATTATTGTAACTACCTGTTAAATTATTTTTAACATCTTTTTGAGCAACAACAGTCAACACTTTGTCTGTCATATATGCACGTAAATCTGCAACTTTTATAATATCTTGACCATGTGCATCTTGTCCCTCAACAGTTTTTATTGTTTTAACAGAAACTTTACCTTTTAATCTGAAATAGTCTTTAATTGTAACGGAGTTATTTTCTTTCAAAGCAACAGTATTACCATATTTAATAATCAAATCATTTCCGTTTTGGAAGAATGCTAAATCATCATATTTTGCATTATCAAATACTAAAATATCAGTACCTTTACCTGAAATAATTGTATCGTTATTCAACAAGTGCATATCCGAATCAGGATTTTCTATAGATTCAAAGTGGAATGTATTTTCACCGGCTTCACCATACAATAAATCACTTCCGTTACCGCCATAAATTGTATCATCACCGTTACCGCCGTAGATTGTATCTCTATCATCACCGCCGTATAACAAGTCATTACCATTACCGCCGTAAATTAAATCCTCTCTAACACCGCCAATAATCGTATCATTGCCGTTTCCACCGTTATAAATATTTTTTGTAAATTCCGGTTCTTTTCCACCTACAATTGAATCATTATACGTAGAACCGACAAAATTATTCACTTTATCATCAGGTGCGTCTATTTTAATTACTGTATCTTTATCATTAATGATAAAGTTCATATCTCTTGTTATTATTTCATCAGAACCAGTTTTGTACAAGGCCTCAATTCTATAAATAGATTTTCTGACTCTTGTATTAAAATAATCTTTAATAGTTACAGAATCTGTAAAATTACCTTCACCATCAACATTTCCATATCTAATAATTAAATCATTTGAATATGGGTCTTTGTCATATTGCAATTTTGAAAATTCAAAATCTTCAAAAATAATAGTATCATTACCTTTTCCGGCAAGAATTGTATCATTTCCATCACCGGCTTTGAAGTAAATTTTATTTTCTCCATCACCACCGCTTAAAATATCATCGCCTTTTCCGCCATGAAGTTCATTATTTCCGGCTTCTCCGTACAATTCATCATTGCCATCGCCACCATACAATACATCATCTCCAACACCGCCATGCAATACATCATCACCATTATTGCCATAAATTGTATCATTTCCGGCATTACCATATATTGTATCTTTGTTAGAACTTCCGTCAATTCTTTCACCCAAGAAAGAACCATTTAACTCATTGTCATAAGCATTATCTGCTTCCATTTTTAGGTTATCTAACAAATTGCCGATATGATAAGATTTTCCTGTAGAATCAATTAAATTTTTTACAGAAGTAATTCCATTTTTTTTGAAATATTCATCAATAGTAATTGAAAGATTATTTGCAGTATCACGAATAATCAAATTACCTTTATTATCATTAATAAACTCTAAAGAATTCAAAGTTGAATCTTTAAGAATGACAGTATCATTACCTGTGCCTGAAAAAATTGTATCGTTTCCGTCGCCAGCATTGAAAATAAACTGATTATCTCCGTTATCACCATACAATTTGTCGTTTCCGGTGCCACCTATAATAATGTCATTACCGCTACCGGCATGAATAACATCATTTCCTGCACCACCTAAAATATAATCTTCACCGTCGCCACCGTCAATTGTATCATTTCCGTCGCCACCGTTGATGTAATCATTACCTTTTCCTGCATTAATAATATCGGCTAAATTACCACCCGTAATAGTATCAGACAAAGATGAACCTGTTAATTCATTCTTTTTATCAGCAGAACCTATAATTTCAAATCCTGAAAGTTGGTCTACAATTATAAATTTTTCACTATTTTTATCAACGATATATTTTACAGAACTTGTTAATTTTTCATCTTTCAAGTAATCAACGATTGTAACTGTGCTGTCAGGATTTGCAGAATCCATACCATATTTGATAATCAAGTTATCTCCGTCAAAAGTGAACGTTAAATCTTTGTACGCAACATCTTTAAATACAAGTGCATCTGTACCTTGACCTGAATATACAACGTCGTTACCGTCGCCCACAATAGACTGACTGCCGTCATCATTTGTTATTGTATTATTTCCGTTAAATACAATTGTGTTATTACCGGCTTCACCATAAATTGTATCATCACCTAAACCTGCCTCTATGTAATCGTCGTAAGTTTCACCCTCAAGTATCTTATCAAATGGAGTATTTTCGTCAAAACTATCGCCGTAAATTAAATCATTACCACCGTAAGAAATAATTGTATCGCTACCGGCAGCACCATAAATTGTATCATCATAAACATTATCAGCAGGGGCTGTAATATTATCGTCTAAGAACGTACCATGAACAAGAGTTGCAGAATCTTCATTAAACTTGATAGGAATATTACCCGTCAATAACTCTTGTAATGTTTTTGAAGAACCTGAACTATCCTGAACCTCTGAAACTAAGAAGTGATTATTTGCTTTAAAATAATCCTTGATAGTAAGAGTTTCCGGAGTACCCTCATCGTCTGGATTATCAGGATTTTTCACTTTGTTATAAGTGATAACCAAATCCATATCTTTCTTTTCGTATTGCAAATCATCAAAGGCAACATCAGTAAAAATTAAATTATCTTTACCACTTACCCCTAAAATTAAAGTATCGTTTCCGCATAATTTACTAAAAACGTAAGTATCATTTCCGACACCACCAACTAAAATATCATCACCTTCACCGCCAACAATAGTATCATTTCCATTGCCTCCGATTAAAGAATCATTACCCGCACCGCCGACAAGCGAGTCATTACCGTCGCCACCAGCAAGAGTATCGTTACCGTCGCCACCTAAAAGTGTATCATTTCCTTTTCCGCCAAGCAAAGAGTCATCGCCGTCGCCACCGTCTAAATAATCGTTGCCGTCGCCACCGTCTAAAGTATCATTTCCGCCGTTACCATATAAAGTATCATTACCACCCAGACCTTTTAAGACATTATCAATATCATTACCTGTAATGATATTGTCATCTTTGTTACCTGTAGCGTTTAATTTATCAGCCCAAGATTTAATATTCTCAAGCGTAACATTCATTTGAGTTACACCATTCCAATAATCAGTATGATTAGAAGTAATAAATGATAACAATTTATCAGAAGTTACAAAAGAGAACCCAACCTCAGGATTTCCTGTATCTTGAATATAAAAACCAACAGTTTTTCCGCCTTTATCAGTTACTACACCTAACACCGTAACAGCATGACCTGCATAATCTTCAGTTTCATAGTTAGGCCATAAATATCTGGCATCTCCACCAGCAATAACGGCTTTACCTGATTTAACCGCATCAACAATATGGTTTAAAACGTCTTCTTCTTTATGATTAGCCAAGAAATAATTATTCCATTGCTCTGTAACATACGACATCATTTTTTGTTGAAGTACAGTAGCCCATAAAGCCGTCTCTATAAGTTTTTCTTCAACCGCTGCAAGTCTTTTGTCAATATCACCAGTAGGACGACCGGCTTTTATCAGTTCTTCACGTTGTTTTTGAAGTTCTTCATATTGTTTTTGATAATTATTATATGTTTCAGCATTTTCTTTATACTCCTGGTTCAAATCCTTTAAAAACTCGTCATTTGCCATTTCGTTTTTATACCATTCTGAACTCTCTTCGGCATAATTACCAACACTGCCCGATTCTAAGCCTTTTGCCTTTAATATTTCTAGTCTTTGCTCGTAAATAGTTCCACCGTCTTCAAGATTTAATTTTCCGAACGGATAAGTATCTTCGCCATAATAATCTTCGTCGTTATATTTGTTAGTAATAGCCCATAAAGTAAATTCATTCTCGTCTTTTATTTGGTCTTTAATATCATATTTGCCTGCAATAGCCAAAATATTTAAACAAGATTCAATACCACAATTGTTGTACTGTTGCTCTTTATCTAAAATCCATTTTGCAGGTGCACCATAAACATTGTAACTATCACCCGCAGTAAGAGAAGATGAAATATCGCTACCTTTTTTTATAAGTGCATCTTCTGAATCAAGTAACGTAATATTACTTACCCCTTTTATATTTAATCCGTTAACATTAACGGTGCTATTAAGAGTTTTTCCCTCTACTGAAACATTTAAACCGCTTGCTTTATCGTTGAATTGTGCCATTACATTTTACCTTAATATACTATTACTCTATTTTAGTGTACCAAATTGGACATGTACAAATCAATAACTTAATTAATATTTACATACACCTATTGAACCTTTATACTTTCATCAAGATATTTGATTAAAGGATAAATAAAGAATTCAATTATTCGACGTTTTCCAATTTTAATTTCGTTTGTTGTCGACATACCAATTTTCATTGATTGCTCTTTGCCCTCAACCATTAATTTTGTTGTTGTTGGCTTAATATAAACTTCATAAACTTGTCCAAATCTTTCATCTTCAATACTATTTGGAGATACAACAGTTACAATACCGCTTAACAATCCGTATTTTTGAAAGTTATAAGTATCAAGTTTTATTGATACAGGCATGTCAGTTTCAACAAAACCTATATCCTGATTTAAAACTGTTGCTTTAATTTGCAAATTCGCTTTATCCGGAACAACAGACATAATTTTTTCGGCAGGCGTAACAACTCCGCCAACAGTATGAACAAAAATTTGACCAACATAACCGTCAATAGGAGATTTCAACTCTTGACGAAGTTTTTCAATCTGCTGACGTTTATTTCTAACTTCTGACAACGAAGCACTTAGACTATTGATTTCGTGAGTCAGTGTTGTAATTTCAACGACAACCTCGTCATATTTACTTTGTGGAATAATATCAATAACCTCACTTAATCTTTGTCGATTTGCTTGAGCAATTCTTAATCTATCTTTATCCGCACCGATTTGTTCAATTAAAGATTTTTCTTCTTCTGCCAAATTGTTTAATTCCAATGCCGGTTCGTGTTCTGCGGGTGAAACAACTGCCAAAAGTTGACCTTTTTTAACATAATCACCCTCTTTTGCAAGAAGTTCTGATACAACACCTTTGTCCAGCGATTGAACAAGTTTTTCTTCACCGGCAGGAATTACAATGCCTCTTGCGGTTACAACAACATCAACTTTACCAAAATATAACCATAAAACAGAAATAACCATAAATAAAATCACTAGCCAAAACACAGTTGGACCAATTGGATTCATCGGTTTGTCCTCAATTTCCGCAAGAATAGGTTTAAATTCGTGAGAGTCATCTTCTTTAGGAATTAAAAAATTTATAAATTTTTTCATAATTTTATTTAACTTATTCATATTTACTCCTTAAATCAATCATTTTGTGCATCGTATAAATGCTTGTAATACCCGTCTTTTGCAAGAAGTTCTTCGTGAGTACCTTGTTCAACAATATTTCCGTTATCGAAACAAACAATCAAGTCGCAATCTTTTATTGTAGAAAGTCGATGAGCAATAATAATTGTTGTTCTATCACGAGTTATTATATTCAAATTCTTTTTAATAATGCTTTCAGATTCATAATCAAGTGCTGAAGTTGCCTCATCAAAAATCAATATTTTTGGATTTGTAATCAAGGCTCTTGCAATTGCAATCCTTTGTTTTTGACCGCCAGACAAACTCGAACCACGTTCACCAACCTCAGTATCATAACCTTTTGGAAGTTTTGAAATAAATTCGTGAGCACCCGAGATTTTAGAAACCTCGATAATTGCTTCCATTGGCATATTTGGACGTGGTAATGCAATATTTTCTTTTATTGTGCCTGAGAACAGATAATTTTCCTGCAAAACAATACCAATATGAGTTCTCAACCACACCGGATTAATATTTCTAATATCAATTCCATCGATAAAAATTGTTCCCTCAGTTGCATAGTATAAACGTTGAATTAATTTTGTAATAGTCGATTTACCGCTACCACTACGCCCTACAAACCCAACTTTCATGCCAGCCTTAATATCAAGATTAACTCTATTCAAAACCATTGGTGCTTCCGGATTATATTTGAAAGACAGATTTTCAATTTTAATATCACCACGAACATTTCTCAACGTAATAGCATCATTTGATTGAATTTCTTGTGGGCTATTCAAAATATCGCCAATTCTATCAACAGATAATAGTGCTTGTTGTAATTCATTCCAAAGATTTACAAGCCTCAAAATAGGACCGCTGAATTGACCTGCAAACATCTGAAATGCAATCAACTGACCTATTGTAAGTTGATTATTTATAACCAATAAAACTCCAAGATAAAGAATTGAAATTGTCATTAATTTTTGAAGTAAAGTGCAGAAAGAACCTGTAAAATTACCAATTACAGCAAGGTTAAAACTTGATTTCAAATATTGACCAAGTTTTTCTTCCCATTTTCTAAACATTGAACCCTCAATAGAAAGAGATTTAACAGTTTGAATACCCGTTACCGACTCAACAAGATAAGAATTTTGAATTGCACCCATTTGGAATTTTTCTTCCAATCTTGCACGCAACTCCGGAGTTACAAGCAAATAAATAAAACCAATAACCGCGACAAAAGCCACTGCAATCAAAGTTAATTTAACACTATACAAAAGCATTATCGCAACAAAAACTAAAGAGAAGAACGAATCAATTACAACAGTTACACATTTATTTGTAATAAATTCTCTTATTCTGTCCAATTCACGTACTCTTGCGATGATATTACCAACTTGTCGATTTTCGAAATACACAAAGTATAAACGGAACAAGTGTTTGAACAATTTTGAGCCTAATTTTGCATCAATTTTGTTCGTTGTGTGCATAAAAATATAATTTCTCGACAAATTTAATAAAAACTCAAATCCGGCAACAACAATGAACGCAAACCCTAAAACATTCAATGTTGAAATAGTTCGATGAACAAGAACCTTATCCAAAATAACTTGCGTAAATAATGGAGTTACAAGCCCAAATAACTGAATTACAAAAGAACCCAACAAGACTTGTGCAATGATTTTTTTGTAATTTAAAATCTCATTAAAAAACCACTTAAAACCAAACTTCATATCACTTACAAGATTTTTGTGTTTTAAAATAAAAATTCCGTCATTAATTTTTCTTTCAAATTCTTTAATTTCAATAGGTTCAGGCTGAGAAGCAAGCGGATCTAAAATAAGAACTTTATTTTCGTCTTTTTTAATTCCCAAAATCACAACATAAGATTCATCTTGCATTTGAGCAATTGCAGGAAGCGGATATTGAGGAGAAATCTCATCTATTTTAACATTTTTTCTTTTAATTTTAAATCCGGTATTTTTGGCAATTCTAACCAGTTCTTCCGCAGGTAAATCAACCGTTTCTACCCCATACTCTTTGACTACCGCACGCATATCTACATCAACTCTATTCATTCTTGCGACAATATCTAAACACGCAATTCCTGTATTTGCTCGCTTTTTGGTTTGTTCAATATCTTGTTGTTGAGTTTTATTATTATTTTCCATCTGAATTTCCTTCATTCATTGTTAATGTCTGAATGCCATACAAAATAGCAGTTGCAGTCGATTTATTATTTTCATAATCTATTTTTTGTTCCAGCAATTTTATTTTTTCATCATTAAGTTCAATTGGTGAAATCACACGTTTTGAAACTAATCTGCTAAGAGATTTATCCTTGTCATTCAATTCTTTTAGAATTTTTTGACTTGTTTCGATTTGGTCAGTCATATAAATCATATTACCTCGCAAAGATGCAAGTCTGGTAAGCCATTGAGCAATTGCCTTATCACGTTGTACCTGCATTTGCCTTAATTCTAATGAAACTTTTTGAACATTTGAATAATTCTTCATACCGTCAAACAAAGCCATATTAATCGAACCACCAACGGTAAATGTTGACGGTTTTATATCACCAAAACTATCTCCATAACTGTTCGCATCAGCACCGTAAATATAATAACGACCATAAGCATTTACTTTCGGCAAGTAATTTCTTTTTGCAACTTTTAGTTCCAATTCTTTTTTCTTAATTTCTTTTTCATAAATTTTCCAAGTTATAGTTTGCGTATAGTCAGTTGTTTCATCAAGATTTATATGAGGTTTTTTCATTTCATTTACTGTTAAATTATTCAAATCATAATTTTCTCCGGTATAAAAAGCCAGCCAATTCAATGATTCAGACATTATTTTCTTCAAATCAAAAATCTTTTTTTCTGTATTCAACACAATAGACATACGTTCGTTTAATTCAGTTTTTGAAACTTCTTTGGCGTTAAACAAACGTTTTGTCATTTCTAAATTTTGTTTTTGAACCTTTAAAATCTCATCATATAATTTAATTTGCGATTTTGTCATATAAATTTTGCTATAAAGGTCAATCAAATTCAGGGTGAGTTCTTGTAGTTTTTCGGCTTCTTGTAATGTTTTAAGAGCAACATCTTCTTTTGCAATATCAAGATTTCCACGTCTAACCCCAAAATCAAAAAGATTATAATTCAATGTCAACCCAATAATTGATTGATAACGAGTATATGGATTAATAAAACTATCTCCGATAGAAACAGTCGATAGTCCATCATCTCTAAGACTTTTTGTATATTCAGTACCAACACCGACACTTAATTTTGGAAAATATTCAGAACGAGCATTCATAATAGTTGTTTTTGAAATAAGAATATCAAAATCCGCTATTTTTAAATCATAAGAATGTTTTTTTGCCGTTTTTACAATTGAGTCAAAATTTATTGTTGAAGTATAAGTTTTTTCTAATTTTTGCACAACACCGTCGTATTCAGGAATATAAAGTTCTTTAGACTTTTTCACATCTACTTTTTTAAGTTTTTTAGGCTTTTTGTTTTCAACATTTTCGACAGTATCTTCTATCGCAAAAGCAGGCAAAAACAATTGCAAAAATAATCCAAAAATTGCAATAAAAATCATATTGAATTTTAATATGTTTTTAGTCGGATTTAACACAATACCCGCATTCGCTATTTATATAAAAATTTTCACTATTTTCTTATACTTCGTTATAAAAATTCTAGCACAAATAAGCCTCAAACTCCTCTAATTTGAAGCAATTATTAAAACCTTTTTACAAACAATTACTCAATATCTAAAGCAAGGTCTAAAGTAGGTGCTTTTGCTACAATTGCACTTGATGAAATAATATCAACACCTGTTTTTGCAATTTCACCAACTGTTGAAAGATTAACATTTCCACTTGCTTCAATAATTGTTTTTCCGTCGATAATTGAAACTGCTTTTTTCATTGTGTCATAATCCATATTATCAAGCATAATTATGTCAGCACCACAACTTACGGCTTCTTTTACCTGTTCTAAAGTATCACATTCAACCTCGATTTTGTGAGTGTGAGAAATATTTTTTCTAATCATTTCAACCGCTTTTGTCAATGAGCCGGCAAGTTTTATGTGATTGTCTTTAATCATCGCACAATCTGCAAGATTAAATCTATGCAAACAAGCACCACCGACAAATACAGAATATTTTTCAAAAATTCTGAAGTTTGGAGTAGTTTTTCTTGTATCTGAAATTCTTGCTTTATTATCACCAATTGCATCTTGATATTTTTTTGTTTCGGTTGCAATACCGCTCATTCTTTGAATATAATTCAAAGCAGTTCTTTCGCCTTTTAATACGGCATCAGCAGAACCTTTAATAACCGCAATTGTATCGCCTTTTTTAATTATGTCGCCATCTTTAAAATTAAATTTAATTTCAACATCTTCAGACAACAACTTAAAAACACGTTCAAAAACTTTAACACCGCACAAAACCCCATCTGTTCTTGTGTTCAATTCGGCTGTTAAAACATCACCCTCTTTTGCAAGATTGTCAGTTGTAATATCACCAAACCCTATATCCTCTTCTAAAGCCATTAATACGTGTTTATCAATTAAAAATTTATCTAACAAAACTAAATTCTCCTTGTTTTTTCTGAACACACGTATGCTCAGCAATTTCCTTTGTTCCGGAAAAATCTGAACGATAATGTGCTCCTCGTGATTCTTTTCTGTTTAAGGCCGAATTAATAATAATTTGAGCCACAGTTAACATATTTTTAAACTCATATTCTTCAATATTCAAGCATTTAGCGTTACGCAAGAATTTTGATTTTAAAGTTTGAAGTTGAGAATTTGCACTTTTCAAACTATCTTCGCTTCGAATAATTCCAACCCCGTTCCACATAATATTTTGTAATTCTTCTTTCAAAGATTTCGTATCATATTCTGCAAAACCTAATTCCTGCAAATATTTTTTAGCAATTTTTTCGATATTTTCAGTTTTTTCAACCAAAGACAATTTCATATCAATTTGAATATATTTTGCAAGCGAATATGCCATAACAACACATTCTAAAAGAGAATTACTTGCCAGTCGGTTTGCACCTTGCAAACCGGTCGATGCAACTTCACCAACAGCAAACAATCCTTTTATTGACGTTCTGCCGTCAACATTTGATTTCACACCACCCATAAAGTAATGAGCAGCAGGATGAACAGGAATCAAATCCTTTGACATATCAATACCGTTTCTCAAACAAGTTTCAGAAATTGTTGGAAAACGTTTTTGGATTTTTTCATTGCCAATTAAAGTTGCGTTCAAAAAAACATAATCTTTACCACTTTTTTGCATTTCAGCAAAATTCGCACGAGTAACAATATCTCTAGGGGCTAAATCTTCAAGTTCATGATATTTTTTCATATAAGAAACTTTTTTCTCATCAACTAATTTTGCCCCCTCGCCTCTTACTGCTTCGCTAACCAAAAAGTTAGCATCTGTAGAATTTACAGCCAAAGCAGTCGGGTGAAATTGAACAAATTCCATATCTTGAAGAATTGCACCGCTATTAAAAGCAAGAGCATAACCGTCGCCTGTAGCACATTTTGGATTTGTTGTATTTTTGTACATTTGTCCCAAACCACCGGTTGCTAAGACAACATAATTTGAAAGAGCGACTTTATAATCATTTCCGTTAAATAAAACAGCACCTTTACAACAATCGTCTTCTATTACAAGTTCTACAGCAATTGTATTTTCTAAAACTTTAATATTTTCATTTTCTGCAACAAGTTTTGATAATTGCTTTTCAATTCCTCGACCCGTTGCATCTCCATTACAGTGCAAAATACGTCTTACACTGTGAGCACCTTCAAGAGTAAATAATAAATTACCGTTTTCATCACAGTCAAACTCAACTCCGGAATCAATTAAATCTTTTATAACTTCATCAGACTTTTCAGAAGTATATTTTACAGCATTAAAATCACTTAACCCTGCACCCGCATTAAGAGTGTCTGAAACGTGAGATGCAACTGAATCATCTGTATTCTCTTTCAATACTGCAACAATACCACCTTGAGCATATCTTGAATTGCTTTCACCCAATTCCGCCTTTGTTACTAACAAAATTTTTGAATTTTCAGACAAAATTTGTTCAATTTTTAAAGCGGAATACAAACCTGCAAGGCCGCTACCAATAACAATTGCTGAATAATTTAAAAATTCGATTTTCTTATCCATAATGCACCGATTTCTAACGACAATATTAAACCAAAACGCAAAATTGTCAAGTTTTCCCACTACATAAACAAATCATGTCGAGTTGGAGTCATTTTATCAAACGTGTAAAACGATTTAAAACCAAGTTTCCTTAAATGTTTATGTGTTTCGGCAATTTTGTTTCCAAAGTGTGAAATGGCATGAGAATCCGAGCCAATCGTAATAATTTCACCACCCAAATCCTTATATAATTTCAAAATCTCAACAGAAGGAGTTAAATCCGGAATGTTATAGCGATAGCAAGATGTATTTACCTCAATGCCTTTTCCATCAGCAATAACCTGTTTCAAAATTTTTTCAACTATTTGACGAGTTTTTTCAAACGGATAATAAGTTTTGTCATATCTTCTAATCAAATCCAAATGAGCCAGTACAGAGTATTTTTTAAAGTTTTGAACAACAGCCAAAACCTCGTTATAATATGCTTCATTATATTCTTTTTGAGTTTTACCCTTCATAAAACTCCCGTCATACAAGCCTTGACCGTCAATTGTATGGCAAGAAAGCAAAATAAAATCAAACGGGTTTTCATCAAAATATTTTTCAAAATAATCAATATTATCAGGTTGAATACCAAATTCTGCACCAAATTTTACCGATAATTTTCCATCAAAATTATCTATAAAATTTTTATAATTTTTATAATAATCAACCTCACCTTTTACTATTTTGCTCGCCTCTGCATATTCGACATGGTCAGTAAAACAAATCTCGTCAAACCCTAAATCCATTGCCACTTTTGAATAAGCATTCATAGTAACTTGCGAATCGTCGCTATTTTCAGTATGTAAATGATAATCTGCAAACATAACCTAAACCTCAAATTAAAGGGTAGACTTTAAATCTACCCTTTTTGTTAATATTATATTAACTTCTTTCGAAGTATCTGTCTAATTCCCATTTTGAAACATCAATTCTGAAATCGTCCCATTCTTTGTGTTTTGTATCTGAGAATTCTTTATAAACATGTTCGCCTAATGCCTCTTTTGCAACTTTTGAAGACTCTAAAGCAATTAATGCTTCTGCTAAACTACCGGGAAGTGAATCAATTTTCTTTTTCTTTCTTTCTTCAGAAGATAATGCGTAAATATTTGCTTCAACTTGTTTTGGAGGTTTAATTTCGTTTTTAACACCGTCGACACAAGCCCCTAAAATTACTGCGAATGCTAAATATGGATTGCACGATGGGTCTGGTGAACGAAGTTCAACTCTTGTTGCATTACCACGTTTTGCAGGAACTCTCAATAAAGCACTTCTGTTTGCCAAAGACCATGCCAAGTAAACCGGTGCTTCATAACCCGGAACTAAACGTTTATAACTGTTTACTGTTGGGTTACATACAGCAGTAATACCTTTTACATGCTTTAACAATCCGCCGATTGAGTGCATTGCAACATCTGATAACTGAGTTTCTGTTTTTTCATCATAGAAAGCATTTTTGCCATCTTTGAATAACGAAACATTACAGTGCATGCCTGAACCGTTAATACCAAAAATTGGCTTAGCCATAAATGTTGCATGCAAACCATATTGTGCAGCGATTGCTTTTACTGCAACCTTAAAAGTAGCAACATTATCAGCAGCAGTTAAAATATCTGCATATTTAAAATCAATTTCGTGTTGACTATCTGCAACTTCGTGGTGTAATGCTTCAATATCAAAATCCATTTTTTGAAGAGTTAAAGCAATTTCAGCACGAATATCTTCGCCTAAATCGTCCGGTCCAATATCATAATAACCTGCTCTATCAATTGTTTCTTTTGTTGGGTGGTTTTCTTCATCACGTTTAAATAAGAAAAATTCAACTTCAGGTCCAACATTCATTGAGTAGCCAAGTTTTTTTGCTTCCTGCATCATTCTTTTTAGGTTACAACGAGGGCAACCTTCAAACGGAGTTCCGTCAGCATTATGAATATCACAAATTAATCTTGCAGTATTTACTCCGTCAAATTCTCTCCAAGGTAAAATTTTGAAAGTATTTTTATCTGGGAAAAATAACATATCTGAAGTTTCAATACTTCTAAAACCTTTTATTGAAGAACCGTCAAGCATCATTTCGTTTTCTAACGCTTTGTCAATGTGTTCAGATGGAATAGTTAAACTTTTAACTTGTCCATTAATGTCAACGAACTGTAATTCTATAAATCTTACATTTTTATCCTTTATAATTTTTTTGATTTCTGCATCGGTAATGTCTTTACCGTCTAAAGGCACATGCTTAAATTCTGTTTCCATGACTATCTCCTTTTCATAATCCAATATACCTAAAGTTTACCATAAGTTTAACATGCCTTTATATAAACTTAATAAAAAAATAAAATCATACGTTTCTACGATTTTATTTTTGTAAACGACTGCTAATATAACACTATACTCCTTAGAGACGACGATACACATATCCCTAATCAATAGCAATGATTTAATCATTGCTTTTTTTTATTTAAACACTTTATTATTTTTGCAATTGCGTGTATAATAAATAATATGAAAGTCGTAACAACCGAAGAATTAATCAACTATAAAATTTTGCCATATAATGTTTATTCTGAATTTGGCGAAAAATTATTCTCAGCAGGAGAAGTTTTAACTCCTGGTAAATTGTTGCAATTAAAACATTTAACAACAATCTTCCGTGATGATGAAGAACAATTAGATATTCTTCCTGACGAAGACGAAGTTGTAAAAGATTATATTCCTCTAAAAAAAGAAACTGACGAAGTTGAGTATACAAAAACAGATTTAGACAAAATTTTTGAAGAATATTCAAAAGCCGCACAGGCAAAGGATAGAGTTGTTGAAGATTTCAACATGAATCCTAACCAAGTTTTAAAAAGTAATACAATTGTTGACGAAATCAACATTATGAATTACAAAGGACCAATTAATAAAAAGGCAAAAATTGATCCTCAAAACCAAATTAAACTTAAAGCATTTTTCCACGAAATTATGTCAGGAATAAGCAAAAGACCTTATGCAGAAACTACAAATTTATTCTTGAATATTCGTGATAAAATCTTGCAAGATATTATTTATCGCAATGATAGAATTATTTATTCTTCACAAATAAAACTTATTGGCGAATATGAAAAATGTCATGCTTTAAATGTTTCAATTCTTTCAGGTTTTATAGCACAAAAAATGGAAATGAACGAAGCAATGGTTTCAGACATTGTTCTTGCCGGCTTATTGCACGATGTAGGCAAAACAAGGCTTGATCCGGACCTGGTAAAAAAACAAAGCCTTTCAAAACAAGAACAAAAAGAAATGCAAATGCATACTCTTATTGGCTATAGAATGATTAAAGAAGATTTAAAATTACCTGAAAATATCGCACTGGTTGCACTTGAACACCACGAAAACAATGACGGCTCAGGTTATCCTATGAACAAATCAGGTGATTTTATTAGTAAAGAAAGTCAAATTATCCATATAACAAACCACTTTGACAATTTAACTTTTAACAGAACAAACCACTTAATTAAAAACAGTAAAGAAGCAGTTAGAGCAATGCTTGAACTTGGTTCAAAATACTTCATGCCTGAACCACTTTACAAATTTACTAACATGTTCAGTTACAATGACACGATGAACTTTGAAGATATGGTTTTATAATCTTCGTTTCAGCCCTCTTTTTAAGTGCTTAAATTAATCGTTTTGAAAATTAGACTTTTTTCAAACGAGCATAATTTGCGTCCATTGCCTTTTTACCCATTTTGCCGAAATCTATTGTATACATAAGGCTTTCGCCTACTTCGATTACGTCTAAAATTTCACCAAAACCTAAATGTTCATGGAAAACTTTTTCACCTTTTGAGAAGAAATATTGCACACCCTCTGCTTGTTGCTTAAGTTGTTCTTCTTTCAAACGTGCTTGTTCTAAGTCTTTTTTACGTTTTTCTTCAACCATTCTCTTAATTTTATTATCTTCAAAGAATGCTTTTATTTTTTCTTCTTCTTTTTGTTTATTTATTGTAGATTTTTTTATAAATGCTTTTGGTGGAGTTCTTTTTACAGCGGAATACATTGGTGCTTCATATTTTTTTCTTGACGGAGCAACAAAATTTGCACCAAAACCGGTTGTTGGTCTGACGTATCCGTCAGAATCAAAAGTTGAAGATGAAGTACTTTTGATTTTTTGAACCGCACTCTTAAATGTTGATTGACTTGTAATTGTGCCGGAAGAAGTTGTTGAATCCAGCAAGTTTGCAGGAATTTCTTCTATAAATCGACTTGGATTGTAATATTTATATTCACCCCAAGCTTGACGACGTTTTGCAGATGTTAAATATAACTCTTGTTCTGCCCTTGTAACCCCTACATACATCAATCTGCGTTCTTCTTCAACTTCACTTGCCGAGTTAAATGTTCTTTGATGAGGGAAAGTACCTTCTTCAAGACCTGCAAGGAATACAATTGGAAACTCAAGACCTTTTGCAGAGTGCAAAGTCATTAAAGTTACGTTATTTGCAATCTCGTCCATGCCGTCAATATCTGAAACTAAAGCAACTTGAGAAAGAAATTCCCCTAAAACATTATCCAAATCTTCAGGTTCAAATTCTGTCGCTACATTAATTAACTCTTGCAAGTTTTCAATTCTTGCCTCGTCTTCTGGAGTATTTTCAGATTGAAGCATTCTGATATAACCGGTTTTTTCTAAAACTAAACCTAAAAACTCTGCTAAATTATAATCAGAGTACGCTTTTTGAAATTTATCAATTAACTCTTTAAAATCTTTTAATTTTGTTTGAGTTTTTTGATTTAATTCAGATTCTTCAATAATCTCAATTGCTTCCATTAAACTTATATCTTTTTCATCTGCAAATTTTTGCAAATTTTGAATAGAAGTTTCACCAATTGCACGTTTTGGAACATTCACAATACGTTTAAAACTTTGAGAATCATTTGGATTATAAATAAGTTTTAAATATGCAATTGCATCTTTAATTTCCTGACGGTCGTAAAACTTCATACCTCCATAAACTCTGTATGGAATACCATTTGCCATACATGCTTCTTCAATTGCACGAGATTGAGCATTTGTCCTGTATAAAATTGCATATTTGTTGTAATCATTGTCGCAAGTTGATTTTATTGTGTTTGCAATGTAATTAGCCTCATCAGAATCATCTTGGGCTTCGTAATAATGAATTTTCTCCCCGTCGCCTTTTTCAGAAAAAAGAACTTTGTCTACACGTTCTTCATTGTTTTCAATAATTGCATTTGCGGCTTTCAAAATGTTTTCTGTAGAACGATAATTTTGCTCTAATTTAATTATTTTTGTATTAAGAAAATCTTTTTGAAACCCTAAAATAATTTTATAATCAGCACCACGCCAACTATAAATTGATTGGTCAACATCACCAACAATACAAAGAGAACGTTCTGCGGGAATTTCGTCTAACAAATTTGTAAATAACATGTTAACTAACTTGTATTGAGCAATATTTGTATCTTGAAATTCGTCAACCAAAATATGTTGAAAACGAGAATAATATTTTTCCCTGACTTCCGGATTTTGCTCAAACAATTTTACAGTAAGCATAAGCATATCGTCAAAATCGATTGCATTATTATTATTTAATGTATTTTCATATTCCTCAAAAATACTTGCAATTTTTTGTGCCTTAAAATCTCTTGCAAAAGTTGCAAAACGATGTGCATCTTCCATTTTGTTTTTTGCATTTGAAATAATTGTTCTAACATATTTTGGTTGATAAACTTTATCATCAAGATTTAATTTTTTAATGGCATTTTTAACCACCGCCATACAGTCAGAATCGTCGTAAATAGTAAAGTTATGGTCTAATTTTTTACCTGATTGAAAATTATAATTTTCAATATCTTGCCTTAAAATTCGTCCGCAAATACTGTGAAAAGTACCAACCCACATATATTTTACTGTATTTTCACCCAAAATATTGCCTAAACGTTCACGCATTTCTTTTGCGGCTTTATTTGTAAATGTTACAGCCAAAATTTCTCTGGGTTTTACACCATTTTGAACTAAATAAGCAATACGAGAAGTCAAAACCTTTGTCTTACCTGAACCTGCACCCGCAAGCACTAAAAGAGGGCCACGTGTAGTTTTAACGGCTTCAACTTGCCTTTCGTTAAGATTATCTAATATATTTTCCATATCCCCTATTCACAAAATTATTTTTTATGTTAATATAATTATAATAAAAAACACAGAATTTTGCAAAAGGTAGGGAAAATGGCAGACAAAGACACAATTAAATTATTAGGCGAAGAAAACGGAGAAAATTCACAAGGTTCAATCATGGTACCTTTAGACGATTTAGATTCAGTTAGCGACTCACCTAATACCGTCGATGAATTGGCTATGGAATTAGCAACAATTCAACAATCTGCTAAAAGAATTGCAGTTATTGGCAGCAGAAACTTGGCAATTACCCACCAACAAATTATTGAAACACTTGTTACAGCATTGGCTCAACAAGGCAATACAATTATCACATCAGGAGGTTCTTCAGGTACAAATGCCGCAACTATTCGTGGTGCGATGAAAGCAAATCCTGATAAATTAAAAGTTATTTTACCTCAAACTATTGGACAACAACCATCTGACGTTCAAGATCAATTGATTGGTGTTCCAAACATCGTAGAACACCCTGACAGAGCAATGATGACACTTGCTGACGCATCAAGAGTTTGCAACAGAGAAATTATTGACGATTGCAACCAATTAATCTGTTTCTTATCTCACACAAGTAAAACTTTACATGGAGCAATTGAATATGCAGAAGAAGGTCATAAAGTTATCACTGCTTTCTATCTTGATTAATAATGGACTGGATTAAAAAACTTACCGGCAAAAATCAAAATGATTATGAGCAGGCTGCGGCACATATCATAAACGACATTGACGTAAAATCTTTTGAAGAACTTGTTTCAAAAGACGATTTTCTGTTTGATTTTATTAAACAAAATGTTTCAAAACGTTTAATGAATGCATGTAACAAAGATAATTATAAAAATTTATTAGAATTTATAAAATTTTATTCACCTTCTTATGATGAATTTATTGCAAAAACTTTAGCAAAATATGGCAATGAAAACACATGCCAAACAATGCTTGATAAGTTAAAAGATGGCACTAACGAGGAAAAAACCTACTGTGCAAAATATTTTTGCTTTAATCAAAGCGATCTAGCGATAGAAGATTTAAAAAAACAGGCGTATTCAGAATTTGAACCACTTGCTCTAAACTGTGCTTCTGCACTGGCAACAATGAACGAACGTTCAAGCATTGACTCTGCACTGGAAAAACTTCAATCAAACGACGACTTTGAAGTTTTATCTGCGGTAAAATTCATTTCTGCTTACGGAGAAAAAAACGCATTAAACAACATTTTTGAAGTGATGAAAAATTCTTCAATTTCCGAATATATTGCTTGCGAAATTGGTTATATGGTAAGTTTTCTTGATTTATTGAACAATGAACATCACGAAAACACACTACTTGCGATTAACAATATAATTCAAGGACTTGGCGAACTTGTCCCCGTTTCAAACATTTTTTCATTTCAAATGTATGAAGTTTTAGAAAAATTAATTTTTTCAGAACCTTCACCACAGAATGCGATAATTTTATTGAATGCTAAAAACAAATTCAATTTGTTAACTGAAAACGATGAATATTTGTTTGACGAGGATAAAAAAACAAAAGAAGAAGTAAATGAAATTAAAAAGTTGCTAAACTCAAATATTAACGATAATTTGGACAATTTTATTATCGAAGAATTAGACGAAAACAGCGATTTTGTATTTTCAGCGATTGAATTAATAAAAAATCCTGAACTTTTAAAACCTCTTTTGAACTCACAAAATCAAACCGTAATTTTAAAAACTTTAGAAACGCTAAAATCTTTTAACAGCCTAACTCAAGAGGATAAAGATTTAGCACTGCAAAACATTTCAAACGAAGATATAAAATCAATAATACTTGCATTATAGAGGAATATATATGGAATTTACAGAAAAAACTTTATCAACAAAAAGAGTTTATAACGGAAAAGTGGTTTTCGTTGATTACGATGATATTGAAACTTCTGACGGACACAAAAGTTTCAGAGAAGTTATAAGACACCCCGGTGGAGTTGTTATTGTTGCGGAAAAAGACAAAGACACAATTTTACTTGTAAAACAATTCCGCTATCCACTAAAATCCGTTTCTATTGAACTTCCTGCGGGTAAATTAGAATATGGAGAAAACCCTGATGATGCGGCAAAAAGAGAACTTGAAGAAGAAACAGGTTATGTAGCAAAAACATGGAAATCTTTAGGCTATATTTTTACAACTCCCGGAATTTGCGATGAAAAATTATATTTGTATTACGCAAAAGATATGACTTTCACAAAGCCTCACCCAGACGAGGGTGAAATTATTCAAGCATACGAACACAAACTTGACGATGTATTCAACATGATTAAAAATGGTGAAATAAACGATTCAAAAACACTATGTGCTTTGCTTAGAGCATACAAAGTATAAAAGGAAAATGTTATGACAATAAAAATGGTTGCAACAGATATTGACGGAACTATCCTAAAACATAATGCAGTATTCAATCCTGCCGTTATCGATTGCATTCATAAATTGGATAAATCAGGTATAAAAGTTGTCCTAATCACAGGCAGAATGCACGCATCTGCAAAAAAAATTGCCAACGAACTAGGGCTTCAAACACCTATAGTTTCTTATCAGGGGGCAATGGTAAAAGACAATTCTCCACAAGAAAATGTACTTTACGAAAGATTTATACCTGTAAATACTGCGAAAAAAATCTTTGATTGGGCAAAAGAAAGAAATCTTCACATCAACTTATACCTGAACGATGAGGTTTTTGTCGAAAAAGACGACGAAGCAATTCAAAAATATGCAAATTATCAACATATTCCGTACAAAATAAAATCCTTTGACGAATTAAAATTAGATAAAATAAATAAAATCTTATTAATAGACTACAATGATGCAGAAAAAATTACACGAGTTACAAAAGAACTGCAAGCGGACTTTCCGGATTTATTTATCGTAAAATCAACAAACTTTTTCTGTGAAGTTTGCCATAAAGAAGCAACTAAGGGCGACGGTTTAAGATGTGTTCAAAAATATTTTAACATTTCAAAAGAAGAAACTCTAACAATCGGCGACCACAATAACGACATCGATTTGCTAAACGCAGGCGGAATAAAAGTTGCAATGGGTAATGCGACAGACGAATTGAAAAAAGTTGCAGATTATGTAACAGATACAATAGACAATGACGGCTTTATAAAAGCGATTGAAAAATTTGTAGAAGTAGGTGCAAATGTATAGAATTGGCTTAGGATACGATATTCATAGACTTGACTACGACAGAGATTTGATAATCGGCGGAATAAAAATTCCTCACGAAAAAGGACTCGTTGGACATTCAGACGCAGATGTTTTAATTCACGCAATAATCGACGGAATGTTTGGTGCGTTGGCTTTAGGCGATATTGGAACACATTTTCCGGATACAGATGACGCCTACAAAAATATTTCAAGCATAATTCTTTTAAAACACGCAAACAAATTAATTCAAGATGAGGGTTATATAATCAACAACCTTGATTGCAACATAATAGCACAAGAACCAAAAATGAAACCTCATATTCAAAAAATGAGAGAAGAACTTGCAAAAATCCTTATGCTTGATGTAAACTTGATTTCAATAAAAGCAAAAACAAATGAAAAAATGGACGCCGTAGGTGAAAAACTTGCAATTGAAGCAAATGCAATAGTTATGCTAAGAAAGGACAACTAATGAAATTTTTACACGCAATGATTAGAGTTAAAGACGTTGAAAAATCTTTAGAATTCTACGAAAACTTATTAAATATGACTATCGCAAAAAAGAAAAGATTAGACGATTGTGAATTGATTTACCTTGAAGACGAAGAACATACCGCACAAATTGAATTAACAGTAAATGATGAAATTCCGGAAACCGGCTACATTAATGGCAATGCTTTTGGACACTTCGCTTTTTCAGTAGATTCACTGGACAAATTCACAGAAAAATTACACTCTCTGGGTTACAAATACCTTTATGAACCATACGTAATTTTTTCCGGAACAAAAATTGCATTCGTACTTGACCCGGACGGTAATGAAATAGAATTAATTGAGCAACATTAATAAAATGAATAATCAAATTAAAACATACATAGAAAATTCAATCGAAGTCCGCAAAAATATCATTGCGAACGAAAAAATGATAGAAGCAATAAAAGAAATAAGCAGAACAATTATTTCTGCATTAAAAAATGAAAACAAAATTCTTTTTGTAGGAAATGGAGGTTCAGCGAGCGATTGCGACCATTTGGCAACAGAATTTGTATCAAAATTCTACAAAGACAGACATGCTTTCAATGCTATTTCTTTGACCTCAAACAATGCTCTAATTACCGCATTGTCAAACGATTTCAGTTATGAAAAAGCCTTTTCAAGACAAATAGAAGCCATTGGTAAAAAAGGCGATATATTAATTGCACTTTCGACTTCAGGAAATTCTAAAAACATAATCAACGCAATTAATATTGCAAACGAGATGGGACTTGTTACAATAGGTTTTACCGGTCAACAAAAATGCAACATGGACGAAATTTGTTCAACTTTAATAAAACTTCCATCTACAGAAACACCAAACATTCAAGAAGCAACGATGATGCTCGGACACTTAATTTGCAAAATCGTTGAAGACGAATTACTCGCATAAAAAATAAGAAAACTTGCATTTATTTTTTTTAATATATGCTTTTTGTTAATATTTTATAACATGGTTAAAACCTTATATAACAAGGATTTTAGCCTTGTTTTTTTAAAACCTTTACTGTTTTATTTAACATTTCTTCATATTTTACTCCATGCACGCAATTTCTAAAAAAAAAAATACTTTATATAAGTACGAGAGATAATTAAAACACAGAGGAGATTTTAAAATGTTTGGACAACAAGTTAGCAGTATCGGTAAAGTAGACTCAATTAGTTTTGATAACGATGGTCGTAAAAAAATGCAAGAAGAACAACCACAAGTTGCATTTATTAATACAATTTTTGAAGGCTATGGTAACTCTTCAGGTACTGAAGCATCATTCAATGCATAATTAGTAAAATAATTAATAATAAAAAGACTTCATCTTTTTGATGAAGTCTTTTTGTTTTTATGTAAATTTAATCTTAGCCAACCAAAATACCAGCGATACATGCTGACATAAAACAAGTAAACACACCGCAAATCAATGCTTTCATACCAAGTCTTGCAAGATTTTTTCTTTGGTTAGGTGCAAGTCCACCGATTGCACCGATTTGAGTAGCGATAGAACCGAAGTTACCGAAAGAACAAATTGCAAATGAAGCGATTACAAATGCTTTATTTGAAATAACATTTTGAATAGCAATCAAGTCTGTATAACCGTAAACTTCATTTGAAACGATTTTCAAACCGATAACACCACCGACATTAAAAATATCTTGAACAGGAGTACCCATAATCAAAGCAAAGAATGCGAAGAATTTACCTAAAATCATTTTTAGAGATAATGCTTGCAAATCAAAACCTAAAACAGGACCTGTTAAGTGGAATAAGTTATAAATACAACCACCAAAAGTTGCTAAGATAAAATCGATGAATGCAATCAATGCAACGATTGCAAGTAACATAGCAACAACGTTTAAAGAAACCATCATACCTTCAGAAGCACCTGAAGCGATAGCATCAAAAACATTAGCGTGAGTTTTTCTTCTGCTTAATTTAATGTTTTCCATTGTTTCAGGAGTTGCAGTTTCAGGGTAAACAATTTTTGTCATAACTAAAGCCCCTGGAATTGCCATAATTCCTGATGCTAAAACATATTGAATAGGAATACCCATCATTGCGTAAATTGGCATCATTGCACCTGAAGTACAAGCCATTGAACCTGCCATTGAAGAAAGTAACTCAGAACGAGTCAATTTTGCAAGATAAGGTTTAATCATAATTTGAGCAGTTACTTGACCAACAAAACAACTTGCAACGTTTGATAAAGCCTCAGCACCACTAACACGCATTAGTTTGTTCATCGCTTTACCTAACAATGTAACAACTCGTTGCATAATACCGTAATAGTAAAGAATATTCACCATCATCATCATAAAGATTGTTGCACTAACTAATTGAAGTGCGAAAATCATAGTTCCATTTCCAAAAATAGCAAGTTTTTCACTGCTGATTAACGGACCAAATGTAAATTCACCACCGATATTTGCAAAATATAATAATTTTTCAATACATTTACCAATCCACAGGAATATTGCTTGACCAACAGGTACTTTGAAAATAAAAATACCTAATAAAATTTGAAGTGCTAAACCAACACCAACTGTTTTGTAATTGATTGCTTTTTTGTTGTTTGACAAGGCAAAAGCCATTGCTAACAAAAGAACAATCCCAATAATTCCTGTAAATCTTTCCATTAAAAAACTCCTTATCTAGTATAGATATTATTGTACTAAAAATGCAGAAAAAATGTGTAAATAAAAACGAAAGTTTTAAAATACCGCAACGAATGTTTACAAATGGAAAAATTTTCTAAAATGAATATAATAACAATTATGGTAAATTTCAAAAAATTAATTGCAAATTTTATAATAATATCTTACATACTTAGTTCAGGCATAACGTTCGCAGACACTTTACATGGACATGCGGAAAAGATTGATGCAAAACAACAAGAACAATCAGAACTTTTCACAGGACAAGTAGAAGTTTTAGATGAAAAAGATGTCATAAAAATGACCGTATCTCAAGTTATTGACGGCAACTTTTCAATTGAGGGCGACGAATTTTTCGCAGAAGTTGTAAGTGATGTTTCAGGAGATAGCGGAATAATTTTACCAAAAGGAACAATTGCTCACGGAGTTATAAAAGAACAATCTGAAGCAAAAAGATTAGGCAGAAACGGTTATATTTCTCTTGATTTTGACTATTTAGTAACTCCGGACGGCAGAGAGATTCCAATTGAGGGTAAAATGTCAACAAGAATGCACCCAATTGCAGAAGCAGGCAAAATAGTTGCAACAGATGTCGGCTACACTGCCGTAGGCGGAGTTGTTGGCGGATTTATGGCTTTAAATATGTTCGGACTTGAAGCCGCAATTGCATCTCAAGGATACACAGTACTTGGCGGTGCTGCTGTTGGCGGAACTATAGGACTTGGAATGTCTTTATGGAGAAAAGGTAAAGACGTTTTAATTGCTCCGGGGGACGAAATTAGAGTAAAAATCAATACAAAAGTGCCACTTCCTGTATATAAAGACACTGCTCTTAAACAACACGAAATATTTTACCCCGGATTAACAATAAAAATTACAAATATTATGCACGAAAAAGACCCATTCGGCGAAGCAAACACTATAACATTAACTTTATCAATAACAAATATGACAAAGTTAACACTTTCCGGCATGGATTTAGCCTTGGTAAACGACTATAACGGCGTTTTCCACCCATCGATTTTTGGCGACACAAATATTATGTTCAAACAAATCAAACCTGGAGAAAGAGTTGCAGGCAGAGTTTCATTCACAGTCGACAACATCAACAGAAGTTTCTGGTTAACTTTCTGCGATAGACGTACAAAGAAAACTTTGTCTAAAATTTCGATTGACAACGCATATAAAAATGTTCCTGATAAAGTCAAAAAGAAAAATGACAGACTAAGAAGAAAACCTAATTACTATAAGGAAAAAGATCCTTTTGATGTGTAATTTTTAGGTAAAACAACTATGCTTGTTTCTTTTTGTTTGCTAATCTTTCAGCATCAATCATAGTTTCTGCCGGAGAATTAATATTGGTTGCATCTGCTTGACAAATCAAATCCTGAGAAGCAGTTACACCGGTTGTCGGGTCATAAATGTTTGATGAAGTAAGATTTTGAGCCATCATCGGAGTATCAGAAGCATTTCCTGATTGTTGATTTTGTGCAATTTCAGGAGCAACTTGAGGTTGTGGAGCATCAGGTGCAAAGAATCTGTTGTAAACACTTTGAACTTTATTTATTGTGCAATAGAAAGCATCTTCTTTGCCGGCATGGAAGTCTGCACCAGCGGCTTTATCTCTTGCTGAACTACTTGCAGTAAAGGCAGCGGCAGCATCAAACAATCCGCCTGTTACATTGCCTTGAGAGAAGTTTTCATAAGAAGCAGTACCTGAAGACATTGCAGCGAATAAAGAGTTTCCAATTTCTGCGGTTTTATTTGTAGTACCAGAAGTGAAATCGCCAACTGCACCTGAAGCAAATGACGCAGAAGAAAAAGCATCTACGAAACCTTGAGTGTATTCACCTTTTATAAAGTGTCTAGTAGCATTAATACCGTCTTTCACAGAACTTGAAATATCATAAACTTTTTGAGCAACAGCCTTGCTACCAAGACCTGCGGTTTTACTAAATGCAGCAGAATTAGCGACTGTTGAAACAGCAGAGGTAATAGCCCCCGTAACATCACCTTTTGCAATGTTTGTACCGGTTAATACTGTATTTCCAGCAACTTTCAAACCTTTACCTGTTATAGATAAACCTTTACCAATTGCTTGTGCACCGTTACCGGCAGTAACTAAAGTTCCGCCAATACCTGTAATTGTACCACCGGTTGCTGTTGTTACACCACCACCGGCAGTTGTTGTGCCACCTGCTCCAACAATTGGTACACCAATACCGAACAATGCACATAACGGAACACCTAAAGTCGTAACACCTGCACCGATTGATGTAACTGCGATACCAGTTGCTGTTGTTCCTGCACCGGCAGTTGCTGTTAATGTTCCGGCAGTAGTCAATGTAACACCTGTTGCTTGCACTATAGAACCAGAAACATCAAGAGCATTACCAACTTGAACTCCGTCTTTTGCATAGCCTTCAATTGTTTCAATTGTAGATTTTGAAGATTCGCCATCACCTTGAACTTGTTGGGCAGCGGCTTGTTGAGCCTCTGCTTCTGATTGTTCACTTGTTGCTTGTGCTTCTGCTTCTGATTGTTGACTTTGTGCTTGTGCTTCCAAAGAACTCATTTGTTGTTCATTTGCAGTCATTTCATCTACGTTTGAATCAAATTTAGCACTATTTGGAGATGATTGAGCAACTTGTGTTGGGTCTTCCGGATTTTGTCTTGCTTGTTCTTCTGCTTCTGTTGCAGTTGATAAAGAATAAGCACTTCTTGTACCAGAACCTGTACCGTCAAATCTAGCATCTACGTCAGATTGAACACCGTCTAATAAGGCTTGATTTTCTGCTGATAATTCAGCATTTCTTTGAGCCAATTCTGCTACTTGAGATTTATTACCGTCAAGATTTGAAACTGTTGCTTCTGTTCTTGATTGACTTTCACCTTGTTTTGCTTGTAGATCTGCTTGAGATTGTTGCATTTGTTGTGCATCAGATTTTGCTTTTTGGCTAATATTCGAAGCAGAAGTACCTTGTTCACCCATAGATTCTTCTGTTGGGGAATCATTTTCTTGTGATTGAGAACTTTCAGTTTGACTATCGGCTTCAGATTTTTTTGCTTTTGCATCATCGGCTTGTTCGTTCGCACTTTCAATTTCGCCATCTGCTTTTCTAACTTGACCTTGTGCTTCAGTAATTTGTCTTTCAGCGTCCCAAATATTGCCTTCTTCAGCATCGCTTAAAACACAGCAACCTAAAACTGTAGCCTCTTCTATCAATTGTCTAGCATTAATGTTTTGTGGTATTTGTAAACCCATACGCATTTCCCTTTATCTCAATCAATTACATGCTATATATCGACATTTCAGAAAAAAACTTTAGGATTTTTTACCTTTTGTTAACTTTTGTTAACATGTTCAAATTCACTATTTAAACAATTCTCTAGTTTTTTCTCTTACTTCTTTATCAATTGCAAAAATCTCATCAATGCTCGGATTTTTTACGATGGAATGTTGTCTATAAATTTTTTCAACAGTAGTATAAATATCATAAAGTGCAATCTTACCGTCTAGAAATGCATATACGGCTTCTTCGTTTGCAGCATTCATGCAAGTTGTAGCACTTCCGCCAGTTCTACCTGCTTCGTATGCAAGTTTTGGACAAGGGAATTTTTCAAAATCAGGTTGCATAAATTCAAATTTTTGAGCATCTGCAAAACTGAAACTTCTTGATTTTATCCCCTCTGGTCTTTCCGGATAACAAATTGCATATTGAATAGGTAAGTGCATACTTGGAACACCAATTTGAGCCAAAATACTACCATCTTTAAATTCGACCGCAGAATGCACATAACTTTGAGGGTGAATAACAACATTAATATTGTCATAATCCATATCAAACAAGTGATGTGCCTCAATAACTTCTAAACCTTTATTCATCAAAGTTGCACTATCAACAGTAATTTTTCTACCCATATTCCAACGTGGGTGAGCAAGTGCTTGTTCAACAGTTGCTTGTTTAATTTCATCTATGGATTTATGTAAAAAAGGCCCGCCTGAAGCAGTGATAATTAATCTGTCAACTTTATCTAAATTACCGTTAATACATTGAAAAATTGCGGAATGTTCACTGTCTACCGGAAGAATTTTCACATTCGATTCTTTGGCTTTTTTCATTACAATATCACCAGCCATAACAAGAGTTTCTTTATTTGCTAAAGCAATATCAATTCCGTTTTCAATTGCTGACAACGTAGGTTTTAAGCCAATTTTTCCTGAAACCGCAACAACAATAATATCATTTTCTTTATTTGAGCAGATTTCTTGTAACCCCTCATCACCATATAAAGTTTTAGCACCAAGCGGTTTTAAATCTTCATTTTGCTCACCTAAACAAACATATTTTGGTTTAAATTTTTCAATTTGCTTGTTCAAAAGAGCAACATTTGAACCACCAGCAAGTGCAATAATTTCAAATTTGTCTTGAAGTTTTTCGATAACCTCTAACGATTGAGTTCCAATAGAACCTGTTGAACCAATAATACTAATTTTCTTTTTCATAATGACATTATTATATATCAAAAAGATTTACAAAATACAATATTTATGTATAATGAGGTTACTATGAAAAAAATAATTAAAAATTTATTTATAATATTTGCAATCGCTATTATTGCGGTTGGTTGTGGAAAAAAGCAACAGCCAATGGACTTATACGACAGTATTCAACAACGAGGAAAAGTCGTTGTAGGTATTCAAGAAAACGTTATCCCATTCAGTTACAAAAACTCTGACGGACAATATCAAGGATTTGAAGTTGATGTTGCAAAACAAATCGCAAAAGCCCTATTAAGAGATGAAAATGCAATTGAATTTATTCCTGTAGAAACTTCTAACCGAATTTCAATCCTTAATTCAGGCAGAGCCGATATGATTATCGCAACAATGACAATTACAAACGGAAGAAAAAATATTCTGGATTTCACAGACCCATATTACTTTGCAGGTCAAACAGTAATGGTTCATAGAAACACAGGAATAAAATCAATTTCAGACTTAAACGGAAAAAGAGTAGGCGTTTCGTTCGGTTCAACAGCCCTTGACGGAATTAAATCGGTTGCTCCGGGGGCTATAATTAACGGTTACAAAAACGAAAAAATGGCAATATCGGCTCTTAAAGCCAATGAAATAGACGCTTATGCTGACGACGATACGGTTTTATTTGGTTACACAATGAATGATGTTTCAGTAAAAATGCTTCAACAAAGATATACCCAAGAACCTTATGGAATTGCTTTTAGAAAAGGGGAAGAAAGCAAAAGAGTTTTAGAAACAGCAAACGACGTTATCAATATAATGAAAAATAACGGAACAATGAACCAACTTAAAGCAAAATGGATAAAATATTAGACAAAATAATAACAAAAACGAGGTAATAATAACCTCGTTTTTTATGCGTTTACAGAGGTTAATAGAGTATTGTTTTAAAACTTTGTTTAAAATAAAATTAAAGATATAACATGAGGATTATTTAATGATTATTGAAACAAAAAATCTTGTAAAAATATATGGAGATAGAAGTGTTGTAAACGATGTATCCTTTGAGGTTAAAAAAGGAGAAGTTGTCTGCTTGCTAGGTCCAAACGGTGCCGGTAAAACTACTACATTCTACATGGTTGTTGGACTTGTAAGACCAAATAAAGGTCAAGTCCTTTTAAATGGAGAAGATATATCTGATTGGACAATGAATTTACGTTCAAAAGCAGGTATCGGCTATCTTCCGCAAGAAGCATCAATTTTTAGAAAACTTACTGTTGAAGAAAATGTCAAACTTGTTTTAGAAATGAACGACAAGTTAACAGTAAACGAAAAGAAGAAAAAATTAGAAGAATTACTTGATGAATTCGGTGTAACAAGATTGCGTAACGCACCTGCAATAGCCCTTTCTGGTGGAGAAAGAAGAAGAGTTGAACTTGCAAGAGCCTTAGCAGCAAGCCCTGATTTCATCTTGCTTGACGAACCTTTTGCCGGCATCGACCCTATTGCAATCGGCGAAATCAAAGACAATATTAGAAAAATTTCAGAAAACAAAGGGTTAGGAGTTTTAATCACAGACCATAACCCAAAAGCAACTTTATCAATCACAGATAGAGCATACGTAATTTTTGACGGCAAAATTAAAATTCAAGGTAACAGCAAAGATGTTGCAGTTGACCCTGTGGCTAAAGAATTCTATTTAGGAAAGGATTTCCAACTATAATGAAATTAGAGTTTAAGCCAACAATTTATGATAAATATATATTTAAGCAAGTTGCTTATGCGACCATTGGTGCAATTCTATTGTTCACTATCGTTTGGATTGCCCCTGAAATGCTTTTAAATACTATCAAAGAAACTCTTGCCGGCGAACATACTGTGAGAGAGGCTATTCTTATTTTGATTTGCGAATTACCTAAAATTCTTGGTAAAGCATTTCCGGTTGGCTTACTTTTAGGAACTCTATTCACTTTTGATAAATTAAGCAAAGACAGTGAACTAACTATTTTCAGAGCAATCGGTATGCCTTTTAGCAGAATTATTGCACCGGTTATAGTTTTAAGTCTTTTAGTTACCGCTCTATGCTTTGTTACTTGCGACAAATTAACTCCATACTCTGAACAAAAAATGCGGGAAATAAATGGAGATACTGGTCGTAACATTCAATATATGTACACACAAAAGAATGAAAACAACCAGCCGACAATGGCTATCGTTGTTTCAAACTACAAAAATGCCAGACTTAAAAATGTTATAGTAATGGATTTTTCTAAAAAGATTTACGATGATGTTCATGGTTTAACTAATATTTACGTTGCACAAAAAGGCATGGCTTTTGAAAATCGCTGGGAGTTGTACGATGTAACAGAATACAATATATCTAGCGACGGGGTATTTATTAGCATTGACAAAAAAGATAAAATAAAAATATTAGAAAATGAAACAGCCTCTGACTTAAAAATGCTCATTACATATTCAGTAAAAAAAGAACGTGAAATTACAAACGCAAATCTTTGGAAATACATTAAACTCTTAAAAAGAGAAAATCTTGATGAAGAATATAATTACATGTTAAACAAATACTTCCAAAGATTTTTCCACCCGTTTGTATGCGTGCTTCTTGCGATAATGGGTTGCTTACTAGGTTTCAGCAAACCTAGAGAACAACGTTTGATTGGTTTTACAATCGCTATTGGGGCAATTTTTGTTTACTACATCACATTGCCATTCTTTGATTTGTTGGCAGAAAAAGGAATTTTACACCCGTTTTTAACAGCAATCACTCCGCCGTTAGCATTTTTAGGTGCAATTTTTGCATTTTATAAGAGTAAGGATTTATAGTATGAAGAAAATTATCACACTACTTTTTGCGTTAATGTTTGCAAATAGTGTATTTGCAAGTTCTATTGACGTAAACGAAGACAATGGAATTTATCACATCGTTTTAAGTGGAAATTCAATGAAAAAAAGAATTGAATTTGTTTCAACAGTTGGTTTAAAAACAAACAAAGAAATTCATGATGAAACAAACGCAACATTAACAATAAATGCAGGATTTTTTGACCCTAAAAATCAAAAAACAATTTCTTATGTTAAAAACAAAGGCGAAGTTATCGAAGACCCTTTAACAAATGAAGCATTAATTACAAACCCTATTTTAAGACAACATTTACAAAAAATCCTTAATCGCTCTGAATTTAGAATTACAGAATGCGACAGAAAGTTAAAATATTCAATTGTTCCTCATAATACTCCTGTTGAATTCGGGTGTAGTGTTGTAACTTCAGCACAAGGCGGACCACAATTATTACCGGAATTGAGATTAGAAGAAGAATTTTTTATTCTAAAAGACGATGACGGAAACATTATTCGTCAATCAGCATCAGTTTTGGATAAAACAGCAAGAACAATCATTGGTTTAAAAGGCGACGATGTTCATATTTTAATTATCACAAACAAAAATCCTAAAACAATTTTTGAAGCACAAGATTTATGTAAAAGTCTGGGATTACACTATGCAATGGCTTTTGACGGAGGAAGTTCGACCTCACTTGACTACAAAAAAATCCACGTAACTTCAATCCAAAGATTTAACGAAGATACAGGACGAAGATTAAAATCCTTTTTGATTGTAAAATAACTGAATAAATCGTTTAAAACCAATAATTGATTAATTCTTACGACAACTACCTTAGAGGATTATCAATACCATATCCAAACAAAGCAAAATCATACTTTGTAGGGTCATTTTTATCAAAGTGTTTTAAATTTTCTGTCAATTCTTTAACGGCTTTCATGTTATTTGAATTTCGATTTAACAAATTCAACTCTCTTGAAATTCTTGCAACATGTGTATCAAGAGGAATCAGTAATTCTGATGTTGGTATAAAATTCCAAATACCCAAATCCACATCTGATTTTCTGACAACCCAACGTAAAAACATATTCAAACGTTTCATCGCACCGCCTTTTTGAGGGTTTGGAACAAGATGACAATATCCTTGAGAAAGTTCAGCATCACAATAAAAATAATCGCAAACACCTTGTAACATTTGAGTTACATCGTTTTTGTAATTTTTTAAAAATAAATCTTTTAATGAACTGTTATTTCTATACAACTCGCTAATTTTTTTGAATAGACAGATCACATCACAATCTTTTGAAAATCTGTAACTAAAGTCATAAAGGACTTTTGGGTCAAAATCCATTACAAAATCATAAGGTCGGTTTTCAAAAGAATTAAACAAATCATTTAATTTTTCAATAAAAACTTTTCGATTTCCATACGCAAAACAAGAGGCTACAAACCCTGCAATCTCGCAATCTTCTTGATTTTTAAAGCGGTGAGGAAATTGTATTGGGTCATCTTTTATAAAATCAACAGTTTCATATTTTCGCACTAAATCATCTAGGTAATCTTTTTTTATCATCTTAACTCCTCGAAGAAACCTTTGATAATACTATCACAATCATCTTCAAGTATTCCGCCATAAACTTTCATTTTTGATTTATGAATTTGCCTCAAATCTAAAGCAGACCCTAAAGCACCGTATTGGTGGTCATAAGAACCAAAATAAAGATTTTTAATTCGAGATTGAATAATTGCCGAAGCACACATCGGGCAAGGCTCTAACGTTACATACATATCGCAATCATCTAATCTCCAACGTCTTAGCCCCTCTTGTGCCATTCTTATCGCAAGAATTTCAGCATGAGCAGTAACATCTTTCAATTCTTCTTTTCTATTATGTGCAAACGCAATAATTTCATTGTTTTTCACAATTACTGCACCAACCGGAATTTCTTTTTTTGTTTGTAAAGCAACCTCAATTGCATCTTGCATAAACATAAATTTCACCTACAAATCCTAAGTTGCAGAATTATACAAAGGAAGCGTTATATCAACCTTAAAACCAACTTCATCAGTTGATGTAATATTAATTTTTCCATTCATCGCTTCAACCAGACCTTTTACAATAAACAACCCCAAACCTGTGCCACGAGTAGTTCTTGTAGTTTTATCGTCCATTCTTATAAATTTACCAAACAATGTTTCCAACTTTTCTTGAGGAATTCTTTCGCATTGATTTTCAATGCTAATTGTAGCCTCTTTATCGTTAAAATCACTTGAAATAACAATTGGAGTATCGGTTGTAGCATATTTTATAGCATTTTCAATCAAATTCACAACAACCTGTTCTGCTCTGTCTTTATCTGCAATAACCGGCGGAAAATCTTCGCTAATATTGTTTTCAATAATTTTTTCTTCTGAGTTTTTAACCAAAGTAATTGCATTAGTAACGGTGTCTGAAATCAAAACTGGTTCTAGAGTAACACGAATTCTTTCACGCTCAATATCAGGAATTACAAGTAAATCTTCAATTAAGCGTTTCAAACGTTCAGCCTGACGTTTTATTACACGTAACGATTTTATTCTTGTTTCTTCATCAATTTGAATATCTGTTCTCAAAAGTCTTGAGGTGTATCCTTGAATACTTGTCAAAGGAGTTCTCAGTTCGTGGCTGATTGTATCAATCAAATTAGAACGAAATTCGTTCAATTGTTCAAGTTTGAGGTTTTGTTCCTTTAATTGCAAATATGATTTGTGAATTTCTGCTGCCATTTTGTTAAACTCGGCAGACAAAAATACAATTTCATAAGGTGTAAAAATACTTTTAATCAAACGAATACGTCTTTCGTAACTACCTTTTGATACAGCCATAATCCCTTTAAATAATTGGCGAATATTAATATACATGTAATAAATATATAGAGCGACGATAATAAAAATACTCAAAGACGATACAAACACAGACATCAACAACTTAAATCTATTGTCATTAATAGTGTCTTTTGTAACTTTCTCTGTTGTATTTACAATAACCGTCATTCTTGGATTTGTTTTGTGAATATATACAAGCGGTTGGTTTTTAATTTTACTAAAAACAGTCGCTTTATCTTTTTCCAAATTTTTTGGCAATGCCTTTACAGATTCTAAAAACTGAGATTCTGTGTAATTATGTTGAGCAATTAATTTATCTTTTGAATCTAACACGTAAATTTGTCTTTCATCATCTTTCATTGATAAAAATAAATGCTTATTCAATTCTTCTTTTTTAAAAATAGCAACCAAATAGTTATTTTTGTTTGTTTTGGTGTAAATTAAAAACTGACCTTTTGCGTCATTTTGTTCTTTTAATTTTTTAATCGCATCAAAATCTTGAACCAAAAGCAAATCTTCATAATAAGTTATTTTCGTTTTGTCTTTAATTGTCTTTAAATAATGTTGTTTTTCGCTATTTGTTTTAAGATAGTCCAAACTTATACTTAATTGCTCTAACTCACTGTACACAACGTGTAAAAATACGTCAATTTCGTTAGAAACAACATTAGACATCATAATCGCAGAATCTTTTAATTGACTACGAATTGCTTGTTGGTTAATATTATTGATAACCAAACCACTGATAATCATTGGAATTAAAAGAGAAATAAACAAAACAATAAGAATTTGCTCCGCAATTTTCAATCTTTTTGGACGCAAAAATCTTTTTAATTTATGTAATTTTTTGATAGTTGATATTTTCATTATTCTTCAACAAAAGGAGTTAATTTGTAACCAACATTTGTAACTGTATGCAAATATTTAGGTTCTTTAACATTTTCTTCAATTTTATTTCTCAAACCGCCAACATGAACCCTCAACATTCTAACATCTTCATTACTGTCATATCCCCAAACTTCATCAAGCAAAGTTGCCAAAGTTACGGCATTGTTAAAATGTTGCATTAGAGAATATAAAATTTCAAACTCGGTCGGAGTAAGTTTTACACGTTTGTTAACAATTGTACATTCAAGAGTTTCCGGAAAAATTTGAATGTCTCCAACTTGCAAAATTTCGTTGGCAATAGAATTTGTATTTTCTATTTGATTTCTTCTCAAAAGAACTCTTATTCTCAATAAAACTTCTTGAACATCAAACGGTTTAACGATATAATCGTCAGCCCCACTGTCAAAGCCATCGGTTTTATCCTCAATTGTACCTTTTGCGGTTAACATCAAAATTGGAATCGCAAGTCTTGCTTGACGAATATTTTTACAAACATCAAAACCATTCATTTTAGGCATCATAACATCAAGCAAAATCAAATCATAAGAATTATTCAAAGCCTTATTTAAACCTTCAAGTCCGTCTTTTGCGGTATCTACAACATAACCGCTCTGAGCAATATCAAACTCTAAAAGTTCTCTGATTTCTTCATCGTCATCAACTATTAAAATTCTTTTCTTGTTTGTGTTCATACCATATCCTCGACAATAGAATTTTACTAAAAAAAATATTAGTTTTCAATAAATATTCAAATATTTTAGCAAACTTAATTGTAACGAAATATTACAAAACCTCTCAAAACCCTAAAGAAAACATGCATTTCTGACGTATAAACACATGTGTGTAAGGCAAAATAAAGGGGTACTTTATGGGATTAGCGGCTTCACAAGCAAGACTTTTGACAATTACATCAAGAATGTCTAATAACGAACTTAGACAACAAAGAATTGCTATGGACAAAATGAGATTGGCTAGCGATTCTGATAAGGTTTCTCAAAAATACTCTGAAGCACTTAATAACCAAACTTTAAAAATGTCTGACGGCACAAAAGAAATACCTCTGACTTATGATAATTTAAAACCTTTTGGTTACGAAGTTAGAAGAACGAGCGATGGATATACTACTAAAAATCTAGAAAAGCCAAATCCAGCAAATTATCCAAAAGCCCTAGACGTTACAAAAGTTCCAGAAGGTAAAAAATGGGAAAATTCTTTAAAAAATATTATTCAACAATATGGTGAATATCCAACAACAAAAACAGGCAATATTCAACAAATTTTTGCGAATGCAACTGTTCCTTCAATAGATAATAACGAATGGACAACTACATATAAATCAAATGCAACAGCCTTAGAACAGTCAGCAAGTGAAACTTCTGCTGAAATTGGTACTAGTCTTCTTGAGTTGCTTCAAAAACAAGAATACGATAAAGTAATACAAATAGCGTCAGATGGTAAAGATGGTGGTGTGCCTACAGAAATGGCACAACAAAATATTCAGGCTATAGCGAATTCTTTGATTACTTCTATTACTCAAACATTAGGTATAAGTAATAACTCTGTATTCCAATCAGAAACACAAAAGTTTTTGGAAGAACTAAAAGCAGGGATTGTAGGCTATCAAGATAAAAATAAGCATACTCAACATGGAAAAGCCGCTGTTGGTGCTTTAAAAGATGCAAATAATGGTATTATTGGTAATGGCACTTCTAAGGGCTTGCTTGGTGGTTCTGAGAGAGATGAATATTTTTTGAATGTATCAGAATTAGCAAGACGTTTGGTTGCAATTGCATTGAATACAAATGGTGGTCAAAATTATACTTTAGGCACCGCTCCAAATAGTAGTAAAATTGATTTAAATCTATCTCAATCATATTCGGTTACTTCAAGTAGCAAGGGTTTAACTCAAGCACAATGGGAACAACAGGCTCAAAAGGCTTTTAATTCAGGAAACTACTCTATGTTAACTTGGAATGATGCCTTGAACATAGCAAAAGGTAGCGTTAAGATATACGAACCTGATAGTTCCGGCAAGATTACAACAGATTATGATAAAGCGTTAGCAGACTATAATGCAAGAACTGATTTGCAATCTCAATTACAATCAAACCCACAATTCTTAATCCAAGGTTTGTTAAGCGGATACTTTGTGTTGATGAAAGACGGACAACAAGTTTCTCTAACTTCTGACACAAAATTCCTAACAGAATATGACAAATCAGATGACGCAGCAGCAGAAGCAGAATACAAAAGTCAAATTGCAAAAATCAACAGAAAAGAAAAATTGTTGGATAACCAAGCAAAACGCTTAGACACTGAATATTCTGCACTATCAACAGAGTTGGAAACTATTAAGTCAATTATTTCTACTCACGCATCTAAAGACTTTAGTTTGTTCTCTTAGAGATGTTTAGCAATAAATGACAGAATAAACGCATATAACATTTCCTGAATATTATATCTATTGCTCAAAACGGCAAAAAAAAACACTCAGTTGATTGAGTGTATGTTTTCTGCATCCTAATGGTCTCTTTTTTTAGTGTTTATTATTTAGGAGTTTATATGTTTTTTTGGGTAAATGTTATGCTATTTAGTGTTTCGACTACACTATTTAATGCACAAGATTATTATTGCATATATAAACTTTAATGTCAACTGTTTGTTTTCTTTTTATTTTAATGTTTTGGCAAAAATAAGATATAAGTGTCGTTTTGACACTTTACAAAACTTCACAAACCCCGTTCTCTTTGTTGTTTTACATGCTATTTTCATGTAATTTTGTTAACTCTTTGCCTTATGGTATTTCATTGTTATAATGTTTTTATGAAGATATTAGGTATTGATCCTGGAATGGCAATTGTTGGTTACAGCATCGTTGATTATGACGGTGAAAACTATACTTTGTTAAACTCAGGCTCAATCCAAACTCAAAAAGGGACACCTGATGCTTCTCGTTTGTATGAAATTTTCAACGATTTATCGACAATCATTGAAAAATACTCTCCGGACATAGCATCAGTGGAAAAACTTTTTTACTTCCGCAATCAAACAACGATTATTCCGGTTGCAGAGGCTAGAGGAGTTATAATAATGACCCTTGAAAAGCATAACATACCTTTTTTTGAGTACACTCCAATGGAAGTAAAACAAGTTTTGACCGGATTTGGACGTGCAAGCAAAAAAGAAGTTGAACAAATGGTTAAAATATCTTTAAAGCGTGAAGATTTACCAAGACTTGATGATACTGTGGATTCTATCGCAATTGCCATTTGCCACACAAGAAAAAACATGAATTAATAACAAAATAAAGGATATAATTATGATTAACGAACTTTTACTAAAACAAATTTCAATTTTAAGTGCTATTGCCGGTGGTGCTTTAGGGTTTTTGACAATTTTTCCATTTATAAACATTTTTTCAGTAACAATCCTTGTTATTTGTTTGGCTGCCGGAATTTTAGTTTATATGAAAAGAGAAAATCTTATCGGAATTTTTGATATGAGAGAAGGGGCAATTCTTGGCGGTGTAATCGGCTTTGTTTCTTTCGTTGCCGCAGCAGTTGTTTATATTCCTTGTGATTTGATTTTAGGATTAATTCCAATTTTCAAAGCACATTATATTATGAGATTTTTCTTTAACAGTTTTGGAAGTTTTATCGTTCTTATGATGTTAATCTTCTTCGTTGCACTTCTAAGTGCCTTAATGAACGCATTTGCAGGACTTGCAACTTCTTATGTTTATGAATTATTGACAGGATTAAAAAAAGAAAGTAACGAAAGCATAAATTTCGATATAAAATAATTTGAGGTGGTAAAATGACTTTTGAATCAAAAATCAGAACAATTTCTTGGGATAATGATAAAGCAAAAATGTTAGACCAAACAATTATTCCCTATGAATATAAATATATCGACATCACATCAGGTCAACAAATGTTTGATGCAATTAAAACAATGATTGTTCGGGGAGCACCAGCCATTGGTATTGCAGGTGCTTACGGAATTGTTTTATACGCAATGGAATTACAAAAACAAAATTTATCTGTTGAAGAATTTAAAAAACAATTAATCGAAAAAGCAGATTATATGGCAACTTCTCGCCCTACAGCAGTAAATTTAATGTGGGCTTGCGAGCAACTAAAAGAACTTATTAAAAATTCTGACAAAAATATCGAAGATTTAATCAAAGACTTGACAGAAAAATCTATTGAAATAGAAAAAGACGATTTAGACAGATGCAAACGCATTGGCGATAATGGTGCAGAAATCGTTCCAAAAGGCGGAACAATTTTAACACACTGCAATGCCGGTGCATTGGCTACAGGCGGTTATGGTACGGCTCTTGGAGTTGTACGTTCTGCTTTTGGTCGAGATAACACAGTTCAGGTATTTGCAGACGAAACCAGACCTCGTCAACAAGGTGCAAGACTTACCACATTTGAATTAGCAATGGACGGCATTCCTGTAACTCTTATTACTGACGGAATGCATTCGTATTTTATGAATAAGGGAATGATTGATGTTGTAATCGTTGGGGCAGATAGAATTGCCTTAAACGGTGATACTGCAAACAAAATCGGAACTTATACTGTCGCAATTTCAGCAAAATACCATAAGGTACCGTTTTATATTGCAGCACCTCTTTCGACAATTGATTTAAACATTAAATCAGGAAAAGAAATTCCGATTGAAGAACGCTCAAAAGAGGAAGTTACACACATTAACGGCAAAATAATTTGCTCTGATAAAGTTAACGTAATAAATCCGGGATTTGACGTAACTCCAAATGAACTTATTACAGGAATTATCACTGAAGTGGGTATTTTAAAACCTCCTTACGAAAAATCAATTTTAGAGGCTTTTAAAAAAGCATAATATTTTGTAACAAAACCGTAAAATATGTTATAAACGTACATGACAAGGGTATATATTAAATGAATAAGGATTCCTAATGGACATTGCGTTTAAAATAATTACGAAAAAAAAACAAAAATGGCAATGACTCTCATTAGGAAATGTCCGAAGTCGAGAGAGCCTATTTAGGCAGCAGAGCCATAGTATTGTTGAGCGAGAATAGTCGAATTTAGCGATTATGCAAAAAAACTATACACCTTATCAGTTAAAAATTTTGATAGACTGTTCTATCGTTAACAATTTTAGCCTTTGGGATATAATCTACCCCAAAGGTTTCTGCTATGCTCTTTATTTGCATTGAACCTGAAACAATTACTATTTTTGTTTTGTAGTACTGTTTTAAGAGTTTAATTTGTTCAACAAGCCACTCCCCTGCAAATTGAGGAGCAAAGTCGTATTCCATAGATAAATCTGTAATTATGACGTCATAAGGATTGTCAATATAGTTATAAACCCAATCATAACCCTCACGAGCATTATATGCGGTATCAATTTCAATCTCATCGCCATACAAGGCTTTTAAATTTTCCACGTGGAATTTAATCCAACTTGGAGAATCGTCAACGACTAGAAAGTGCCTCATTCAGTTAACCTCAACACTTCGTAGATATTCATTTTCTTTTCTTTACCACGAATTTTAACCTCTGAAATTTTGATTACGTCTGCAATACCACGAACAAACTCGTAAGTTGAAGAACTAATCAGGAATTGAGTTTTATAAATTTTATTATAACTTTCCAATCTGCTTGCCAGATTAACAGTATCGCCAATTACAGTGTATTCAAGACGTTTTTCAGAACCGATATTACCAACAAAAACCTCTCCTGTATTAATTCCGACACCGATTTCTATTTTTGGTTTTCCTTCATCTAACCATTTTACTTGCAATTCTTTAACTTTTTTAAGCATATCATTTGCACATCTGATAGCATTTACAGCATGTTCAGGATCTTGAATTGGTTCTCCAAAAATAGCCATTACCGCATCACCAATAAATTTATTGATTACACCATTATGTTTACTGATTATAGGCTCAATTGCGGTAAAATATTCATTCAAAATTAGCGAAATTTCTTCCGGCTCCATTTTTTCAGACATTGATGTAAACCCTCTGATGTCAGCAAATAAAACGGTTACATTAGCCTTTTTACCACCTAATTTTACGTTATCAATATTACTTACAACGTTCTCCATAATGTCTTGAGAAATATATTTTCCCATTGCATCTTTAATTTTTTCTTTATTTCTTGACTCTACTATAAATTTTCTTGAGTAACCAAAAATCATTGTTGCTAATTGTAGGGCAATTGGAGTAATTACAGGTACGGCAAAATTCAATTTGTAAGCCAAAACCGATAGGAAAATATATCCTAAAACCATTAAGACCATAACACCAAGTCCCGCAATTAAAGAATAATTTGCTACCACGATAAATGTCGCAACAACAAGTATAATATCGACAATCAACTCTTGAGTTGACGAAATTGAACGAACAGTCTGATTATGGATTAAATTATCTAAATTTGTTGCCTGAATATCAACCCCAGGGTGCTTACTTTGAATTGGAGTTGGCAAAGCATCTTCCAAACCTAAGCCTGAAGCCTTTGCATTTGCACCGACAAATACAATTTTGTTATCAAAGGCTTTTGGGTCAATTTTTGGTTTTTTACCAACCTTAATTGCTTCCATTGAGTCAATAATATCAACAGCAGAATAAGTTCTGTGAGTATAATCAGAATTCTTGTAATTTTTATAGAAGTGCAAGAAATTGAATACACCGCCCCAACGCCTGTGAGTTTGAATTTTCAATTCATCATCGCCGGATATAATCAAATGAGATTTTGTAACCTTAATTTGCTTTGCATTGTTTAATTTTGCATACATTCTAAGCCCTAAAGACGGATAAAAATTGCCTTTATAGTAAACTAATTGCGGAATATCCTTAATGAAGCCGTCAATCGGGTGAGTTAAAACCCAGACAGAACCAGCCTTTGGCAAGGATTTAAAATATCCTTGCGGATAAGGAGAAAGACTATTAAACCTTGCAGGTTCTTTCATTTTAATTGTACTTTCAACAGGAATTTCAAATTTTGCTTTGAAATTTTTATCGTATTCTGCACCCTCTTTTTTATCTGAGTACAAGCCTCTTAAGGGATTAAAACCACCTACAAAATTATCTAAATCTTTGATTGTATCATACAATTGTTGATCTGCTTTCGGATTATTTTCATCAGGAGTTGTAACAACAGCGTCAAAACCAATAAGTTTTGCATTTGTATAATGCCCCATATAATCAAAGATTTTTGCGTATAAATCTCTGCTCCAAGGCCATCTATGTCTTTCAATGGATTTATCGTCAATTACGACAAGAACAATACCGTCAGAACCTTTTTGGGTTGCAACAAAGTTCTTAACCATTAAATTATAAACTCTTGGTTCAAAAAAACTACTAAAAATTACGTATGAAACCAATATAATTATACCGAAAGCAATAAAGATAAAAATTGATTTTAAATTTTTCATTAAATTTCCCTTGTTTTAAATCTTTTTTATTTCATGATATAATAAAACCGTAAAAAAGGATATAGTTATGAATAAAAATGTTATGGATTTAATTTCAGAAGAAAAAATTTACCCGATTGTTAGAAGCAAAGATGCTCAAAAAGCAATCGACATCGCACATGCACTAATTGAAGGCGGAATAAAAGTTATGGAAATAACAGTAGAAAATCCTTCATTGTACCAAGCAATTGAAGAAGTTTCAAAAGACGCAGTCGTTTGTGCCGGCGGAATTATCACACAACAACAAGCAGACCAAGCCGTAACAAGCGGTGCAAAAATATTTTCATCTCCTGTTTACAACATGAATATGGTAAAATTCTCAAAAAATAGAAAAATGCCTTTCATTGCGGGTGCTTCAACACCAAACGAAGCATATGATGCTTGGCAATCAAGAGTTCCATTAATCAAGATTTTTCCAGTAACTGCACTAGGCGGAGTTCAATACATTGAAGATATTTTAAGACCTATGCCGTTTTTGAAAATTATGCCTATGGGACACATTCAATTATCAGAGGTAAAAGATTACATCAATGTTGGAGCAAAAGCCGTTGGTGTTGGTAGAAACTTCTATGAAGACTTGTCTTTCAACGAAATTACCGAACGTGCTAAAAATATACTTAACGAATTAAAAAACTAATTGAGAATTAAAAATAATGACAAAAAAGGTAGTAATATCAGGTTATTACGGTGCGGATAATTTTGGCGACGAAGCAATCCTTGAAACATTAATTCAAAGATTGAAAAAATTAGACGCTGAAATTACGGTGCTTTCAACAAAACCAGAAAAAACAGCAAGAATACATAGTGTTAATGCCATAAAAAGTTTTGACTTTGGCAAAGTTAACAAGGCTCTTAGACAATGCGACGTATTAATTTCCGGTGGCGGAAGTTTACTTCAAGACGCAACCAGCGTAAAGAGTTTATTCTATTACCTTTGGGTTATTTTTACTGCTCAATTCTACAAAAAAGACGTCATCATTTTTGCTCAAGGTGTTGGACCAATTTCAAACAAAATTGGAGAATTTTTCACTAAAAAATTACTAAAAAAATGTCGTTGGGTAAGTGTTAGAGATGACAAAAGTTTATTCATGTTAAGAGGTTGGGGAATTAGAACTGACTTGGTTTGCGACCCTTTATATGACTTAGAAATTGAAGGTTCAAAACCTGAAAACAGAGTCGGAATTCAACTTAGAAGTTTTAAAACTCTTACAGAAAAACTTATGATTACACTTGCAAACCGAGTAGCCATTGAATTTCCGGACAAAATTATTGAAATTTATTCTTTACAGGACAGCAATGATTTGGAAGTTTGCAAACACTTTGAATCATTACTTTTATCGGTAAATCCAAATATTAGAACAAATATTATTTCCGGAAAAACTCCAAAAGAAATAATAAAACTTATGGCAAACCTTGAATATATGATTGCAATGCGTTTTCACGCAGTTTTAATCGCTTTAAAATACGGAATTAAAACTCTTGCAATAAATTACGATTACAAAGTTGAAGCACTTGCAAATGATGCAAATATTCCTGCACTGTCAATGCTTGCAAATGAAGATTACGGATATATGTTTAATCGTTTAAAAAATCTTGACAGACGAGCATTATTAGAATACGCAAACAAAAAACACTTTAATTGGGAAGTTTTTGATTTATTAGTTAAATAAATTTTTAAAAAACTTTTTAAAGTATTCCACCACTTTCAAAAGTAACGGAGGTTCTGCGTAATTTAATTTTGACGCATCACTCAACGTTACTGTATCTTTCGGCTCTTTAAAAACACTTTTGTCTTTTTCATCTTTTTTCTTTTGGTTGTTTTGTTGAAAATAACCAGTGTTTCCTGCACCACCGTCTTGTGTACGATTTGTCCTGATTTGTGGATTATAGTTGTTTAAAGGATTTAGTTCGAAACTCATAGTTTATCCTCCATGAACTATATTCCCAATTTAAAATATTTTAAACATGTATTTTATACAACAATTGACCTATTTTTTGAGAATTTTTATTGATTATTTTTGTCTTTTAAGTCTTTGTAATCTTTGAAAAATGTCATAATAATACTAAAGACAAAAGTTACAGCAATAAAGCCCCAGCCGGCAACAAGCAAATTAGAAATAGGATACCCCGCATAAGGATGTTTAATATTGTCAATCAAATATGTTACTGTAATTGTTGCAAACACTGACGGACAAAGATATTTTATACAAAAAATCCAAAATTTTCCGTATTTGAACGAACAATTTTCATTAATAATATTCAAAACTTTGTCTGCACCGTAAATCCACCCTAACGCAACTGTTTCAATCAAACCAATTGCAATCAAATTAAAATCATTCATAAAGTGGTCAACAACGTCAACCCAGTACAAGCCCGCTTTTGTCGTATAAATAGTTGCAATCAAGCAACCTACAACGCAAAAGAACAAAGTTGTTTTCTTTTTAGATGTACCCAATTTATCTTTAAACGAAGTTACAACCGCAACAACAATAGAAAATACCGAACCTAAAGCAAGTGTAAGCAATATAACAAAGAATAATACCGAAAAGAAAATTATCATTAATTTTCCACCAGGCATTGCGGCAATTGCAGTTGGATATGTAACAAACGCAAGCATCATTCCGGAATGTTGCATTTCAGCAATCGGAGTGTTTGTCAAATATGACAAATAGCCTAAAGCACCAAAACAAGCAAATCCGGCAAAGAAACTTACAACCGCATCAGCAATCGCAATAATTATACTGTCTGAAGTCGTTGGTGCATCTTTTGGCAAATAACTACCATACGCAACCATTATCGAAAATAAAATACTTAACGAGAAAAATACTTGTCCATAAGCCGCTGCCCAAACACTTGGTTCAAGAAGTTTTGACCAATCCGGAACTAAATAGTAATAAATACCTTCCATAGCCCCCGGCAAACTAATTGAACGAACAATCAAAACTGTCAACAAGATTAAAGGCAAAGTTACTACGTAATTCAAAACATCAGAAACTGATTCAACCCCGTTTCTGATACAAAACCAAATTATAAACCAACCAGAAACCATTGCCAAAAGAATAATCCAGTTAACTCCGCCAATATCAAACATTCCTGTTGTAACTTGTAAAACGTCATTCATAAAAATATCAGCAGCAGGTTTTGAAATCCAAGGAGATTTGAACGATAAAAATACATAATAAATTACCCAAGCAAAAACTGCTGAATAGTATGACGCAATACAAGAAGCAGTACCAACTCCAAGCCAGCCAATCCATTCAAATTTTGGATTTATTTGTTTTAAAGCAATCGGAGCACCCGCTTGAAATTTTTTACCAATAGAAATTTCCATCGCCAACAAAGGAATTCCGGCAGTTACAATCGCAATAAAGTATGGAATTAAAAATGCACCACCACCGTTTTGATAAACAATTCCAGGAAATCTCCACATATTACCTAATCCAACAGCAGATGCAACTGCGGCTAAAATGAACGTAAAACGTGAATTCCACGCATCTCTTTTTTCCATACACTAATTCCTTTTTTCTACTACTATAATAATAGTATCATAAAAGACAGTTATTACTTACTTTGAGGGGAAAATCACTTAACATTTATTAATATTTTTAGTAACAAAATGAACATTTTTAAATCTCAATCGTTATACTAATGTAAAGGATAAAAAAATTATGACAGAAAAATGTACAAAATTTAAAAGTTTATACTTGTTTAAAAGTAACGAAGAGATTGAAGAACACTTGAAAGAATGTCCGGATTGCAAAGCCGAACAAGAAAAAATGGACAAAGTTTCAGAATTAATTCAAGAGGTTAAACCTTACTACATAAACAAGAAAAGAGAAAGTTTTACAAGGTTAAAAGTAGCCTGCATTCTTTGTTTAGGAATGTTTGCCGGTATTGTAATCGGATACTTTACCAAAATTGACGTACGTTTCAATACAACAGCAAGTTACAGCACATCAACAAGCACTACTAACGAATATGGTATGCCTATTGACAGTTATGGATTGATAGACTTAAATTAATGGACTTAAAAAATATTATCAAAAAGAATCAAAATAATGTAAAACGCATTATTAGGTTAATAACAAACGAAGACAACGAAGACCTCGAACAAGAAGTCTACGTTAAAGTTTGGCAAAAAACTGAAAACTATCAGGAGCAAGGAAAATTTTCGGGCTGGATAGGTACAATTGCTAAGAATTTTTCAAAAGATTATCTAAAATCATCATCAAAAAAAAATCAAAAAAAGTCAGAACCAGACGAAAATATTGTTAATACAATAAGAGATAACGCTGACACTCCGGAATCGGCACTTCTCAGAAAGGAAAGGCAAAAAAAAATAATCAAAGCAATAAATTCTCTTAAGCCAAAACTAAAAGAAGTAATTATGATGTACGAAATTGAAGGACTTAACTACGAATACATTGCAAAAATTCTAAATTGCCCGACAGGAACAGTCAAATCCAGATTGTTCAATGCTAAACAACAACTGGCAGAACAATTAAAAGATTTACTTTAAAGAAAGGACTCAACTATGATTAAACAAACATTAATTCTCGCAACAATAATTTCCCTGACTGCAACAACAGTATTCGCAGGAGAAATAAAAACAACTAAAACAACGCAACAGCAAAAACAACCTCTAAAATGCGAAAAATGTCAAAAAATGCCACCTAGAGATTTTCACAGAGGAAAGGCAGAAATTTTTGAACAACGATTAAAACTTACAGATAAACAAAAAGAACAAGTTAAGAAAAATCGTGAAAAAGACAGAGCAAAACTCGACCCAATCATGAAACAAATTCACGAAAAAGAACACGCAAAACGTGAAATATTCAGAAAATACGAACAAACTGACCCTGAATTAATCAAATTAAACAAAGAAATTAAAGTATTAAAGGAAAAAAGGCACAAAATTATGGAAGAAAACAGAAAATCCTTCGAATCAATGCTAACAAAAGAACAAAAAGCAGAATTAGAAAAAATTAAAGCAGAACACAAAGAAAAATTCAAAAACGGTGAAGGTCTACCGAGAAGAATGCCTCCACACCCTGAAAAACGTGCGTTTTAATTAAACTATTATAACAAAGCCGACACAGATAAAATCTGTGTCGGCTTTGTCCTTTCATATCATTAAATGATTTTAATTATCTTTTTAAAGTTATTTTAGATTTATGAGTTATAATAAAAATATGAAATTTATACCGTTTGAAGTTAATACCGGAAACAAAAATATGCAGATAGACAAAGATTTGCTGGAAGAAGCAATTCGTTGTCAGTCAAAAGAGCCTATTTTCAGGCTTTACGGTTGGAGTCCAAAATGTATTTCTTTAGGCAGAAATCAAAAAACAGACTTTGTAGACAAACTATTATTAAAAAAACACGGTATCGACTTAGTTAAACGTATCACAGGCGGTAGAGCATTATTTCACGACAAAGAATTAACTTATAGTTATATTTGCCCGACATCATCATTAAAAGATGGGGATAGTGTAATGGGTTCATACCGTGAAATATCACAAATATTCATTGATTTGTTCAAAAAAATTGATATTGAATTAGAAATTTCAAGAAAACACCACACAAACACAGATGCAAACTATTGTATGATGATTGCAACAGGTGCGGATTTATGTTACAAGGGCAAAAAATTAATTGGTTCTGCACAATTCAGAAAAGACGGTTATATTCTTCAACACGGCTCAATTTTATTTGATTACGATAAAACATTATTAGAAACATTATTTAAAGAAAAAGTTAATGAAAATTATATTACATGTATGAAAGAGATTAATCCTTACATAACAATCGTTGATTTACTACACTTATGGGAAAACATGTAATGACTTTTAAAGAAAAATATGAAGAAATAACAACTCTTATAAAAGAAGATTTGTATAAAATAGAAAACAATTTAACCGATTTTTATTGCGGTTCTGATGATTTACAAGAAAATCTTTTGAAGATAATAAAAGCACCGTCAAAACGCATTAGACCGGTGCTTGCGATACTTTATTTGAAAATGTATGGAGTTGAAATAACCCCTCTGCACATTGATATTCAATCTGCGGTAGAATTAATTCATAACGCAACACTAATTCACGACGATGTCATCGACAAATCTTCTAAAAGAAGAAATCAATCAACCTTGAATGAAAAATTTGATAACAGTTTGGCAGTTGTTACAGGAGATTTTTTGCTTTCAATTGCAATTCAAAAATTACTTTCCATAAAATCCTTCAATTGTCTAAATTTCTTTAATATCGCAATAAAAAGAATGTGTTTAGGCGAAATTAATCAATATTTTAACAGATTTAAAATTACAGATTTTGATGAATACATTGAAAAATGCAAATATAAAACAGCAGAATTATTTATGGCGTCATTGACAAGTTCTGCCGAAGTTGCAGGTTTGGACATTAATTCAGCAAAGGACTTTGCAAAAAGATTTGGCATCGCATTCCAAATCAGAGATGATTTAATGAATTTAACAGAAACAAATGCCGACAAACCAAGTAAAAACGATATTGAAAACGGAATTTACACAGCACCTGTAATTTTCGCAAAAGGTACTGACAATATCGAATACGGCATTGAAAAAACTGTTGAATTGTTAGATAATTATTTTAGTCGAGTAAAAAAATGCTTGAATAAAGCACCTGACAATGAATACAAAGAAGCAATTTTCAAATTAATAGATATACTAAATTATGCAAATAAATAGAGAATTTTACGAAAAAAAAATAAAACCGGCTCTTAAAGAAACCGTTGAAACCGCCATTTTTGTAACAGTAATGGTTATTATCATCAAATTCTTTATAGGAGAAATCCGCTGGATTCCGTCAGCATCAATGAATCCAACTCTTATTGAGGGCGATAGAATTGTAGTAGAAAGGGTTTCAAGATTTTATAGAGAACCTCAACGAGGCGACATTATCGTATTTTACCCGCCAATGGTTAAACTTGAAGCAACTCCGCTCAAAGTATTCAAACGTTTAACAGGATTTTTCTGTTCAGATATAGCATTTATCAAACGTATTGTCGGAATGCCCGGGGACAAAATAGAAATCAAAAAAGCGAAAGAAGACGGTGCATTTACCGTTTATATCAACGATAAACCGCTTAACGAACCTTATATAAAAAGCAAATACGACTATAACGACTGCACTTACGAAATGCACTGTGGACCAATGATTGTGCCTGAAGGCGAATATTTTATGATGGGCGACAACAGAGGAAACTCTCAAGATAGCCGTTATTGGGGATTTTTACCAAAAGAAAGAATTATCGGCAGAGCAATTACAATAATTTGGCCGTTAACAAGAATAAACAATTTGTAAACATGCTCAAAGTTAGCCCCGAACATGCTTTTAGCGGTTCATAAAATTCAAATCATGGCAAATATTTTAATCTTTGTTAAGAAATTGTCATGGAACAAAAAATGCTGTATCATATTGCTATGAAAAGTGGATTGATAGTTGTCGTAGATGACGAACAAATGGTAACGTCAGCATTTAAAACTCTTTTAAAATTAGAAGGGTTCACTAATTGCGTGGCGTTCAACAACCCAGTGGAGGCGATTGAATTTTTGGAGAAAAACAAGCCTGACATTATCATTTCGGATTTTATTATGCCGGAAATGAATGGCTTGGAATTTTTATCTGTAGCGAAAAAACTTTACCCCGATGTAAGTAAAATCTTACTTACAGGCTATGCAGACAAAGAAAATGCTATTCGTGCAATCAATGAAATCGGATTGTACAAATACATTGAAAAACCATGGGACAATGACGATTTAATTATCACAATTCAAAATGGTATTGAAAGAAGTAATTTGCTAGACAAGTTACACGAAAAAATCGACGAACTTGAAGCCGCTAAAAAAGAACTTGAAAAGTATTCGCACAATCTTGAGGAACTTGTTGCTGAAAAGACTGCGGATTTAATTCAAGCCCACTCAAAACTGAAAGGGATAATTACTTACTGTGCTGACGGCATCATTATTACAGACAAAGACGGTAATATTGAACAGGTAAACCCTGCAACAGAAAACTTCTCAGGTTTGGGTGAATCTCATTTGCTTTCAACAAATTTATCAAGCATTCTAATTGGCGGAAACCTTAAAGAAATCCTTGAAGAATGCGTTGAAAATGGCGAAGCAGTCTTAAGAGATTGCAGTATTATCAACACCTTAAGCGAAAAACAAATTCCGGTAGAAGTAAGTTTTGCGTTGATTGCAACCGAAGACGATGATTCTCCTCAACAAAAATTTGTTGGTGTAATTCGTGATGTTAGCGTTCAAAAAGAAACAGACCGACTTAGAGATGACTTTATCGCAACTCTTACACACGATATGAGAACTCCTTTAACTGCGGCAATTCAAACTCTGGACTTTTTCTTAGACGGAACTGTCGGCGACTTAAACGAACGTCAACATATGTTACTATCAACAATGAAAACAAACAACGAAGGATTGCTTGGACTTGTAAACAGTTTGCTTACAGTTTACAAATTTGATGCAGGAAAAGTTGAACTTGTAAGAACTAATTTCAATGTAAAAGAACTTATTATGCAACGTTACAACGAACTTAAACCTCTTGCTGACAAGAAAAACATTGATTTTAGAGTTGATTTTCAAGCAAATGACGATTTATTGATAAATGCAGATAGGCAAGAACTTGGCAGAGTCATTGCAAACTTGTGTGGAAATGCGGTAAATTACACAAATCCAAACGGCAAAATTGAAATTTTGGTAAAAGAACAATCAGGCGATTTCTTATTCTCTGTTTCAGATACAGGAAACGGAATACCAAAAGAAGATATTCCACACTTATTCAAAAGATTTTCACAAGGAACAAGCAGAAAACGTTCTACAGGAACAGGTTTAGGCTTATACCTATCAAGACAAATCGTTGAAGCACATGGTGGAAAAATTTGGCTTGAAAGCAAAATTAACAAAGGTAGCGAATTCACATTTATATTAACAGACGTTGTTAGAACTCCGGAAAAAGAAAGGCTTACAGTATAATGTCTAACGTAAAAGTACTTATAGTTGAAGATCACTTAATGGTAAGAATGGGACTTTCGCTAGTTTTAGAAAAAATTGGAGATATTGACCTAATAGGTGAAGCAGAAAATGGACTTGAGGGCGTAACAAAAGCCCAAAAACTTTTACCTGACGTAGTTTTAATGGACATAGGCTTGCCTGAAATTGACGGTATTGAAGCAACAAAAAGAATTAAAGAAACAAATCCTGAAATAAAAATTTTAATGTTTACTTCTCGTGATAGCGAAGATGATGTGCTAGCAGCATTTGAAGCAGGTGCAAACGGCTATATAATGAAAGGTGCAAACGCAGAACAAACTGAACGAGCAATCAAATCAGTTTCAGAGGGTACTGGTTGGTTAGACCCGCAAATCGCAAGAATTGTTCTTTCAAACATTCAACATAACAGGCAAAGCCAAAATACATCTTCTAACGGTGAAATTAATTATCAAGACGGAAAAAACATTTACGGCTTAACAACAACCGAAATGGACATTCTCTCACTACTTGTTGAAGGGCTTTCAAACCCTGAAATTGCAGAAAGACGTGTCATCACAAAATCAACAGCAAAAGCACACGTACACAATATTTTACAAAAACTTTGTGTTGCATCACGTTCACAAGCGACTAGAAAAGCACTTGTTGAAGGACTTGTTTAAATGTTACGTAAACCAACAATTTACTTATTATTACTACAATTCATTGTGGTAAATCTTTGTTATGCAACTCCTCTTTCTGATGAATGGGACTATAGAAGCAAAGTTAAGCAACAAGAAGCAGAGGATAGATATAAGAAGAAATTAATGCCTGAATCAGGCTATATGACGGTTGAAGAATACGAAAAAAAATCAGCGGCAAAAGATAAATCTCAAGGCGACGACGATTATATAAAAAAAGTTGAGGATAGCAAAATGAAATACGTTCCTCAACCAAAATACAAACTTGTCCGCTACAACGTACCGGCAGGAAGTGTTGAATTAAAAATTGACAGAAAAGCAAGACACGACAGACAAGAAGTTTTAACAGGATTAATCGCACCTAATGCAACTTTCATGGCTGTTCCTGTTGTTACATATTACGCAAAAAAACACGCAACAGATGGTGATGTTTATATAATTCCACTTCGAGATGGAATGCCCGATGTTGAAAAGGTTATAAAAGCGAATTACGCAGCAAGAGAGCCAAAACCAATTTTTTCAACAGATAGAACACTTATCGAATGGGGTGTTTTCAAAACTTTTACTCCGGTTGACTTTTCACCTGATTTGACAAAAATTATAGCAAAAGAAAAAATAGGTAGTGCAGAAGACGGCATCTGGAAAACAAATCTTTGGGTATATGATTTCACAACAAGACAAGCACATGAAATACCTGAAATCAGAGAAGCAATCCGTTATTATTGGATTACAACAAAAAATCTTAATTTAAAAGATATTCGCTGGGATATTTATCCACTAGGATTTGATACTCGTGATGCAAATAGAATCCTTGTTTCGGCTTATGCTTACACAGGAAACCCGCCGAGAAGCCTTGGAACTTGGAGTATCGACACACAGGGACAACAAGTTCGAATGGAATCTTTGACAGACGAAAATGTTTTAGTACACGCAATTGGCTTAAAAATTGTTCAAGACGGAGTTGAAGACCCTGCAAGTATTGAAGCAGAAGCAGAACTTGCAGAAAAATACGAAAAACAATCCGAAAAAGACAAGAAAAAAGAAGAAAAAGAAAAGCAAAAACAATTAAAAAAAGAATATCAAGAAGAAATCAAAGAAATTAAAAAAGGTTATAAAGAACTGAAAAAAGAAGATACTTCTGATTTTTCTCGTAAACAAAAAATTCAAAGAAATCTTCCATTCACTACAAAAGGCGGAAAACTTACAGGAATCGATGGTTTACACGAATAATTCCGCTTCTTGTGCGAGTTTGTACAACTCAGGAAAAACTTTTGAAAAAGTTTTAACAAGTTCCTCTTTTGCCTTTCTGGAAAGTTTTTTAATTCTGCATTCCTCTTTCATTGCTTCTGATTTAGATTCAAACATTTCTAAAAATGCAATACTTTTTGGCTTGTTTGCCTTTGTATATTTTGCACCTAAACCGTCAAAGTGCATTTTGTAACGGCGTTTTATATCGTCCGTATAACCACAGTAATACGTATTGTTTTCGGTTAAAAGCAAATATGTATAAAACTTTTTCTCATTCATAATCTTTATGTTATACTAAAACCATGATAAAAAACTCATTAAGATATACTAAAAATTACTACAATTTATCAGAAAAAATCAAACTTGGACTTGAATTTCTCGAAAATCACGACCTAAAATCGATGAAAAACGGCAAGTATGAAATCCTTGGTGATGACGTATTCATAAACATTCAAGAATACGACTCAAAACCTGAATTAGACGGCAAATGGGAAGCCCATAGAAAATACATTGATATTCAAGTTTTAATAAAAGGTACAGAAAAAATAGGTGTTGGCGAAATCCAAGATTACACAACAACAGAAGCCTATAATGAAGAAAGAGATGTCGAATTTTTAACAACAAATGCCCCTCAACAATTCATCACAATGAAAGAGAATGATTACATTATTCTTTATCCTTATGATGTTCACATGCCTCAAATCTGCGTAGATAGACCTTCTGCAATAAAAAAAGCCGTAGTAAAAGTTTCTTTATAAATTCGCAAAAAAACACCAGATAAACTTAATCGGTACACAAGAATTTTAAAGAGCCTATCTGATGCTTTTTACGCATAAAGCGTATCAAATCTATTTTATTTTTTTGTTATATAAAAACCATAAAGGATTGTTTTAGAAAAAGTGCCGTAAAACGGCAAAACGTAACATTAGAATAAAGGTAGGGTATGTAAGTAAAAAGATATATAATATATACTTACCCCATTGAGATAAAATGTTAACATGCTTTTAAAAAACTCTTTACAAACGTTAACTATTCAACAATTTTTCCGTCAAACAAGTCTTTAACCATTCTGGCCTGATCAGACAAAACGTCCATTTTTGAAGCAGGTTTAACTTCTGTTACTTCGACAACTTCAACCATTTCAGGGTTATCCGTTGGTTTAAAAACATCTTTTGTAACCTCAACCATTTTTACTTCTTCATTTTTTTCTTGAACAGATTGCGAAGTTACCGGTGTTGCAGACTTTTGATTAGACTCCATTTTTGGTTGCGAATTTGCAACCTCACTAGTCTTTTTCTCAGGTTCATGTTCTTTTTGCGAATTTACAGATACATTAACCTCAACATCAGTTGCTTGTGGCAAGCGAATTATGACATTTGAATTCTTTTGCCCAAATAATGTATCTACCGCATCTATCAACGTTTGTTTTTTAGAAGATTCATTTAATTGTTTAATAAAACTTTCTGATTTCATTGTAATAACAACATTTTCAGGGGTTATTTCAACAGGTTTTGCAAGTTGAAGCAACAATTGTTTTGTTGGAACACTGGCAATATTTTCAATAAGTCCTCGCCATAATTCAGCCAAGTCATTTGTTTTAACTTCATTTGAACTCATTGGAACAGGAGAAAAATCTTCTTGCGGTTGAACATTAACCTCTTGAGGTTGCTTATTTTGAATAGTTTCTTCAACTTTTATTTCAGATTTTTTAACACCCTTTTCTTCTGAAATTTCTTCAATATTTTCAACTTTTATTGTTTGGCTTACTGTTTCCGAAAGTTTTGAAATTGGTGGCATTGTTTGTGGTGAAACAACTCCCGCAGGCTTCATAACAGGTTTATGAACAGGCAATGGTGGAGTTTTGTAATTTGGAACAGAGGTTGAAATATCTTCAGAATTTTCTAACTTCAACAAACGATTTTGTAAATCCACAAGTTTTGTATTTTCCGTCAAATTAGCCAAATCTATCATCGCAACTTCAAGCCAAGTATGTTGATTTGTTGTCGTACGCAACTCGTTTATATAGTAAGAAGTACGTTCAATCAAAAAAACAATTTGATGAGTTTCGAGTGAATTTGCTTGTTGTTTTAAAGCATCTGATTGAGCCTCTGTCGTTTGGGTCAAATCTAAAATCACATTTGATTTGCAGTTTTTTACAATCAATAAATTTTTAAAATAATCCAACAAATTCAAAAGAATTTGAGATGGCTCGTTTCCGGAATTATAAATTTCTTCCAAAATTTCAATTGCATCGTTTGGATTTGATTTAATAATGCAGCCAGACAAACGATTTAAGACATCAAAAGACAAACGACCTAACAAAGAATTTATATCCTCTGTTGTAATCGCCTTATCTGTATCTAAAACACTCAATTGGTCTAACAATGCTAAACTATCACGCATTCCGCCTGCCGAATTTTTTGCAATTGTCATAATTGCGTCGTCTTCAATATTAATTTTTTCTAACTCAGCAATGTGTTTTAAGTGTTTTGCAATATCATCTGTTGTAATTCTTTTGAAATCAAATCTTTGACAACGACTTTTGATAGTGTCCAAAACCTTGTGAACTTCTGTCGTTGCAAGAATAAACACAACATTCTCAGGCGGTTCTTCCAAAGTCTTTAAAAGAGCATTAAAGGCTTGTACCGTCAACATGTGAACTTCGTCGATGATGTAAATTTTATATTTTCCATTTACAGGTGCATATTGAATTTTTTCCAAAATATTTTGTGCGTCATTTACAGAACGATTACTTGCAGCATCAATTTCTATCACATCAATTGGTGTTGAATTAGCAATATCAAGACAACTTGCACATTTCCCACAAGGTTTAACTGTCGGGCCATTCACACAATTTAAAGACTTAGCAAGAATTCTCGCAGTGGAAGTTTTACCAGTACCTCTTGGGCCGGTAAACAAGTATGCGTGAGAAATTTTGTTTAAACTAATTGCGTTTGTAAGAGCCTTTTTTACATGTTCTTGACCAACAACTTCCTCTAAAATTTGAGGTCTATATTTTCTGTATAATGGAACATATTTTTCATTCATGTTATTATTATAACCTAATCAAAAAGGATTGAAAAGTATATGAATTTAATTAAACCCAAAAAGTTAAAATTAAATGATAAAATCGGAATAATTGCACCTGCGGGTTGCGTAGATAGTGAAGAACAAGCAATATTTGCAAAAGAATACTTTGAAAATCTTGGATACAAAATTGTTTTTGGCAAAAATATTTTTAAAAAAAATCGCTACCTTGCCGGCTCTGATGAAGAAAAATTAGAAGATATACACGACCTTTTTGCTAACCCTGAAATCAAAGCAATCTTTTGCCTTAGAGGTGGTTATGGCTCAATAAGGTTAATCAACAAAATTGACTACAATTTGATAAAAAATAACCCGAAAATTTTTGCAGGATATTCAGATATTACTGCACTTTGCACAATGTTTTTGAAACGGGCAGGGCTTATAACATACCACGCACCAATGTTCCAAAGCGATTTTGGAACAAAAAATGTCTGCAAATATACGCTTACAAACTTTTTAGAAGCAATTACTACAGAAACCTCTAAAAGTTACTCTGCAAAAAAGATATATAAAGGGGGTAACGTAAGCGGTATAACCTTTGGTGGTAATTTATCAACAATTGTTTCTCTTTGCGGAATTGATTTTATTCCTGAAGAAGATTTCATTTTCTTTGCGGAAGATCTGAATGAACCTGTATATAAAATAGACAAAATGTTTCATCAACTATTGAACATCGAAAAGTTTAATAAAAATATAAAAGGTTTGATTTTAGGCGATTTTACTGACGTTGACAACAAAGAATGGCTGGAAGATTTATTCAAAGAAATCACAAATAAACTAAACGTACCTACTCTTGGCGGATTTAAAATTTCTCACAACAAAAACAAAATAACCGTTCCTATTGGTACAAAAGCGACAATTAATGAAGGTCTTTTTAAAATTTTATAATCACTAAAAAAAGGAACTGCGAAATTGCAATTCCTTTTTTACTTTTTGTATCTAAAACTTGATTAATCACAAGAAATATTTGATGATAGGTCAAGAACTTTTGTTGTATTTGAAATACATTTACCTTCACTATTTGTTTTCTTGTAATCTAAGTTACCGTTATTAACAACCCACGCAGTACATGCTTGAGAATCAGCAGTTACATTTGAACCTGTTTTTGTACAGTTATCAATGTATTTAAACTTATCATCACCTTCGAAACCAACAGGATAGAAACCTTGTCTTGTTAGATAAAATTCAAACAAGTCTGTACCGTGTTTATGTTTACCTTTTCCAGGGCCGTCAATATCAACCAAAGCAACACCACAAACCTCTTTTAATGCTTGAGGAACTTGGTCTTTTTTATCATTTGATGCTACATTTTGAGTACAAGATGTGTTATCAACATATAACCCAACTGAAAAACCACTAGCCATTAAGAATTTGTATACACTTGTGTTTGAGTGAACATTATCAACACCTGTACCACTAGAGTTAAAAATCTTTGTTGAACCTGAAAAACAATTGCCTGAAGCAGTTGCTTTACAGTTTTTAGTCAATTTCATTGATGTAATCAATCTATCACCAACTGTATTTGTATCAAATGAAGACCATTCGTTTGTTTCACCGTATTCAGCAATCATACGTCCAAACGCATCTTCTAAGTTTGAATGTGCTTTTCTAACTTTTGCCACTACGTCTTTATTATTAGTACTGTTTGTTAATGATGGGATTGTCAAAGTTGCAACAATACCGATAACACCCATTACAATAAGCGTTTCCGCAAGTGTAAATGCTAATGTTTTCTTAAAATTCATATAAACCTCTTTCTTTTTGGAACATTATAACATCGGTCTTTTTCATTGTCAATAAAATATGAACAGAGAAAAACATTTATTTTTCAAGTTTTCCATCGCCATAAACCATTAATGCAGAACAACCGAATTCATTTTTCAAAACGGTTTGTTTACATTCGCCATCTTTTTTAGGATATTTAACATCAATATCTAAACCTGTTGGAATTAGCCCTTCTCTTGTTATGTAAAACAAAAATAAATCTCGTCCATAAAAGTTTTTATTTCTTGCAGTTTTTGAAGAATCAATATCCATTAAAAATGTTCCACAAATTTCTTTCATGTATTTTGAGGCACTTTCATTCTTATTTGTAACATCTACAGAGCAAATCGGGTCTTCAATTTGAAAAGCATAGGAAAAACCATCTGCTGACATCATTTTTGAAACTTGCGATGACGAGCAAACATCTAAAGTATCATTACTACCCGCTTTATAAATTTTTGGACAATCCGGAAAACATTCATTACCTTTTTTTAAAGTATTATCTATACCACAATTTTTTGCTAAATTTAATCCTTTACCAATTTTATAAGAAAAAGCATCTGCCCCCATAGATTCCCATTCATAAGTAGGTCCAAATTCAGTCAAAGCATTATCATAAGCATTTGAAACAACAGAAAAACCCTTTTTAACCTTTAATATTTTTTCTCTGCCTGAAGTTTCTTGAGATAAAGTAATTATTGTAATCGACGCAATTAAACCAATAATAAGCAACGTTATCAAAACCTCTGCTGTCGTAAATGCGTTTCTATATTTTTTCATGAATAAATCCCCTTTTTTATCAATTTTAACATTATAATTCTTCGTGGTCAATAAAAAAGGAATATTAGAAAAATATTCCTTTTTGTTTATTAAATTTTTAAAATTCTTAATTAAATGCCAAGCATTTTCTTATACCAAGAAAATGACTCGATTTCGATGCCATTGAAAGTTGTTTTTAAGCATTGCTTTTTTAAATAAGATTCAAATTCATCTTTGTTAGACAATTTTTCTGTTTTTTCTTTGGCTTCTGCTGATGTCATTTTAACTCCTTTTATTTAAACTACACATTAATAACAAAGTGCGTAAAAAAAACATTTGCTAGTTTGTTGGCAAAAACTTAACACTTATTAACACATAGTAATCCACAAAAAGCGTTTTACCCACTCAGAAATAAGCAACGCAAGAACACTAAAGACAAAGTCGTACAAGATTTTCATACCACTTTGAGCGATAATCCAGCCAATTAAAAGGGTGTTAGCCGTTTGACTAATCGCACCAATAAATAACGTATATAAAATTCCGATTAAATGTATTGTCAAAACCGCTACAAGAGAGGCTTGCAAAACATTTTTAAGAGAAAAACCATTCTTCAAAATTGACGCAGAGAAAAATACTGCCGGAATATACGCCAAAATATAACCAAAATTATATTCAAAAACGTAGGAAGGCCCGCCACCTAATGCAAACACAGGGTAGACAAAAAGCCCGATAACGATATAACATAAAACCGCAATTACACCAAAAACTTTACCCAACAAGCCTGCAATAAATAAAATTACAGGAATTTGAGGAATATATCTGTAATATTTAAAAAAGTGTTGCTTTACGTCAACACTATCTCCGGAAAGATAATTCATAAAATCCGCCGGTATTATAAAATGCGTAAACGAAAATTGAGTAAACGTTGCAATAATTAATAAAAAAGTGCACAAACAAGTTAATATAACTGTTCCTAAAGTCATTTTTGCAGGTTCACCGTTATATTTAAAAACATTTTCTTTTTTAACTATTTCTGGTTTTTCTATTTTCATAAGATTGTTATCTTTTTGTTTAATTGTTCAAGATTTTGGTTATATTTTTCTTTAAATTTATCCCAAAAAATATTTTCTGTCCACATAATCAAAGCATCTTCATTGTTATTTTGATAATAACCTTTTCTTGTTCCAAGAGATTTAAACGCATATTTTTCGTATAATCCAATCGCCGGCGTATTGCTAACTCTAACCTCAAGAGTTAAATATTTTACCATTTCCTTGTAACAAGCCTCAATTATAGCAACCAAAAGAGCCTCACCTATGTATTTTCGTCTATTTTCAGGAGAAACCGAGATATTTGTAACATGTGCTTCGTCAACAATCAACCAACTTCCGGCATAACCCAAAAGATTATTATTTTCATCAAAAGCACAAAAATATCTCGCAAGTTGATTATTCAACTCCGAATAGAAAGAATCTTTTGACCAGTGATGTTCACCATAAGACGCTTCTTCAATTTTTAGAATACCGTCAATGTCATCTTTTGTCATCGGTAATATTTTTACAGAAAACTTTTCCATACTTATAATTTTACTCAAAAAATATTTTATGTAAAACCATTTTTAATGTTATAATTATTACATGATAAACTATTCAAAACTTTTTGATATGTTCAGAAATCTATACGCTCTTCCTGCGTATAATTCCAAATACGGCAAGGCTTTAATGCCGTTGCGATACTTTTTTGAATTAACATATCGTTGCAACCTGCAATGTCCATATTGCTATGTGGGTCAAGACCGCAACAAACAAGAACTTACAACTCAAGATTGGTTTAATATTATAGACCAAATTCCATTTTATTCACTTGTAACTCTTGTTGGCGGAGAACCTCTTATACGTAAGGATTTTATAGATATTTTAAATTATGCTTGTAAAAAAACTCTTGGAAAAGTTAATGTTGTTTCAAACGGAATTTTAATCAATGATGAGATTATTGATGCGTTTATTCGAACAAAAATGGTTCTATTATCAGTTTCGCTTGACGGATACGGAGAAAATCACGATAAAAACAGAAATCAAGCAGGAATTTTTGATAAAATTATGCAAAATCTTGATAACTTAAATTCTCGCCAAAAACGACCAATGGTAGATATTAAAACCATTGTTTTAGAAAATAATCTCGACGATTTGCCAAAATTATACAAACTTTGTTCTGATATGAATTTCGAATTTTTATCGATTTCTTTTTTAAGAAACAACAATTTAAAACAAAACTCAAAACTTTTTGATTGCTTCATACCGGAATTCAATGAAAATTACCCAATTCAAAAATACTTTGATATAGAGCATTTCAAAGAAGTTTTCAAAGAAATTGAAAGCATGAAGAAAAATTCTAAAACATTAATAAGATTTTCACCAAAATTTGAAAACTCTAAAAATCCGCTTGAAAGCATTGAAAAATTTTTCAACACACCAAAAGACATGCCTGTAAACGAAATTTATAAACCTTGTAAATTCCCGTTTTCAAATACATTTATAACTCCGGAAGGTAATGTTTACCCTTGTTTATCAGAGAAAATAGGAAATGTAAAAGAAAATTCAATAAAAGAAATTTTCAACAAACCAAATTACTGTTGCTTTAGAAAAAATCTAAAAGTTTCAAAAGTTTTTGGTGCTTGCCAAATGTGTTGCGAATTAGAAGTTAAATAATTTTAAAATTACCAAACTTTTGGAATAAATTTATATTTAACTTTTTTGCAATATGCTCTGTAATCCGGATCTTTATATAAATGTCTTTCTTCAGTAATTGACCTCATATAGTAAATAAAAATCCAAGTAGTTACACCCAGAACATAAAAAATCAAACCTGCCCATTGCGAATTTTGAATAAATACTTTGATTGCAACAATAGAACCAACAAGCCACATTAAAATTTTAGCAGAGTACGCCGGGTGTCTTACAATACTGTAAGGGAAACAAGTAACCGTACCACGATTTGTTAAATTGCTTGCTTTAGTAAACAACGCAACTGATGCAGAAGCATAAAGAGCAACTGAAACAAATGCTATTCCCATAAGAACCCAAACCGGCCAATTCAATGGATCTGCACAAAGTCCGTTAAAATTGCTTTCGCTATGTTCCCAAGGAACAACACTTGCGGTTACTGATGAAAATGTCGGATAACAACACAAGCAGAAGAACAAACCTAACGCTGTACTTTCTACAGTTCTAATACGATTTCTCAAGAAAGTTAATTCGGTCAAATAGCCAAAAGCAAAGATTACCGTATCAATAAAATACAAGAATGATAATCCTGCCAAAAATACCAAACTTCTATATTTCAAAACCAAACTTGGAACATTTAAGATTTGGTCAACTGTGTATACTTTCAAAGTAATATTATTCAAGTTTATAACCTTCATAATATCAGCATAAACATTTCCGAAATGCGTAAATGACCATACTAACAATTGAGGTCCAAAATAAAATTTAATAAAATACAAAATCAAAGATTGTTGTTGCTTATAAGTTGGTTTTAGCCATTGAATAACTTCTATAGAATTTGCATCTTTTTTTAAACCTTCTCTTTTTATAAGTTTTAATAAGTAGTTAATAACTTCCACACTGTGAGAAGCATATACTGTTTTTGGCTTAAAAATCCATAAACAAATCGGTGCAAAGATTAAATATGCAAAGAAAATCCAAACAGTACTTTCTTTTATATAAGGGTGTCCATTAAAAAGATCAACATAAAACGGATTAAATAAAAAAATCATAAGAGCAACTGCATAAACAAAGGCAGAAGATACATAATGCTTGAAAAATAACTCTTTTGGCGGAGTTGGAAGATTTTCGTCTACATAAGAAATATTATAATTTTTATTAAAGTAATCTTTGGCTTCTTGCTCGCTCATTTTTTCGTAATCAATATCACACATAACCCTTTTCCTTATTTAATTTTCACCTATTATACCACAAAAATAAAAAGTAAACCTTGTCCGTAAAAATACGGACGTAAATTTACTTAAGTAAAAATACGTACGTATTTCCACGTAAGTAAAAATACGGATTTATTCAATTTGAAAAAATAATATAATGAGAACGTAAATTTGAATAAGGCTCACACCCACGCTGGTAAAGTTGTTTTTCAAATTAGTACAGGTTAATTGTGCCTAAAATCAATGGAGAGGTCTATGGGATATATTCAATGTTGCAGTGCGTTACACAAATGTAGGACTTTTTTATTCAAATGTGATAACCAAAGTATTTATAAACAAGTAGATTATCTAGAGAAATGTCCAATTTGCGGACATACAGTCTTGCAACTCACAAAAATCGACATTAAAAATAAAATTTTGATTTACAGAATAAAAAATAAAAAAGCGAGAACATTTTTGGAAAAATATTCAAAAGACATCATTGAAGAAAAAACTAATTCCTCAAACAAATACATAAAATATCAAGGCAAATTTTACCTGAATTACAACGAATACGGGAAAATCAAGAAATGCTATTCAAACCTCAGCACCTTGAAATTGGGACTTTTTGATAATACATTTTAAATTAAAGGAATATATATGAAAATTTTAAAATTTTATCATGTAGCATGAAAATAATAGCAATTTGAGGAAATATAAATGGCATTAACTGAAAGAGAAACTCAAATCATTAAGTTACTATGCTTAGGGTATGCTTGCAAGGATATCTCCGAAAAAATGAACATTTCGACAAGGACAGTAGAAACATACATCGAACGCCTTATGTTTAAATTACGTGCAAGAAATCGTCTGGCATTAGTTGCTATATACATAAGAGAATACGAAAAATAAAGGAAAAAAGATGAAAAGAATTGTCATTCACTGGACAGCCGGAGCGACTGTCCCTAATTCACATGAAAAAAATTGCTACCATTTTTTAGTTGATGGTTATGGAAAAATCTACAACGGAAAATTCAAGCCTATCGCAAATGAAGTTTGCAAAAGTGGAATGTATGCACCACATACAGGTGGTGGAAACACAGGTTCTATCGGAATTGCAATTTGCGGAATGCTTGGTTACAAAACAAAAAAAGCAATAGGAAATTATCCAATAACAAAAATCCAATTTGAATCAGCAATGCAACTTTGTGCAAAGGTTGCAAAAGAATACAAGATTCCTATCACAAAGACAACAGTTTTAACTCATTACGAATTTGGAAAAACACACCCTCGTACAACAAGTGCCGGAAAAATCGATATAGTTTTCATTCCGCCTTATTCTTGGGTTGAGCAAAAAGATGTAGGAGATTTCATTCGAACAAAAATAAAATGGTACTTACAACGAATATAGGGAGAATAAAATGGAGAATTTTTATTTTAATCTGGCAGGTGGAATAAACCAAAATTCGACCAAAACAGAACTTGGAATGAATACAAAAAACATTTACTGGTCTGATGCAGAAAATGTTGAAATTTACCAATCAAAAGGAATAATTCGTCAAAAAGGAAATGTTTTAATTGAGCAAATTCCAAACAACGAAGAAATCATTGGACTTCACGAAATGAAGTATGGTTCAAAACATCAATTAATCATCGCAACAGTTTCCGGCAAACTTTACTTAAACAATAACGGTACACTAAAACTTCTTGATAAACAACTTCATTCAGATAAAATTTCATTTACGAATTTTCTAAACGGAACAATTGTTTCAGGGAACAAAGATGAAATGTTTTTTATCAAAAATAACGATAATTTTGATATAGTAGATTGCAACCTTAAAAAATCTGACAAAACTCCTGTTTTTTCTGAGGTTGTAACAGTTTACAAAGGTCGAATTTGGGTTGCAGACGACTCAACAATCTATTTTTCAGCCCTCGGAAGTTATCAGGATTTTACAACCGAAAACGATGCCGGATATATCAGTGATTTTTACACAGATACAGACAAAATCTTAGCACTAAAAACCTATAAAGATTATCTTGCAATATACAAAGAAAATTCAACCTATCTTTTAAGCGGTTCGACCCCTGAAGACTTTGCAATTGTACCTTTTGCAGATAAAGGTTCTTGCTCACAAAAAAGTATTGTTTCAGTAAACAACAAACAGTACTTTTTTACATCAGGAATTTACACATTAGAAGTTGGTGAATTAAATCAAATACAACTGGGAAGCGAAATTACACATTTAATAAAAGAAGAATTCAACAAATTTGACACTAGCAGAAACAATGAAATTTTTGCACTTAATTACGAAGAAAAAAATCAAATTTGGTACTTCATTCCATATAAAAGCGACCAATATTTTCATACAATTTGGATAAACGATATAGTCAATAAGGCTTGGTACAAAAGAGTTCTACCACAAGATATTACAACCGCCTGCGTGTTTGAGAAAAAAATTCTAACCGCAGACAAAAACGGAAAAATTTATCAAGAAAATATAAACAACACTTTTAACGGAGAACCAATTCAATTTATTTGGAAATCTCCGTTTTTAAGTCTTGGAAATCCAACTGTTAGAAAAACAATTGATGAATTTTATTTCATTCTTGACGAATCGTACGAAAACAATTTTAATTACTCAATTTTCAAAAATTACGATAGCGAAAACAAAGATGACAAAGATTTTATTTATTCATCAAACATACAAAATTTAATCTGGAGCAAGGATAATTCAACACTTGAATTGAACGATAAATGGTCAGATGAAAATGGAGAAGCAATTTGGGCATTGGACGTTGAAAGTATGTATAAAGCAGAAATTTCAGAAGCAAATTATGCAATACAACTTTGCGTAGAAGGAAATAAAATCGAAAACAACTTAGCCATTATCGGACTTCAATTCAAAGAAATTTATTGTGAAGACTAGAAACAAACAAAACAAAGAAAGGAAAAAACAAAAAATGACAGAAGCAAACGAAACAACAACATCAACAAATTCTTACTCAGCATTTATTCCACAAGTTTGGAGTCAAAAATTAAACACAATGCTTGAAAAAAATTGCGTGATGATGCAATGTGTAAACCGAAACTACGAAGGCGACATCAAAAATCAAGGTGATAAAGTAAAAATTATTACACCTGCAAACGTAACAATTTCAACTGTTGGTTCTGAAAACATTTCATATAGCGAATTATCACCATCTTCAATGGATTTAACTATTGACCAAAAGAAATATTTCGCATTTAAAATCAATGACGTCGCTCAAGCACAAGCAAATCAAGACATTATGACGGCTCACCTTGAAAGTGCAAAAAGAGCGATTGAAGAAGTTCAAGACTCTTTCTTACTTGGAATGCACTCAGAAGTAAATGCAGAAAATACCGTTGGTACAGAAGATAAAGCCATTACTTTAGATAAATCAAACATCTACTCACACTTTGTAGAATTAGCATTAAAACTAAAAAATGCAAACGCTTTAAATGGGAATAAAACTCCTTGGGTCGTTATCAACCCAACAATCGAAGCGTACCTATTACAAAGTACCGAATTTGTTAACGCATATAACGTTGCTGATAAAACAATAAGAGAGGGTGCAATCGGCAGAATTGCAGGTATGGACGTATTTGTAAGTACAAATTTAACAGCAACTTCAGGTTTATTCTACGTTTTAGCAGGTACAAACGATGCAATCACATTTGCTTCACAACTTGCAAAAATCGAAAGTCTAAGAGATAAAGATTCTTTCGCAGACTTGGTTAGAGGTTTGTATTTGTATGGTGCAAAAGCAGTTCAGCCAAAAGCCTTGGCAAAAATGATTGTACAAGACCCAACAGCAGAAGTAACTCCAACAACTCCTGAAACACAAGTTCCTACTCAAGACGGAACAGGTTCTGGAAATACAACAAAAGAAACTCCATAATTTCATTTAATAAACTCCAATATTACTATAACACTATAGTAAACTACCCTGTACATTACCCCCGACGCAGATTTATTCTGCGTCGATTTTTATGAGGAAAAAGAAATGATATTAAACAAAATTAAAGAAACAATCACCGACTTAGCATATTCTGCTGTAAGTTATGCGGAAAACTCTCTTGCCACAAGTTCAGGTCAAGAGAAAAAACGCTTAGCAATCACTTTTGTTGTCAATAAATTGGCAGTTGCAACACCATTCAAACCTTTTGTCATCTTTATTTTGACAGATTTTATTGATAATGCAATCGAAAAAGCAGTTGAATATATGAATGAAGTAAGAAACGAGGACTAAAATGTCAGAAGAATTAAAAGAAACAACATCTTCAGCCGAACAAGTTGAACAACATCAACCGACAAAAAATGAAGAAAATTCAAATATAAAAGCACAAATCGAAGAAAAACTTGATACAAAAATCGAAAAAAATGACTTCCGTCAAAAATTGAGAAACAATTTAAAATCGGATTTGACAAATATTCAAACCCTTTTAAATTCAGGATTAATCAACCAACAACAAGGACAAAATTTATTGAATCATATTTTAAGGACGGCAATTGATAGTACAACACAACCGTTGGAAGAAAATCCTAAAACAAGTTTTGACAAAGCCACTGCTTTTAAAGAATTTGAAAAAGAAAATCCTGATTTTTTTGCAAACGAAGGTCGCTCTGAAATAATGAAATATCTTCAAGCAGATGAAATTCAATTTGACAAAGATGAACTTTCTAAAATCGCAAAAATTGTTGAACAAGTTGAAAAATCAGCAATAGATAGATATTTGAAGAAAGTAGCACACGACGAAAATATTGAAAGGTTTAACAACGAAGCAAAATCTAAATTACAAGCAAATGCACAAAAATCCAAGAGCGACGGAAAAAACCTACAACCTTTTACTCGTGAGCAAATCGGCAAAATGAGCAGTGCTGAATTTTTGAAATATGAAAGTCTTATCATGGAACAATTGAAAAAAGGACTTATCAAGTAGCACAAATTACCGGCGAAGCGTTCCGCTTCGCCGGTAATTATTTAAAACAAGGAGGACTAATGAATTTTTTAGAAATCATAAACAAATGTCTTTGCGAACTTAATTACAAACAAGTTGGCAAATTTTCTGAACTTACAAAAAATGACCATCAAAAAATCAAAAACATTTTAAATATTATTAACTCTGAAATTTGTACCTTTGATAACTGGAATTTTTTATTGAGAAAACAAATAATAAACCTTCCCAAAAACACAACCGAAGTCTTAAACACCGTTAATGGCAAAATCAACACTCTTTGTATTGACGGCAAAAAATTGGAATACACACCTGATTTTGAAAACTTTATGCTGAATAAAAACACTACAAGTTCCCACTACAGTGTACTAAACGACCTTTTACTATTACCAAAACACACACAGGACAAAACAATTGATATAATTTACTATTCAAATAATTTTGTAAAAAGTGCTGACGGTACAGAAAAAGCAAGATTAGAAGAAGATACAGATGAATCCTTGATTCCACAACCTTTTGTAGAACCACTTTTAATCTACGGTACTTGCATGAAAATGAAAGCCAATCCGCAATACGGCAAATTTTCGTACTGGTTAAACATGTACAAAGAAAACCTTGCAACAATGCGTTCTAAATTGTGTACAGATGTTCAACAAGCACCAATCATTAAAATACAAAGAATCTAGGCAAAAAAAATAGGCTAAACCTAAGTCCTGCCTATTAATAAGATTTTACACTAGCCGAAATATAAATAGCATAATTATAATAGCGAATTTAAAAATTTCTGGCAAATATATTAAGAGTTATTAACAAATGCAAAAAATCACAAACCAACAAAAAAAGTTCATAAGCGAATATTTAAAGCATCTTGACGGTGAAATTGCAGCAAAAAACGCAGGTTACAAAACAGAAAATCTAAAACAAAGCGTTGAAAAACTTCTCGCAAATGATGCTGTTATTCAAGAACTAAACAGACAATTGAATAATCAAATAAAAACACTTCGTATCCAAAAAGGTTACGTCGTAAAAAAATTACTGCAAATCGCAGAATTTTCGCTTGAAGAAGAAGATATTCTGGACAAAGAAGGAAATTTAACAGGCAAAAGAAAGTTGCGTGATACAACAGCCGCCTTAAAAGCCCTTGATAGTCTTTGTAAATACTTATTCAACAAAGACGATACAAGTTCTTCTTTAGAAGCAAAAATAATTACAATCAGCAATTTAAACGACAACAAAATTTAAAAAACAAGGAGAAAAATATGAGAAAAAAACAATTAATAGAAGATGCACTTCTTTCAGGTAAAAGCATTGACGAACTAATAAAAATAAAAATGAAAGAAGAAATCAAAACCGTTTTTGAAAAAACAACGAAAAAACATTGTCCAAAACAAAAAATTTATGACATCAAAAAAGTGCCGAAAAATTTACTTTTCAGCAAATCTTCTGTTTTTAAAAAATATAACAAATCAAATAACACAATTTGTTTTATAAACGGAATACAAACAGAAGCCCTGCTTGGCTTAGATAATATTTCACGAGAAAAATTAGAAAAAGGCGAAATCGAAGTATTTTCTACCGATAACGCCTTTATAAAATTTGAATACGCTGAAATTACAGACCACAATTAATAAATTTTGGAATAACTTCAATCATCAAAATAACGAAAAATGCTAAGAAACTAAAGATAGCAAAGATTTTTTGCATATCACTAAAAACAAAGCCTTTTTTATTATTTCTGTAAGAAGTTAACGCTTTATATTCCATTGCGTAAGGTTGAATTGGAAGTTGTTTTTCCATTTCTTCCAAAACTTTAGAAAATTTAATTTTAATTAGACAACTGTAAGAGTCCATATTCAACCACCATAAAGAACAGCAAATTATACCCATAATTGCAAATAATGATGGAGCAGTCATTCTACCAAAAGCCATACCTTGTGTCATAAATACAACCAGCATCAAAATAATATCAAGAACAATATAGAATTTGTTAGTTCTGAAAGTTCTATCAATAAATTTTTCTTTTGATTCTGAGTATAGTTTGTACTGTGCAAAAATTAATTCTTCGTTTGTCATATATCCCCCTATTAGTACATTAATTTTATAAGTTAAAGAGGCAAAAGTCAAGATATGATTAAGTTTGTAAAAATAAAATTAGATAGAAAAAATAAAAACTATAAAAACATCAAATTTTTAGAGAATGTATTTTATCTCTATAAAAAATATGAAAAATTTTTAAACGATGATTACACTCAAAACGATTTATTAGATGAAGTATTATCCATAGTAGAGAGAACTTCACCGTTCTTTTGGGTTGTTTTAAAAGCAGATAAATTCGCAGGATTTATATTTTTAGAAAACATCATTGGTAACGAAAAAAATTTACACTCGGCAGAAATTACAACCTGTTTTGAACAAGAATTTTGGGGCGATTTTACAAAGAAAGTTGGCAAAAAATTCATCAGATATTGCTTCAAAAAACTTAAATTTAAAAAACTAAAAGGACTTGTATTCAAAGGCAACACAAGAATTAACACACTTTTAAAAACTCTTGGATTAACCCTTGAAGCAGAATTAAAATCCGAAACAATGAAAAATGGAAAACCACAAGACATTCAAATTTTCTCAATTACAAACAAAAATTAGGAAAGGAAAAACAATGAAACCAACTACAAAACAAGACGACGAACTGTTTTTGACAGCAAAAATCACACAAAAGTACGACAATCTGGAAGATGCTCGTAGAGGTCAATTGACAGATATTCAACTTATCAAAAATGCAATTTATAAAAATAATATTCCAACTGTAAACGAATGGAACACTAAAATTCAACTACCTGACATCTACGAACTTGCTCAAACATTGAAAGCCCACATCAGCGAAAATCTATATTCACACCCTGATTCAATGTTTGACGTTTCCGGCAACACACCTCAAACTCAAATGCTTGCCAATCGACAAAAAGCAATGTTAGTAAACACTTTTGAGCAAATGAAACTTGAAGAAGAAATGGAAAAAATGATTGATAGTATCGTAGAAACAGGCGAAAGCACGATTTTTGTTGGTTGGCAAACCAAAACAAAAACGATAAGACGCCCTCAAACTATTGAAGAACAACTTGTCAATCCAACCGAAACAGGCTTTGTTGTTGAAGAAAAAGTAATTTACGACAATGCAAAAATCAAGTTTTTAAAACCTGAAGATTTTGTTTTTGACAAAAATGAAATGGATAACTGGGACAGTTGTGCAAAAATTTACAGAACCTACTCCTCAATACACGACATAATTGCAGACAAATCAAACACCCTATTAACCGAAGAAAAAATTGAAAACTTAAAATCAATTATTTCAAATAAAAAGAATAAAAACGCAAATGCAGACAAAGCAGTTGACGGCAATAAAATTGAAATTCTTGAATATTGGGGCGATATAGAACTTGAAACTGGTGAAATTCTTAAAAATCAGATAATCGTAGTCGCAGGCAGACATGAAATTATCAGAATGGAAGATAATCCTTTTGTAATAAATCCTTTTATTTACGCAAATATAATCAAAAATCCCGAAACAGAACGAGGCATGTCTCCATTAAAAGTTGCAATTATCCTAAATAACATTTCATCAACTATATTGAACAAACAATTAGACGCACTCTCACTAATGATGAATCCGCCTTATTTAGCACCAAAAGGTTGTTTTAAAGGTGAACAAGTTGTAAAACCCGGAAAAATTATCGAATACGATTCGGCCTTAATGCCACAAGCACCTGTACCATTAAATTTCGAGAATGCTTTGCATGGTTGGGATTTCTTAAACTACTTCAAAACTACGACAGAAAGTGCGACAGGTATTTTCAAAAATATGGCCGGAAATCTTCAATCAGAAGCCCGAACAGCAACAGAATTAACATATTCTGTTACAGGACAAACGGCCAGATTAAACATGATGCTTGATGCAATCAATCGAAAATTAATTATTCCAATGGTCGAAAAAACGGCAGAAATTATTGCGAATTTCAAAATCGGACGAGAATTGATTTGCATAAACGAACATGGCAAACCATTGTTTTTAGAAGTTGATGATACTGTTCGAAATGCAAATTACATATACCGATACGGCGACAGAAAAGCAACACTTGAGAGAAAAACTCGTTCAAAAGAATTGTTTGATGTTGTTAAATCTTTTGCAGAAGTTCCAATCGTTAATGAGCAAATTAACTGGATTGAATGTTTTAAATTTGCTCTTGAACAATATGGCATTGAAAATGCAAATAACTTTTTAATTCAAAATGAAATTTAATTAGACTTAGCATAAATTCATAATGCATCCTATTAAAATCACTACTGAGGGGCATTTGCCCCTTTTTTTTTGTAATATTTCATAAAACTTGAGGGAAAAATGGAACACAGAATAAATTATACATTATTACCGGCACAAAGAGAATTTTTAGAAATTCCACACGACTACAATATCGATGTAGCGGTTTATCAAGGTGGATATGGAAGTGGAAAAACTTTTTGCGGTTCGCTTTTAGGAATTTTATTGTGCTTAAAATATGCCGGTATAAGAGGACTTGTTGGGGCTCAAACCTACACACTGGTTAGAGATACTACTCTTAAAACTTATTTTGAGCATCTTGATAATATGGGATTTGTAGAGGGGAAAGATTACGTATGGTCGACAAGTTTGCAAACCTTGACATTCAAGAATAAATCTGAAATTTTGTTCAAACATTTTGACGAACCAAATCATTTAAAATCCCTAAATTTGGGGTTTGTCGAAATTGAAGAAATGTCAGAAGTTCCGTTTGACACGTTCAAAATGCTCCTTGCAAGAATGCGTCAAAAACCAAAACCAACTTGGAAAAACTTTACTTACAGAATTTTTGGTCATACAAACCCTGAAATGGAACGTGGCTGGATTTATAAGACATTCATAAAAGACCCTTTGCCTAATTATAGACTAATTACAGCCCCTACAACTCAAAACGTTTTTTTACCTGATGGATTTTGCGACGAATTAAAAAAATTATACGACGAAGATTACTACAGAATTTGTGTTTTAGCCGAAAACGGTCATTACACATCAGGCTTAGTAGTTAAAGATTTTTCAGACGAGAACATCATTGACGTTCAATATCAGCCTGAACTTGACATGCACATAACCTGTGATTTCAACGTTGACCCTATGTGTTGGATTTTAGCACATAAAACCGAAGATAAAGTTTTTTATTTTGACGAAATTGCAATGGAAAACACAACGACAGCAAAGGCTTGTGAGGAGATTATGCGAAGATATCCGCAACATAAAGGTAAAATTATTGTCAATGGCGATGCTTCAGGCGATAACCGTAGTTGCACAAGCGAATTTACAAATTACGTAATTATTAAAAAGAAATTTTTAGAATTTGGATATGATGTAGATATTAAAATCAAAGCCTTCAATCCACCTATAAAAAACAGAATTATGGCATTTAATTCAAAAATTCATCGTGCAGACGGTACAATTTCTTTGTTTGTCAGTCCAAAGTGCGAAAAACTTTTGTATAACATTTATAATTTAAAATATCGTGAAGGTACATCAAGAATTGACGTACCAACATACCAACAAATTAAACAATCCAAAGAATTGAAATATCTGATGCACCCGCTAGATGCCGCATCTTACCTTGTGGATTACTACTGGCCAATTAGTTTATAGAAAGGAAACTTATGGAACATTTATTACAGTATTCGCCAATTATTATCGTTGTGATTATGTATTTAATCCAGCAGAGAATTGTCGTTACACCTGAACAATTAGAAAAAAAACATCGGGAAATCCTTGAAGATGTTGAAAATCGGTTTGCTTCCTTGAGTAGCGTCAAAGACGTTAAAGAACAAGTTTCTGATATGAAAGAAAAAATCGATAGAATTTACGAATGCATTATTGCTGTTAAGTAATTATTTTATATAAGAACTTAATTTTCGTTTTATCATTATCAATTCTTCTTTTGTCAAAAACCTCGAAATTCTTGCAAATTCATACATGACATCTTCATCAGAATACATACCACATTCGACTTTTTTTACCCAGTCATTTACTTCTTTTGTAATCATAGTCTTATTATATCCAAAAATTGACTTTTTTTAAAATATTCTTATAAAAGATTATATGATGATAGAACAAATAAAAAACATATTAAAATTTAATAGAAAGTCCAAAGAAAAAACAGTTCAAGACGAAATTGATGAAATGTTTGATTCTCTAGGAATTGATGAACTAAAAATTACTGTTGGCGAAGATTTAGTCCCGTTTGGCGAAGATTTATGCACTGGCGTTCGTGATTTAAGAAAAAAACTCAAAGCAAAGACAGGATTAATCATACCTGCGGTGAGAATTATTGATAGTTGTGAAATTCAAGAAAACGAGTATCAAATATCAATTCAAGATAAACAAGTTTTTAACGGTTTTACTGTACCTAAAGAAGATTATGCCGTAAACGAAATTATTGCAAATCTTGAAAAAGAGTGCATAAAAAATGTAGAACTTGTTATGTCTAACGAATTGACAGAAAAATACATGGAAACAGTTCAACGTGCAAACGGCTGGCTTGTTTGCTACCTCTCAAGACTTATTCCGCCGACCGGAATAAAAATTATCCTGTCAGATTTAATTCGACACGGTAAATCAATCAATAATATTAATTATATTTTTGAAAAAATTTGTGAAGTTGCAACAAAAGATAAAGATATGTATTCAATTCGTGATCCGCACAAAATTGCAAGAGAACTAAATTTGGAAATAAAATAACAAAATGAGCAAGCCCTTTGGCTTGCTTTTTTTATGTCAAAATTGCCAAATAGACAAAAAACAGTATAACACCACCTCAACGCAAGATAACGACAATCTCTATTTACTATTTACTTCCACAATTATTTTTTTCTATTATTAGAGGTTCTGAGTGTATAAAAATATTTGCAAACGACAATTCTTTTGCAATTTGCCCCTCTATATCATCGCAAATTTTATGGCATTGAGCAATTGTCATATCAGGGTCAAAAAACACTGTAATTTCAACGGATTTATATTGTCCGGATTTTCTTGCTTTTAAATTTTTATATCCTTTTATTGAATCATTTTCATTCAAAATTAATTCAATTTTTTTAAGTTCACTTTCAGGCAAAGAGCCATCTAGCAAGTTATTTAGCGTTTTCTTCGAGATAACAAGTCCGGCTTTAATAATAATAATTGCAACAACTATAGCGATTATCGGGTCTAAAATAGAATATCCTGTGATTTTTATAAGAACTAATCCAATCAAAACTCCCAAAGATGACCAAATATCTGTTCTTAAATGCTCTGCATCTGCATAAAGAGAAACAGAATCTGATTTTTTAGCAACATGAAATAAAAATCCGCTTACAACAAAATTAGCCAAGACTGAAAACCCCATTACAAAAATTCCCAGCATTGGTTCTGTTTGCGAATGATAACCGATTATTAACTTTTTAGAGGCTTCCCAAATAATAAACAAACCCGCAAAAATAATCAAACCACCCTCAATAAATCCGGACATATCTTCATATTTACCATGTCCAAAAGGATGCTCTTTATCCGCAGGTTCTGCTGAGCGAGAAACCGCAAAGAATGTAAGTACAGATGCCAAAAAGTCAGAAAACGAGTGAATCGCTTCTGATATAATACTGATACTGTCTGAAATACTGCCGACAATGAATTTCAGCAAAATTATTATCGCATTTGAAGTTATTGAAAAACCTGCAACAATCTTCTTTTGAGTATCTATATTCATAAAAAACCTCTTATAATATTTTAATTATACAAAAAAAATTTAGCAAGTTTAAATTTCATAATATTAAATTAACATTGGGTAAAATTATTTACCCAATGCCCATCTAAATCCGAATTGTAATGCGATACCGTTTCTACCTCCATTACGCAACATCGCTTGACCAAATCCTGTAAATCTGTCGCCAACACGTTTTTGCAAACCAATACCGTATTGAAAATATGGATCAACACTCATATTTGGAAGGCTTACATCATTTGCTTTAAATCTTGCTCTATCCATAACATTCCAAACCATTTGCAAACTTACGTATGGTTGCCAACCGTTTTTCAAATTACCGATAAATTTTAACCCTGGGGCAATTTGAATTGCGTTTAGCGGGTCAGAACTGATTTTTACACCCGCAGAATTTGTATAATCAAAAGTATTAACAAAGGTATATGACATCAAGAAACTTGGTTGAATAATGAATTTACCACTTGCAAGTTCCCAGTTATAACCTGTTTTACTTGCAACACCTGTCATTAACATTGCAAAATCTTCGTTTCCAAACATCGTACTTGCATCAGCAACACTAGCACCAACGTTTGCCGTTAAGCCTGTAAAGAAATTACCTTTATACCAAGTACCGCTTGCACCAAGAGTACCTCCGTTTTGAGATACGCTTACACCGTCATAGTATTGATTTGAACCGTTATAACCTGCATAGAAAGAATAAATCATATCCCAGCCGTTTTTTAGTTCAATAATATCACTATCACCGCCAAACAATGAACCATAGCCGATATTTTTAACGTTTGGGCCATTTTTTAAACCAACATTTTCAAAAGTTGAGAACGGTCTAAACCACAAACCTCTACTTTGTTCAGGGATTTGATTTGGTGAGAATGTAACAACTCCGCCCTCGCCGGTTCCTTGAGTTGAAGCCAATTTGTTAGCAAACTTTAAGGCTGTTCTTTGTTCATTTGTCAAAGACATCAGCATATCCTGATTTGCAAATGCTTGTTCATAAGTGTTCAATTGAGTTAAATAACTGCCCAGTTGTGCTCCAACCGGAGAGGCTAAAATTGCAGGGTTGAAGGCAGAACTATCGTCGCCTCCGCCTCCGCCGTTACCTCTTTTAAATTCAAAATTTCCATTATTTGCATTGTAATTAACGTTATATTTATAAATTGGCGAATATGCAACTTTACTATCACCTGTGTATGCAACATGTGATTTTAAGTTATTATCTTCTGTAAAATTGATTGAAGTAAAATCATTTTGTGCATCAGACAATAATGTCATGCCGGCAACGTTAAGTTTTCCACCTGTGTATGAAGAATTATTTGCTGTTAATTTATCCATTGATTTGTTTGCTAAATCAACATCTACAAAGATATTTGAGTTTGATTTTAAAGCCAAACCGTACAATGGAATGTTGCTTGCAATACCGTTTCTAAGGTCTAAATTACCACCATTAAATGTAATTGCGTTCATTCCACCATTTGCTAAATATAAATCATCATAATATTTTAATGTACCGCTATTCAAAAGCCAAAATGCGTGAGAGTCTTTGTCGCCTCTTGTTAAAGTGGCATTTTCTAAATCAAGAGCAACCGTCCCGCTTGGAGAGTTTCCATTATATACTCCATTAAAGTTTATGTCGCTATTGCCTTCAAATCTAACGCCACTATTACTATTATTTGAATTATTCAAAATAAGAGAATTATTAAGGTTTATTGCGTTCCCGGAACTGTTACGGATAACAAGTTGACCGTTAGCGCTTGCTTCAAGTGTAGTATCACTTAAATTAGCATTAGTTAAAACAAGATTTCCTGTACCCTCAATTACTATGCGAGAATTTAAAATAGTGTTATTGTTACCGTTGACAATAAATCGACCTTTTGAAAAATCATCCCAAGCCGTTTCTTGTCCACTCATTTCGTAGAAATAATCACTTTCTTTATTTACATTTTTAACTTCATCTAGTGCACTTTGTAAGTCTTTTATTCCGTATGAAATTTTACCTTCAGAGTTATTATACGTAACAAAATTTGTACCACTTGCAGAAGACGCAGTTTTTATCAATTTAAAATCCTTGTCTAAAGAAGTTCTTTTGTATATATCAAGGTTGTTATCATCATTAATTATTTTCCAGTTTTGTACAGTACCGTCTTTAATCTCTAATTCTTTTAGGCTGAAATTACCTTTTGCTGAAGAATCAGTAACATTTAGAGTAAGACCGTCTTTCATTTTTAAATTTAAGGTATCATTCTCCGCTAAAATTAAATTATCAGGAGAAAATTTTTGTCCTGTAGGTATCGTGCTTTCTCTAAGGTTTAAAGTTGAACCGTTTTCAAAGTTCACATTACCACTAGTAGTAAAAATTTTTGATGTTTCTGAACCTGCAACTTGTAATTCTCCACCATTTTTAACATAAGTTTTGCCTCTATAATTATTAAGAAGAACCTCTGATTTTACCGCACCTAGAATATTTACAATACCACCATTTTCGCTATCATAATTTTTTATTTTATCATTAGTAGAAATTGTTCCGCCTGTAACATTGAATATTGAGTCCTCAGAACTATCTCCTTGTTGGTAGATTAAACCTGCAATATCATCAATATTTGATGTTAATTTTCCGTAATAAGGCGGTCTGTCGTGTCTATATTTATTAAAATTTATAACATCGTTATTAAGTTTTCCTTCATTTGTAATTATACCAGCATTCTTAATATCACCATTAAGAATTGCACCTAAATTATTTATAAATTCAGAATTTTGTTGAACATAAAATTTGGAACCTGAATCAATGCTTATAGTTCCATTGTTAACAAATTTTGTAGGTTTATAGGAACTTCCAATTATGGATTTAAGTGATAATGTTCCGAAATTATTAATATTTGCATTATTAAAAGCAAACGAATCTGCTACTCTAATATATCCATGATTATTTAGTGTAACAATAGGAGATTTTGTACCATTAGTACTACCTAAAAAGATTGATTTCGCAATCAATGTAAAATTTTCTCTAACGTTGGTTGTACCAGATTGTAAATGAACTTTACCATCAGAACTAATAACACCTTCTATAAAATCATTGTATCCAGAAAAATTAAGGAATGATGAGGAAGCACAATTTGCATAAGTGTTATTTAACACAACTGAAGTAAGATTAATAGTTCCTTCGTTCTCAAAAAGAGTATGACTATTTTTTAATGTAACATTATTGAAACTTAATGTTTGATCATTGGCTACGTTTACACCATTATGAGAGTTTAAATCTAAAGTATGACCATTTCCGTATATTGTTACATTTCTATCGTTTCCAGTAAGAGTTCCTAAATCCTCTGTTAAAGTCATATCTTCTGTAATTGCAACATCATTACCTAACAAGGAATATTGGTCTTGAATATATCTTGGCAAGTTAGTAATATTGCTTGCTTTCGAAACTTTATAAGCACCTCTTTCTGATATATCAGTTTTTGGTTTAAAAAGGTAAGTTACATTATCTTTTACAGCAGAAATAACGTCAGTTGAAACATTAATAACAGTTCTACCCAAGCCATTTAAAAATTCGGTATCTGTTGCATCACCATCTACAAGAATATTAATTGCATCAATAATAATACTCGGAGTGCTTGCACCTACAGCACTATCACTTACGACAATTAAGTCCATTTTACCTGTTTGTGCGTTATAATCTAATTTCAAATGTAAAGGTGCATCTTCTGAACCTGAAAATCTGCTCATAGTTAGATTGTCAACATTATTATTTTGCATATCTAATGCCGCTTCACCGCCTACAGACAATCTAAAGTCTTTTGAGTTTGCTGGAGTTACACCTAATTTCAAAGTACCATTTTTATAAGCAGATTTTGCACCCAACGAAATCGTTCCGTTTGAACTTGCAAAATCAACATTTTTATTCAAAATAACAGTACCGTTCAAATCAGTACCCGCCTTATACGAGTTATTGATAACCAAATTACCGTCAAAATTGTTATCAATGCTAATTGCATCATCAAGAGTTATTGTTTTGCCGTCATAAGCGTTCAAATACACATTACTATTAGATTTGATACCGTAAGTTGTATTGTTTTTGAAGTTTACATCACTATTTTTTGCATTAATAACTAAACCATTATAACCCTCATTATTAATTGCCATTCCTTTATTGTTAACAAAAGACACGTCAGTCAGTTCAATACGAGGATTTGCACCCTTTACAATACCATTCTCTGTATTAAAACCGGTGAATGTCGCATTTATAATCTCAAGTTTTGTTTCTGACGAACCTGCCCCTAAAAAAACTAATGGCGATTCATCGGAATATGAACCACCATTTACTTTATTATTTTCAAAATCTAATTTTAAAACTTTTTGCAAAAAGCCAATCGACGAACCGTCTGCCGTAATGTCATTAATAATATTTACTGTTGCACCTTCCGAAGCATTATCCGCCGCATCATTTAAATCATTCCACGTCGAAACGCTTGCCCATACGGGCATTTGCGACAGCACTACAAGAGCAATTAATATCCCTAATCGTTTAAAATTTATCATATTCATCTTCCTATTTTTAATTTTATTTCATTATTATAAAGTAAATACAAAAAATTTAATCTTCAAAATAAAATCATCTTTACGTTTAGAAACATTAGAAAACGAAAGCAAAACAATAAAAATGACAGTAACATTACAGAAGAATTTTGGAAAACACAAAATTCAAAATACCATGACGAAAAATGAATTAATAGAAAAATTAAAAACGAAGATAAAAGATTCCTCAGTTGATTGTCGTTATCAAACCACCTCAAACCCACACTAACACTAACAAAAAAGACCACCGAAGTGGTCCTTTTGTAAATGGCGGGGCTGACGAGGCTCGAACTCGCGACCTTCTGCGTGACAGGCAGACACTCTAACCAGACTGAGCTACAACCCCATGCATTTATTTTGTTTGTATACTAATTATATGCCAAACCCTAAAAAAATGCAATATATTTTTTTAAAATCCTTTTCTTTTATCGTAACATTTTGTATACTATTTAATTTTTCATTGATTTTATCTGCGTTTTTACAACTTTACACTTCTTTCAAATTTATATCTTAATCCAATATCAAAACAAAAAAAATACCAACTTCACAGTCGGTATTTTTCTATATTCAACTCTTATCAGTATCTAGTCCATTGCTTGAAGTTGTTTCTTTTGATAGTTATGAATTACCGCTGATACCAAAAATTCATAAGATTTTTTATTTTCAATTCCCGGAAATTCTTTGCGAAGTTGTGCTCGTACCATTGATTCAAGTTTTTGAACGCCTGAAACACGAGTGCCTTCTGCTGATGTAATCATATTAATATAATCTGCACTTGATTTATCTTGACCTTGAATAAAGTTCAAAAATTGTGCTTTTTGATTTTCTTGTTGAATTTGTTGTTGTTTTAAGTTTTTGTTTTGCATTGGGAAACCTACCTTTATCTACCGTAATATTTGCTTTTTGTTTCTTATGTTTTTATAAAGCCACCTGAAAATAAAAATTTACTCATTTTAAAGTTTTGTTTACATAAGTTAACAAATATTGTCAAAACCTAGTTATATCCTGATTTTTTAATTTTCAACTACGCCTGAATTCTTGAAAAATCACATAATTTTTCGAATTTTTCTTTCAAAATAGTCAACAATGCCAAACGATTGTTTTTAACCGCTACGTCTGAATCCATGACAAGTACATTATCGAAAAATTCCGATATTGCAGGGATTAAGCCGTTTAGACCTTTTAAATACTCTGCATAATCAACTGTTTCAGGCAATTTTTTTACAGATTCAAAAAGCATGCTTTCAGAAGCATGTTTAAATAAATCAGGTCTAATTTCAGCCTGTACAGGTTCTTTTAAAATTCTGATAATTCTGTTTGCACTTTCTAGCAATTCCGGAGAATTCATTGTTGAAACTACCTTTACTCTTGCCACATAGTCTGACAAATCATTTAACGGATTTTTAGAAAGACAAGCCTCAAGAGTATCTTTTTTGTATTCGTCGTTCAAGAATATAATTAAACGTTGAGTAAAAAATTCTTGAATATCATTAATACAGTCTTTTTTTACAGGTAAAAGTTCCAATGTTTTTTCTAACATTTTATTCAAATCTAATTTTAAGTTGTTTGCGATAACTGTTTTAATAACACCAAGAGCCGCACGTCTTACACCAAGAGGGTCTGAAGAACCTGTAGGTTTTCTTCCGTCAACAAATACTGCACAAATTGTATCTAATTTATCCGCAATACCAACAACTTGCCCCTCAATTGATTTTGCAAGTTCACTATCTGCATTTAATGGGAAGTAATGTTCTTTTATACCATCAACAACTTCTTGTTTTTCACCTGAAACTCTTGCGTAGTCAGAACCAATATAGCCTTGAAGTTCTGTAAATTCAAATACTAAACTTGTGCAAAGGTCTGCTTTACAAAGAAGTGCTGTTCTTTCAATTGTATCAGAAGATTTACCTAATTCATTTGCTATTGTTTTTGACAATTCAATAATACGTTGAGTTTTGTCGTAAATTGAACCCATACCTTTTTGGAATGTCATACCTTTTAAGTTTTCAACATAGTCTACAAGAGGTTTTTTAGTATCTTCTTTAAAGAAGAACACCGCATCATCAAGTCTTGCTTTGATTACACGCAAATTACCTGCTTTAATATTTTCAAAGTCATTACCGATATAGTTTGTTATAGTAATAAATTTATTTGTTAATTTTCCATCTTTATAAAGTGCAAAATATCTTTGATGTACAGCCATAACTGTTACTGTAACTTCTTCAGGAATTGTCAAAAATTCTTCATCAAATTCACAGGTAACTGCAACAGGCCATTCACACAATTGAGTAACTTCTTCCAGTAAATCATCACTATATCTTGGAGTTGCACCAATTTTATCAGCCTCGGCTTTTGCTTGTTTAACAATTTCGGCTTTTCTTTCGTCTTGATTAACAATAACATTTACACTTCTAAGTTTTTCGACGTATTCGTCAGGATTATTGATTTCAATTGTATTTGGAGTAGCAAATCGGTGTCCTCTTGTTGTTTTACCTGATTTTACGTTAATAATTTCAAGAGGAATTTCTTTGTTATCCATAATTGAAACAATCCAGCGAATTGGTCGTTGGAATTTTTCTTCAAAATCGTCCCATCTCATAAAGTGAGAGCCTTGCATTTTTAAGATTAAAGTTGGAATATTTTCCTGCAACACAGTTGCTGTTTCTTTACCTTTTATTTCAACTTTTGCGTGTAAATAATTATCTTCAACATAAGCATCTTTTGGGTCAACACCGTTTTTCTTTAAGAAACCTTCACCAGCCTTTGTCAGATTATCGTTTTCATCGTAAGCAACGTTTTTGATAGGTCCTCTCAAGACTTTTATTTCATCATCTTGTTTTTCTGCAATATCGTTAATAATTACAGCAAGTCTTCTTGGAGTCGCCATAACGTTAATATCTGAATATTTTATATTATTATCTTTTAAAAATTTTGAAAAACCATTTTTTAATTGCTCTGTTGCTTGTGCAATAAACTTATATGGTAATTCTTCACAGCCTACTTCTAATAAATATTTACTCATTCTATACCTCTGTTGTTACTTCCGTATTATTAAATTGCATATCATAAAGATGTTTGTATACACCATTTTCAATCTGCATCAATTCGTCATGTGTACCAAGTTCTACGAGTTCACCCTCATTTATAACCGCTATTCTGTCCGCATTTTTGATTGTTGATAATCTGTGTGCGATAACAAATACCGTTTTATCTTTAATCAAGTTATCTAAAGCCTTTTGAACAATATCTTCAGACTCATTATCAAGTGCAGAAGTTGCTTCATCTAAAATAATTATAGGTGCGTTTTTAATCATTGCTCTTGCAATTGCAACACGTTGACGTTGACCACCAGAAATAGTTACACCACGTTCTGTAAGTTCTGAATCAATTCCGTTTGGTAATTCAGCAATCATTTCTTCCAAATGTGCCATTTTTACTACATTTGCCAGTTCTTCTTCTGTTGCGTTAGGATTACCCATAAGAATATTTTCTTTTATTGAGCAAGAGAACAAAAAATTATCCTGAAATACCATTGCAATATTATCTCTCAGGCTTTTTAATTTAATATCTTTAATATCTACATTATCAAATTTTATAGAACCTGATTTCAAATCATAAAAACGTGGAATTAAAGATACGATAGTCGATTTACCACCTCCGGAATTACCGACAATAGCAATAGTTTCGCCTTTTTTGACATCTAACGAAATGTCTTTTAATATCGGAACACCTTTTTTGTACTCGAACACAACATGTTCATAATGAACACCTTCCTTGATTTCAGGAAAATCAACTGCATCTTTTTTATCTGTAATTTCAATCTTATAATCAAACAATTCAAGAATACGACCAATTGCAACAAAAAACTCTTGAAGTTGTTGCAAGCCTCTGCCAAGATTTTTAACAGGTTTATACAATAATAACAATGAAGTTACGAATGATGCAAAGCCACCAACAGTCATTATGCCGTTGTTAATCAAATTTGTACCATAAGCCAAAACTACCGCAATTCCTACAGATGCAATAGAATACATTAAAGGACTCATCCAACCTGCACGTTTAGTTAACGCAATATTTACTTTAAAACCTTCGTCTAGTTGATGTTTGAAAATTTCATATTGTCTGTTTTGAAGATTATATGATGAAATTATTTTATTTCCGCTATATGTTTCATTTAAGTTTGTTGTAATATCACCAATAATAACGGTATTTTTGTTTGAGGTTTTCTTAATCCAATTTCTAATAAGCAAAATAGGCAAAAAGGCAACACCTAAGATTAAAACACCTACAATTGCTAATCGCCAAGCACTATATAACATTACGGCAACTAAACCGACAGCACCAAAGAAGCAAGTGATAACATCTTTTAATCTGTCAATAAGCCCTCTTGATGCGTTATCAGGGTCTTGCACAAACCTTGATATAATGATTCCTGAAGGATTATCATCAAAGAATTGAGAATCCATATAAACGAGTTTTTTGAACAAGGCTGACTTGATTGCAATTGTAATTTTTTGGCTTGTCCAATCTGTCAAATAGTTGTTTAAATAATTTAATACACCTTGAAATACGGCAAAAAGTACTACACCATAAGGAATAAAGAAAGCCAAAAGTTGCCAAGAAATTACAAATCCCATAACAACTAAGTCTTGTTTTCCTATAACATAGTCTAAATATGGCTTTAAAGCAAAAGCCATAACACCGTCTAACAAGCCAATCGGAGTTGCAATAATAAAACCTAAGATGATTCTACCTAAAACAGGTTTGATATATGGGAAGATTCTTTTTAGCAACCAGCCGTATTTATAAGAGTTTTCTGATGTTGTTGTTTTTAATTCCATAATAATTACATTATATAATGAATAAATTTATTTACAACAAAATACGGCTCTCATAAGAAAGCCGTATTCAAATTTACGTTAACAATCTGTCAATGCAGGCTTTTTGAGAGGTTATCCATTCTCGATAACTTACACGTTTTACGTTATACCCTGAACGTTCCAAAATTGCTTGCTTACGCATATTCGTAATCTTTTCGTGCGGTTCATCTTCTACCCCGTCAACTTCAACGATAGTTTTATCGAAAATCAAATCTGCACTAAGGTTTGCAATATCAGAACCGGCAACAACCTCTTTACCCATTGAGCGTAAAGTATCTGCAATTTCTCGTTCTAAGTCATTTTTATAAACATTTTCATCAATTTCATTGTTCAAAATTGCATTTTGACGTTCTGTATATTCTCTTAAAAATGCCATATAATTTCTAAAATGACCCTCAGGTAAACTTGCAATATTACGAGAAATGAAGTTTATCATCTTGTTTTTCGCCCTCGTAATCGCAACGTTAAACAAGTTCGGTTTTTGCAAGAAAGTCAAACTTTGCGAATGACTATTGTTTGCAAAAGCCCACGAAATAAGCATAATATCTCTTTCATCACCTTGGAATGTATGAGCCGTACCGATTTCTACCTGATGTTTTTTCAACATATGGTCAGAAAGAACTTTTGATACAGAAATTTTCAACTGGTCAACTTGAGCCCTAAACGGTGAAATTATACCTATCGTAACCGGTTTTTGCGGATTTTTTCGCTCGTCTTCAATAATCAATTCGTGTAAAACTTTTACAACAGCCTCAATTTCAGGAAAATTTCTTGTAATATTGCCATCACATTTACCGTCTGGGACTTCTACAAGTTCTAAAACCTTGTCGCCAACTTTATCTTTACGCATTATACGTATTCTTCCGCCGTAAAATTCCTCATTTGAAAACTCAATAATCGGTGGCAAACTCCTGAAATGTTCGTCTAACATTATTGAATTCATTGAATAATAGTCAGAAACATCGAACATTGAATTTGTTCTAAATCTCCACATTAATTGATATTTATCCGGAATACCATATTGGTTCATAAACGATTGTTCTTTTGCTTTTTCCAAGAACGACAAATGAGGTAACTGCTTGTCATCACCTACAATTACGGCCTTTTTAGCACGAAATAAAATAGGAAAACAACTTGCAATATCACATTGAGAAGCCTCGTCAATAATAGCAACATCGAACATTGCCGGTTTTAACGGCAATGAACTTGAAACAGCATAAGTTGTCGTACACCAACAAGGAAAAGCATCTAAAAGAGGTTTAAAGTCTTCTGCCTCAAGAATATTATTTTGCAAACGTTGTTTTCTCTCAACAAGCGAACGAGCGTGAACTTTAAGACGTTGTTTTTTAACTTGATCCTTCAAAATTCCTGTCAAAAGTTGTCGACGTTTGTTCTTTAAAATATTTATTGCCAAGGATTTTTGTTTTTTCTTCATTTGTTTAATTTGTTCAATCATTGTATGAAGATTACCTGTTTTTTGAATTGCGGTTTCTGTTTTATGCAAGTTGCAATCAAGTTTTGCAAAATCTAATTCAGAAGTTAATTCATCAAGAAAATCATTATCAATCTTGATATTATTCACTTGCAAAAGTCTTTTCAACTGATTTTTTGCATTATGGTTTGCAATATTCGCCATAAAACCGGATTTTTCAAGATTTGATTTTAAGACTTCGATTGTATTTTCAAGATTTTCAATTTCATCTTGCTTAAGCATTTTCTTAATGTAATCATTGTTTTCATAAGATTTTCCACTCAACAAAATTTCTTCATACAAGTCGTGCCATTGTTTTTCCAACTTGATAATCTTATCGCACTTATTTTCAAGAGTGTACATTTTGTCCAAATGGTCTTTCATATCTTGAACATCAGCGGTTAGAAAGTCCTCAGCACCATCATCTAAATCAAATTTGCCGGCTAATAAGTCTTGTAATTGATAACTCAATTGCTTTTGATAGTTTAAACGACCTGCTCTAAGTGCTAAAAACGGAGCACCCAGACTGTTTAATCTTTCTGCAACAACGTCAACCGCTTTATCCATTCTTGATGCCACAAGTACGGTTTTACCGTTTGCAATCAAGTGAGCGACAAGATTTACAATAGTTTGCGATTTACCTGTCCCCGGAGGACCTTGCACCGCAATAAATTTATCGTTTTCAATGTTTTTCAAAACTCGCTCTTGAGTTTCACTCAAAGAAAGTGGAGTTATTGGATAAAAGGTTTCAGAATCCTGTATTTCCGGAATAATTCTTGATTTTTCACTAGATTGAATATATTCATCATTTATAACTGAAAGTGCAGTTTCTCTGTACATTCCGCTTGGTTTTTCAGCAATTTGCATCAATTCGTGAAGTACACCCGCCGTAACAGGTGGACGTTTTGTCAAAATAATTGCACATTGACGTGTAACACTCACGTGTTCCATTTTTTTAGAGGCTTCTTTTGCTTTCTGTTCCTCTAATTCTTCCTCATCAATTAACGCTTCTACATTTTCACCTGTAATTTTCTCATCAGCAAAATCTTTTGAAACATTATCCTCTGTTTCATTATTTTCATCATTTATAGCGATTTCGACATCAGGAATAATTGATTTTAAAGTAGTTAAGAAAATCTCCATTTTTTCTTGTGTTATCGGTAAATCCGGAACTACATCTAAAATTCCCTCTAACATCAAGTCAATTTCATCTTCATCTTCACGTTTCTCCATTAACCCTGCAAGAGCAGCAGTATTCAAAGATAAAACATCATCTAAAGGCACACAATTAATATTAATTCCATTAGCCTCTAATCGGCAAGGAACATACAATAGCGGAGTTAAAAACTCGTTTTGACGTTTTGTTTTTGAGTTTTTACCAACCAAAAACATATATCCATAAATAAGATACTTGTCTTTTGTATTATTTTCACTCAAAATCATCATGTTTCTAAGGTTTGAGTCGCTTCCATCTAAACGTAAAAAATCTTCACCCTTTGTAAACAAGGTTTCTTCTTGTTTTAAGAAAATCCATTTATTATCCTTATCGCCTTTTAAATTTCTGAAAGTCGCACTTTTAACTTCTTCTCTTATGCAATCGTGCAAATATTGACTCAATTTTTTCACGAAACTGTTATTAAAAGCCGAATTTAAGGCTCTTGTCGCTTCTTGTAATTCTTGTAACATAATTCTATCCTTATTTGATTATCCCTCTATTTTACGTTAGAATGCACTTATGAGCATCATTAGTTTATATGAAAAATCAGAAAATTTATTTTTTGTCGGCGGAATTGTTCGAGATGAATTACTCGGAAAAACAAGCCCCGACATCGATTTGACATTTGTTGGAAATGCTATTGATTTTGCAAAAAATCTTGATTTTGAAATTTTGCAAACTAATGAAGAATTTGGTTCTATTCATTTAAAAATTGATGATAAAACTGTTGACATCACTTCAACCAGAACTGAAAAATACCCTAAAAAAGGACATTTGCCAATTGTTGACAAGATAGGTTGCGAATTAAAAGAAGATTTAATTCGTAGAGATTTTACTGTCAATGCTATTGCAAAAAACTGTAAAACCGGCAAAATTGTTGATTTTGTAAATGGTATTGAAGATTTAAAAAACAAAAAATTAAGAATTTTTCACGACGAAAGTTTTATTGATGACCCAACACGAATTATTCGTGGGCTAAAATTCGCTGTACGTTTTGGTTTTGAATTAGACGAACATACTAAAAAGGTTCAAGATGAATACTTGAAAAATGTAAATTATGATATGTCTTTCAAAAGATTAAAAGACGAATTAAAAGATGCGTTCAGCCTTAACAAACAAGAAGTTTTAGACAAATTTATTGAACAAAAAATGTATAAATTGCTTTCAGATAGCACTTTTTCACCATTTTTATGCAATGCTGAACTTTTTATTCAACCTTACATTGACAAAATAAATCACCTTTGGCTTGTGTATTTGGGCGGATTTGACTTGAGTAATATCCCTTTAACAAAAAAGGAAACAAAAATTATTGAAAATGCCAATAAACTTATTGAAACTAATTTCAAAAATGATTTTGAAACGTTTAAAATGCTTAAATCTGTTGATATAGAGAGTATTTTAATTTACGGGTTAATCAAAGATACTGAAACTGTAAAAAAATATTTGGAGTTTTACAGAAACGTAAAATTAAGTATTAGCGGAGAGGATTTAATTGAAATAGGATTTAAACCTTCGAAGAAAATTTCAGAAGTTTTAGAGGCTGTAATGCAGTACAAGTATAAAAATCCGGAGATTAACCATGCGGAAGAACTTGATATTGCTAAAAAATTCATGTAACTAATTGTAAAAACTATTGAAGTCATGGCTTTAAAAGGGTTAAAACAAGAGTTATCATGTGAATATGGATATAATAAAGAACTTGAAGGACTACAAGTTATCGATTAGGCAACGGATTTTTGCCGGATATTTAAGCGACAAAATCAATTCGTACACTTGTAGCGAAGAAATTAAGAATAAGAATTTTATTCGTGGATATTTTTCACCGGATAAAGATTTCATCGTGTATGCAACCGCAATAGACGATTTAGCAACCTTGCGACAAATTAGGAAACCTCATTACGACGATGAAAGAGAAGTTGGCTAAAATTTATAAAAAATATCGCTTGACAAAATAAATTAGTGCGATTAAAATAAAAGTACACCTAATGGGATGTCGCCAAGTGGTAAGGCACCTGGTTTTGGTCCAGGCATTTCGGAGGTTCGAGTCCTTCCATCCCAGCCATTTAGACCTACTGAGTAATCAGCAGGTCTATTTTTTTATTATTATGTTACAATAAAATAAAATTAGTTAACGACAAGAATGGTCGTGGGCAACGGAGAAATTATGAGTCAAGATAAACCAAGATATTCAAGAGTTTCAGACATTTTAGATATGGCAATTTTTATGTCATCAAAACCTTTAGGTGTTACTCTTGATGATATTTCTGAAAGATACAATGTTTCTCGTCGTACAGCAGAAAGAATGCGTGATAGCATTATTAACATTTTACCAAATATTCAAGAAATTGAAACAACAGACTCTAAAAAGCATTGGGGCTTTGTCGATTACTCAATCAAAGAAATTGTTTGGTTTACGGCTGAAGAAATTGCCACAGTTGAACAATTTCAAAAACGAACAACCAATAAAGAAATGAAAGAAATTCTTGAAAAAGTGGCAGAAAAAATTAAAACTCTTAGCAAAAAAGGGTTAACAAATATTGAAAACAACATTGATTTAATCTTGCAAACAGAAGGATATGCCGTTCGACAAACAATTCAATACCAAATTGATGACAAAATACTTGTAACAATAAGAGAAGCAATGAAAAAATGTCTGATTGTTACGGGAACATATCACAACAAAAAACGTTACATTGAGCCATTAGGACTTATTTACGGCGAAAAAATTTACCTTATCGCAAGAGAAAAAGCAAAAGGTAATGAAATTTATACGTATCTATTAAATAAATTTAGCGATTTAGAAATTACAATGACAAATTTTGACAGACAAAATTTCAATTTGGAAGAATTTTCAAAACGTTCGTTTAGTTCTTATTTTGGTAAAATTTTAAACGTAAAATTAAAATTCGACAAAGAAATTGCCGAAGATGTTTTGTCATACAACTTCCACCCAACTCAAAAATTTGAACAACAAAAAGACGGTTCTGTTATCGTTAAATTTACAGCAAGTGGCGACAAATCAATTATGTGGCACGTTTTCAAGTGGGGCGACAAGGTTGAAATTCTAGCACCAAAAGATTTACGCACAGAATACATTGAAGCATTGAAGGTTGTTTCTGACAAATATAAAAAATAAAACAACAAATAAGTTTAAAAAATTTAACAAAAAAAAATAAAATATTTACATAAGGTAACATTGTATTGCAAAGCATGGAAAAAGACACTTATAATTACAAAGTGAAAATTAAAAGTGTTTTTAATTTTTATTTGGAGTTAACAAAAATTTGAAAGGGGAAAAAATGAAAAAATTATTTGCAACTTTAGCATTGTTATCAGTTATGGCTATGCCTGCTATGGCATCTGAACCATTCGGTATCGTTTACCAAGACACAACTCACCAATTATTAGGTTCTGGCTCAGTAGCACCTGCTAAAATGGGTACTGCAACTTGCACATCTTACTTCGGTGTTGTTGCTTTAGGTAATTGCAGTGTTAAACAAGCAATGCAAAACGGCAGAATCAACTCATTATCACATGCTGACCAAGCAACTAAAAACATTCTTGGTTTCAAAAAAATTACTACAAGAGCATTTGGTCAATAGTTGATTAATTGAACAAGACTTTTATGGACTTGACGCTTTGCGTCAAGTCCATATTTTTTTAAAATTTATTTCACAAGTTTAATTATTTCAGTTGTAATATCTATTCCCCCAAACAACACATTACTTTTTGCAAGCACCATGTCATAACTTTTAGATTTTGCGTAATTTGTAATAACTTGACTAACGTTCGCATCTATTTCATTCAATTTTTTTGTGTAATCTTTTGTGTTCGCTTCACGTTTTTTTGCAAGTTCAACATCATATTTTTTTATCATTTTTTGCTTATTTGCATCTGTAGATTGTTTTTCAATATCTTTTTTAACAACCTCTAACCATTTTTCTAAATCTGTAGCCTTTTTATATTGTTCCTCTTTCAAAACTTTTACTTGTTTAGAATTTGATACAACTTTTTGAAGGTCAACAACTGCAATCTTTGTAGTATCTGCATTTACAACATTTGCTGACATTATAAAAATCATCAAAAAAGCCATAACTAAAATTTTTAAATTAATCTTCATAGAAATCTCCTTTTTATTATTCAAATAATAATAAAAAGTTTTAAAACAAATCTATTAGACAACTCGGCTAATTCGCTCTGTTTAAAATTTCATTTAAGTATTCAACATGCTTTGGTAAAAGGTTTTTAAGAGCATATTGTTCTTCAATTTTAAATCGTGCATTTTCACGAAGTTTTTGCATATAATCTTTATTTTCAAGAGCAAATTCAATTTTTTCGACTTGTTCTTTAATATTATAAAAATTAAATAAAATTCCTTCTTTTTCGTTTTCAATAAATTCCATAACCGGCTCAGTTGCAGATGCAACAATAGGACAACCGCAAGACATTGAGTCTAACAATGACCAAGAACATACAAACGGATATGTCAAATAAACATGTGCAGAGGAGATTTGCAAAAGGTTTACGTATTCATTAAACGGTAAACTTCCGACAAAATGAACTCTATCTAAATCCAAATCTAATTTTTCAAGCATCATTTTTTTGTATGTCGTACCCGAAAGTTTTGCCCCATAACAAACTCTATCTTCACCCGCAATAACCACTTGTAAATTAGAACGTTTTTTAAGTAAAATTGAAACTGCCTGCATAAATTCAGGAAAACCTCGATATGCCTCCATTCCTCGAGTTGCATACGTTATAACTTCATCCCTTTTTGTTAAAGTTAAACCTTTTTCTTTCAAATAAAACTTAGCATTTTCGTCAGGTTTACAAAAATCGGTATCAATTCCGTCATGCAGAATTTTTATTTTATGCTGAAATTCTTTTGGGAATTGCTTTGCCTGAAATTTTGTCGGAGAAATTCCTGCATCACAACTATACAAATCAATTAAAATATGCGAATTTTTTATTCTCAATTTTGCCAACTCGTCGACAGATAATGTTTTTCCGTCAAAACCAATATCGCCACCTACTGCATTATAAAACCATTCAAAGTAGCATAAAACCGGCACTTCAGGAAAAATATCTTTTACAAACAAAGTTTGCCCCCAAGAATGTCCGTAAATTATATCCGGCTGAAATCCTTGATTTTTCAGTTTAATCAATTCCTCTGCAACCGCCTGACCATGAATAATTGCTTCCTCATAAAAACGTAAATAACCATGGCAATCCTTTGGTATTTCACGTTTTAATTCGTAAACTATTTTTTTTATATTCGGAAAATTTACGGTTTTATTATTGGTTACAAAAACAACATTGTTATTAGGGTTACTTGCCAAAAAAGGTGCAATATACCTAAATTGTGCGGGAAAATTTCTGTGCAAAAATAAAATATTCATAAAACAATTTTAACCCAACCGAATTTGTTTACAAGAAAATAGAAAGAAATTTTAAGAAATGCTTATTTTGTAGACTTTTTAATTTTTTTATATTATTATAATATAACGTTGGAGTTTCACAGGAGAGAACAATGCAAAACAAATTTACAATAATGGTTGCTTTTGCCTTTATTTTAGGTTTAATTACAAGCAATTTTGCGATGTCAAAATCACCAGCAGATTTCAAAGTTGGTTATGTTGATGTAAGACAAGTTGTATCAGCATCAAAACAAGTTCAAGCATTGCAAAATGAACAAGTTAAAAAAAATCAAGAATTAAAAGCAACAATAAAAAAAGCACAAACAGAAATTGCAAAACAAAAAGACGAAAAGAAAAAACAAGAATTAATTAAAAAGTACGAAAATGATATTACGTACCTAAAAAATACAAATGATAAAAAATATGCAAAAAAATTAGAGGAAATTGATAAATCAATAAGTAAAACAATTCAAACAGAAGCAAAAAGTGCAGGATATGACTTAGTTTTATCAAAATCTGTAGTTTTATACGGCGGTAATGATATAACAGCCGAAATAGCAAAAGTAGTAAAATAACGGTAATAAAAAGGATAAAAAATGAAGAAGTACAAATTGTTAACTCGTGCAGACTTAGACGGCATTATGTCAGCAACTTTATTAAAAAAGTTCAACATGATTGATGACATTGAATTCTGCCACCCAAAAGATGTTCAAGACGGTAAAATTAAAGTTACTGACGATAACATCATTACAAACTTACCATACAATGAAAATGCACACTTTGTTTTCGACCACCATTACTCAGAAGACATGCGTGCTTACGACAGACGTTCTAACCACATTATCAACCCTGTTGCAAAATCAGCAACCAGAGTTATTTACGAATATTTTGGTGGTGCTGATAAATTTCCTAAAGAATGGAGTGAAATGCTTGATTGCGTGGATAGAGCAGATTCTGGAAACGTTACAGAAGATGAAATTAAAAATCCAAAAGGCTGGTTAATGCTTAACTACCTTTTAGACCCTAGAACAGGCTTAGGCAGATATGATTCTAGATTTAGATTGAATAACTTTGATTTTATGAGATACGTAATTGATATTATTCAATCAACATCTGATATTGATGAAATTCTTGATGCTCCTGACATCAAAATCAGAGCAGATTTCTATAGAGCAGAACAAGAAGAATTCATCAAACAACTAAAACGTTGCTCTACTGTTTACGACAATGTTGTTCTTGTAAATTATAAAGACGAAAATAAAATTCACGTTGGTAACAGATTTATGATTTATGCACTATTCCCTGAGTGCAATGTTTCTATTCATAAAATTATGGGTAAGAACGGAACAAAAACCGTATTTGCTGTTGGTAAATCTGTCTTAAACAGAACATCTCAATTAAATGTTGCTGAATTGATGGCTGAACACGGCGGTGGCGGACACAGAAACGCAGGTACTTGCCAAGTTCCTCACGACCAAGCAGATTACGTTTTAGATGACATTATCGAAAAAATTAATACTTATATTCATTAGTATTTTATAAATAATTTAAAAAGAAACGGCTCGATTGAAAATCGAGCCGTTTCTTTTATTCTTTATTCTCTTATGCTAAAACTAATTACACATTAGCAATTTGTTTATAGAAATCGTGTTGTTGTTCAAATTTGTAAGAGAAGTTAAACAAATCGGCTTCTTTCAATTGTGGAGCAAGAATTTGTAAACCGATTGGCATACCGTCTTTATCAAAACCGGCAGGAACACTAATTCCCGGAATACCTGCCAAGTTTGCAGAGATTGTTGCAATATCTGTTAAATACATTGCAAGTGGGTCTTCTGTTCTTGCACCAATATCGAATGCTGTATTTGGGCAAGTTGGAGAGATTAAAATATCAACTTGTTCAAATACTTTGTCGAAATCTTCTTTTACTAATCTTCTCATTTGTTGTGCTTTTTTATAATACGCATCATAATAACCTGAAGATAATGCGTATGTTCCAAGCATTATTCTACGTTTTACTTCTGCTCCAAAGCCTTCTGCACGAGTTTTTGTGTACATTTCTAAAAGATTTTGAGCATCTGCATGACGGTAACCGTATTTTACACCGTCAAATCTTGCTAAGTTTGAACTACATTCTGCTGTTGCAAGAATATAGTAAATACCGATTGAATATTTTAAGTTTGGCAGAGAAACTTCAACTATTTCACAACCTTGTTGTTTGTAAGTTTCAATTGCCATTTCAATTGCATTTCTTACATCATCTGACAAACCTTCACCCATTAATTCCTTAATTACGCCAACTTTTCTGCCTTTAATATCGTTGTTTAAAGATGCAGAATAGTTTTCTACAGGTAAATCTAAAGAAGTTGAGTCTTTAGGGTCATGACCTGAAATAACTTGTAATAAATTTGCTGCGTCTTCAACAGTTCTCGCAAATGGACCAATTTGATCCAAAGATGAAGCAAATGCAATTAAGCCATATCTTGAAACACGACCATAAGTCGGCTTCATACCAACAATACCGCAGAAACTTGCAGGAAGACGAATACTTCCACCGGTATCAGAACCTAATGATAATGTTGCTTCACATGCTGCAACTGATGCAGCAGAACCGCCTGAAGAACCACCCGGAACTTTATTTAAATTCCAAGGATTGTGAACTTTATTAAATGCAGAGTTTTCATTTGAAGAACCCATTGCAAATTCGTCTAAGTTTGCTTTTGCAACAATTGGAACTAAATTATTCAACAATTTATCAGTAATTGTAGCATTGTATGGAGAAACAAAGTTTTCCAAAATTTTACTTGAAGCAGTTGTTTTTGAACCAACTAAATTCATATTATCTTTTAAAACTAAAGGAATACCCGCTAACAATGGTAATTCTTCACCTTTAGCAATTTTTTCATCTACTTTTTTTGCTGTTTCTAATGCTGTTTCCTTAGTTAATGAATTGAATGCTTTAATTTTATCTTCAACTTCATCAATTCTTTCAAATGTAGCATTTGCAAGTTCTACAGCAGAGATTTCTTTATTTAAAAGTGCTTTTCTTTGTTCAGTTGCACTTTTTTTCAAAAGTTCATTCATCTTTTTCTCCTTAATTCTTGTTAAATTTATTATAATTCAAACAGCAAAAAAGCACAAATAAATTGTGCTTTTTCATTTATGTGATGATTGGATTATATCCTTATTGTTTCAAATCCAATAAACCACCAACTCCGTTTGGTCTGATTTCTGGTGCTTTTTCTTCAAAATCATTTACGTTTTGAGAAATTTTAGCATGAATATCGTTGGCTTTTATTATATAATTTGTTAATTTTTCATATCTGCCGGTTAGTCCGCCAAATGGTATTCTTAAACTTATTAACTCATCTACACTTCTATTTATATCTGCAAGTTTTGACAATGATTCTCGAAGATTAAATGTAAAATTCAATCTTTTTGAAAACACAGACAAAATGTATTTTGAAAAGAAATATTTAATCTTTTGAATAACACCTTTGTCTTTTTTAAAACGTTTTCTAAACAAAGCACTTACGATAGTTGTGAATTTTGACATTGCACCAATATCATAATATTTATCATTTAGAATATTGATTTCTTTTTCGATTGCAGATTTCTTCGTTTTCAAAAACTCTAATCGTGATTGATCCTCGATGTTTAAGGCTGCTTCAATTTCTTCGTTAATAATCATTAAGTCCTCTTCCAGTCGATTAATTCTATATTCCAATTTAAGCATCTCGTCATCTAACTTCAGATATGCTCTTTCTTCCAACATCGTTGAATCGTACCCGTCTATCAAAAACGGACTTGTCGTTTGTTTAAATCTCTCTGACACAGTAAACGGGTTACTGCTTCTTTCCTTCTCTCTCTCCATACATACATTATGCAGTATTCTATCAAAATTTATACCTACAAAAAGAGGATATTTTTTATATTTTCTCTAACTTACCTATTTTTATAAAAGGTTTTCGTGCTAAAATTTTTGTATAGGTAGGTGAATTATGCGTAAAATGCTCGTTGTTATTGATAGAATCGAATTAAAATATTTTGAATTTAATCAACTTGTAACGAATTTTTGGATAGTAAAAGGACTTTTAGAAAATGGAGTCGAAACATACATTACAACTATCGACAATCTTTCTTTAAAACAAGGAAAAGGTTGTGCAAATTGTTGGAGAACTTACACCGAAAAAGATGACATTTTTTATGACAAAGACTCTTTTGCAGACTATGTTTTAGAAGATTTTGAAAAAATCTTTTTCCGACCTGACCCACCGGTTGATAATGATTATATAAATGCAACATATATTTTTGATTTTGTAGACCGAAACAAAACAGAAATTATCAATGATACAAAGGCAATTAGAGATTTCAACGAAAAACTTCACGCAAATTATTTTAAAGAATTCATGCCGGAAAACATTGTAACCGCATCAAAAGATGAAATCGAAAACTTTTTAGCAGAGCAAGGCGAAATTATTTTAAAACCACTAAATCAATGTTTTGGCTCAGGTGTAATGTATTTAAAAAATGGCGATAAAAATACATTAAGTATAATAAAAACTTTAACAAACAATTTTAAAAGTGTTTGCATGGTTCAAAAATACATACCCCAAGCACAATTTGGCGACAAACGTGTATTAATTTTAAACGGCGAAGTTTTAGACGAATGCGTTCTAAAAATTCCAACAAAAGACGATTTCAAATTCAATACTCATAGCGACGAATACTTAAAAAAAGCAGTTATGAATGATAGTGAAAAAGAAAAATTCTCTGTCGTTGCTCAAGGTCTTAAAAAACTTGGAATTTTAATGGCAGGACTTGATGTAGTTGATGAAAAAATTATTGAAATCAATGTTACAAGCCCTTGTTATTTTATAAAAGAAATCAACGAAAGATTTTCAACAAGAATTGACCATAAAATAAACGAATTTTTATTACTTGAAAATTCTCGTGTAAAAATATGTAAATAAATTTTTCATGCCTTAGCAAAAAATCTTATTACACACCTTAATCTTATTATGAAAGTTCAGTCCGTAAATTCGGTTAAATTCGCACAAAAAATAAATGTTAATTCTTCATCTCTAATGACAACACCAAAAGAGTTGAAGAAAACTTCCGCATCTGCATTAGAACTTTCTGGAGTTTACAACAAAGCAATCGTAAACTTTAAAGGATATTATGGCGACCAACAACCTGCAAAAAAACTTTTTTGGATACTAAAAGGTAACAACGATGTTTATGAAGATAACCAAACAAAAAGGGATTTATTTAAAGGTGGCGACACAGGTTGGAAAAAATGGGTTGCAACACGACCGGAAGATTTACTAAAACGTACCCCAATGGATGCAATTCAATCTATTTGCACTCTTAATAAACAGCCAAGTTGTTATCCGGGAATACCTTCATACATTCCAACTCCAAACTATGGCGACAAATGGGGGCGACGAGCAAATTATATCGAAATTAACCCCAGAACAGTTGCTCTAACCGAGGGCGACAAAAAAAGTGAGGGTTTACTTAATGTTATGAAATTGCTTCCGGCAATTCCACCATCAAGCAAGAGTAATGCAAATTGTATTGTACTTTCTCAATTGTATCCTGCAATGTACAGAGAAAATGACGGAAGAACAGGACGTTCTTCGCTTTACACAGTTGATTTACATTCTGGAATTTCAAAAAATTTAACCTCAGATAAACTTTCTCGAGGAAATCAAAAAATGGGCGACGATGAACAAGTCAAAGCCTTCAATGATATGGCTCATTTGAGAGGTTTAAAAACAGGTATAAGAATGCCACTTTCGGCAGGTCAAATGACCGTAAAAGGCGAACCTTTTGACTGGAATAAACACGAAAAAGCCTACATTGATGCTTGTTGTTGGGCTGTTGACTTAGGTTTTGATTCAATCTTCTTTGACAGTGCAAAACACGTTGGTAATTGGGATATGGGCAACTATTGCGGTTCAGGTGCAGTTCCAAACTTCAAACAAATGCAATACATAACCCAACAAATCCGTTCAAAAACAGGCAGAAATGACATTGCTCTAATTGGTGAAAAATGCGATTTAAATCCCCGATTTAAAGAAATGGGCTTAACTGCCGGAAACGACTGGGGTCGAGCAGATAATTTTAACAGCGTACTTCACGAATACGACAAACAACGTTGGAATGACGAATATGCAGCAGGCCCGATAATCTCTGATGACAACGACAGAGGTGGAATGCCTTTTGAACAAAGATTAAACAGAATTAAAAATTCGTTAAACGCATACAGAGAATCAGGTTGGAAACTTCCTGTTTATATGCAAATGCACGATTTATTCCCGCTAAGTCCTTATTCAAATACTCACGATTTAATGGAGTATGGCGAAAATCGTTCAACCTATGGCGATGTTACAAGCCATTACAATAATATTTTTAACACATCTGATGCCTCTAAAAAATATACCTCAGATGTCTACAACGAATTTTTACATACAATGTATCAATAATTTTTTATAAAAAACATTCCGCCGACACGAAGTGTCGGCGGAATATTTTAAATTAAGAGGACAAGGTCGCAAATCACCTTGTCCTTTTTGCCCCACGTCTAAATTTTTGCTCTGTCTAATCACAGAAGAATTACGTGGAAACAGATTCTTATACTAATAATTTACGTTATTTTCGCTGTTTATTCATTCGACATTTAGACAATACAATTCATTTTTTCTTTGTCATTTTGTACAATAGAAAAAATTATTATATTCGGCAATAATTTCTAAAAAAGGAGAAATCATGATAATAAAAGTACTTTTATTTGACTATAAACCATCTGAACAAGATTTTTTCAAAAAGAATAAACTTGAGGGGTTTGATATTCATTTTTTTGAGGAAAGCCTGAACGAAATTACAGTTGAAAATTTACCTGAACATCTAAAAAATGAAGCAACTGTTGTAAGTGTTTTTATCACTTCTAGTATAAATGATACGGTTTTAAGTAATTTTCCTAATTTAAAAATTCTTTCAACTCGCTCTACAGGGTACGACCACATCAGTCTTGAGGATTGCAAAAACAAAAACATAAAAGTTTTGAACGTCGAAAACTATGGCTGTAAAGCCGTCGTACAATATACTTTTGGACTAATGATTAATTTAATCAGAAAAATTTTTATTGCACAAAGAGATGTCAAAGCCTACAAATTCGAATATCACAACTATGTTGGCAGAGAATTAGACAAACTTACACTCGGTGTAATTGGGACAGGTGCGATAGGTGCAGAAGTTTGTAAAGTTGCTAATGCATTCGGAATGAATATTTTAGCCATTGACGAGCGAGAAAATCCGGAGATAATCGAAAAATATAACGTCAAATACACAGATAAAACAACCTTACTGAAAAATTCAGACATAATCACGTTACATGTTCCCTTAACAAAGGACACTCGTGAAATAATTACCAGAAAAGAGTTTGCGATAATGAAATCAACGGCATTTTTGATAAATACCTCACGAGGTGAACTTGTAAACACAGAAGATTTATATGACGCTATAATAACAGAAAACCTTGCTGGTGCAGGGTTAGATGTAATTGAATGCGAAAATATCGCTTTTTCAGAAAAAAATATAACAGCCAAAATAAAAAAATCTAACCCAAATTGTATTGAAAAACTTGTAATAACCAGAAAATTAGCACAATTGGACAACGTCATTTTAACACCGCATGTTGCCTACAGTACACAAGATTCCATAGAGAGAATTTTAAAAACATCATTAAATACTATAAAAGATTACATGCAAGGAGGACACACTAATCAATTGATTTAATGTGTCCTGCTCATCTTTACCTTATCAATTATGAAATTTTTATAAACAATCTGATAAAATCAAATTTATTTGCAAAAAGTACTAAACTTCAACAAAAAGTCTTCTGCCAACAATATTTGGTTTTCCGTTGTAGTAACCTGCAAAATAACCGCCTTGAACAGGTCTGTTTTTTGCGTATGTATTCATATCAACTTTTGTATTAACAAATGGGTTCGGATTGAACGGATTTGTTGTATCAACAGTTTGAACAGGTTGTGCTGTTGTTTGTCTTTGTTGAATAGTTGTCGGGGTTAAAACCTTGTTAAATATAGAAATTAAATTATTTGTGTTTGCCATTATGTAGTCCTCTCTCGCGAATTTTTCTCTCTCAACGTAAAGTATTTAATGAAGAAAAATTAAAAGTCATATTTTTTATCGAAATTTATCAGAAATTTTTAATATTTCTTAACAAATCTCATTCTTTTTATGTAGTATAATCTTTTTATGGAAAAAATAAATCGTAAAAATGTATTAATTATTGGAAATTGTGCAAAAGAATTTGCATTTGCTAAAAAATTATCCGAACTTGAATGTGTTGAAAAAATTTTTGTTGCAAGAGGCAATGATGCAATGAAGGAATTTTGCACATGCGTTGATATAAGCGAAGATTCACCAATTGAACTATTGGAATTTGCATTAGAAAACAACATTGATTTAACTGTCGTTTCAAGCGAAAAAGCAATTAAAGCAGATATTGCAGGATTTTTTGCAGACAACGGACAGTTAGTATTTGGACCGACTGCTCAAAGTGCAGAAATTTGTACTTGCAAATCTTATGGCAAAAAATTTATGTATAAATTAAGAATTCCAACACCAAAATTTGGGATTTTTGAAAAATCTAATTTAGCCCTTGATTATATTAGAAACTGTCAAATGCCTATCGTAACTAAAACAGACGAACACCGAGGGGTTAATGGAACATTGGTTTGCAGTACATACTCTATTGCAAAATCATTCATCGAAGAATCCTTTTTGCGAGGCGAACAACGTGTAATTATTGAAGATTACGTTTATGGACACGAATTTTCTTATTACGTAGTTACAGACGGCTACAACGCTCTACCTCTTTCAAGTGTTGCAAACTACAAATTCTCACACGATGGAGATTTTGGAGTTTTAACCTCTGGAATGGGTTGTTACACACCAGATTATAAGATTTCAGCAGATAACGAAAGATTTATTCTGGAAGAAATTATCTTCCCGACTCTTAATCGCTTAGCAGAAAACGGAACTCCGTACGTCGGAATTTTAGGTTTAGATGCAGTTTTAACACCTGAAAACCAAATTGTTGCTCTGGAATATAATACTTCACTTCAAGAACACGACTGTCAAGGGGTTTTATCTATTATGGACGAAAATTTATTCGACCTAATTCAAGCATGTGCAATGGGTACATTTGCAGATGATTATGAAAATATTGCGATGTCCGAAAATTTTGCTGTTTCTGCGGTTCTTTCAGCAGGCAGAAAAAGCGGTTCAATAATATCAGGATTAGACAAATTAGACGAGTCGACAAAAGTTGCTCACTTCAATACTATCAAAAACAAATATTTGGAATACGAAACTGTTGGCGACAGAACTTTATTAATTACAAAAAACGCAAAAACAATCTCTCATGCGGTTGAAAACTTGTATGACGAAATTGAATTAATTGAATTTGACGGTAAAAAACACAGAAAAGATTTGTGTTTAATTCCTGATTTTAGATAAATTTCAAATAAAAAAAAAACGGACTCGATTTTTAATCGAGTCCGTTTTTCTTTATTAAACTATTCATACATATTAATTATTTGTTCAATACCGGATTTTGCCATATTAAAAATTTCAATTAGTTGAGATTGCTCATAAGGTTCGCCCTCTGCGGTTGTTTGAAACTCAATAATTTTACCGGACTTTGTCATTACAACATTTGAATCAACCTGAGCATGAGAATCTTCTTCATAACACAAATCAAGACGAACATCGCCATCAACAATTCCACAAGAAATTGCACCAATTTCCTCAATAATTGGATTTTCTTCCAAAAGACCTTGCTCCATTAATTTTTTAATCGCAATTTTTAAAGCAATGAAACCTCCGCAAATACTTGCAGTTCTTGTTCCGCCGTCTGCTTGAATAACATCAGCATCAATCGTAATAGTCATTTTAGGAAGTTTTTCCATATCAACACAGGCTCTCAAACTTCTTCCGATAAGTCTTTGAATTTCTTGAGTTCTTCCTGAAATTTTAGTTCTTTCTCTTTCACATCTTGTAGAAGTTGAAGACGGTAAAAGAGAATATTCTGCTGTAACCCAGCCTTGAGTTGAATCTTTGTCCATCCATTTTGGTTGTTTCATAGCAACTGAAGCAGTTGTTATGACTTTTGTATCACCAAATTCGACTAAAACTGAACCTAGTGCATTTTTTGTAAAATCCTTTGTAAAATGAACCGGTCTTAATTCGTTATTTTTTCTTCCGTCTTTTCTCATATTTTGCCTTTCTTATTCGTATTGCCAAGTAAAAATGTGTCCACAATATTTGCAAACTGCATGTTCATTCATAAAATCCAATGTCGGAACAAATGAATATCCATCAATTGTAATCTCAATTTGACGCTTGCTATTATATTTTTGTTTAAAATCCCTGTTGCCTTGATAATCCTCAGCAAACATCAATTCAAATTTATCAATATTTTTACAATTTTTACATCTAAACATTTTCGGATTTTGCCTTTTTAGATTTAGATTTTTTTGATTTAATTTCATTAATACTTAACTGTTTATACCATAAAGTCCAACAGATTGAACGTAATGGCAACGTATAGAAAATTACAAGGGTTGAAATTAAAGTTGATACAATTGTTTTTGTAATTTCAAGAGATGTTATCATATAAGAAACATTCAACGCAGACAATGCTGAATTCCATTGGTCTAGCGGTAAACTTGTCGAAATCAACGGGTCAAACCACATATTTAATAAAACCGTAAAACGTAAAAAATCAAAAATCATTTCAGCAATTTTTGGAAGTAAAAAATAAGTCAGACCACCGACTAAAATCATCAAGCCAACCGTTCCCCAAAAATTGGTTTTAACCAAATCTTTACTTCTTATAAAACATTCCCAAGGTGTAAGATTTTTTTCAAAAGTGAACACTTGAAAAATTAATACAATAAATACAAAAATTATTATCACAAAAAACCACATTGGCGGAAGTATTCCAATCAAGGAAAACAACCCAAATAAAAGCCATAAAACAACAAATTCTCCAACTCTTTTAGACATTGTTGCAACTTTTTTATGAGCATTTATATCATAAATTCTGCCTGATTTTACTGTATTTTCTGTCATTGAATTAACGGCAACATAGGCAACTAAGTATTCCCACAATGCTTTTGTAAAAATAATTAGCCCCGGAATACATAACAATAAAGTAATAACATAAGCAAGATTGCTATCCGAAAATGCTGTAGAAACATTAAAAGCAAACCACAAAGGCAAAGCCAAAGATAAAACTACACCCAAAAGTTGCCCCCAAATTGGAAACGACATATATTTAAAAAATGTTGTAAAATGTTTTGCATAAATTCCAACACCCTCTATAAATATTTCAAATACGGTTTTATTATCTTTTGCCATTATTCGTTAACCTCATTTTTATTGTATAATCATTTTATAACAAATGGACTGATTTTTAAAATGAATTACAAAGAATTAATAAAAACCTTTACTGAAAAAGATTTTGAAAATAACGTAAATTTACATATACACACAACGTACTCTGACGGACAGGCTACTCCAGAGGAGATTTTGAACCAAGCAAAAAATAAAGGTTATCAATACATCGCAATTGCAGACCACAATACGGTTGAAGCACATAAAATATCTGAAATTTCTCAAGAAAACATGGTAATTCCGGCAATTGAGTTTGATTGTTGGTATAAAACCACTTTTTTTCACTTATTAGCCTACGGAATTGACGTAAATAATGAATGCCTTAAACCTTTTTTGGCAAATTCAAAGAAAGAAACTGAACTTGATATTGTAAGAATTTTTGCAAAAAGAGATATTAAAAAATTAATTCCTGCAATCCACAATGCAGGCGGAATTACAGTTCTTGCACACCCTGCATGTTGTTGGTGTATTAATTTAGACAAATTTGTAAAAACTCTTATGTCATTTGGACTTGACGGACTTGAATGTTTTTATCCTTATGACAGACACAGAGGAATTATAAAATTTCATAAAAAAGCAACTGTCGAAAAAATCGCTGATAAATATAATCTTATAAAAACAGGTGGAACAGACTGCCATACAACAGATTTACACTAATCAATTATTATTTCTTGTTCGTTTTTGTAAGTTACATAACCTAAATTTGCTGCGGGAGGTTTTCGTAAATACTTGCGTTTTGTGTAAATCACCCCGATTTTACTTGAATTTGCTCCTTGCGAAAAACGTTTTGCAATCTTTGCACACTCATAAATCAACTCCTCAGACGGTTCTTCGCTACCTTGCAACCTCAAAAGCACGTGAGAACCCGCACATGTGTGTGTGTGAAACCACAAATCATTATCTTTTGCAAGTTTTGAAATAATATAGTCATTCTGTTTATTGTTTTTACCAACATAAACCAAATGTCCCAAAATTTCACGTTCTTCTACTTGTGTTGATTTTGTTTTCTTTGTATTTTCTTCCGGAAAAATTTCTTGCTTGATTTCTTGCAAAATCTCGTTATTATCAGCGACTTCTATAGTATAAAGTGTTTGATTACAATACCCTATTTCATCACTTAATTCTTGTTTTAATTCTAATAATTTTTCAGTCGAACGTTTTGCTTTATTATAAAGTTTAAAATATCGATTAGCATTGTCTTTTGCCGTTTTTGTTTCGTCTAAATCAATTTTAATTTCAGAATTTGTTTCCCAATCTGTTAAAGTACAACTTTTTTGAAAATCCTTTAAATTATAAAGATTTGCCATAATCAAATCGCCATACTTTCTGTATTTATCGGCATTTTTCTCTTTTTGAAGTTGTCTTTCGATTTTTTCTAACGAATTATTCGCTTTTTTTAATTTGTGTAAAATATTTGTCTGTAATTTTTGTTTTAATGCAGATAAAATCTCTTTATTTTGATGATATGAAAAATAATTATCAATCATCGCATTCACATTTTGCTGAGAAATACCATTTAATAGTTCGGAAAACAAAGAATAAGTTGAAAAATCTTCACTTATTACAGGCGAAACACCCTTTAACTCTAAAAAATCTTTTATTTTTTCAGAATCAAGCCCTTTACACATCTGAGCAAAAGGTTTTGAAAAACCTAAAAAATCATCTGCAAGAGTTTCATAGCAAATACTTCCGCAATAACTCAAAAAATCACGCTTATTTTGTTTAGGCGGATAAATATACGGAACATTACCCATCATTTCTCTATCACGACTCTTTTCAGCCCCGACATTGTGTGCACAGCCTAAAATCATGCCGGTACGCAAATTGTAAAGTGCGATATTTGAATGTTTACCCATAAGTTCTATTGCAAGACACAACGGCATTCTTCCACCAAGTTCATCATAAGCCTCAATATAAAGTTCTAAAATTCTTTCATAATGAGGTTGTTCAACCTTGATAATCTTTGCACTCTCAACGTATTTTCTCAAAAGCATACAAAACATCGGAGGTTTTGACGGAATAGTTATATAACGTTTTCCCTCGTTTTCTTTGCTCATAAAACATACGTGATGTAGGTTTGGTGTAATATTCACGTAAAATTTGCGAGTTTCACTGTTGTTTCGCAAAGTAAAAATAAATTCACGTCTTGTAGGTTGCTGAATTTTTTGAATTCTTGCATTAGTAAAAAATTCTCGATTTTCTTCTACAAAAGCCTTTAAGGTTAAATTGTCAAAATAAATCATTCTAACCTCTTAGTTTTGACGCACCTTTTAGATAAACAAATTCAGGTTCAAATTCTTCACCACAGTTTACGACAACCAAAACTCTTAAACACATTTTCAAAGAATTTGGTACGTTTAATTCATGATGACACATCATTGCAACATTTTTCCAACCAAAATCTAAGCGAGCATATTTGGCAGGAAATCCTGCATTCAAATCATCTGTCAACGTAAAAAATACATGTGAAATATCGGCTTCCTCTATATTATTTTTTTCTACCAGTTCACTCAAAAGTTCTAACGTTGCTTCTTTCAAAGCATCTTCAGTGTTTGCATCAACTGTAATAGCACCTCTAATTCCTTTTGATAGCATTTTTCACTCCATTATACCAATCTCTTGCGGGCATTTCACCTTTACCCTCGGGTTTAACCTTTAATAACAAAAGACTTCCGCTACCACAAGCAACTTCAACACCTTCTTTTGTAACATTTATAAACTCACCCGCAGTACCAGAACCGTTTTCTACTCTTGTTTCCAAAACTTTTATAATCTTATCATTCACTAAAAAATACGCACTCGGGCATTGATAGATACCACGTACTAAATTATGAATATCTTGTGCAGATTTAGTCCAATCAATTTTACATTCCTCTTTTGTAAGTTTATTTGCCATACAAACACAGTCCTCACACTGTTTTTGAGGAATAATTGTTTTATCAGTCAAGCCTACTAATGTATCTTCAATCATTTTTGGTGATTTTTCTGCAACAATATCAAAAAGTTGAACACAGTTTAAAGTTTGCGAAATTTCAATCGGCTCTTTCATGCAAACATCACCACAATCTAATCCAAATTCTGTAATCATTGTGCAAATACCTGTTTGTGCTTCACCGTCAATAATCGCTCTTTGCAATGGATTTGCCCCCCTATATTTAGGTAATAACGAAGCATGAAGATTAATTGTTTCGTATTTTGGAATATCTAAAACTTCCTGCGATAAAATTTGTCCAAAAGCAAAGGTTACAAAAAAATCCGGCTCAAGTTTTTTTATTTCTTCTTGAATTTCAGGCTCTTTTCTTATAGATTTTGGTTGAAAAACAGGTAAATTATGCTCTAACGCACATTGTTTTATCGGCGACATAGTTAATTTATGTCCACGACCGGCAGGCTTGTCAGGTTGAGTTACAACGGCAAGAACATCAATTTTTTCAGAATTTATCAGATATTCTAACGATTTTAAGGCAATTTTCGGCGTTCCAAAAAATACAACTTTGATTTTATTTTTCATCTTCTGATTCATTAACCTCAACTTCTTCTAATAATTTATCGATTTTTTCTGCCAGTTCCGGTTCATCTATCATTTTATCTATTTCTAAAGGTGGTAAATCATTTTTACTAAGTTCTTCTTCTGTTTCAAAACGATTAATTGCATGGTCAACAAATAAAACTCCGTCTAAATGGTCATATTCATGTTGAATACAACGAGCCAAAAGAGTTCCATCGTGTGCTTCAAGAACAAAGGAACGACCTTTTCTATCCATCGCCTTAACCATAATGTCGCTATATCTTCTAACGTCAGTATAAGCCTCAGGAAAACTCAAACAACCTTCATGGCTAATTGTTGCACCTGATTTTTTGATTATTTTAGGATTTATAAAAACAATTGGATTTAAAGGTTCGTCGCCGGTTGAAACATCAACTACAAAAACTCTATAACTCTCACCAATTTGAGGTGCTGCAAGCCCAACACCATTTTTAGCATACATTGTATCAAGTAAATCTGTTACTAAATCTTGAATTTTTTTAGAAACTTTATGAACATCTTTCGCTTTTTCTCTCAAACATTGCTCGCCAAATTTCAAAATCTTTTTTACTGACATGATTTTTTCCTTATATTTTTAACTTTCTTTTATTATAACACAGAATATATATTAAACAAAATAAGATTATTATTGAGTTTTACGGACATTTGTAAAGATATGTAACAAAAATCCACATGTCTGAAATTTGTCCTTTAAAAAATACTTTATATAAGTACGAGAGGATTAAACGAGAGTTAATTCAAAAACAGTTTTTTAACAAACACACACTACACACTAACCTACACACTAACCTTCTACACGAGGAATTACAAAAAAAATTCCAGACCACTTTTTTAAGTGGTTTTTTTTTGCGAAAAATTTCTGATAAAATTTTTCGCAAAATATTTAAGATACCACAATGTATATCACATACTTGGTATAAATAACAAAAGCGGTTGGGATTTTATCCCAACCGCCCTATTAATTTATTTAATTAAGCCATCATATCAAAAATATCTTTTTTAGCCTTATCTGCATCAGATTCAAACAATCTATTATACATTTCTGAACCTTTTTCAGAAGCCTTGTTCAAAATATCAACAAGCCTACCATTCGATCCTCCAATCTCAACTTGTTTATTTCGCGCTTCATTCACAACACCATAAATTGGACCACGTTTACCCGACATTCCGACTTGTTTCACTTCCAAAATATCATTAGGAGCAACTTTTGTCAATTTAGTAAGAGCATCTTTCATTGCAAATGCCTCTTTATCATCCATTTTATTCACAATATTTTTTGTTAAATCATTGTTCTTTAGGCGTGCTTGAAAACTTGGCTGCATAACATTTGTAGAAACATTCATTTTTAAACCTTCCTTCCTTCCTTATAACTTATTTTCTACATATGTCGCATGTAAATTAGGTAAATATCAAAAATTGCTTAAAAAAAATATTATATTAATTTTTCGTAACAAAAACAGGATCTGCTGAAATTTTATTCCAACTGATCCTGTTAATTTATCTTATTAAACTTTCAAATTACATTACAGATGCTTTTTCTTCGTCTGTTACACCTTTGATTGTTAAGTTTACTCTGCCTTTGTCATCGATTTTGATAATCTTAACAACTACTTCATCGCCAACATTTACGTGAGGCTCGATTGTTTCGATTCTTTCTTTGCAAATTTGAGAGATATGAACCATACCGTCTTTACCTCCGCCTAATTCAACAAAAGCACCGATAGGAATGATTCTTACAACTTTACCTTTCATTACCATACCTACTTCCGGTTTGAATGTAAGTTGTTTAATCATATTAATTGCAATCTTAGCACCTTCTTGGTCATTTGAAGTGATTGTTACAAGACCTGAATCTTGAATATCAATTTCAGCACCTGAAGCATCAATGATAGCACGAATTTGTTTACCACCAGGTCCGATAACTGTTCCGATGTCTTCAGTTGGAATAGTCATTGTTGTAATACTTGGTGCAAATGGTGATAATTCCTTAGCAGGTTCTGTAATTACTTCTCTCATTTTACCTAAGATGTGTAATCTGCCGTCTTTTGCTTGATATAAGGCTTTTCTTAATGTTTCATTAGGAATACCTTTTGCTTTCATATCCATTTGAAGTGCAGTAATACCGTCATCGTTACCTGTAACTTTGAAGTCCATATCACCTAAGAAGTCTTCAATACCTTGAATATCTGTTAATACAACAGGTTCATAACCGTCTTCTTTAATCATACCCATTGCAACACCACCAATCATGCATTTAACAGGAACACCTGCGTTCATTAATGCCATTGATGATGCACAAGTTGAACCCATTGATGTAGAACCGTTTGATTCTAATACATCTGATGTTACACGAATTGTATAACCAAATTCATCTTGACTTGGTAAAGCAGGAATGTTAGCACGTTCTGCCAAAGCACCATGCCCAACTTCACGTCTTCCCGGTCCTCTCAATGGTTTAACTTCACCAACTGAGAATCCAGGGAAAATATATTTATGCATATAAGTTTTTTCTGTTTGAGGGTCTACACCGTCTAATTCTTGCTTCATCGCAGGGCCTGCTAATGTTGCAACTGAAAGAATTTGAGTTTGACCTCTTGTAAATACCGCTGAACCATGTGCTCTTGGAATTACACCAACTTCACACCAAATTGGGCGAACTTCGTTTGGTTTTCTTCCGTCGGCTCTTACACCTTCTTCAAGAATCATTTTACGCATAACTTTCTTTTCTGCTGCTTTAAATTCTTCTGCAACAAAGTCAATGCCTGTTTCTTCAATCATCATGTGAATTTGATGATCTTCAGGTAAACTTTCAACTCTTTCTTTAACAAGTTTTTTTGCTTCATCAAGTTTTTCTTGTCTATATGCTCTATCAAAATTGTGGTAAGCATCGTAAATCATACCACCTGCAACTTCTTGAATAATATTTTTCAATTCAGTTGTATCGTATGGATTTACAAATTCTTGTTTTTCAACACCACATTCTTTTGCAAACTCAACTTGATTATCACATTGTTTTCTGATTTCACCTTGAGCAAATTCTACAGCATTCATAATATCTTCTTCAGTTACGAACTTACAACCTGCTTCAACCATGATTACAGAATCATGAGTACCTGCTACAACAATATCCAAATCTGATTTTTCTGCTTCTTGGTGAGTTGGGTTAGCAATAAAGTTACCATTTTCATCTCTACCAACTCTTACAGCACCAATAGGTCCTTCAAATGGAGCACCTGAAAGCATCAAGGCATAAGATGCACCCAACATTGTCAATGTGTCAGGTTGGTTAACTTGGTCATAACTGAACAATTGACCAACAATTTGAATATCATTTCTATATCCTTTAGGGAATAAAGGTCTGATAGGTCTATCAATTAATCTTGAAACTAAAATAGCCTTATCACTTGCTTTTCCTTCTGAACGGTTGTAACCACCAGGGATACGACCAATTGATGACATTCTTTCTTCGTAATCAATTAACAAAGGGAAGAAGTCAATACCTACACGAGGTTCTTTACTAACGCAGCAATGTACAAATACCATTGTATCACCGCATCTAACTGTTACAGATGATGTTGCAGAGTTAGCATATTTGCCGGTTTCGATTTCTACAATCTTTCCACCGATTTCTAACTGCGTTTTTTTTGAATCTACCATTTTTCCTTCTTTCTTTTGGGCTTCGTCTTTTCGCCCGTTCTTCTACTTTTTTGTATCTTTTATAGAATTTATTATACCTTAAAGATAAATTATTTACCAAAATATTAATTTTTTTGGGTAAATTATTAAAAATGTGATACAATTATTTTATGTTTGAAGAAATTGACCAAGCAAGAATAGACGAATTAAAAGAAAAAACTCACGAAGTTCTTGAAAGAACAAGCCTTTACCAATACAAAGGTACAGTATCAAAGTTACTTGGATTAACAGTAGAAGTAAAACTTCCGGGGCTGAAAATCGGCGATTTGTGCTACATTGAAACAAACACCGGAGAAAAAAAACCTGCTGAGGTTGCGGCATTTAAAGGTGAGGTTGCTCAATTACTTTTACTTTTAGATGGAAACGGTATCGGACAAGGTTGCCTTGTTTCATCAACAGGTCAGCCAATCACAATTCCTGTTGGCGATTTCTTATTAGGGCGATTAATAGACCCTATGGGTAATCCTATGGACGGACACCCGCTTCCGCTTGAACATGCAGAATGGAGAAATATTGAAGGTCCTCCGCCAAGTCCATTTGAACGTCCTATAATTACAGAGATGTTCTCTACCGGCGTAAGAGCGATTGACTCTTGTTTAACATTCGGTTGCGGACAACGTATGGGTTTATTCGCAGGTTCTGGGGTTGGTAAATCAACTCTTTTGGGTATGATTGCCAGAAATTCTGATGCTGACGTAAACGTTGTTGCACTAATCGGAGAACGTGGTCGTGAGGTTAAAGAGTTTATTGAAGATGCTCTTGGCGAAGAAGGTATGAAAAAGTCTGTACTTGTTTGTGCAACAGGCGACCAACCACCATTAATCCGTCAAAAATGTTTACTTGCTGCAACTGCGGTCTGTGAATATTTTAGAGATAAAGGTAAAAAAGTTTTCTTAATGACCGACACAATTACTCGTTGTGCTATGGCAGGTCGTGAAGTAGGTTTATCATTAGGTGAACCGCCAACAATGAAAGGTTACCCACCGTCAATCTTTTCATGGTTACAAAAAGTTTTGGAACGTGCAGGAAACAGCCCGAAAGGTTCTATCACAGCATTTTACACAGTATTGATGGAAGGGGACGACATTAATGACCCTATTGTAGATACGGTGCGTGGTATTACAGACGGGCACATTTTCTTATCCAGAAAAGTTGCTGAGGCAAACCATTATCCGGCAATTGACGTTCTAGGAAGTATTTCCCGTTTAATGAGTGCCATTGCAACGCCTGAACACAAAGCCGCTGCGGGTAAAATGCGTAAACTTCTTGCTCTATACAGAGAAAACAAAGACTTAATTGACGTAGGTATGTATCAACAAGGTTCAAACCCCAGCCTTGATATTGCAATTGAAATGATGCCACAAATCAACGCATTCCTACAACAAAGAACGACAGATATAGTTAGTATGGACACAACAATAAGCACACTTATTGAAATGATGGCAAATGTAAATGTTTAAGGTATAATGAAACTATGAAAAAAATTGTTTTAACTCTACTTACAGTATTAATCTTTAGTCCGGTTTGTTTTGCAAGCGACAACTACATTGCATACGTAGACAAAGCGACTGCAAAATCTTCTGCAAAGCAACTTCAAACAATGGATAAAGAAGTAAGAACTTTCTTAAAAAAACAATTGAACTATACAAACACTTATGATATGGAGGGTTTAAAATCTCTATACTCAAGCAAATACTACAATGCAGACGGCTTCAACAAAGAAATGTACTTTGATTTAGTAAAAAAAACTTGGGGTTTATATCCTGATATTAAGTACACGATGTCTATTGACAGCATTAGTATTGTTGGAAATACAGCAATTGCTTCAGTTAGCGAATATGCTCATGCAACAACAACTGAAAAAGTTGACGAAATTGAAATCAAAGGTTATTTAAAAAGTAAATCAGATAGCCTTTATTATCTTGAAAAAATAGGCGACAACTGGTTTATAACCTCAGATAACATTATAAGTGAAGAAACCGTTCTAACTTACGGTGAAGCAAACGACGTAAAAATGGAATTAATTGTTCCTCAACTTGTTCCGTCCGGAAAAGAATATACTGCAAGTTTGAATGTAGTTCTTCCTGACAAAAAAATGCTTACAATTGGCTCTATCGGACAAGAAAAAATTACTTATCCTCACGTAAATGCAGATGAAGTTTTCAGAAAACTTCCTGAAAGTGGCATTTTAGAAAGAGTTTTTAAAGCAAACAAAGACAATTTAAACGAATACACCGTAGCCTCAATCGGAATTACACGAGCAAGAGTAAACAAAGAAAAAGAAATTAAACTTATGGTTACAGGTTTGGGCTACATCATCACCAGAACAAACGTTATTCCTACAAAAGATTTTTCAAAGGTAAAACAACAAAATGGCAAGAAGGAAACAACCGCAAAACTTGTGGACTAAAATTACATATTTATTTTTAATGTTTGCAGGGCTTTCTTTTGCAATTTGCTACTTGTCAGACTACCTTGTAAACGAAATTAGAACAGGGTTAGTAGTGTCTAACGACATCTTTTCTTTGACATACACTCAAAATACAGGTGCAGCCTTCAGCATTTTAGACGGTTACCCTTTCTTGTTAATCGCATTGTCTGTAACTGCCCTCGTTGTATTATTTTCATACATAATAAGACACGCTGGAACTATGTCATACAACGGAATTTTTTGGCTTTCATTCTTGATGGCCGGAATTTTCAGCAATCTTTTTGAAAGAGTTCAATTGGGATATGTTCGAGATTTCATTCACCTGAACTTCGTAAACTTCCCTATCTTCAATCTTTCAGACATTGCAATTAACGTAAGCGTTGCAGTTATAATATTTTTACTTTTAACAAGAACTCAACTTAAACAATTATGAAATTTTTAATAGACGAAAATGACGAAAATACCAGACTTGATACGTATTTATCAACTTTAATTGTTGATATTTCTCGCTCAAAAATTCAATCTGCAATAAAAAACGGTAGTGTTTTGGTTAATAACGAAGTAAAAAAATCTTCGCACAAATTACACGAGGGCGACATTATTGAATTTGAGCCACAAGTTATTGAAGAAGTAAAAATAGAACCACAAAATATTCCTCTGGATATTGTTTGGGAAGATGAAAATATGCTTGTGGTAAACAAACCTTCAGGAATGCTCACTCACCCAACAACAATTGAACGTGAAAATACTCTGGTAAATGCTCTTTTATACAAATATGGCAACAACTTATCAGACATTAACGGGGAATTCAGACGTGGAATTCTACATAGACTTGATCGCAATACCTCAGGTTTATTAATGATTGCTAAAAATAACCCGACACACGAATTTTTAGCATCACAAATTAAGCAAAAAACTGCAATAAGAAGTTATTTAGCAGTTGTAAAAGGTTCGGTTAAAGATGAGTACGGTGTAATAAATCTTCCAATCGGCAGACACCCGACTCAACCGCATAAAATGGCTGTTGTTGAGGGTGGAAAACCAAGTATTACTGAGTATAAAGTACTTGAAAGATTTAAAAACTCTACCTTCGTTGAATTAACCCTAAAAACAGGAAGAACACATCAAATCAGAGTTCATATGAGTTATTTTAGAACTCCTGTTTTCAACGACACTCTATACGGTGCAAAGGCAGAAAAAATTAAAACACAAGAACAAGTTTTACAAGCATACAAATTAGAGTTTACAAAACCAAACTCTAATGAGAGAATAAAGTTACAAATAGAACCTGATGAAAAAATTCAAAAAGTTCTAAAATATTTAAGGAGTCAAAAATGATACTATTTTTAAGATTATTATCACTATTGTTTTTATGCGTAATAGCATACTTCTGCTATACAATTAAAGATTTTCACGCAATCGCTTTTGCAGTCGCAGGCTTTATTTCAGGAATTTTATTTGTTTTATCTTACGTTTTAGATATTTCAAGAAAATTAAAAGCATACAAACGAGAATTAGAAAAAAACTCTATTTCTTCTGATGAAAGCGATTCTAAAGTAAAAGTTCTTGAATCAAAAATTGAAGTTCTTGAAAAAGCATTGAAAGATGCTTTGAATAAATAATTCCAGAACAAAATTAAACAAATAAATCGGCGATTTTGCTTGCAAGCAAAATCGCCGATTTATTAAATTCTTTTTAATTAATCAAACTAATTTTCAGATTTAAACATATCTTTTTTTTCGTTGATGAAGTTTTGGATATTACCAACAATTTCATCACCTTTTTTTTGAAGTTCTGAAACAACTGCTTCGGCTTTGTCTTGAATATCTCTAACTTTTGCATCTGTTTTTTCTAAAACTTCTTTTGCTGTATCTGATAACATTTCACGAGTTTCTTCGCCTGATTTTGGTGCAAGTAAAATACCTGCAACAGCACCTAATGCAGCCCCTACTGTGAAACCTACTAAAAATTTTCCTACTGACATAATAATATTCTCCTTTACTATTTATATTCTAACTGATTTTTATGTAAAAACATTACCCTTTTGGATTGTTTTTATTTCTGAAACATTTTCATTACTGTTGAAAACCCTTTTACCAAACCTTTTGCTAAAGAGCCTGAAACAAATTTCAATTTTGATAATGTTGCAGTGCTAAAGCCAAAAACATTTTCAACTGTATCTCTCATTTTATCAATACCTTTATCTGTTGATTTCATAAAATCATTTACTGTGTGTAAAGATTCGTTCAACTCACGTAAAGTTGGTCTTAATTCATTTCTAACTACAGTTGTTGTTTCGTCTACGTTTTGTGCCAATTTTGATAAATCAATAATCAATTTGATTAAAAATCCACCAACTACAACCAACATAATGCCTGTTGCTACAGCCAAAAATGTTAAGCCGTTATTTAATAAAATTTGAGATGTTTCCATTGTTCGTAAGTCCTTTTCCTCTTATTAATTAAAATCGTAATCTATATCTGATTCTTCAAGTTTTTTTGCTTTTTCTAATTTCTCAGATTTTAAAGCATTTGATAAACTTTTAATTTTCTTTTCAATTTTATATTTAACTAAATCGATAGCATCCAAAGCCTGTTTTTTTGCAGATTTAACGTTAGGTGCTTGAGTTTCAATCAAATTTTTGATTGTTAATTCAACATCTTTGCAAGAATCTTCACCTTTTTTTGGTGCTAAAAGTATCCCTGCAACAACTCCACCAACGACACCGGCTAAAATGCCTATACCGAAACTAAAATCATCTTTTCTACACATTTTTGAACCTCTACTTTCTCATTTTGAACTTATTGTAACATATAACTTCTTATCACACAAGGTCATACGACACAATCCGCCCTAAAGGTATCATATATAACTAACAATAATTCAGCAAACAATATTTTTTTCTTAAATTTTGTTTTCTTAAAGAAAAATAACATTATGCCTACCAAAGTACCTTTTATTATATTTCTATAAAATTCACGTCTGCGACGTAAAAATTCACGTTTTTGCTGTCTTATTTGACACTTAAAAGTACTTGCTACATCATAAACCGCTCTAAGTTTAAATTTTAGAGTATGACGATTAACTTTAAATTTTTCAGATAATGCTATAACTTTCCTATCTAAGTGCACGATATAAGCACATAAAACAGTTACTGCAAACACTTCAAGTATAAAAAATATTACAAATATATAAATCATTTCTTAATTTCTTCTTTTGTATTATGATTTTATTATACAAGAAAATTAAAAAAAGAGAATACTCAGAAAGAATTATTTTGTGGGAAGATTAAGATTTTATTTATCAATCATGTTGGCAAGGTTAGTTGCCCTAGTAATAAAGTTAGTTGGTCGTACAAGCGGTACGTCATTTGTCGGATTGCTAACTTTAAAACTTAACCCTGATTTTTTGAATTTTTGTTCGAAATACATTAAAGGGGATAAAATAAGCATTACGGGAACAAACGGTAAAACTACCACCGCAGGGCTGGTTTCTCATATTTTAGAAACAAATAACAAAAAAATTATCCATAATGCACAAGGTGCAAATATGTTAACAGGCATTGCAAATATTTTTGCAACAACAATTGTACCAACAAAGCGTTATGACAATTGCGTTTTAGAATCAGATGAAGCATACCTTTCAAAACTATATGATTTTATGAAATTAGATTATTTAATTGTTACAAATTTATTTCGAGATCAACTTGATAGATATGGCGAACTTGATACAACAGCAAAAAAAATTCAATCTGCAATCGACAAAAACAAAGATTTAATTTTACTTCTAAACGCAGATGACCCTCTTGTCGCAAATCTTGGAAAAGAGAATAAACGTTTATACTATGGTTTTGAAAACATTGAATTTGCTCAAGAACAAACATTTTCACACGCACCGGCAGAAATGTTCAATTGCATTTGCGGAAACGCATTGCAATATTCAAAGCATTTTTATGCTCAACAAGGTCATTACTATTGCAATTGCGGATACCATAGACCTGAATGTGATTTTGTAGGCAATGCAAAAATCTTCGCAGATTACATAGAAATTTCTGTAACTCATAATAACCAAACAACAAATTATACCGTTGAAACAATTGGTTTATACAATGCTTACAATGTTTTAAGTGCGGTGTCAATGGCATTACAACTTGGTTACACTCAAGATGAAATTCAAAATGCCCTAAAAACTTATAAAGCGATGTTTGGACGTGCTGAAAAAACAGAAATTAACGGACACAATACAATCATTCAATTAATCAAAAACCCTGCCGGTGCAAGCGAGGTCTTGAAAACTGTTGATTTATCATCTAATATATTAATAGCAATCAATGACAATTTTGCTGATGGCAGAGATGTTTCTTGGCTTTGGGACACAGAATTTGAATTACTCAAAGACACTCAAAAAACTATCATAACCTCTGGAATCAGAGCAAACGATATGGCATTGAGATTAAAATATGCCGGAGTTCCAACCGACAAAATCAAAGTTATTCCAAATATATTCAAAGCAATAAAAGAGGTTGCATCTTCAGAAGATAAAACCGAAAAAATTACTATAATGCCGTCATACACAGCACTTTTACAAATAAAAAACAGGTGAAAAATGTTACTTGATATAAATATTAATTATTTAGCCAATTTAAGAAATTCTATCGGCGGTGGAGAACCGGATATTTTAAAATTTGCAAGATACTGCGAGCATTCAGGTGCTGACGGAATTGTTATGCATATTTCAGACGGAAATTCCGGAATTTCTAATTATGATGTAAAAAATATCAGAAAACATTTAAAAACCCGATTTATCCTAAAAATGCCAATGACAGAAAGGGCAAAACAACTTGCACTAGATTGCAAACCCGATATTGTTTGTATTGTTCCGGAAACAAACGAACCTTCTCCGTCAAATGGATTTAATGTTATGAAAAATCAGGCAGAAGTAAGTGATTTTATAACAGAATTAATGTATAACGGAAGCCTTACAAGTGTTTTTATTGAACCTGATTTTGATCAAGTAAATTCCGCATATAAAGCAGGAATGCACTATGTAGAAATCAATACGAAAAAATTCGTTGAAGCCTTTAAATTTGGCGAATTTGAAAAAGAATTTACTGAAATCAAAGAAGCCTCAATCCTTGCAAATACATTAGGTTTAAAAGTTTCACTTTGCAAAGGTATAGATTATCAAAACGTATCAAAATTAACAGAAATTCATGGTGTTAGCGAAATGACTATCGGTCATAGCATTACCGCAAAAGCGATTTATAACGGATTGGACAACTCTATTAAAGAAATGAAAGAATTAATAAATGAAAAGTAATGAAGAAATAATTGAAGAAATGCAACTTGTTGTAGAACAAATGAGATTAGATGATTTGGAAGAACGTCCTGAACTTGAAGAAGAATATTTTGACTGTTCTTGTTGCGGACAAACAAAATCCTACGCAGGTTCAATCCAATACGGCGAATACCGTCTTTGTAACGACTGCGTTTTACTTGCAGAAACAGGATTTGCACTAAATAAAATCAAAGATGTTACAGAATTAATTGACGCAATGGAAGACAAACGTTTAGAAGAACTTTGCAACTACATAAAACAAGACGAAAAATCGCAAAATAACTGATTTTTAAATGTTTTACTCGAATTAATCCCCTAATTCTTCAATTTGCGTTGATAAATTCATATCTATATATTTAAAAAAGTTTGTCAAAATTCCCAAAGGGAAGTAATAATTGTTATCGGCAGGAACAATTTTTAGAATTGCAGATTTATTATCAACTCTGTTTACAGAGGCTAAAAACTGTCTGTTTGCTGCGTTAAACAAGATATATCCTGTTTTTGATTGAATTTCAACAATTGTAAACTTATTAGCATTAACACTAGCGAGTGCTAAAAAATATAACTTATCAACAGGTAAATTATATTTTTTTGTGCATTGTTCAAACGAAACGACCTGAGGAACAGTTGGCGAAACCTTTTCAGGATTTGTTGCATGATTTTCAACTTTTATTGTTTGAGTAACTACAGGTTTTGTCGAAGATGCAGGCAATACAACATAATTAGGCTCTGCCTTAACGCTCAAACCAAATAATAAAACCGATAACACGCATAAATATCTTAAGATTCTTTCCATGATGCACCCCAATTTACGTCAACAACCAATGGCACTTTCATTTCAGCAACATTTTGCATTTCGTAAGTTACCATTTCTTTGACTTGTTCTAATTCGTTCTTTTCAACCTCAAAAACAAGTTCGTCGTGTACTTGTAAAACCATTTTTGATTTCAAGTTCATTTCTTTCATTTTATTGTATACATTCAACATTGCCATTTTAATCAAATCCGCAGCAGTACCTTGCATTGGGTGATTAATTGCCGCACGTTGTGCAAATTCTTTAATCATGTGATTTGGACTTGCTAATTCACTTGCCAAATAACGTTTTCTTCCAAAAATTGTTTCTACATAACCGCAAGTCATTACAGATTGAATAGTTTTTTCCATATACTCTTTAACTTTTGGATATGTCGCAAAATATTTATTAATAAACATTTCAGCCTCTTGAGGCGAGATGTCTAATGCTTTTGCCAGTCCATAACGTGTTTGTCCGTATACAATACCAAAGTTTACAGCCTTTGCCTTATATCGCATTTCCTTTGTAACTTCTTCAACCGGTACATCAAAAACTTTTGAAGCGGTTAAACTATGAACATCAATTCCTGATTTAAATGCTTCTATTAAATTTTCATCACCTGAAATATGAGCAAGCAAACGTAATTCAATTTGTGAATAATCTGAAGACAGGATATAATTTCCTTCTTGTTCAGGAATAAATGCTTTTCTTAACTTATTACCTTCTTCTGTTCTGATTGGAATATTTTGTAAATTAGGATTTGAAGACGACAAACGTCCTGTTGCAGTTGCAGTTTGATTATATGTTGTATGAATTCTCAAATCTTTCAAACTTACCAACAATGGCAATGCGTCTGTATATGTAGATTTTAATTTTGCGTACTTTCTATAATCTATTAAATATTTACAAATCTCATGTTCTTGAGCAAGTTCTTCTAAAACCTCTACACTTGTTGAAGGTTTTGCTTTACCACGTTTTTTCTTTAATTGAATATTTAATTTATCATATAAAATTTCACCAACTTGTTTTGGAGAATTAATATTAAATTCACAACCTGCGATAGCAAAAATCTTACCCTCTAATTCAGTCATTTTTTCGCTCATATGTTCTGACAATTCGCTCATATAATCAACATCAAGAGCAACACCATCAAATTCCATTTGTGCCAAAACCTCTGATAACGGCAGTTCTAATTCATCATGAAGTTTTAATTCCGCTATAGACAACTCATTTTCCCAATAATCTTTTAGTAAATATATAGAAAATGCGTTATCTTGAGCATAATTTGACAAATCAGTTTGTGATAATTCCGCCAATTTTGTTTTTTTAGTTTTTAGCGGTAACTCGACTGAAATATGGTTTGCAAAATCCAAGGCTTGAGAAGATAACTCGTGGCTACGATTTGGATTTTTGATATAACTTGCTAATAATACGTCAAAAACTACATTTTTTAATTCAATTTCACAGTTTTTTAAGATATTTATGCAATTTTTTGAGTTGTAAGCATATTTTTTGATATTTTCATTTTCAAAAATAGGCTTCAATGTATTAAAATTTTCATCTTTGTTTTGAACATAATAAGTTTTCAAACCGTTTTCATCAAACGCAAACGCAACACCTAAAGTATTTATGTCGGAAGCATTATTTATATCTGCAACAAAATCTATCGCAAATTTTTCTTGTTTTTCCAAATTTAAAACCAGTTGTTGCAATTCTTCCTGAGTTGCAATAACTTTTTTATCATAAGTTTTTGTTTCTATCGTTTCTTTTACAGCCGTTGAAAATAACCCTAGTTGCATTTGTGAATTTTGAGGATTTTCTTTAAATTGAACAATATTTGCAGAAACATCTTCTTTTTTTGTTTCAGGAGTTTCACAATTTTTATCAAAAGAGCATAAAATATCATCAATATTCTTTACAAAACTGTAAAATTGCATTTTTTTCAAATATTCTACAACCTGTGAAATCTCCGGTAATTCCACCTTTGTATCATCAAAATCAAAATCAATATCAACAGTTTTGACAATAGTCGCAAGATATTTACTTAATTTTGCGTCTTCAATACCCTCTTTTAGCCTGTTTCTAATAGCATTTTCCGGAATATTATCCACATCTGCAATAATATCTTCTAATGAAGAATATCTTGTTAAAAGTTTTTGAGCAGATTTTTCACCAATACCTTTAACACCTGGGATATTGTCCGAAGTATCTCCTCTAAGTCCTTTATAATCAGTTACCTGACTTGGCCAAACACCTAATTTTTCATGAACTTTATACCAATCATACTCTATTAATTCACCTTTCGATGGAATTAAAACTTTAATCAACCCATCTCTGTCGACAAGTTGGAAAGAATCTTGATCGCCGGTCAAAATATATGTACAATGACCAAGTTTAGAGGCTTTTGTAACAATCGTTCCGATTACATCGTCTGCCTCAAAACCTTCTTTTGTATATATAGGAATATTAAAAGCCTTTAAACCCTCAACTATTAACCCTAATTGACTTCTCAATGAATCAGGCATCGTATCACGATTTGCCTTATATTCTTGATATTTTTCAACACGAAAAGTTTGTCTGCCAACATCAAAAGTTACGGCAATTGAGTCCGGTTTTATTTTTCTGTTTTTCAACAAATCAAAAATAGATTTAAAAAATCCATACACAGCCCAAGTTTGAAGTCCATCAGAAGTTTTCATTCCTGTTCGCTCTAAAGCATAGTATTGACGAAAGGCTAAAGCATGTCCGTCTATTAAAATTAAAGTTTTTTGATTTGTCATAATAAAAGAATATACCAAACATTTTATCTAATCAACCACAAAAAAGCCGTACATTAGACGGCTTTTGTATTATATGCATTACATCAAAATATCAATTTATTTATGCAATTTCTTCTTTAACATCTTTAAGTTTTTTATCTTTTTTGTTTGGAAGTTGAATTAACTCTGCTTTATTACGGTTTTCAACCATTTCTTTTGTTATCGTAAATGTTTTAATATTTTCTTTTGTTGGAACATCATACATAACATCAAGCATAAGTTCTTCAACAATAGAACGCAATGCCCTGGCACCGGTTTTACGTTTAATTGCTTCTTTTGCAATTTCTTCGATTGCATCAGGTTCAAATTCTAAATCTACGCCGTCCATTTTAAGTAAACATTGATATTGTTTAATGATTGCATTTTTAGGTTCTGTCAAAATCATCTTCAATGTTTTTTCATCAAGCATATCAAGAACTGCATAAACAGGAATACGACCAATAAATTCAGGAATTAAACCAAATTTCAACAAATCTTCCGGTTGAAGTTTTTTCAACATTTTTGATTGTTCTTGTTCTTTTTCTGCTTTTGTTAATGCAGGTTTTGAACCAAAACCTAATGAAGTACCGTCATCAGCACGTCTTTCAATAATCTTATCCAAACCAACAAAAGCACCGCCAACGATAAACAAGATGTTACTTGTATCAATTTGAATAAATTCCTGATGAGGGTGTTTTCTTCCGCCTTGAGGTGGAACATTTGCAACTGTACCTTCAATCATTTTCAACAAGGCTTGTTGAACACCTTCACCTGACACATCACGAGTAATTGAAGTGTTTTCAGATTTTCTTGCAATCTTATCAATTTCATCAATATATATAATACCTGATTCCGCCTTTTGAGCATCAAATTCGGCATTTTGATATAATCTTAACAAAATATTTTCAACGTCATCACCAACATAACCTGCTTCTGTTAATGTTGTTGCATCTGCGACCGCAAACGGAACATCTAATAATTTTGCAAGAGTTTGTGCTAACAAGGTTTTACCGCTACCTGTAGGACCTACAAGCAAAATATTTGATTTTTGAATTTCTACAGAATCTTTATCCTTGCCGTCTTTATTATGGCGAAGACGTTTGTAATGGTTATATACGGCAACAGAAAGCACTTTTTTAGCATCGTCTTGACCAACAATGTGTTCATCAAGATATGCTTTGATTTCATGTGGCTTTGGAATTGCTTTTTCTTTTGTTGTTGAGCCTTGTTCTCCAGATGCTTTATCTTTTTCTTTATTTTCAAAAAATTCTTCATCTAAAATTTCATTACAAAGTTCAACACATTCATCACAAATATATACATCAGGACCGGCAATTAATTTTTTTACTTGGTCTTGAGTTTTTCCGCAAAATGAACATTGTAATCTGCTATCATCGTGCTTTGCCATTATTTTCTCCTATTATATAGCATCTCTTGATACAACTTTATCAATCATACCATACTCTAACGCTTCCGCAGGTGTCATGATATAATCACGGTCTGTATCTTTTTCAATTTTCTTTATTGATTGACCTGTATTTGACGCCAAAATTTCATTTAATGATTTTTTAATTCTTATAATTTCAGCGGCTTGAATTTCAATATCTGTTGCTTGACCTTGAGCACCACCTAAAGGTTGGTGAATTAAAACTCTTGAGTGAGGCAAAGCCATACGTTTTCCTTTTGTACCTGATGACAACAAGAATGCACCCATAGATGCTGCTTGACCTAAACAGATTGTAGAAACATCTGCTCTGATATGTTGCATTGTATCGTAAATTGCAAAACCTGCTGTAACAGAACCTCCAGGGCTGTTGATGTATAACATAATATCTTTTTCAGGATTTTCACTATCTAATAACAATAATTGTGCTACAACTAAATTTGCAACCATATCGTCAATTTGTGTGCCTAAAAAGATAATTCTTTCTCTTAACAATCTTGAAAAGATGTCGAAAGAACGTTCACCTCTGCTTGATTGTTCAATTACTACAGGTACGAAACTCATTTTTTATTTTCCTTTCTTTATATAAAATATTATAATTTATTTCTTGTTTTTCTACTACTTTTTAGATGCTTTTGAAGCAACATAATTCATTGTGTTGTTTTTCACAAGAAAATCAGTTACTTTTTCGCTTAAAATTTGTTGTGAAACTGCACTCAACATTGTTGGGTTCATTGCTAATTGTTTCATTACCTCTGTTTTATCTAAGCCATAAGCACTTTGCATTTCAGCAACTTTTGCAGTCATATCATCTGCATTCATATCAATTTTTTCTACTTTCGCAATTTTATCAATTACTAAAGTATTTTTAATTCTTTTCAATGCATCTTCTTGAGTTGTCTTCATTATAGAATCTTCACCTTGTTGTTCAATTGCTTGTTCATAAGTAAAGCCTTGTTGAGCCAAACGTTGTTTATATTCGTTCAACAACATTTGTTGTTCTCTTTCAATCATTGAAGGTTGAACATCGATTTCTACGTTGTCAAGAATTTTGTCAAATACAGCAAGTTCTGCTGCGTGTCTATCACGAGATTCTTTATCTTTTTGTAAGTAATCTTTTATATCTTTTTCTAATGCTTCAACTGAATCAAAGCCCATTTTTTTAGCAAATTCTTCATTTAATTCAGGTCTTACTTTTTGTTTAATTTCATGAATTTTAATTTTGAACATTGCAGGAGCACCAGCCAATGATTTTTCGTGATAATCTTCAGGGAAGTTCAAATTAATTTCGAATTCTTCATCAACTTTATGTCCAACTAATTGTTCTGCAAATCCAGGAATAAATCTTGAATGAGCCAAATCTAATGTATAGTTTTTACCGTCGCCATGTTCAATTTTTTCACCGTTAGAGAAGCCTTCAAAATCGAATTTAACTAAGTCATCTTCTTTTGTTGGTCTGTCAACAACTACTTCATAAGTAACTGCTCTGTCTAACATATTGTCTAAAGATTTTTGATAAGCATCTTCAGGAATAACATATTCTTCAACGTCTACAGTTAAACCTTTATAATCTTTTAAATCAAATTCAGGTCTTACTTCTACCTTTGCTGTTATTTTTAAATCTTCACCAATATTGAAGTCATAATGTTCAACTGTTGGTTGAGAGATAACGTCTAATTCGTTTTCTTTAATTGCTTGTTGAAAAACTTTTGGAAGTAAAGATTCCAATGCTTCGTATTTAATTCTATCCGCACCGATATGTTGTTCAACAACTGCTCTTGGTGCTTTACCACGTCTAAAACCAGGAATATTCATATGTTGAGATATTCTCATAGACGCTTTATTATAAGCATCAACTGCATCTTTTGCAGGAAATTCAATGTTCATTTTTACTACGTTGTGTTCTTGTTTTTCTAATTCAATTTTCATAATTCTCACCTTATACTATTACTGATTAAATTATATCAAGAAAAGATTGCTTGTAAAGTTATTAACAATCTGTGGTAAAATAATTTCGGGTAATCTAATGAAAGATATTTTAAAAAAAGCAAAGGATACACACAATCTGACTTCTGACGAAATTATCGCAATTTTGACGAATAATTCCATAAATGAAAAACTTTTCAAAATCGCAGATGAAGTCAGAAAAGATTTTGTTGGCAACGAAGTCCATTTGCGTGGACTTATTGAATTTTCAAACATCTGTAAATGCAGTTGTAAATACTGTGGGCTAAGAAAAGATAATTCGCAAATTGAAAGATACAGACTTACACCTGAACAAATCCTCGATTTTGCAAAAAAAGCAACAGATTACGGCTACAAAACAATTGTTATGCAATCCGGAGAAGATGCTTTCTTTAACAAAGAGATTTTAACCGATATAATAAAAGAAATCAAAAAATTAGATGTAGCCTTAACATTAAGTATTGGCGAAAAAACATTTGAAGAATACGAAGCCTACAAAAATGCAGGTGCGGACAGATACCTTTTGAGAATAGAAACAACAGACGAAAAACTCTACAAAAAAATGCACCCAAATATGAGTTTTAAAAACAGAGTCCAATGTCTTAAAAACTTAAAAACATTAGGCTACGAGGTCGGAAGCGGTTGTCTTGTCGGACTTCCTGAACAAACGTTAGAATCTTTAGCACAAGATATTTTATTTTTCAAAGAAATTGATGCGGATATGATTGGCATCGGACCATTTATTCCTCACCCTCAAACTCCTTTGAACAACACAAATCAAGGAAGTTTTGAACTTGCATTAAAAGTTATGGCACTTACAAGAATTTTACTTCCAACAATAAACATTCCGGCAACAACAGCAATGGAAACACTAAACCCTAACGGAAGAATTATTGCACTCCAATCAGGTGCAAACGTCGTTATGCCAAACGTTACAGAAGGTGATTACAGAAAAAAATACGAAATTTACCCAAACAAAATTTGCATAAATGACACTCCAAACAAATGCAGACATTGTATTGAAACAAAGATAACTTCCATCGGAAGAACCATTTCAACAGATTATGGATTTCATAAAAAACTAAAATGATAAAAATTTGACAAACAAAAAAGGCGGACACGAAGTGTCCGCCTTTTTAAAAAACTTTTTATGAATAAGAATATTTAATATTCTTATCAAATTGAGCCGAACAAGTTGCATATTCAGCCTCAACCATTTTCAACTTAGATTGATATTGCAACAATTGTTGGTCTAATTTCTTTTCCAATAAATGCAATCTTTCTTTTCTTGCTTCTAACTGCTTAAGAACAGGGCTATCAGCACTCAAATCTGTTCCTGCATTAATCAATTGAGCATCTTGTGCTGTCAAATCTGCTTTCGCTTGTTGCACAAGTTGGATTTTATATTCAAGGTCCAATCTTTGTGAGTTCAAAGTGAACATTCTCATTGACGATGTTAACAATCCCATTTTTTTAGTCCTTATCTAGTTTGATCTAAATTTTTTCCTTTAAGGAAGTTGTGTTGATTATTTTCTGCGATTAACGCTTCCATACGGTTCAATTGATACCTGTGATAATTAACTCTGTATTGAGCCATTTTCAATTTCTTACGAACTGTCAACGCATCTTTGATTGATGCTACGATATCATTTGCTAACGCTTGTACCGGATTTTTCTTTGCAAAATAGTTTCTTGTATATGCAAAGAAATTCATTAATCGCTTGAAGTTTGTCTGTAAAGCCTCTGCTTGGAACATAACGTTCTCCTTTTCATTAACTTTATAGATTGCCTTCACATATTTAAAAACATGTTATAACCTTTTATTGCCTATATTTTAGCATGTTTGTAACATGTCTTAATCATGCTGTACAATCTATCTTATCGCCCGTGATACTTAAGAAAACGACTTTTCTTTTCATATCCGAGTATTTTATCGGCATAGATTTTTTTAACTTTAGGGCTGAAGGCACTTTTTGAAATAAATTGTAATAAAAATTTACAATAGCACACAAAACCTTTATAAATATATTGTTTATAAAGATTTTGTATATTATTACTCTTAAGTATGTACGTAAGTCCATAAAATTATTCTTCTACTGATTTCCTATAAGTTTTGGATTGCTTTTGAATCAGAATCCATACCTTCTTTTAACATTTTTCTAACAATTTCACCTTGTGTATCAAGCATTTTGCAAACTGTTTCAATATTTCTTACTTTGTTTGAAAGGATTGTGTCTGCGTTTGCCAAAATATTAGATGAAACATTTTGATAAGCCGCCAATGCTGCTGATGAAGTACCTTGCATCAAGTTACCCATTACAATTGCAGGTAAACCATACTCACCCAAATAAGGTGCAGCGGCTGTCATAATACCGCCCCAACCGGAAATAATTCCGGCAACCGGCATTACAATGTTTTGCATACCTAAACCATAGCCATTTGCAGTACCGACACCGTAAGCAGTAGCACTTGCAACATCAGCAATACCACCAAGAGCAGATGCACCGCCTGTTACAACTCCTGAAGAAGTTCCCAAACCACTTAAAGTATCAGTAATTGATGAAGCACCACCTGTAGCAAAACCACTTAAAGATAGTCCTGCGGCACCGTTTGGAAAACCCGAATAATTTCCTAAAGTTCCGATACCGAATGCCGATGTTGTACCGTTTACTTGTGCTGTTGAACCGGTAATTGGCGACCAATAAGAAGTACCAGGGATATTAAACGATTGAGTACCACCCATTTGCGACATAAAAGATGATGGAGCAAATAAACTTGCTAATTTATACAACGCACCACCAGCCAATTCAAAGCCTGTGCCTGAACTTGCTGAACCTGATACAGTCAAATCTCTTAAGCGGTCATAAGTTTCATATAATTGAACTTTAGCATCGCCTGAGGCTGCACCAAATTTATTTGCTATAACCAGTAAACTATCATTTTTATATGACATATCTTAACCTCGTGGTTTTATGGGTTAACCCAATTACTACTATCCTTAAAACTGCAAGTGTGCGTTTAAACACACCTGCAATTTTTTGAACTGACCCATTAATAAAGATATTAACGAGTCGATACTTATTATTTGAATGTACCGAATGTTGATTCGACGTTCTTTTGAAGTACGCCTTTTACGGCTTCCATTTCTGTTGTCAATGCTTTTTGTTCAGTTTCTAACTGTTTCAATCTCAACTCAAGAGTTCTATCTTGTTCTTGAATTAATGAAGTTTTAGCATTAATATCAGCCATTTGTTTTTCGTACTGATTCAAATCATAATTGTATTGATTCATCGCATCATTGTATGCTGCTTGGTTTGTTGTTTCTTCTGCTTTCAATTCGAAGTTAGTACTCATATTTTTCAATTTCATATTAGCATAACGTCCTGAACCTGAAGCATCGTCCATTACAGCATAATCAGTATTAGTAACTTTTTCTTTTATTGTAGTTGCATAATATTGAGTCAATGATGGTTGATAATCCATACCTGATGAAATTGAATATTCATCTTGTGCGTGTTTTGTTTTTGCAAGACAATCTTCTAATTCAGTTTTTGTTACATAGAAAGTATTGCCGTTTTTTACATATTTATAAACTTCACCGGCATCAACCATTTCTTTAGTAATGCCACCTGCTTTACTGAAATCATTTACGATTTGTTGCAATGCTGTTTGGTCTACTAAACTTGTTGGATCGCCAAATGTAACAACCTCAGCAGTTGAATTACCCAATTTATATGTGATTGTTTCTTTAGTTACATCTTCTTTGTATGTACCATTTGCGTTTACAATATTATTTGCAACTTCTGTATCCGGAGTAATTGTATTATCTAATGGAGTTGTAGAGTACTTAGTTACAGCATTACCGTCAGCATCATAACCTGTATATTTATACAAATCACCGTCAAACACAGCACCATTATTTGAATGTGCATATGCTTCAACATAAGCATCATATATTGCTTTATCCGCAGGGTCATTCACATCTAATTTCGCATAGTCTGAATCTATGTAAGTATTGTTTTTAACGTCCCAAATTTGTAACTTGTTGTTTCCGGCATCCCATTGGAATTTGTCATTTTGAGATGCCTCAACAGTTGTACCTGTTTTTGTTTCAGTTGTTGTTGTAGTTGTTGTTACTTTTTGTACTTGAGGGTTAGAGTTTGTTGTTTCTACACCTTTGTATACATCTTCATAGAAGTAGTAAGTAACTAATTTGTTGTACTCTGTACCGTCAGCATCTTTTTTATCTACTGACTGAATATCAGAAACTGTGTAAGTGTTAATACCATCGTTGAATGAGTACTGTAATGAAGTATAATCTGTAATACTTGGTACTGTTGGAATTGTTAAGCCTAACATTTGATTCCATAAACTAGCAGATTGATTACCTAAAGCAGTACGTGCTTGGTTGATTTGTTGACCTTCGTATTCAACATTGGTTTTTCGTGCGGTAAGACCTAAATATCTTGCCTGTGATGCTGCCATGCCCATAGTGTCATCTCCTATCTTATAAACTACTAACGTTGTTTTTGAGTTTACTCTCTCTCTTTTATTAATGACGTTTCTCTGAAAGTCAATAATATTCATGATTATTATACGGTATGTTAAGTTTTTTTTACATTAAAATAATACGATTTCATACATCTGAATTAGTTGGTTTTTACAAAATACTTCAAACGAATTAAAATAACTTTGTAACAAACATGTAATTATATATACATGTATACTGTTATAAAATTGACGTAATATTTTTAGTAAATTATAATAGACGGTATGGGAGTTATGCGTATTAAAATACGAGATTACTTATTATAAGGTGGGAAGATGAAATATAGAAAGAACAATGTTTTATTACTCTTAGAAGATAAGACAAAAATTTACGAAGAAAGAGTTGCTCTTGGTATTAAAACCGCTTACGGCTGGAAAGAATTTACATACAAAGGCTTAGGTTTTATGGCAAGAAAGGTTGGAAGTTTTTTACTTAACGACTTACAACTTCAAAAAAATGACAGAGTTGCCATTTTATCAGAATCAAAACCTGAATACGGTGCATGCGTATTCGCATCTATCATGGCCGGCGGAACTACAGTTCCATTGGATATTAAACTTACAAAATACGAATTAGTTTCTATCCTTTCTGATTGCGAACCTACTGTTTTATTCGTTTCACAACATTACTTAGAAAAAGCATTAGAACTACAAAAAGAAGTTGCGTCTATCAAACATATTATCGTAATGGACGAACCAACATATAACTTAGATTTACCAAGCATTTACACAATAAATGCTTCTCCAAATTGTAAATGGCGACACAGAAGTTCTAAATCTTCTGCATTTATCATTTACACCTCAGGAACAACAGGAAACCCTAAAGGTGTAGATATTTCATTTAGAAACATGCTTTCTCAAATGAATGACCTTGAAGATGTTTTCCCTAACTTCATTACTCCGGGCGAAAATGTTCAAGTATTATCAATCTTACCTATGAACCATTTATTTGAAATGACAGTTGGTTTCTCAACATTCTTATATTGGGGGCTTTCAGTTTTCTACACTCAATCATTAAAACCAAAAGACATTTTAATGATTATGAGAGAAAAACAAGTGGGATTGATGATTGTAGTTCCTGCATTCTTAAAATTATTAAAGGCAGGTATTGAAAGTGAAATCAATTCAAAACCAGCAACTAAGAGAATTTTCTCTATAATGTTTAACATTGCAAAACACATTCCGTCAATGAAAATCAGAAAAATGATATTCAAAAAAATCCACGATAAATTCGGTGGCAAATTCAACGGTTGTATTTGCGGTGGTGCACCAATTGACAAAAATGTTGCAAACTTCTTTGAAACAATTGGTATCAAAATTTATGCAGGATACGGCTTGTCTGAAACAAGCCCTGTAGTTTCAGTAAACTATGATAAACGTAACGACTACACATCAGTCGGCAAGCCTCTTAGAAGTTTCGAATGTCGTATTGACGAAGTAACTGGCGAAATCTTACTAAAAGGACCTTGCATCATGAAAGGTTACTATCACCAACCTGAACTTACTGCTCAAACTATTGATGAAGACGGTTGGTTACACACAGGTGATATTGGGCATTTAGACAAAGATAACCACATTCATATCACCGGCAGACTTAAAAATATGATTGTACTTTCAGGTGGCAAAAAAGTATTCCCTGAAGAAGTTGAAGCGGTACTGGATTCCAGCGACAACTTTGCCGAAACTTGCGTAATGGGTTCTTCTCGTACAGGCGGAACAAAAGACGGCACAGAAGAAATCGTTGCAATTATTGTTCCAAAAGAAACTTATATGAACGATAAATCTGACGAAGAATTGAACAAACTTGTAAGAGAAGAAGTTAAACAACTATCTAGCAGACTTGCACCTTACAAACGACCTATCAATATCATTGTTAGTAAAGAAGAACTGCCAAAGACAACAACAAGAAAAGTTAAACGCAGAGCATTAAAAGAGTTGTTAAACTTGTAATTTAATTATAAAAATAAAAAAGAGGTCAAAAGACCTCTTTTTTATTAAATAAATACTAAAACAACTTTTTATCTTTAATATAAATTCATATAAAGCATCTGATTAATACAAGACAAAATCCGAATACTGCAAATTACTTTACTATTTGATAACATAATAATTTTTCTCGACATTGAATATAATAAAAATCTACTTACTATCGACAAATTAATTACACGGTTGCAAATTCTATCAATTCTGGAGTATTTTTCAATTCATAAAACATTTTTGCGGCAATTTTAAATTCGTTTGGATTTGCACTTACCAAAAATCTTTCGCTTCCCCCATTTTCGTTAAGTAAATCTTGATTTTCCAAATCTTTTTTTATATATTCGGCAAAATAAACCGATGGGTCAATAAACAGTTCTCTAGGTGCAAATTTTGTCAAAACATCTAGTAAAAATGGATAATGAGTACAGCCTAAAATAATTTTATCAGGATTATTTTTGAGCATTTCACCTAATCTTTCTTTTATCAATTCGACACTTAAGTCATCATTTTGTTTATTACCTTCAACGATTTGAACCCACCCTGGGCAAGACATTTCAAAAACTTCAATGTCTTTATTGTATCTGTTAATTTCTCGTTTATAAGCCCCTGATGAAATTGTTGCAGAAGTTGCAAAAACGCCTAAATTTTTAATAGGAAGTTCTGCAATAACTTTTGCACAAGTTTGAATTATCGGATAAAGTTTGTAATCAAACGCATTTTTGTATTCATCGTAAACATTTGCTGAAGTTGTATTGCAAGCCATAACAACAGCCTTTACATCTTCTAACTTAAAATAATTAAAAATATCAGAGGTTAAATCAATAAGTTGTTGCTTTGTTTTTTGACCGTAAGGACAGTTTTTCAAATCGCCAAAATAGATATAATCTTCGTTTGGCAAAATTGTTTTCAGTTTTTCGTAAACGGTTAAACCACCGACGCCGGAATCAAAAACTGCTATAGGTTTATTTTTTTTGTTGCTGTTTATAATAATTCATTATCCCTTCTGCAATTGATCTTGCGGTCGCTTGTTTACGTTTTACAGAAACCATTTCTGCACGTTCTTGGTCATTTGAAATAAATCCTATTTCAAGAAGAATAGCAGGCATAGTCGTATGATTTATAACATAAAATCTTGATTTAAACAAGCCTCTATCTTTTGAGTTTACACCATTTGCAAGTGAAGCGTGAACGGTTTTTGCAAGCCCTATACTATAATCGTGATAATAATGAGTTTCTAAACCTGTTGCAGTTGTACCCTCGCTTGAGTTTACATGAATACTTACAAAAATATCAGGATCGTGTTCTTCTGCAAAAGTAACTCTGTCTTGTAAAGAAACATCTTTGTCTTCATCACGTGTTAGATGAACCTTGTAACCGTTTGAACGCAATATTTGAGCCACACGTTGCGAAACATCTAATGTAATATCTTTTTCATATATACCGGAACGAGTTGCCCCACAATCCATTCCACCATGTCCGGGGTCTATAACAACTAACTTCTCACCGGATTTTCTTGGTTTTATAATCTTTTCAGGATTTTTTGTAGGTAATGTTACAGTAGATTCAGGAATCCTTGTTGTAACAGTTTCCTTTTTTGTACCTTTTATAGCCAATTTAATAGTTCTTGCGTCTGCACCGGTATAAACTTTTATTGTATCATTTTTTTCTAATGGAATAGAATATCTTAAACCAATTCTTGGCATTAAATCTATTCTTGATGAGGTCATTTCTGTTCCTCTAATTACAGATTTAAAGTCTTGGTCATTATATTGAACTGCATTAAAGAAATACAAAGTCAAATTTGTAGCATCACGTTTTACAGCATAAACAACGGGCTTGCTGAAATAAAAATTCAAACCATAATTTGAGGCATCTGTTTTAGTAACTCTTGTTGAGGTCAAATTTGTTTTTATTGAAGACAGTTGAGAGTGATTCATCGTATCTTTATTTGCAATTAAAATTGATTGATTATCAGCAGAGAACACCGGAATATATTTATCCGCATTTTCAGTCGTAATGACAACTCTAGCCTTGTTTGCTTCAAATTGTCCAATTCTTACGGTATCATTCCCGTATTGAAATGCTTTTGAGCGAATTGCGGGTGCAGTATATGTGTTTGGCAAATCAAAAACTAAACGAGTTGGTGCACCAAGTTGAATAGTTCTTTCCATAGCAAAAGAACCTACACCACTAAGCAGGATTCCATTTGTTTTTGCAGAAACACCTTTAAGATAATACTTAGTTTTTAAAACAAAATCTTTTTTTATAGTCTTAACATTTGCATTTTGATAAGATGTTTTTACATTAACAGGGACTGTTGAATTATCAAATGCCTGCTGAATTTGACTTAAAACTCTTTCATTTGCATTTGACTGCTGAACAAAAGGCTTTTCGTCCGCAGAAATATTTTGAGAAACCATTGATATAAACGAATAATAATCAGTGTTCTCAAACTTTTCATCACGATAAGAAGTGTGCATATAATTTGCATCATAACAAACTTTGTCATTAAAAGTAACAATAATGTTATTATTCAGCCTATACAATTTCAAGTTTGAAGTGTTATATTTTTCTGTAAAATAAATTACAACCCTTACTACATTTGGATTTGTAGAATTTTGAGAAACAACTATTTGACGTAAATCACCACCGGAGGAGATTTGAAAATCTTGTTTTTCTGTTGTCAAAACTGAATTCGGAATATCAAAATAAACTCGATTTGGATTTGATAATTTTACAAATTTTATATTTTCAGTTTGTTTTTGATTAAATGATGAAGATAAGTAAAGCATGTTCGCAGAAACGTCATAGCCCACAGCAGAAATTTTTTCGTCTGCAAAAACAAACTGCGTACACATAAAGAATAATATTAATATGTATCTCAAGATTTTTTTCATATACCTATCCCGATTTTGACATTGTACCATTTTTTTTGCAACTTGAAAAATAGTTGACCTTTCTTAAAAAAAAGGATATGATTTTATAAAAAAAGGGATAATGTGATGAACTTAAAAAGACGTTGGTATGATAGTCATGAAGAAGCAACAAGGGCTTTTGACATACTACAAAAACTTGATAACGAATCAAGACGAAGATTGTCAACAGATTTAATAGAAATTGTAAAACAAATCAAAGAACTTCATCGTGAAGAAGAAGAACCAACCTTGAGTTTGGGAATTGAAAGAGTACTTGGTTTGTACCAACAAAGCGTAAACGAAAGACGTTGGTACGACACAAACCACGATTTGAAATACGCAATCAAAACAATGTCTACACTTCCAACAGAAGACTTTTTAAACATTATGGAAGGACTATCTGTTTCAATAAATGATTAAAATCTGAACAGGTTTTCATAAGCAAAAGGGTTGATTTTACTAAAGATTAACCCTTTTTTGTCGTTAAAGATATTGAAAGGAGAAAAATTTTAATGGCAAGAATTATTGAAAATGAAACAGGAAACAGAAGAATTATTAAAATGTCATCAGATGATGTAATTAACGTTGTAAGAGAGTATCAAAAACACGTAAAATGCAGAAGTTCTTATGATGAAATCCGAAGCCAACTTGAAGATTGTGTAATTTTTATTCCGGAAGATGTATAATATCAACCATTTAACCCAAATTTTTTCAAAAATGTTGATATTTAAAATAACATCATTATAATTTAAACAGATAGACATATGGATAACTGGAGGTACGCTTATGGGTATGGCAGCATCTCAGGCTCGTTACTTGGGCTTAACTGCAAGAAAAACTAACGTAGAATATGAAGGTCAACAAATTAACCAAGCACGTACTGCCTTGGCTAACCAATCTGCAAACTTATGGAACAGAATGTTAGCATTACAAGTTCCAACTGCTCCTAAAACAACCGATTTTACAGAGCAACAATACGCATTTTCAGACGGTTATAACGATTACGAAATTGATAATCTTCAACAGGTAGATAAAGAAATTGACGGTGAAAAATACAACTATCTTGTAACTTATCACTACAATCAAGATGTTTATAAAGGTATTCAAGAAAAGAATACTAACCCTCAAGTTCAACGAATTGATACATTCAAAACTGCCGAAGGTAAACAAAAAGACATTGAAATATCAAGAGATGAATCAAAAGATACATACACCGTTACAGATAAAACCGGTCAACAACAACCAACAGTATTCAAACCTTGTGATGATAAAGATTTACAAGAATTGAAAGAATTGGCATCAAAAGGTATCATCAAAATTGACGATATTGAAAAAATGTATAAAAACGAAAGTGCTGACGGAGTAAAAACATTCTGCAAACAAGAAGACTTGGAAGCAGTAAAAGAACAAAAAACGGAAGAATTAAAATACGCACAAACACTTAAAGAAGACTACACATATAAGGTTGGTAACTCAAAAGCAGAACGTTACGACCCAACAAACCTTGTACAAAAAACAGCCTTAGAACAAATCAGACACGATTATCCGGAATTAAACGGCATAAAAGACGAAGATTTATGGGTTTACAGCAAAAATGGTAAGACCTTATTTGCAACAGAACAAGAACTTGATGCTTGTGAAATTACAGGCATTCAAAATCAAGTAAAAGACAATTATCAAATTTCGTCAACAATTGATTACCAAAAAGTTCTAAACCAATACTACGCAACAAACTTAAAAGAAAAAGTTACAAATACTGAATATGCAAGACTTGATGACGTTTCCGGTACCGGCAGATTTCAAAATATCAAACTTGAAAGCACAAGTTCAAAATTTGCACTAAATTCTGAAACAAAAACCGATGAGACCGAATATGAAAACGCAATGCAACAATACAATTACGATATTTTGCAATACGAAAAAGAATTGGCAGACATTAACTCTAAAACTTCCCTAATTCAAGTTCAAGACAGGACTCTGGAATTGAGATTAAGACAGTTAGATACAGAACAAAAAGCACTAACGACAGAAATGGAAGCCGTAAAAAGCGTTATTCAAAAGAACGTCGAAACAACATTCAAAACATTCTCTTCATAAAATTCTGCGGTACACAAGAATTTTACGAAAAGCGGACATCTTGGCTATGCCAAGATGTCTTTTTTAATTCTGCCCAATTGGGGTTAGCATAATTCTTTTTTTATAGTATTCTATATTTAACAATGTCGAAAAAATGACAAATATAAAAAGGAGAACTTTAATGAAAAAAAATCTAATTATCACAGCATTAATATTTATAATTCCGATTGTCGCATACGCAATTCTTTCTGAAACAACAGCGGTTTCAGCACAAAAAAGTGTTGCAGGAAAACCTCAAATCGTAAAATTTTCATCAAAATTATGTATTGATTGCAAAAAAATAAAAAAAGGATTTGAAGAACTAAAACCTCAATACAATGACAAAATCGTTTTTACAGAATACGACGTTCAACTTAGCGACAAAGAAACAACAGATGCGATTAATAAATACAACATCAACCTTGTTCCAACAGTTATCTTTATTAACAAAAACGGTAAGGAAATTAAAAGAACAGAAGGTTTTGTAGAAAAACATACACTAAAACAATATTTTGATGAGTTATTAAAATAATGATAGATTTCATAAACACACTTACACAAAGCGTACATAAAGAAGAATTTGAATTAACAATGCTACTTGCTTCATTTTTTGGAGGCTTAATAGCATCAATAAGTCCTTGTTCTTTGTCAATGTTACCTATTATAATCGGTTACATTGGCGGATATTCAGAAGATAAACCGCTGACAACTTTCTTCAAAATGCTTACATTTATTCTTGGTACAGCCGTTGTTTTTACGACTATTGGAGTAATTTGTGCGGTTACAGGTAAAGTGTTTATTTCATTTTTCGGAAGTTACTTTGGTTTAATTATCGGTTCATTCTTAATTGTAATGGGGTTAAAACTACTTGATATTCTTGATTTTGAATTTCCAACAATAATAAAATCAATTCCCAAAAACGACAAAAAATTTGCATTTTTATACCCATTTTTAATCGGTATGATATTTGCACTTGCGGGAACACCTTGTTCTACACCAATTTTAGCAGGAATAATGGCTTTTGCTTCAGTTTCTGAAAATATTTTATTTGCAGTATTAATGCTATTTTTATTTGCGTTAGGTCAAGGTTTAATATTAATTTTAGCCGGAGTTTTCACATCGACATTAAAAAATATGCAGTCTTTTGTAAAAATTTCTGAAATTCTGTTAAAAATTTGCGGAGGCTTATTAATTCTTTCAGGGTTGTATATTTTTTATAAGATTTTTTCATCGCTAATATAATTTCTATTGTAATATCTCTCATCTGTTGTACAATAGACTTAAAGGAGATTACAAATGAAAACTATTGAAGGTCAATTAGTAGCAAAAGACGAAAAATTTTGTATCGTAATTTCAAGATTTAACGAATTTATTGGTTCAAAATTATTATCTGGTGCAATTGATGAATTAAGAAGACACGGTGTATCAGAAGAAAATATTGATGTAATTTGGGTACCTGGAGCATTTGAAATTCCTCTTTTGGCAAAAAAAGCGGCAAAAACAGGAAAATATGATGCAATTATTACCCTTGGTGCAGTTATAAAAGGTTCAACAGGGCACTACGATTACGTTTGTGCAGAAGTTTCAAAAGGTGTTGCTTCTGTAAGTCTGGAAACTTGCGTTCCTGTAATATTTGGAGTTTTAACAACAGACAACATTGAACAAGCAATTGAAAGAGCAGGTACAAAGGCAGGAAACAAAGGTTCTGACGCTGCAAAATCAGCAATTGAGATGGCAAATTTGGTAAAACTTGTTTAGGGAAATTAATGAGCGAAATAATAACAGAATTTCGAAACGAAAACACTAAAGACATAGATTTATTAAGTAGTTACGAAATTGTAAAAAAAATAAATGAAGAAGATAAAATCGTTGCCTTGGCTGTTGAAAGCGAACTTGATAACATTGCCAGAGCAATCGATATGATAGCAAAACAATTTATAAAAGGCGGTCGTTTAATCTATTTTGGTGCAGGAACTTCAGGCAGACTTGGAGTTTTAGATGCGTCAGAATGCCCGCCAACTTTTAGTGTTCCTCACGATATGGTTCAAGGTATTATCGCCGGTGGCGACAAGGCTTTCAAAACACCTGTTGAGGGTGCAGAAGATAACTTTGAGGCAGGAAAAAAAGATGCTGAAATCCTTACAGATAAAGATGTTGCAGTTGTAATTTCTGCAAGTGGAAATCCAAAATATTTGTTAGGGGTTTTAGAAAAAGCGAATGAAAAAAATACAAAAACTATCGCACTTACTTGCAATTCTAAAGCAAAAATTAGCGAAGATGCCAGTTTGACAATTTGTGTAGAAGTAGGGCCGGAAGTTATTGCAGGGTCTAGCCGTATGAAAGCGGGAACGGCTCAAAAAATGGTTTTGAATATGTTGACAACAGGTTCAATGATTAAGATTGGAAAAACATACCAAAACTTCATGATTGACCTTACTCCGACAAACGAAAAATTAAAAGATAGAGCAATCAGAATTGTTGCTCAAATTGCAAACACGACTCACGTAAAATCATTTGAAGTTCTTGAAAAATGTAACTGGGAAGTTAAAACAGCAGTAGCATCAATTGTTTTAAATCTCGACATTGAAACAGCAAGACAAAAATTAAAACAACACTGCGGAGTTTTGAGAAAATTATTAAACGAAAAGGATAAAGCATAATGAAATTAACTATATTAGGGGCTGGTTGCTGGGGTGCAACTCTTGCTTGGTTATTAACAGATAACTTTGAAAAAGTTTGCGTATGGTCCAGAGAAGAAGATTTGACAGAGGATTTAGTAAAAAACAAACACTGTTCTAAACCTTTAGAAATCCAACTTCAACAAAGAGTTGAGGTAACTTCTGATTTGAAATCAGCAATTACAGATGCTGATATTATATTGTCAGTAATCGCATCAGCAGGTACAAGAAGTGTTTGCGAAAGATTAAAAGAATCCGGAATAAAACCGGAACAAATCTTAGTTAACGCATCGAAAGGTCTTGAACTACCATCATTAATGACAATGTCTGATGTAATCAAAGACGTTTTACCTGAACAAAAATTAGTTATTTTGTCAGGCCCAACACTTGCAAAAGAAGTTTTAAGAGGCTGTCCTACTGCGGCTTGCGTTGCTTCAACAGATATGGAAGCAGCAAAATTCGTACAAAAACACCTAAATGTTCCTAGCAAATTCAGATTGTACACAAACTCTGACGTTATCGGAGTTGAACTTGGCGGTAGTTTGAAAAACGTAATCGCTATCGCAGCAGGTTTTGCTTCTGAAATGCACTTAGGCGACAATACAAACGGTGCGTTATTAACTCGTGGTATGGCTGAAATCGTTAGAGTAAGCGTTAAATTAGGTGCAAATCCGTCAACATTATACGGCTTATCAGGTATGGGCGATTTAATTGCAACTTGCTCAAGTCCATTATCAAGAAATCACACTGTAGGTGCTATGCTTGCCAGAGGCAAAAAAATTGACGATATTTTAAAAGAATTAGGTTCTGTTGCAGAAGGTGTACACACATCAAAAGCACTTTGTGAATTGGCTAAAAAGTTAGGAATTGAAGTTCCTCTATCCGAAGCCATTTACGAAGCACTTTACACTGATATAGCACCAATTGCTATTTTGAACAAATTAATGAATAGAAAATTGAAAGAAGAAGAAAAATACTAATGACTAAATTTGCAGTAAGATATTTAAAAAACATGTACTATCCGCTTGATATTCCATCAAACGTAGAAGTAACTTGCAATGATATGGTGCTTGTTAGAACCGAAAAAGGTGAAGAAGCACTAAAAGCAATCTGCATTAACGACGAAATAGCAAAAAAATGGGAACATTGTAAACAAAAACCTGATGCGTTCACTGTAATAAGAGTTTTAGGCGAACGAGATAAGCAAACTTTAGAAGAAATAAAAAAAGAAGAAGTTGAAGCATACTTTAAATGCAAAGCATTAGTAGAAAAACATAAATTGGTAATGAATCTTGTTCAATCAAGAATTACTTTTGACAGAAAGAAAATCACATTCTATTATACTGCCCCTGAAAGAGTAGACTTCCGAGAACTTTTGAAAGACTTAACTCAAACTTTCAAGCGTGTAAGAATTGATTTACGTCATATCGGCGTTAGAGATGAAACTTCTATCATGGAAGGTTGCGGAATTTGTGGTAAAGAATTTTGCTGTTGTTCTTTCTTGAAAAAATTTGGTTCAATCAACGTTAAACTTGCAAAAGACCAAGGTATGCCAATCACCCCCGGAAAGATTTCAGGTACTTGTGGTAGACTTTTGTGTTGTTTAAATTATGAATATTCAAACTACATTGAAGCCGCAAAAGACATGCCACCTGTAGGTTCTTCTGTTATGACTCCTGATGGATTGGGCAAAGTTTGTGCATTGCATTTCTTGAACAATTCAATCCAAGTTAAACTTGAAGACGGTAAAATTAAAGATTATCAAAAAACAGATATTGAAATTGTTGATGCAGACGTAAATGTTGAAATCAACTTGCCACAACAAAACTTGTCATACGACGATGAAGCAAAAGATATAGACCTAAAATCTTTAGAAGACGACAAAAACAGTTCGACTGGTAATATTTAACAAACAAAACAATACTTCTTAGCACTTATTGTACTTCTGGTTTTAGTATTATGTATAAGTTGCGTTTTTGTTATTTTATAATTATTTTTATTATTACCGTTGCAAGGTTTTTATTCTGTTAAATTATTCAAACAATATTGTACCCAACAAAATTATTGCTACAACCACAATAAAAGAACAAGGTATAATCAAAGGTCTAAGTTCTTTCTCAATCTTTGCCTTATAAACAGGGTCAATTTTACAACGTTTTGAAATACTGTCATAAAGAACATAATATGCTATAACAAGTAATAAAATAATGAACAAAACACCCAATTTTTCGCTTTTTGAAAAGATTATGTCAAAAACATTATCCCACATTAATTCAATAGCATTTTCAAAAAATAAATATAAAATGCCTCCTAGGATAGCGACAATAATCCAACCACCTTTTTTTAAAAACTTTTTCATGAAAACCTTTTACCCTCTACTTTTACGAACAATTGATGCTAATTTTGCATAAAGTTCTTTATTTTTTGCGGATTCGTCAATATTTGCGGCTTCACTAATGTATGCCAAAGCATTTTCGTTTTGACCTAGTTTTTGGTAAAGTTCACTCATACTAACGTAATACATTGCATTATTTACATCTAAAGAAATCGCTTTTTTCATTGATTCAATTGCAAAATTAGTGTCGCCCATCTCAAACAATGCCAAAGCATTGTAATAGTAACCATTTGCATTATTTTGATCAATTTCTATAATTTGTTGTGCAGAATCAAATGCACATTCAAAATCCTTCATAAAAATATAATTTTTTGCTTGTAAAATATATGCTTCAACATATTTAGGATTTTCTTCAAGCATAGATTCAATAACTTCTTGAGCCTCACCATAAGAATGATTATCAATCAACAAATTTGCAAATTCAGTTTTGTTCAACAAAGTTGGAGAAAGTTTTACAACTCTGTCCATCAATTTACTTGCAACATCAATTTGATCTAATTCAACACAGACTTGTGCTAACGAACGCAAAGCAAATTCATTTTTTGGATTGTCTTTAACAATATTATCCAATTCGACCTTTGCAAAAACAGGGTCGCCTTTTTTAGATTTAATCAAAGCATTCAAAACTTTTGCATCTGTGTATTCTGAATTTATTTTCAAAATGTTATTCAATTCGCTCAAGGCTTTATCATATTTTTGATTAATATAATATGTATATGCTTGAGTATAACGATATTCGCAATTTTCAGGTTCTAAGCAAATAGCAATATTCATATATTTTAAGGCTTCATCCATCCAACCATTTGTAAAATAAGCGTTTGCTAAATTAAAAGCATATTTTGAATTTTGAGGTTCGATTTTCACTGCACGAGAAAGATACGAAATAGCATCTTCAATCTTGTTTTCGTCTAACTTAAACAAGCCTAAATAGTTCATTACAAGTGCATTTTCTTCCTCATCTTTATGTTTTAAAAATAATTTTTTTGATTTATCAAAATCATTATTCAAATAATAAATTTCAGCAAGCAAAGTTTCAATTTTTAAATCATTTGGCTTCAACTCTTTTGCCTTTTCCAAATACGAAATTGCACCTTGATAATCATCATTCAAATAATGAGAAACCGCAAATTGATAATAAATTTCTGCATCAAATTCAAAATCTGCATGTTCAAGATTTTTCACAGAATCAAAATCATTAATTTTATTTAAAATTTTAATTTTATCTGCAAAATTTTCAGCAGTCGGATTAAGATCAAAAACTTTTACCGCCGCTTTTTGAGCCTCTACAAAATTGCCGTCTTTGTAATAAATTTCTTTCATTAACTTTAAGCAATCTGAATGCAAAGGATTAATTTCAAGAGTTTTTTCAATGTAATGAATTGCTCTTTCATTATTTTCAAGCAAATAATACAATTCTGCCAATTGCGACAAAATTTCTTCATTGTTATTTTCAATACTCAAAGCCTTGTAAAGCATTTCAATTGCAGGTTTAAAAAACCCTTGTCTTTTCAATTCAAACGATTTTGTTATATAATCCAAAACTTCATTATTGTTGTCTGTCATTTCCAAACATTCCTTTTTTCTTCTTTTGAGATTGTTGTTCTTTCGACTCGTTGTCGTTAATAAGAATTAACACCTCATCCTCACCAGCCAATTTAAGGTTATTTCTGGCAATCGCTTCCAAACTTTCAGTTTTTGAAAATTCACGAATTTCTTTTTTTAATTTTTTATTTTTTGCTTCTGCATCATCACGAATTTTCTTGATTTGCACAATTTTTGTTTGGTACGAAATTGTTTTTGAAATGTTCAAAATCGCACTAAACCCAATTTGCGAGAGAAAAATTAGCAAAACAATAGTCAAAAGAGAATAATAAACATTAGATTTTGCCTTATTTTTATTATTCTTTTCTTTTACTTTTTTGCGAACAGAATCAAGGGACGTAACTTTCCCTGTAGATTTCATTCTATTTGATTTATATTTGTTTTTATTCTTACCAGAAATTCTGTCTTTATCCATTTGAATTAATTATAATACAATTTTTACACTTAGACAACAACATTAAAATCTAAACTTTGTTGATACTGAAAATTGATAATACAAATCCCCTGTTTTGTAATATGTTGTTTGACTTAAACCTGCTTCTAATTGAACATTATCTCTTGAATTTTTAATCAATGGACGATACCTTAATGTAACTTCATTACGAAATCTGTCATATTCAGGATTTGCCTTAAAAGTTTCAACAAGGGAAACCGCTTTGCTTATCTTTAATTCCGGAACTAAGAAAAAACTGTCCATTTGACGACCTGAAGATGTATATGCATCTTTTCCAAGAGCCGTCATCAGCCCAAAACGTTCGTTATCATATCGTGCAAACAATTTTGTTCTATATTCAACTTGTGCCGCATCAAGATCTGTTCCAAAAGTTGTACCGTATGTAATATTTTTACCGGCTTTATATTCAGCAGAACCAAAGAATGGCATTCCTAAGTATTCATCAACTTTTGGTGCATCATAGCGTCTTTGTTCTTCAATTTTTGAGAATAATTTATCCTCTGAAAATACTGACTTTTTTGCAAATTTCTTTGGTTGTTTTATATTCAATTTTAATTCTTCAATATCTTCATCTTTTAAAAATAAAACACCCGAATCATCGTATTCAACACGACCTTTAAATTTATAATCTTTGTCGCTAAGCAATCCCTTTGGTGTTTCTGGCACAGCAACAGTAACCTCTGCCTGCTCTTGAAGTTCTTTTGGCTTTTCTAAAGGTTTAAATTCAACGGCACAAGCGGTATTTATAAAAAATAACAATAAGAAAATTGTCAATGATATTTTTTTCATATTTCTATTGTAAACCACTTTTGACGAGTGTTCAACTACATGAAGATATATTTCAATTGTTTGTGGTATACTTTATGAAAGAAAGAGGAAATAATGTTTAGCACAGATATAACTTACGAAGTAGTAACATTTTCAGTAGGCGACACAAAAGCCGGAACTAAAATGGGTAAACTTCAACTTAAAAACCCTGAAGACAACTCTCTTTTGAATTGTATCTTATGGGAAGAAACTCTTAACAGATTAGACGCAAAAGTTTTTAGAAGCGGAAACAAATTGAGAATTGTTTCAGGAAGTTTCAATGAAAAATTCAACAATTGCCTTATTTCTGCGGTTGAATTGATTGAAGAAGCCCAAACAGGCTTAACAGAAGAACAAACTAATCATTATTACAACGGAATTCTTTCATATATTGAAAAAATCAATGATGAAAAAATGAAAAATTTCATTAAAAATTATTTTTCTGAACACGAGCAAGAAATCAAAAATGCACCCGCAGCAAAACTTATGCACCACAACTTTATTGGCGGATTGATTGTGCATACTTATGAATGCTGTGAACTTGCAGAAAATATTGCAAAATTAAGTTTTCAAAGAATAAATACCGACGATTTATACGCAGCGTGTATTTTGCACGATGTCGGTAAAATCTTTGAATACACTGTTGATACAGAAAGTGGACTTATAGATTATAATGAAGAATTTAAAAAAGATTGGTTAACGCACTCTCAATACGGTTATTCACTTTGCATGGCACAAGGTTTTAAAGAAGTTGCAAGAATGATTGCAGCACACCATGGCAGAAGCGATTGGGGTGCAATTATTGATTTAAACGAAAAAGATTTAGAATCGACAGTCTATATTGTTCACCATATTGACGACTTGTCGGCGAAATTTGGTAGAACAAATGTGGCTATGTTAAAATAGGTGAGTATGAAAGTAAGTTACAAAGTTCCAGCAACAACAGCAAATTTAGGTCCGGGGTTTGATAGCCTTGGCATGGCTTTGCCTATTTATAACATTATTAGCATTGAAGAAACAGTTTTACCAAGCACAGGTGTAGAAGTAAACGTTATGAAAGACGTTGAAGATGCCGAATTGTTGGAATTAAATGAAGTTCCGCAAGATAGAGATAATATTGTTTACAAAGCAGTAGAAATGCTTTACAACCTTGTTGGACAAGATGCAAACGAATTAAAAATTACAATTCAAACAAACATACCTATTGCAAAAGGACTTGGAAGTTCTGCCTCTGTAATCGTAGGCGGATTGCTTGCGGCAAACGAATTATTAGGTTTTCCGGCAGATGAAACAGCCCTTTTGACAATTGCAACAGAAGCAGAAGGACACCCTGATAACGTTGTTCCTGCAATTTTAGGCGGAATGGTTATGTCTTCTATGGAAGACGATGGTTCAATTATACATAGAAAACTTAATTGGCCGGAAGATTGGCACATCACAGTTGGTATTCCGGACTATGAACTTGCAACAAATGTTGCCCGTTCTGTTTTGCCGGAATCTTATTCGCTTGAAGATGCAAAATTTAACGCAAGAAAATATGCTATGTTAGTCCATGCTATTGACACAAAAGATGCAGAATTAATGAAAGCGTCTATGGACGATAGATTGCACCAACCTTACAGAGAAAGACTTGTTCCGGGATTCAAAGAAATAAAAGAAGCATTAAAACACGAAGAAGATGTTCTTGGAGTTGTTATTAGCGGTGCCGGACCTGCTATTATCATTATTTCTAGAAAAAATGTAGTTGAAAAAATTCAAGATGTAGTAAAAGAAACTTGGAACAACTTAAATATTCACTCTGAAGTTAGAACACTTTGCATTGAAGAAAACGGTGCAAGCAAAGTAGAATAACCATTTAAACTTTTGCAATTAATTTTAAAATTTCATTTCCAAAAAGCAAAAGCCCAATAATAACACTAAACGCAGTTGCAACAACAACAGCACCTGCCGAAATATCTTTTGCCATACCAACTAATCTTGAGTATCTGTTTTTAAAAACCGCATCTAGTCCAAATTCCAGGCTTGTATTAATAAATTCTGCAACCATTACATTTGAAATTGCAATAATTAAAATACAAATTTTATTTACACCCATTTTCAAAAATAACGCAGTTAAAATAACCAAAGTCGCAACGGTAATGTGAATTTTAATGTTTCTTTCAGCCCTAACTGAAAGTCTAACGCCACGTCCCGCATTTTTAAATGAATTAAATAAACCTTGAGATTTAAACTTAGACATTTTTATCCTTAATCTTACCCAAAGCCAACTTTTGAGCCTCTACAACAAAATTATAATCATCTTCTGTTTGATGGTCAAAACCTAACAAATGCAAAATTCCATGAGCAAGTAAAAAACAAAGTTCTTCTTCCCTTGTAACCCCTTTTTCTTCTGCACTTTGAGTTATTTTATCCAAGGCTAAAATTATTTCGCCAAGATTGATTTCACCGTCAAAAATAAATCTTTCTTCAGGGTCAGTATCTGCAAAAATTGCAAAAGTAATAATGTCTGCAACATAGTCTTTATCACGATATTCTTTATTTATTTGATGAGTTTTTTCTCCGTCGCAATATAAAATATCAAAAGTAATTGTGTCGTATTCTTGTCCGTATAAGCAAGAATGTTCATAAATATCTGCCCTTTGCATGTAATAATTAAGTACACGACGACCGATTTCGATTAGTTTTGCCTCATCTACTTTCCAGTTTTCGTAAATATTTTCGCTAAAAATATTTATCGTTGGTCTAAGCATCTTTACCTTTTTCTAATTTTTTAACCTTTGCTTCCATTTCCTTATCCATCAAGTGCATTTGACTTGGAAGAATCACTTCAGATTTATCTAATTCATCTACAATATTTTGATGATATTTGATTCTGTCGTGTTGAGTACCCCTCAAAATTCTACTGAAAGTTGCAGCGATTGTTTTTAAATCAGCAAGTGTCAATGGACAATCCGAAAGTTGATTGTCATTAATTCTTTCGTCAATAATTTTTTTAATAATTGATTCAATTTCTTCTGTTGTATTCGCCTTCATTGCTCTAACTGCGGCTTCTACAGCATCAGCAATCATCAAAATTGCAACTTCTTTTGTTTTTGGTTTTGGCCCTGAGTAACGGAATTGTTCCTCTTTAACGTTTTCTGCCCCCTCCTCTTTAATTGCTTGATTATAGAAATAACTTGCTAAACCATCACCATGGTGCTGAAGAATAAAATCATAAATTATTGAAGGAAGTTTGTATTCTTTTGCCATTTCTACACCGTCTTTTGTATGGGCAGTAACAACCATTTTACTCAATCTCGAATTTAATTTGTTATGAGGGTTTTCAATACCAAATGAAGATTGATTTTCAACAAAGAAAAATGGTCGTTTTAATTTACCAATATCATGGTAATATGCACCTACTTTTGCTAAAATCGGATCAGCACCGATTGCTTCTGCCGCTGCTTCACAAAGATTTGCAACCATCAAACTGTGGTGGTAAGTTCCAGGTGCTTCCATTTGTAATTTCTTTAATATTGGTTGATTGTGGTCTGCAAGTTCCGCTAAAGAATACGGAGTTACAATTTTGAATGTATTTTCAAGTAAAGGAAGAACCCCTAATACAACCATACTACTGATAACACTATTTACAAAAATTAATATTGCATCACGAGTAATAACAACATTTTCAACGTCAATTAAGAATTTTTCAAGCATATAAATGCTTACAACAAACAATGTACCTGAACAAGCAATATATAAACCTGCTTTAATCAAGTCAAATCGTCTTGTATAATTTACTTTTGCCATAAACAAAGTGGTTACAGTGTTCAACAATACCATTGAAGTCATAAATTGAATATCATATTGCATACCCAAAGTTAACAAACTCAACATCAACATTGAAGAAACAAAAGCAACTCTTGTGTTTGTAAAAATAGTTACAATCATTATGAATGCCGGAAATGGTAAAATATATGGAGAAAATCCTGTCGGCAAAGCAACAGAAATTCCTGCCAAAATCAAAGAAAGCATTGCGATAATCATTTTTTTACTTTCATCGACTGCATTTTTTTCGAATGTTAACAAATACATTAAAAATGTCAAAACCGACAATGCGATTACGAAATAAACACCCAATAAGCCGTTTATATTTAATTCTACCAAATTGTAACCTGCTTGTCTTAAAGCATCACGTTTTAATTTTGTAACAGGTTCACCTTCAAATAAGATTTTATCACCTTTTTCAAAAGTTACTTCATAAGGTTTTACCGCATTTTGAGCATTCTTTCTTGCAATTTCTGTTGCAAACTCATCAACTACAAGATTTGGAACAAGAATTTGCTCTAACAATGCATTAATTACGGTTAATTGACTTCTTGGAACATCTGATGGAGTATGTTTTTGAATAACATTTTTCAACACATGTTTATCGAAATCTTTTTCACTAATACCTACATTCAAAATATTAATCAAGGTAAGTTTTGATTTATCAAATAAAGATTTTAAATCATTTTCCGGAGTTTTTAATAAATAATGAATAACAAAATTACGCTTTGAATCATCTGAATCAAATAATAACCCTAATTCTTCGATTTTTGTTGATTCCGGAGTATCTTTTTGGCGAATTTTCAAAATAGAACTTTGCAAAGACGATAAGTTATTTTTAATAAATTCATCTTCTGTTACCGTCAAAATCGGTTCAACCTTTTGAGCAACTTCTTTTCGGTGAAGTTCTGTTCGTTTTGTATCCTCAACAGTTATTGTTTTTTCAGCAATTACATCACGTCTTGATATTCCATTTTCAACAATTTGTTGAAATAAAAAGTTTTGAGATGCGATAATCAGAGTCATTGCCATTGTAAATAGCAAAAAATAAACAACATTTAAAAATTTTGATGATGTTAAAAATAACTTTACCGGCTCTGTTAGTTTTAATTTATCCATAATTTATAGCCTTGTTTTGTCGTCAACATAATAAATATAATATATCTATTTTATTACATATTTAAAATTTTGCAAATATTGAATCAATGTTTTTTAAATAGTCTTTCAAGTCAAAACATTCTTCCAATTCATTTTGCGAAAGTTTTTCTGTAACTTGTGTATCTCTTAAAAGATTTTCTTTAAAGTTACCATTGTTGTCAATCGCTAATAGAGCATTTCTTTGAACAATTTCGTATGCATCTTCTCTTGTCAAACCTTTTTCAACAAGTTTCAACAAAACCTTTTGAGAATAAACAATTCCGCCATAAAGATTTGTGTTTTTCTTCATGTTGTCCTCATAAACAACAAGATTTTTAAGCACATTATTAAATCTCACAAGCATAAAATCTACTAATTGAGTGCTGTCCGGAAAAATAATACGTTCCGCTGAACTGTGAGAAATATCTCTTTCATGCCAAAGTGTAATGTTTTGCATTGCCGCAACGGAATTACCTCTAACCACTCTTGCAAGCCCGCATAAATTCTCACACAAAACAGGATTACGTTTATGTGGCATTGCTGAAGAACCTTTTTGGTGCGATGAAAATCCCTCTTGAACTTCAAAAATTTCAGTACGTTGAAGATTTCTGATTTCTGTTGCGTATTGCTCAATTATAGAAGCAATCATAGACAATTCATTCATATAACGGGCATAGACATCTCTTGCAATTACTTGAGTCGAAATTCTGGCAGGTTTTAAACCTAATTTTTCACAAACAAGTCCTTCTACTTTCATCGGGACATTGCTATAAGTACCAACCGGACCTGAAATTTGACCAACTGCAATCTCATCAGACGCAATTAAAAAGTTTTTATATGCACGTTCAAAAGAATCTAACCAATTCAAAAGTTTAACGCCAAAAGTTGTAACCTCAGCATGGATTCCATGCGAACGACCTATGCAAACAGTATTTTGGTATTTTTTAGCCATTTGTTTTATAGTAACAATCAAATTTGCCAAATCATCTGCAATAATTGAAGATGCGTCTTTTATTTGTAAGGCGTAAGCAGTATCAATAACATCAGAACTTGTTAAGCCTTTGTGCATATATTTTGCATCTTCGCCAAGATTTTCGTTTACACAAGTCAAAAACGCAATTACGTCATGGTGAACTTCGGCTTCGATTTCATCAATTCGTTTTAAATCAAACTTTGCATTATCTAAAATATTTTTATATGCTTCACGAGGAATTTCTCCTAATTCGTAATAAGCATCACAAACTGCAAGTTCTACTTTTAAGTAATAATTGAATTTGGACTGCATTTCCCAAATTCGCTTCATATTTTCTAAACAATATCTATCAATCATATACAAATGTTAACACAAATAATGCTAAAAAAGGCAATTTTTCATGAGAAAAATACTTTATATAAATACAAGGACAAGAGAGGTAATTAAACATGGGCGTTGAATCATCATCAACATATTCATCAAATCCATTTCAATTAAACTATAAACCTTCTGAAGAAAAGATTGCAGAAATGAAAAAAGCACAAGAAGAAAAACGTGCTGAATATGCAAGCATCCTTGACGAATACAGAAACAGATATGAACTAGCAAAAAAAGACTGTGCTGAAGCACAATCAATCTTTTTAACAAAACAACGTGAATTAAAACAACACGACGAAAATGATAAAAATTACGATGCTTTAAAACAAGACTTTTTAGCATCTAAACAAGCATACAGAAAAAGCGATTCAGAAAAAGAATTAAGACTTCAATTACTTCAATACCGCACAGATAACTACATTAGCGTAAGCAAATTAAACTTATTAGATTTAGCATAATCTTCATTTTTTGTTACAAGTGTTAAATTTGTAGTTGATTTTTTTTCTTGACATATTATTATTATCTTAAGAATAGATAAAATAAAGGAATGTCGAAATATGTCAATTAACTTAAAAAACAAAAGCGAAATCGTTAAAAAGTTCGGTTCTAACGAAAAAGATACCGGTTCAGCAGAAGTTCAAATCGCTATGCTTAGCCAAAAAATCTCTGAATTAACAGAACACATGAAATCTAACAAAAAAGATTTCTCAACAAAACGTGGTTTGTTAATGATGGTAGGTAAAAGAAAAAGACTTTTAGCATACTTAAAAGATATTAACTTAGACGGTTACAGAGCATTAATTAAAAAATTAAAATTACGTGGTTAATTTTAAATAACACTCTGAAAATATTTAACAAAAACAATCTCTCAAACGAGAGATTGTTTTTGTCGTGTTTAAAAAATTTTATATTTTTTTTTAATATTATAGTGCATTTCGTTTTAGCATATTAAAAAATTATACTCTTATTTATGCGATTTCCAGTTCTAATTCTTTAACTAATTTTTCATTATTTGCTTTTTTAGCAAACATAATTGCTTTTTGAATTAAATTTTTACCTTTATCGCCATGACTATAATCTATCATTAACTCACCGGCTTTTTTGTAATTAATCGCAACTTTGTCATCTACACCGGCTTTTTTATAATTTTTAACTGCATCAGAATAATATTTCAACGCATCTGTCGGTTTATTAAATTTGTCATAGGCATTTGCAATTGTACTTGAAACATATCCTTTGCTCTTCAAATCTTTTGATTCATCAGCCACAACTTTTGCATCTTCGTAAATATTAAATGCTTCTTTATCGTATTTATCAGCATAAATATTACCGATTTTTGTCAAAGATTTAACTTGTGCTTTAAAATTATCAGTTTCTCCTGCAAATGAAATTGCTGCCATATAATGCTCAATTGCAGGTTTAAATTGATTTACATCATCATAAATTTGAGCCATTGCATAATGACCTTTTACTTTTACATTATCATCAGTTGCAACCATTACGGCATTATTATAATTTTCTAATGCCGAAACTAAATCATCATTTTTATCATAAATTTTTCCAATTTCAAAAGAAATTTTCGATTCGCTATCTCTATCCTTAACTTCTTTTGAACGTTGCAAGGCTTTTTGATAAGTTGAGATTGCTAAATCATCGTTACCTTTTTTAGAAATAAGTCTTGCTGAGGTAAACATGTTTTTTAAAACAGAATCCATTTTTGGTTTTTCAGGTTCTGCTTGAACAGTTTGAGGTTGAACAGTTTCGTCTTTTGCCTCTTTTTGATTTTCAGGCATTTGAACCAAAAAGGCTTCATTGATGTCTTCAGTATTGTATTTGTAATCAACTTGTTGCAAGAAAATCGCTTCAACCCAATTTTCTACAACCTTTGAATCTTTATTTAAAGTATCCGAAATGTATTTGTCCAAAAGTCCCGCTGCATTACGCAAATTTGACTGAACAACTTTTACATTTGCACCCTCTTTTTTCGTTTGTTTCTCAACTAACGAAAGATATGTATTAACCTCATCAAAAATATCTTCCGGAGTGCCTATTGCGTGAGCAGTATTTTTAAAATCTCCAATAACTTGAGCAATATTGATTTTTGGACTAATTATCTTTGATAAAGGTTGTTCCCCTTGAGTTGGTTGCGTTTGTGCTGGTTGCATGCCGGCAGGTCTGTTCATACCAACAGAATTAGTCCTAACACCGGTAGAAACAGGATTTCTATGTTGAACATTTACATTTTGAACTTGATTATTATAAGCATAATTATTCGCAATTGGCGAAGTTACAGAACGTTTTGGAGTTTTACCTTCTTGTAAATCTTGAACATACTGCAATCCACGACTTTGGGCAAGGTTAGTTCCGCCACTACTTTCGCCTTCGGCTTGAGTGGTTTGTTTATTCGCTTCCTCATCGGCTTTGCGTTTTATAGATTGTCTGGTTTTAGGGACAATCTGATTTGTAACTCGCATTGAATCAAACAATTACTTATCCTCGCTCTTATCTCTTATAATACATTATGTACGGCTATTTTAGGAATAGGGAACATATAAAATTCATACTTTTATATGACATCTCTTATTTAATAATATTTTTTTTAAAGTCATAAAAAATTTTAATAAACTTAATCAAAAGTTTTACGAAATTGAGGATATGTAGTATAATTTAAGTTACAAAAAGAAAAAGACAAATTTGAGGGCAAATATGGGTTTATTTGATAAATTCAAAGATTTCACAAAACAAGTTAGTGAAGTCGAAAATCATTTATATAGCGGTAAAAAAGACTTTTTAGAAATCTATGAAAGAAATGCCCAACTTGAAATGGAGATTGAAGAAAGAACCAATGAGTTGAACGAAGCAAACAGACGTATGCTTACATTACAACATATTTGGGAAATGATGAATTCTTCAAAACCTTTATCTAGTATTCTTGATACAACAGTAAATAATCTGCAAGGTGAACTGGGATATATGCACAGTTGCATTTTTCAAAGAAAAAGCGACGAAAATGGTGAGTATTATAACGTAATGGCAAGTTCTCGAGATAACTTTATTGAACTTTTAAACTCTCGACTTGAAACACCTTTAAACAGCCACAGACTTAATTTACAAAATTCTGAAGGCATAAAAGCAGTTTTACGTTCAAAAGAAATTTTGCAAAGTACAGACCTTAGAACAGGCTTGCTTTCTATTGCACCCGAAATAAAAGAAGAAGATTTGGAAGATTTGTTAAGCGAAACAAGATGTCGTTCGTTTATGCTAGTTCCTCTATCAAAAATGAACCACACCGGAGTTTTGCTTGTAATGTCCTCTCGACTTGAAGCAACCGAAGCAGAATTAGACTTTTTAAAATTATTTGCACAACAAATTGAACTTGCAATTACCATCGCAGACTTATTCCAAATGGTTAAAGAACAAGCGGTAACTGATGCTTTAACAACCTTATACAACAGAAGATATTTTGAAGAAGCGATTGAAACAGAATTTATCCGTGCAAACAGACAAAAACAACCATTTTCTGTAATAGGTATTGACTTAGACCACTTAAAACAAATTAACGATAAATACGGACACGTTTACGGAGATTTGGCAATCAAACAAATTTCAAGTGTACTAAAACAAAATGCCCGTTCTATCGACGTTCCGGCTCGTATGGGCGGTGAAGAATTTAACGTATTACTTCCGGGGATTGATTCTAAAGGGGCAATGATTGCTGCTGAACGTATCAGAAAAGCAATTGAAGCGACACCTATTGAAACAGTCGGCACAATTACTGCAAGTTTAGGGGTTGCAACGTTTCTGGAACACGCTAACAATGTTGAAGAATTATTAGAACTTACAGACCAAGCGATGTATTACTCAAAAAGAAACGGCAGAAACCAAGTTACACTTGCAACTCCGATTTCTGAAATTTCTTGGCAAGAAGTTGCACTTAATGCGTTTAACGATATTCTTGCAACAGGCAGAGTTAATATTTCTGACGAATTAAAACAAGAATTACGACATAAATTACAAATGGCTATTGAGCAAAACACAAATCCAAAGGATACTTTATATTCAGTTGCCGATGCTCTTGTTACAACTTACAACCCGCAACACACTTTGGGTTCGTCTAAATCCAAAGTTATAATGGCAACAACTTTGGCAAGACGTTTTGAACTTGAAAAAGATGATGCAGACAAATTGCGTGTTGCAATGTTATTATACGATGTAGGTAATTTGATGTTACCTCAAGAAATTCTTCAAAAAGACGGTCCTTTAACTGATGAAGAACGCAATTACATTCAAAATCACCCAAGAATTGCTGAAGACATATTAGAACCTATTGAAGGAATTAAAGATATTATTCCAATCATTGAAAAACACCATGAAAACTGGGACGGTTCAGGTTATCCAAATAAACTCGCAGGTAATGATATTCCATTATCATCGCAAATTATCTTGATTATTGACGCTTATTTTGCTCTAACAGAACCAAGAATTTACAGAAAAGCAATGTCGCCATACGAAGCACTTGATGTAATCAAAGAGGGTGCAAACAAAAAATGGAACTCAACTTTAGTAAATGAATTTACTAAACTTATTGAAATTGAACTTAGAAAAGCAAATTAAATCTCTTTTTCTATAAAATATTTCGGTCTATTTTTTGTTTCAATATTAATCTTTGCAATATATTCGCCGATAAGTCCGATAAAAATTATTTGAAGTCCGCCAATTATACAGATTGCGAACAAATCTAAAGTATCTGCAAATAAGCCTAAAATAAATACTAGTAAACCCGTCAAAAATATTAATCTGATTGGTTTTACAGTTAGTGATGTAATTCCGTCTAGGGCTAAATTCAATGATGAGAAAAAGTTATATTTTGCTTCGCCTAAAACTCTTTCTTTTCGCTCTATTTCAATTGTGGCAACTTTGTTTGTCAAAGTTGGAATAATTCCACGCAAAAATAAATTTGATTCTTTATATTGCATTAGACGGTTTAAAATATTTTTGTCTATAAGTCTGTATTCTGAATGGTTTTTGACAATATTTGCACCTAAAAACTTCATTACATTATAAAAAGCATTTGCGGTTGCTGATTTAAAAAATGTGTCAGAATTTCTGTTATTGTGCGTAACAAATACAACTTCGCAGTCGTTTTTCTCATATTTATCAATGATTTCTCCCAAAATTGAAATGTCATCTTGCATATCTACATCAAGAGAAATAACCGCATCGCATTTACCGTTTGCATATTCGTAACCTGCAAATATAGCATTTTGTTGACCGGAATTTTTTGCAAGTTTTAAACCTTTAATTGCTGAATTTTCTTCATGTAATTTTTCAATAATACTCCAAGAGTCGTCAATAGAACCGTCATCGACAAACAAAATTATACTCTCTTGTGAAATTCTATTTGAATTAATTAAACATTCTCTTTGTTCAAGAAGTTTTTTTGCACTATCTTCAAGAACGACTTCTTCATTAAACGTTGGAATTACAAACCATATATTTTTCATATATATGTTATACTAAATATATGAACAAAAAACAAGTTTATTCTTTAATATTAATTTTAGCGGTATTTTTTATTTACACGCTTCCATATTTGATTTTAAGACAAAATTGTATAATCTCTATATGGGATAACCTTGACAGTTATTTCATTTGGTACAAAATTCTGGCAAAATACGGTTGGTTTTTACCATTAAATTTTGAAATTCCGGAACTTATGAATGGTGTTCCAAGAAATGTTTTTCACTCTGAATTAATTTTTCAGGTGGCAATTTTCAACTTCCTAACACCACTAAAAGCCTACATTACAATAGATTTGCTGAGCAGAATTATAGGATTTTTGGGAACATATTTATTGTTAAAAGATTTTGTTATAAAACAAGAAAAAGACAACCCTTTGTTTTTAAGTGCAATTTCACTTTGCTTTGCCTTTATTCCAAACTATTTAACTATGAATTTTTTGACTATTTTAGGTCAACCTCTTTGGCTTTGGGCATTTTTGAATATAAGAAAAGGAAATTATAAATATTACAATTGGCTTGTAATAACATTTATGCCATTTTGTATAAATTTTGAACTTATTACACCATTCTTTTTGTCTGTCATTGGCGGAATTTGGTTGTATGACTTAATTACAAAGAAAAAATTTAATCCGATATTTTTACTTTCTATTTTTTATTGTGCATTTATATCGTTAATTACTATTTACAGATTTATATATATATCATTCTTTGACAAAACATTCATTTCTCACAGAAAAGATTGGTCAACCGCACTAATCCAAGTTTTTATGCACTATTCATTTTTTAATAGCATAAAAACAGGAATAAACACTCAAATTTTTAATAACGGAGAATATTGTGCCTTTACGGCAACAAAACTTGTAATACTTCCAATTTATCTATTTTCATTGATTTATAGCGGTTATAAAAAAAATAAACAATACTTTTTGCCACTATTTTGGCTTTTAATTTTTTCTATTTTTACCTCTATAATTTACGGACTGGGATTTTTCTATGAACCATTACAAATATTTCTTGATAAACATGAAGCATTAAAACAATTCCAATTTACAAGGTATTACTTTATGATGCCGATGGTTGGAATACTGACATTTGCAATATCTTTGGTATTTTTTAAAGATATTTTCAAAAAATATGGAAAATATTTTGTAGTACTTTTTTTAACACTTCAAGTTGTATATCTTTTTGCTCAAAACCCATATTTTGCAAGCAACATAAAAAGATACATTACTCATCAAGAAATAAAACGAGCAACTTGTCGATTAACCTACAAAGAATATTTATCGGAAGATAATTTTAAAATCGTAAAAAATTTCATCGGACAACCTCAAAATACTTATAAAGTTGCTGTTGTCGGAGGAATACCATTCAATGTACCTGCATACAATGGATTTCAGGAAATAAACGGTTATTTAAACCTTTATCCGCTTAAAACTAAGCGAAAACTGAATGAACTTAACACACCACTTATAAATGACTCCCTAAAAAATAGAGTGTTTCTTACAGTTTGGGGACATCAACAAATAATTATTGAAAATGAATACTCTTTTGATACAAATATTATGAAGGAAATGGGTGTAAAATATCTGCTTTGCGATAAATTTATTAGGCAAAAAGAAAACTCTAAATTGCAATTTATAAAAGAATTTCCTCCACTTCAAGAACAAGCATATTCAATTTATTTGTATAAATTATTAGATTAACAATTAAAAAGGCGGATTTTTGCTAAGCAAAAATCCGCCTTTTTAACATCTTTTATATATAAATTAATATTCATCATCATAAAATTCCATTTCAAGATGACCGATTACAACAGTATCACCGTCTTTGATACCTTGTTTTCTAAGTTCATCAAAAACACCCATACCTTTTAAAATATTTTGTAATCTCAAGATTTGTTGCCTGTTTCTATCATCAGTTACGGCGGTTAAACGTTTAATTTTACCACCTGATACAATAAACGCATCTTTTGCAACTTTAATAACTTCAAATGAACTATCATCGTTATCATAAGCACCTAAATCTTCTTCAACAACAATTTCAGGTGAAGTTTTTTCAATTTCATCGACCTTTTGAGCCATTAAATAAGTTATAGGTTCAAGATTTTGATGAGTTGCAGCAGAAATTAAAAATACATCATCTGCAATTTTGCTAAAATCTTCAAAAAATTTATTTTGAACATCTTCATCAACAGCATCAATTTTATTCAATGCGACAATTTGATATAAATTTGCTAATCTTTCGGAATATTTTTTCAATTCGTTGTTAATTTTGTTATAATTTCCCATTGGGTCATCTTGAGTCAAATCAACAATATGAACTAAAAAGCGACATCTTTCTACGTGTCGTAAAAAGTCGTAACCAAGTCCAACACCCTCAGATGCCCCCTCAATTAACCCCGGAATATCCGCAACAACATAACCGTCGCCGGTAGGTTTTCTTACAACACCTAAATTTGGAACTAATGTTGTAAACGGATAATCTGCAATTTTTGGTTTTGCTGAACTGATTGCACTTATAAATGTTGATTTACCGGCATTTGGCATTCCCAACAAACCAACGTCTGCAATCAATTTCAATTCCAAAGATAATTCTCTTTCAATTGGCGGTTCACCAGGTTCACAGAATTGAGGGGCTCTTTTTTGTGCAGTACAAAATCTTGCATTACCACGTCCGCCTCTGCCACCTTTTGCAACAAGCATTTCTTGACCGTCGTGAACCAAATCACCAATAATTTTGCCTGTTTTCAAATCTTTTACAACAGTGCCTGCCGGAACTTTAATTTTTAAATCCTCGCCACCTTTACCAAATTGATTTTTAATTCTGCCATTTTCACCGCTTTGAGCCTTAAAAACAGATTTATATTTAAAATCTAACAATGTTGACATACTTTCGTCTGCAACGAAATAAATATCACCGCCTCGACCTCCATCGCCACCGGCAGGGCCACCTTTGTCAACAAATTTTTCACGTCGCCAAGCAACAGCACCGTTGCCACCACGACCTGAAATTACTTTAATTTTTGCATTGTCTATAAAATTCATATTTGTATTATAATACAAATATGATTAAAAGAAGTATTTTTACAGGAAAAGAAGTTCAAATCGGCGATGGTGCTGATAATTTAATAATGGCAATTGAATCAAGTTGCGATGAAACGGCTTGTGCAATTGTTAAAAACGGCAGAGAAGTTATTGCAAATGTTGTTGCATCTCAAATTAAAACTCACGCAAAATATGGCGGAGTTATTCCTGAAATTGCAGCAAGAGAACACTTAGAAACAATTAACTTTGTAATTCAAGAAACTTTTGAACAAGCAAACTTAAAACCGGAACAAATAGATGCTTTTGCAGGGACTGTAGGCCCAGGACTTGTTGGTTGCCTACTAGTAGGTTTAAACGCATCAAAAACACTTGCACTTACTTACGATAAACCTTTTATCGGAATTAATCACTTAAAAGGACATATTAGTGCAAACTACCTCAATACAGACTTAAAACCACCATTTATCGCTCTTTTGGTAAGTGGCGGACATACACAAATTATTAATGTAAAATCAAATTCTGAAATCGAAATTATGGGTGAAACAATTGATGATGCTGTTGGTGAAGCCTATGATAAAGTTGCAAGATTAATGGGCTTACCATACCCTGGTGGTGCAACTTTAGATAAATTAGCAAAAGAGGGTAATCCAAAAGCATTCCAACTTCCGGAAGGCAAAGTTGACGGATATAACTTTAGTTTTAGCGGATTAAAAACTGCCGTTTTACGTCTTATAAAATCTTTCGACAAAGAAAATTTACCGATAAACGATATTTGTGCATCTTTCCAAGAATGTGTAAGTACAACTTTAATAAAAAAAGTTAAAATGGCATTACAAGAAACCGGATATAAACAAGCCGTTATCGCTGGTGGAGTTGCCGCAAACAGCGAAATCAGAAGAAAAATGTTTGAACTTGAAAAAGACGGTATCCGAGTAAATGCACCTGAAATGAAATTCTGCACAGATAACGCAGCAATGGTTGCTTCTTGTGCTTATTTCTTTACTGACACATACGACGATATTGACGTTGAGGTCTTTTCTCGAGTAAAAAAATAAAAGGAGAGAATATGAAGGCATTAAAAATTGGAATGATAACCTTTGGTTCAATTTTAGCCATTCTTTATTTAAGTTTCTTATTTATTGTACCTAATTTTATTAAACTTGAAGATTATTCTTATAAATTAGATGATAAAACAAATCCTAATCATGGTTTAATTATCAATGCTGAAAAGGTTAAAGTTTCAACAGACTGGAATCTTTCTGCCGGCGTTAAAATCGGACAAATTAATGCGTTCTACAAAAACGGAGATAAATTTGCTCAGGTTGACAATCTTGATGCAACAGTATCTTTACCTTATTTATTAATAAGAAAAATAAAAATTGATAAAATTGCGGTTGATAAAATAATAACCAGATTAGGTGTAAATCCTGACGGAAGTTTTACAATAGAAAAATATCTTCCAACAAACGAAAATCAATCTACACAAGCGACAGAAAGTTTACCTTTTGGATTTAAATTATCAGAAAACATGCCGGTAATCTCTGCGGGCAAATATTCTGTAACCTTCATTGATAACTCCAACAATAAACATTATTCGATAAAAGGTAATGATTTTAAAATTTCAGATTTTTATTTGGATAAAAAAATTAGAGTAAAGGCAAATGGTAAAGTTAAATTAGAAAACAGGGAACAATTCAATTATAATATAGATTTAACATCTTATGTTATGCCCAATTTCACAGCCAATACATCCACAGAAAATGATAATCAAAAGTTCAATATTCTAACTATTTTTAAAAACTTACATCAATTAAATTTAACTGCAAACGCAAACGCAGACTTAAAAATTAAAGGTTCAATTGACGATATAAAAACTTACGGTAAGGTTTCTATTTCTAACTTGTCAGCGAAAGTTCAAGAGCAACAACTTCCTGCAAGTTCAATAGATTTAAATGTTGACGGGAACAGCGTAAAAATTTCATCAAATTTGCATACAGGAATTAACGAAGCGACTTCAGTTCAAGGCGAATTCTTATATGGCAAAAAACAATACATCGACTTAAATGTAAAAAGTAACAAATTAGAATTAAAAAGTGTTTTTGCTATCGTAAATGCAATGTTACCACTTGTAGGAATTAACGATATTAACGGCATTAAAGCAAATGGGCAAATTCTTGCTGATTTTAATATCAAAAGTGATTTCAAAACTATTAATTCAGATGGTTTTCTAAAAATTAAAGATGCTAATATATATTACAATATATTTAATGTTGCTTTAAAAAATATTCAAGCAGATATTGATTTAACCGGAAACAAAATCGAAATCAATAAAGCAAGTGCAAACTTCAACGGTGCACCATTGTCTTTGAAAGGTGCAATAAATTCTAATGCTTATGCCAATATTTCAATTCTTGCAGATAAAATCCCTCTAAAAGGAGTTTTTGTTGCTCTCGGACAACTTAAAATACTGGAAGAAAATAATATTAAATCCGGACTTGTAACCCTAAATGGCTCAATTAAAGGCAAATTAGATACCGTAAAACCGTTGATTAACGTAAGTATCGACAATATTAATCTTTACAACAAACCAAGCAAAGCACAAGTTATTCTTGCAAATGCAAAGGTTGATGCACAAACAACAGGTGCAAAAACAAACGGTATCGCACAAATTAAAGGTTTAAAAGTTATTCTTTCGGGACTTCCGACTTTTTCCATTCCAAATTCAAAAATCAGTTTTGACGAAAAAAATATCAACTTTGATAATGCTTATGTAAGCCTAAACAACTCTAAAATTCATATTTTAGGCAAAATAAAAGATTATACCTCTCAAAATATGAATATTAATTTAACCGCCGAAGGTATGTTGGGTGCAAATGATATTAAATCTTCACTTGACAGAAGCCTGCAAAGTACAGTCAGTGCCACAGGAAGATTGCCAATAGCCGTTAAAATTACAGGCAATAATAAAGTTCAAAACATCAATGGACAACTTATGGCAAACAATACAAACCATTTATCTATTGTTGATATAAGTTCTCTTAGAAACAAAACCTCTTTGATAAATACATCAATGGTTGTTGAAAATAACGTTTTAAAATTGAATGATTTTAGTATAAACGCACTTTCTTCAAACAAAGGATTAAGCAGTAATTTCAGCAATAACCTTGCAGGTTCTACAAAAATTTTATCTGCAAAAGGTGTTATTTCGAATTTGTCAGGAAAAACTCAACAGATTTCAGGATTTAACATATCAATTCCACAACAAATTACAGTTTCAATTCCGACTCTAAAAAATTCAAAAGTTTCACTAAAAGGTGATTTGAATATTTCCGGAACAACGGCAAAACCTACTATTACCGGTATGTTGAATATACCAAACTTAAATGTTCCAACTTTTGAACTTTCAGGAAAAAATATTACAATAAACGCAACAAAAAATCTAATCGACATATATTGCAATCAAATCAATGTTGCAGATTCAATAATGAACATTGTTTTAACAATGAATAGCAATTTCAACAAAGGTATTTATATTAAATCAATGGAATTTAATGCACAAAATATCAATGTTGACACATTCTCTAAAATGCTTGCAAATATGCCACAAAACACTATCGCCCCCGGAACAAACACCGGTGTTACAATTGCAAACGGCAAAGCAAAAGTAGAACGACTTCAATCCGGAACAATTGTTGCAACAAATTTAACATCAGATTTTAACATGTTCAATAATATATTTAATTTAAACAATATCAACGGTATTGCATACGGTGGTAAAATCGCAGGTAATGTAAAATATAATGTACTTTACTCAAGTTCAAATATAAGCATGCAAGGTCGCAACTTATCCGCTGTAAGTGCAATGTATGCGGCAACAGGCATTCCAAATCTTATGTCAGGAAATTTAGATTTTGATGCACTACATATTACAACAAGAGGACTTACTGAAAAACAAATTATGCAAAGCCTTAAAGGTAATGTAAACTTCTTAGTTTCTAACGGTCAAATGGGTACTCTTGGTAAGTTAGAAAACTTATTATATGCTCAAAACATCTTGACTAATAACATACTTAAAACAACTATGGGTGCTGTTGTTGGGGCGGTAAAAGTTAAAAAAACCGGTGATTTTAAATATATCAAAGGTAAAGTTACTCTCGCTAACGGTTGGGCAAATTTAAACAATTTTCAAACCTCAGGCCCTGCAATGAGCATGTATGTCGCAGGCAAATGTAATTATTTAACAAATTATGCAACTTTAACTATTCTTGGCAGAGTTTCTGACGAAGTTGTAGATGTTTTAGGACCTATCGGTAAATTTTCAGTAAATAGTATAATCGCTTCAATTCCAAAAATCGGTGCAGTAACTTCATCATTAATAAATCAAATAACAACAAATCCTAGCGGTGAAAACTTAAGTTTATTACCGGCACTTACACCACGTCAAGAAAATACAAAAGAATTCAAAGTAATCATAAACGGGAATGTAGAATCAACAAGTTCTGTAAAATCCTTCAAATGGCTTGCGTCCCCTAAAGCAGATACAATCCAAACAACTACAACTCCGACAACAAGCCAACAACAAACTCAACAAACAATTCAAACAATAAAATCAAATACACAAAATGTAATTAACAAAGTCATTAATCTTCCACAACAAAATCAAACTCCACAACCAACACCGTCGCAAAGACCTCAATACAACAACGGAGTAGCAGATTTTATTAATAACTTACCAAATTTATCAAACTAAAACAATAATTTTTATTTCTAATAAAAAATACCGAATCCGTTAAGGATTCGGTATTTTCAAATTTATCTAAATCTTACACTTTTCTTTTGCGTGCTGCTTCAGATTTGCGTTTTCTTTTTACGCTAGGTTTTTCATAACGTTCACGTTTTTTAACTTCAGATAAAACGCCGGCTTTTTGAATTTTTTTCTTGAAACGTCTTAATGCACTTTCAATTGATTCGTTTTCGCCTACTTTAACTTCTGGCATTGCTTTTTCACCACCTTCATAATTATGTAGTTTTCGTGAGTACATAATAGCATGCAAACTTTAAAAAATCAATAGTTTTGTTGCTTTACTGCACCCCAAGCCCTTATATTACCTTTTTCATATTTAATCAAAAAGTACGTTTTTTCAGGCACGTATTCGATTTCAGCGTTTGAATATACGTAAGATTCAGGTTGATATTTTAATCCAAATTCATCATATTTTTTTTGAATACGCTCATTTTTCTTTTTTTCTTTTTTTAATTTTTTCTGCTCTTTTTTATCATATTGCTTTTGAACTTCTTCTTCATCTTCTTCAAGCAAAAATACAGGAATTCTTGCAATCACATCATATGCTTGAATTAACAAAAGCATGTCTTTGTCTGCGGATAATTCAAGTGTATAATGCCCCGGAAGAACAACAGGAATACCTTCTTCATCATAAATTGCATCAACAATGACTAAAGTCGGACTTTTAATCGACGGCAAAGCATACAAAACATGACTTTTTTGGTCATCAGTCAATCCCCCACGATACATTGGATAGGGTGCTTTTGGCATAACCTCGTCCATTGATTGCCAATCGGGAGTGATAATTCCATCAATCATCAATCTTCTCCAACAATGTGCGAATGTTTGATTTAACTTGTTTATAATCTAAAACCAAAGCCTTTTCATGCCCGACAAAAACCAAAGAAATGTAATCTTGTGATTTTCCAAGATTATTTTCTTTCATCAAAATCCTATAACTTTCTCTCATCAAACGTTTTAAACGATTTCTACGAACTGCTCTTTTATGAGTTTTTTTACTTACAACAAAACCGACTTTTGTTACATCGCCAGCATTTTTCTTTTTTAAACCAACAAAAACAGCAACACCATTAAGATAGAACGAGTGTTTTATCTTGTATGTCGCTGTAAATGCTGAATTCTTTTTTAATCTATATTGACGACTAAGCACGTTTTGATGCTGAGATTGCTAATTTATGTCTACCTTTAGCACGTCTTCTATTCAAAACTTCTTGACCTGCCGGAGTAGCCATTCTTGCTCTAAAACCACTTGTTGTTTGTCTTTTAGCCTTTGTTCCTTCTAGTGTGCGTTTCATAATATTATTCCTTTTCGCTTATATTTGTATTATTATCATTATCGTAAATAAAAAATGATTATTAGTCAACTATAAATATAAGGTAGGGTAACAATGAGTAACAAATTAGGATTTATCGGCTGTGGCGAAATGGCAAGTGCAATTATAAAAGGTATCTTAGACACAGGTTTTATGCACACTATAGACATACATGCAACCACGCATACAGATAAATCTGCTTCTACAAAAAGCAAAGATTTGAAAATAAAAGTTATAACAAACAACAAAGAAGTTGCAAAAGAGTCAGATATAATCGTTCTTGCAACAAAACCTAAACAAATCGAAGAAGTTTTAACAGAAATCAAAGACGAAGTAAACGGAAAATTAATAATTTCTATTGCTGCCGGAGTTAGCACAGAAAAAATTGAAAAAATTGTTGACAAATCTCCCGTTATAAGAGTTATGCCAAACACACCAATGCTCGTTTCCGAAGGTATGTGCGGAATCTGTTCAGGTAAACTTGCAACGAAAGAAAACGAAGAATTTGTTACTAACATGCTTTCCAGCGTAGGAAAAGTTGTTTGCGTTTCAGAAGACCAAATCGACATTGTTACTGCAATTTCAGGTTCAGGGCCGGCATTTTTCTATCAAATTTTTGAAGACATTGCTCAAGCGGGAGCAAAACTAGGGCTTGATTATGAAAAAGCATTAGAATTAGCCGTTCAAACCGCTATAGGCTCTGCAAAAATGACTATTAACAAAAAAACTTCAATGACAGATTTAATATCAAGTGTAGCAACTAAAGGTGGTTGCACAGAAGTTGGAATAAGCACTATGCATAATTTAAACAGTGCAAAATTATTCGATGAAGTTGTTAAAAATACTGCTAAAAAGGCTCACGAATTAGGATAATCACAATAAGCCCAAAACGAATACTGTTCAAGAGGTTTTTCTAAATCACAAGGCTTGTATAAACATTTTTTCATGCACTCCTTATTGTAATGAGAAAGAGCACATGAAAAATATTTATATGATACTTTTTTTCTGTGATTTTCACTTATTATAAACAAATTCTTTTTTTCTGAAATTTCTTTTAAAATTGCACGTTTATTCCATAATCTACGATTTCTTTTTTGCATTTTTTTGCATTCTAAACAAACTTCAGAAACTTTGTCTAAGTTCAAAAACAGATTTTCATTTATAAAATTTGCCATATATATTATTTATACGACACATTACTATTAATTAATATAGCCAAGTGGCTAAAAAATAATAAAACAATTATTTTAGTAATAAATAACATCTAAACTAGCCCCTCTTTTAATGCCTTTACTGCGGCTTGAGTTCGGTCATCTACTACCAATTTCTGGATAATATTACAAACATGTGCTTTCGCCGTATGCTCACTTATCGTAAGAATTTTTGCAATATCGTTATTTGATTTACCATCAACAAGTAACTTCAAAACCTCATATTCTCGTTGAGTTAAATTTGAATGCTGTTCTCTAAAAGTGGCACGACTAACTTGTCTTGCGGGTATAACTCCGGAATTTTTCTCTCGAATATACGGTACGACAACAGGGTCAAGCCACATTGCACCATCGTTTATTGTTTTGACAATCATTTTGAACATTGCAGTATCAAAATCTTTCATTATATAACCACTTGCTCCTGCAAAAAGAGAGTCAAAAACCTCTTTTTCTGTCGAATGTGAAGTTAGCATAATAATTTTCACTTTTTTGTTATCTGCCAAAATCTTTTTTGCTGCCTCAATACCTGTCATATCAGGTAAACCAATGTCCATTAATATAATATCCGGTTTTAATATTCTTGCAGATTCAATCGCTTCTTTACCTGATTCTACCTCTTTTACAATCGTCATGCCTGCAACATCTTCAAACAAAGACTTGATACCAACACGCATAAGTTTTTGATCCTCAACGAGCATTATTTTAATATTTTTATCCATAAACACTCCTCTCCCTCATTGATATAATAAAATTTTTTTCACAATAAAAAATCCCAAAACTTAGAACCTTTGAGGTCAATCATTTTGAGATTTTTATAATATTTATTTTTTAAATTCTTATTTTTCTAAATATCTTGAACCATTTGCGATAACTCTGTCTGCTCTGGCTAAAAGTGCTTTCATTTCCGGAGTCATTTCATCTTCAACTTTTCTTTGAGCAGTTTGTTGAGCAACTTGTTGTTGAGGTTTAATTGGTGCTGCTGATGCAGATGGAATATAACCTGTATAACCGTCTTTGCTTGTTTTTACCGGATTTGTTACTACCGCCTGATTTTGAACAGGAGTATTTTGAGTTGCTTGTTGAACAGGAGTTGATTGCAAACTATCAGCGTATGCTTTCATTTGTTCTCTTGTCATCATTGGTGAAAGTTGACCCGCAGCGGCTTCTTTTTGAGCAACTAAATTTCTTAATGTTGCATTAACGGCTTTTGATTCAGGAGTATCTTCACCTTCCATTGCTAATCTTTCGGCAGCCTGTTGAACCAACGCATCAAATACTTCAGGATCTTCGCTTGCGGCTTTAGCAATTAATTCTGCTTGTTCATCTTTTGCTTTATCTAATTCAGATTTACCTAAAAGTTTATCCGCACCTTTTCTTACATAATGTTGAGTAACAGTACCAACTACGTAAGAACCGACTTTGTTTGTTACAGCACTAACTACTGCACCAACTTTACTGTTACCAACTAAAGCACCAACTACACTGCCTAATTTTTTACCCAGAACAGAACCTGCAACCCAACCTGCAACAGATGCAAAAGTTTTAACAGTTGAACGGCCTAATTGCTTCATACCTCTTTTAAAGCCTAATTGTTTAAAAGTAGGAATAACATTTACAAATGCTTCAACGCCACCTTCCATAACTAACATAAATGTACCTGATTCGTTATCATAAGCATCTTTACATTTTTTGAAAGTTGTTGATTTTGCAGATAAATCTTTTTTTACTTGAGAAACTTTTGTAAAACCTAAGGCTTTTTTAGTTTTACCAAACCAGCCTTTAGGGTTAACATTTGCTTCTCTATAACTCAAAGCATCTGCTTGAGCAATTGTAGATAATGCTTGTTTTAAAGTATCTTTATTTTTTGGATTTGCAACTGCTTGTTCAGCAAGTTTTTGAGCATTTTTATATAAGTTTTGAGCATTTGATGACAGTGTTTTTAAAGATTCTGCGTCAGGAATATTTGCAAGAATTTCTTTTGCATCAGCAACTCTTAAAACACCTTTAATACCAGATGCTTTCAATACATCATTTGCAACTTTACCGTCTTTAACAACATTAGCAAACGCTGTTTTATATTGACCTTTGTTTTCTTTAAGCCATTGGTAACCGTCGTATGCACAAAGCATAGTTGGATAATTTGCAACTTGGTCTACAGACAATTTTTCAGATGCAGAATCTGTCAATGGAACGCCAGTAGCATATTTCGCAAGATTAACCAAATCTTTTAACGCATAAATATTTGAATGTGAATTAATACCGTTAACCATGAAAACCAATGTTTTATATATTACCTATATATATAAAAACAAAAAAAACATGGAAATTGCCTAAATATCATGGTTTTGGGACTTTTATGAATTTTTGTAACAAAATTTAGACATGCTGAAATTCGACTTTTTAAAAATACTTTATATAGGGGTAAGAGTGAGATAGAAAAATAAAAGAGGTAGTAGAGTATGGCAACAACAGAATTAAAATTGAGTAATGAAACAGTAGATGGAGCAGTAGTTCCAACACAAAACAATCCGGAATTTGTAGACCGCTCAGACATGTTATTTTCATACATGAATATGATTGCATTCAATAACAAAGTAGACTTAAAACTTCAAATTCAATAATAAAATCGGAAGATTTGTAAAAAAGATTTTTTTAACATACACATTAATTAACTACCTAACTAACACACTTACACACTACCTACCTTTTAAATGTTTTATCAAAACATGTGCCTGATTTCAAAAGAAAGCAGGCTTTTTTTTGCGGATTGATTCGGGTTGTCGTGGGAGTAACGTCCCACTCTAACTCACGAGTTTCGCTCGCTTACGCTCGACTTCACCCTACCAAAAAATCCGCAAATAAAAAGTCTGCCATACTTATGACAGACATTAAATAAACACGAGGATATTAAGAGAGAGAGTATAAAAAATCTTTTTTAGTTAAATTGCTTTGCTGGGTATGTTTTTACCGCTGTTTTTGAATTTAAAAATTGCAATCTAGACATTAAATCATTGTTGTTTGATATTTGTTCTTTTGCTTGAATCATCATTGATTCTCTCATTGCAGATGTAAACATGCTGTTTTGCAATGCCATTGAATTTGATACTCTTGTTTTTGTATTAATTCTTGTTGCAGTTCTTGCAATTGCTTTTTCACCTGCTTGTGCTTCTGTTACATTTGTTGAAGCAGCCGCTTGTGTTGCTTGAGTGTTGAAAATGCCTGCTGAAAAAGGATTTGCTGATTGAGCCATCGATTTTCTTGCGTCTGACATTACTTCATTTTGAACAGTTGATTTAAAGATATTGTTGTTATATTCGTTGTGTGATGCAGATGCTTCTACGGCTTGAGAAGATTTTGATGCAGCACGTTGAAAAATAGCATCAGTTACAGCATCTACCATCTTTCTATCAATTTTTTGTGCTATGAAATTTGTTGTTGCTGTTAAACCGTTTGTCATATTTTTATTCTTTCAATATCCTTATACTTATTTAAGTCTATTTTCCTACAAAAATTGCCATTTTTTCTATATCCATGTAAACTTTTGTAACAAACAAAAATGACACAATTTCTTTTTGTGTCATTCTTGTTAATTTATTCTGAAATTATTATTTACAGCAAGGTTTACAGCAAAATCTTCTTGCATGTTTTGTTCTATATTTCATTTCACGTTTAATTTTTCTATACTCAGATTTTTGGTCGCATTTTAAAATTGCTTTAAAATCTTTATCCATGCATTTTAATGTAGATTTTAAATCTTTAAAATCATCTTTTAAAATTCTTTCTTTATCTCTAACATCGCTTTTATCCAAGCAAGATGCACTCAAGGATTTGCATAAGCATTTGTGGTCAGTTTTAATTTTGTCGCCAATACATTCCAAATCAGAATCATATCTGTCTTCAATCTCCATTGCTTGATCTCGTTGACAAGAATCAAGATTTAATCTGCAATAAAGTTCCTCACGTTTTTGATCTTTACAATCAGAAAAACAATTTTTTGCTCGCTCTGCACATTCTGCACAAGTTGGTTTTTCTTCACATTGTTTTTCACATTTGGGTTTATTACATCCGCAATCATCTTTTGGAACGCTACAACCACAACCTGCATATGCACTTCCTGTTGCTAATGCCATTGTTAAAGTTAATGCCATTAATAGTTTTTTCATAATAATTTCTCCTTTTGAATATTTTTCCAATATCTCTAACATTTTCATTGTATTTATCAAAAGAATTTTTCCTATATCTATGTGGCTAAAAAAATATTGTTCATTTGGGTAGAAAAAATGGCGGATTTTTGTTTCACAAAAATCCGCCATAAAAAGTTTTTATTTTAAAATTTAATCATTATAAACGCTTGTATCTTCGTTTAAAATAATCAAGATATTTTCACCTTTTTTCGTTTTGTAGTGCAAGCCTGGAGTAACAAATCCCAACACAAGACCTACAGAGCAACCTATTGGAGTACCGATTGCAATACCGGTACCAATTGCTGCAGGATTTGGAATAAACGCAAAGCCAACACCAGCACCTGTACCAACTGCACCAAGACCGACTGTCCAGCCAAGAACTTTACTAAAAGTCATCCATGGGCCTTCTTTTAGAGTTCTGTCTTTTGTGAATGGGTCTGCATCAATTGTGTACGATTTTCCGTTTGGTAAAACAAGTTGTCTAAATTTCATAGAAACTCTGGCATTTTTGTTTAACCATTTTGGTTTTTGAATGTTTGTTACTTCCGCTGTTAAGCAAGAGCCTTTAGGAATAACTAAAGAACCCTCTTCAGTGTAAACACCATCTTTAAATACAAAGTTTATAATATCACCTGCGTGTGATTTTTTAGACCAGTATTTTTGGTCAAATGCAATTCTCAATACGTTATCTTTTAAAATAACTTTTCTCAAATTTGTAACCGTAACAGCATTGCAAGGTGCTTTTTTAGACACATTCAAATGTTCTGTACCAAGTACTTTTTCTGTAGAAGTGTTATTATATTGGGGTTTTACCAAATTCAATTTTTGATAAAGTTTGTATAACAAAACTGCCGCTTCTGCCCTTGTTAAATCTTTATTAGGGTTTAGCATTCTAATATCAGGGTGGTTTACGTATAAACCATAACTAAGAGTTTTTGCATAAGCATATTTAGCCCAAGAAGGGATTGCTATGTAATCATTAAAACCTTTTAATACTGATGTATCTGAAGTTGAATCCTTTGTTATATGACTTAAAATAGAAGTTACTTCAGAACGAGTAAGTTTTCTATTTGGTTTAAATGTATTATCAGGATAGCCGTAAACCAAGCCTAATTGTTGAGAACGTAACACATCAGCATAATAGCCATCTTGAATAGTTACATCTGTAAATTTATTTTTAATTCTTATGTTTAAGTTATCGTTTGATAATAATTTAAGCAAAGAATGAACAAATTCAACACGTGTAACCGATTGTTCAGGATTAAAATATCCTTTCGCATCATTATTCATAATTGCTCTGTCTACGACAAAATTAATTTCTTTTGAAGCCCAATATCCGAGTTTTACATCGTTTGTAATTTTATTAGCAGCGATTGCCGGTAAAAAATTAAAACTCACCATTAATACAGATAAAAGACCTGCCAAAAATCTTTTCATATTTATACCTCACTTAGTGTTATACAAAAAACATTATTTCATATTTTTTTTACAATTTCAAGTGATATTTTAGTATTTTTTTACACCTGATTACAACATATTTTCCACCTGTCTGAGTAGATTAAGTTACTTGTCTAGGTTGACTTTGCACCAAATTTTAAATAAATTTTATGAGAAAAACTTTAAGGAGAAATTATGACTATGAAAAATGAAGTTGTAAATATTAAATTTGAAAATTTTACAGACACATTAGACGGGGAAGATTTACTTGATAAAACAAACCGTGTTGAGGAAGTCCTTTCAAGTGGAATATTAACCGGTAATGAGGCTTTAGGTATGGTTACGCTAAATAAAGCCCAGCCAAAATCACAAATAAAAGAAAAAGACGGAAAAATACACGAAGTTTTCATGTTAGGTTCAAATTCTTATCTAAATTTATCAACAAATCCACAAGTAATAGAGGCTTCTATCAACGCATTAAAAAAATTTGGCTATGGAATGGGAGCCGTATCAAACTATGCAGGAATTACAGAAATACATAAAGAATTAGAACAGCGAATTGCAAATTTTTATGGTTGCGAAGACTGTATTGTTTTCCCCAGTGGTTATGGTGCAAACGTAGGTATAATTTCCGCCTTATGCGGAAAAAATGACATTGTCATAAATGATTCAGCAAATCACGCTTCCATTTTTGACGGTTGCATTTTGTCAAAGGCCGAAATAAAAGTTTACCCTCACTCTGATATGTATGCATTGGAAAGAATTTTGTCGAGAATACCTAAAGAAAAAACCGGAAGATTAATAATAACTGACGGGGTTTTTTCAATGGACGGAGATATGGCAAAATTAGATACAATAGTCGAACTGGCAAAAAAATATAATTGTCGAATAATGGTCGATGATGCCCATGGACTTGGAGTTGTTGGTTTAACAGGGCGAGGAACAGCAGAACATTACAGAGTTTTAGACAAAATTGATTTACACGTAGGAATGTTGTCAAAAGGTGCCGGTGGCTTGGGTGGTTATTGTGCTTCATCAAAAGAAGTTGTTCAATACTTACGTTTATACGCAAGAAGTTATTTTTTCTCAACAGCAATGCCTGCCTCAATTGTTGGCGGATTAAATGAAGCATTTAAGTTGTTGGAAAACGACAAGGCAGGTAGAAAACAACTTTTAGAAAACGTAAATTACCTAAAAATGAAACTCCTTACAAATGGATTTGATATAGGAAATTCGCAATCCGCAATTGTTCCCATAATGATTTATAATGAAGAAATTTTATTCAAAATGTATGATAAATTGCGAAAAAGTGGAGTCTACGTAAATATTGTAACTTACCCTGCGGTAAGGCGAAAAGAGTGTCGTCTAAGACTTTGCGTAATGAAAGACATGACTTTTTCACAATTAGATAAAGCGGTTAATATTATCACCAAAGTAGCAAAAGAATTTGGTGTTATTGATTAAAATTTAACTCTGCACATATTTATTTTACAAAAATATGCAATGACTTTTATTATTCTTGTATGTTTTATATAATAATGTCGTGGAGGAAAATTAAAATGCAAACAATCGAAAGTTTCAAAGTAAACCATAATATATTGCAAAAAGGTATGTACATTTCAAGAATTGACGGCGACATCGTAACTTATGACATCAGAATGAAACGCCCCAATAATCCTGAAAATGATTATTTAGACAATGCCTCAATGCATACTTTTGAGCATCTTTTTGCAACTTTTGCAAGAAATTCTAAACATTCAAAAAACATTATATACGTAGGTCCAATGGGCTGTCGAACAGGTTTTTATTTCTTAGTTAGAGATAAAATTTCAAATCAAGAAGCCTTAGATTTGTTTAAAGAGGCTTTGAATTTTATAAAAGACTTTGTTGGACAAATTCCGGGAACTACAAAAATTGAATGCGGAAATTACTTAGAACATGACCTAAATGGTGCAAAAGCAATTGCTGAAGACATGTCAAAAGTTTTAAAAGATTGGACAGTGGAGAAAATGTCTTATGAGCAATAGTCGTACTATTGGTATAATTGGGGCAATGGATTGCGAAATTTCCGTATTGAAGCAAAAACTTCAAAATCTTGAAGAAATCCAACACAGTAGTTTAAAAATTAACCTTGGAAATTTTTGCGGACATAGAATTATTCTTGTAAAAAGCGGTGTAGGTAAGGTCAATTCTGCATTATGCACTCAATATATTATTGACAAATTTAACCCAAATTATATAATCAATACAGGAATTGCCGGTGGAATCGCAGAAAATCTTGCAGTTGGAGATATTGTTATTGGCGAAAAACTGGTGCAATATGATTTTGATGTATCTGCAATAGGATATGCAAAAGGATATATGTGCACAGGAATTGAACCTGATAAACCAACTCTTTTCTACTCTGATGAAAAATTAATCTCAGATTTTGAAAAAACTTTAAATGGCAAAGTTAATGTACATAAAGGTTTAATCGCATCTGGCGACACTTTCATTTCAGATATTGACCGTAAAAAAGAAATTCGCAAAATTTTTAATGCAACAGCAGTTGAAATGGAAGGATGTGCAATTGCTCAAACATCAACAGCAAACAATATTCCATTCTTGATTGTTAGAGCAATTTCAGATTTGGCAGACAATGAGGCCGGAAAAAGCCATGCATTTGTCGAAGAAGAAATAGCAGAAATTTCAAGTTCTGCAATCGAAAATTTGTTAAAAGAATTGGCAAAATAATTTTTAAACAACGCTTTTAACAAAATTTTCACCGGCTTAAGGAAGTATAAATGAAAAATATATTGTGCTACGGCGACTCAAATACATTTGGTTTTAACCCTGTTGACGGTTCACGCTTTGACGAAAAAACTCGTTGGACTAAGGTTTTACAAACTAATTTAAAAGAACATTATAAAGTAATCGAAGAAGGTGCAAATAATCGAACCGGCTTTGTTAATAACCATGCCGGATTTTTATATTCTGCTCATAGACATTTTCCAAAAACAATAACAAAATTGAAAGACATTGATATTTTAATTCTTTCGATAGGTACAAACGACTTGCAATTTCAATATGACATAGGATTTAACGCAATAGAAAAAGGCTTGGAAGAATTAATTTTAATTGCAAGAGATAACGCAAACAGAGTTATTTTAATTCCACCTGTTATTTTGAATGAAGACATTTTTAACGGATTTTTTAAAACCATGTTTGATGAAACAAGTATTGGAAAATCCAAAAAGGTTGGAAGAATTTATACAAAACTTGCAAATATTTATAACTGCGATGTTTTTGATATAAACAAATTTGCAACTCCGTCATCAGTTGATGGATTGCACTATGATGAAAATTCACACAAACTTATTGCTGATAAATTGACAGATTTTATATTAGAAAGGGAAAATAGTGAATCATAATAACGAAAATATTCAATGGCGAGAATCAAGTTTTAAAGCGATAATACCTTTTATCGTATTTGTAATTTTCTATTTTGGCTTTTCTTTGTGGACAAAAGACTTTTCAAAAGTTCCAATGACTGTTGCGTTTATAATTTCATCTGCAACTGCATTAATTTTAAATCATAAAGAAAAACTGCATAAAAAAATAGAAATTTTTGCACTTGGAATGGGCAACAAAGATATTATGATAATGTGCTTGATATTTATTCTTGCAGGTGCTTTTACGGCAAGTGCAAGTGCAGTTGGCGGTGTTGAAGCAGCAGTTGAAATCGCTCAACAATTAATTCCTGCGAGATTTATGGTATTGGGGTTATTCGTAATTTCAGCCTTAATTTCACTTGCTATAGGTACTTCTTGCGGAACAATTGCGGCTATTGTTCCTATTGCAGTTTCAATTTCACAAACTTTTGGAATTAATCCCTCATTTGTTTTAGGAGCAACAGTTGGTGGAGCAATGTTTGGAGATAATATGTCTTTAATTTCTGATACAAAAATTGCAGCAAGCCGTACACAAAACGTAGAAATTAGAGATGAAATGCTTTATAACCTGAAAATCATTACAGTTCCCGCAATATTATGCCTAATTTTATACTCCTTACCGATTTTTGCAAGTTCAAATTCAACTGTAACTGAATTTACATTAAACTTTCAGAATTATATAAAAGTAAGCCCATACATATTACTTTTAATTCTTGGTATTTCGGGAATTAATGTAATGTTTTTACTTTTGTTTGGTTCAATTTTGAACACAATAATCGGAATTTCGTACGGAATGTTTAATATTTTTGATGCATTTGGCTATATTGGCGAAGGAACAACAAGCATGGCACCGACTTTGATTGTCGCAATGCTTGCGGGTGGTTTGTTGTTAATGGTTAGATACAATGGCGGAATTACTTATATTATTAAAGAAACAGGACGTTGGATTAAGGATAATAAAACTTGCGAAGTCGGTATTTGCTTTTTGGTAGGTATAATCAATTTATTTACAGCAAATAATACCGTTGCAATTATTACATCAGGCTCTATCGCAAAAGAATTATCTGAGAAATATAATGTTAATCCGACAAGAACTGCAAGTTTGTTAGATACAACCTCTTGCGTTGTACAAGGAATGATACCTTATGGTGCTCAAATCTTGATTGCGACAAACTTGGCATCATCAATAGGCGTAAGTTCCTTTATGATATTAAAAGGAATGTTCTACCCTGCATTAATGTTCTTAGGCTTGATTGCTTCAGTGTTGACAACAAAAGTTATAAAAAATCATGAATAAATTATTGATTTTTTCAAGTATAGTGCGTTAAATTTGCGGTAAGGCTTTTAATTTTTATTAATACAAATATTTTAGCAAATCCGCTAAAGCCTTTTATTTACAAAATAAAAAGTCTGCCATACTTATGACAGACATTAAATAAACACGAGGATATTAAGAGAGAGAGTATAAAAAATCTTTTTTATAAATTAAACTTTACCTCGATTGGTTTAATCTATTTTGAGTTTCAAGAATTAGTTGTTGCTTAAAACTAATTTTAATGTAGCCATGTTTTTGATTGACAACATTTTGTGTTTGTTGTGTTGAGCATTTGATATTTCAAAGATTCTGCACATTCTGCGAACTTCTTCTGCTTCTGCAAAAGTATTAACTCTATATACGTTGTTGATTGGGTCTGCTACAACTGACATCATAGTGTTTAATTCTTGTTCTTTCATCTTTAAAATATCCTCTCTTGAAATCTCTTACTCTTTTATAAAGTATTTCTTTTTCAAAAAATTGCCTTTTTAGTTTTATATTTATTAACATTCTGTAACAAAGGCCTATATTATATGTATAATGAGGATTTTGCCGATGTCAAAAAACGGCTGTAATACATGATACGCATGCAATTCAGCCGTTTTATTTCAAAATTTTATAAAAAATTTCACACGCTATGCAAAATTTTTCTAGTTACAAGTTGTATCGGTAAGCCATTTTACCGTACAGTTATTGTAATCCATATTATCATATGTCAATATCCACAATAAACCGTTTTCTTTTGTTGCAGAAGAACCACTTGTCATAATTGTTGAAGCATTTGTAATTGAATCTGTTTGTTGAAATGGTTCTAAACTTGGGGTATCAATTGCACCTTTCCTAAAAGTTATACTTGCACAGAAAATATCTGAGCCAAGAGTATTATCACCTTTTTGTGGACCGTCTACATCAAAGTATATATTAAAATATCTTGTATTGTCGTCTGTTGTATATCGAACAGCAGTAAATGTTGAACCGTCTGCAAGTAATGTACTAGAAGATTCACAATTTGGATCACTATCACCTGAACAAGCAGCAACATTTGGTTTGTATGAAGAACCTGTTCCTTTAACTTTCAAGTTTGTTTTAATTGCATTCATAATACCTGCGGAATTCAAAGTACTTGCTATATCATGCTTCAATGTATATTTATCCCATGACGAAGAAAGTTCTGCATAAACTTTTTTTGCTTTTGCTACATTTAACTGTTGGTCTGCGGAATCTCCAAGGTTTGGCAATGCTATAGTTGCAACAACACCAATGATACCTAAAACCATTAATACCTCTGCTAAAGTGAATGCTACATTTTTTTTATAAAATTTATACATATTTCCTTCTTTCTTAATCACAAGTACGTTTTGAATCCCAATCTACATCATCACAATATAAATAATCTCTATTACCAACTTCAATTACCCATGCCGCAGTGTAATCTAAATTACCCATGCCATGTTTATTTGCACCATAAGGCTTTACACCGTCTTTACACAAATCAAATTGAAAAACATCATAACCATAATCATTTTCACCTTTAACCCCATTTACATCGACAATAAAATATCCCACTTGTCCCTGACAATAATTATCATCATTAGGGTCATAATTAGAGTAATCGTCATAAATCTCAAAACCAACACTTGACCCGTCTTTCATTAAAAATTTTCTAAATTCATTATTCGAATCAATTGTACCTTTAAAACAACCGGCACCGGTACCGCAATCCTTTGTAACACCAGCCATTTCTGCAAAATAATCACCAAACATCGATGTTTGAGTCTTACCGCTAGGGACTGTCCAAGTATAAGGTTGACCATAAGTTTGAATAATTGTTTGATAAATTCCGTCTAGTTCAATAAAAATTTTTCTTGTAGCAGCAACGACTTTTCTATCTTCAACATCGTCTTGTAATGACGGCAACGTAAGTGCAGCAACTACACCAATAATCGCCATAACAATTAATACTTCTGCTAATGTAAACGCAATATTTCTTTTCGACAACATGTTCACCTCTAAATTTAGATACTGAAATTGTAAACTTTTTGATATTGCTTGTCAAACAAACTTAAACAAATGTAACCTTTTTGATTTTTTTGCAAATAATTATAAAATTAATTTAGGAGGAAGGCATGAAACAAAAATTATTTTTAATATTATTAACTATGATATTTACAGCAAGCATGACATCTGCTGCAACACTTAAATCAAATGCAATAACAGAAAGAATCCCTGCGGGTACAAAATTTAACATTAAATTGTTAGACCCAATCAGTTCTCAAAACAGCAACGAAGGGGACTATTTTACTGCAACTTTATTAAAAGATATAAGCACAAAAAAACATTTATTACTTCCTGCCGGTTCAATGCTTAGAGGCAGTATCGGTAGTGTTACTCCCAGCAAATGTTTTTCAAGAGGTGGCGTAATTCATATAGATTTTGACCACATCGTAACTCCAAATGGCAGACAATTGCCTTTAGATTTAATTATCTCAGGTAAAGTTAATATCAACCTTGACGGCGGAGTTTACATTAACAAAGGCTACGGCGAAGCACTTCAAAAAAACTGGGATAAAACAGTTGAAATTACTCAAAACGCAACAGACTTTGGCATGGATATTGGCGAAGATGTTCTATTTAGCACTGCAAGAATTATCACAGTTCCTGTTTGTGCAATCGGCGGTGCTGTTGGTGGAGGACTTTACTGGCTTGGCGATAGTGTAATTGACATGTTCAGAAAAGGTCAAAACGTAGAATTTAACCAAGATGAAACATTAACAGTTATTCTTACTCAACCAATTGATGTTCCAATTAACTAATTTCAGAAAAAATATTTAACTGGCTAAAATACAGTAATAGCGGGCGGTTTTCCTCGAAAACCGCCCGCTATTTTTTTACCCTTTCTCATACTTTTGGTGGATATCTACAACTAAAGTATAAAGTCCGAATTTGAAATGACGTTAAAGATTTTGTAAGAGGAAATAAAAAAATTTAAGAGGAGAATTATTATGAAAATCAGTGTAAACACAAACATTGCGTCTTTAACAGCGCAAAAATCCCTAAGCGGTGCGACATCTAAAATGAACACAGCGATGGAAAGAATGACAACAGGCTACAAAATCAACTCATCAAAAGACGATGCAGCAGGAATGGCAGTTTCATCAAAACTAGAATACAAATTAGGTTCATTAAAAGTTGCACAAGACAACGTTCAAATGGGTTCAACATTAATTGAAACAGAAGAAGGTGTTTTAGGAGTTATCAACGATAACTTAACTCGTATCAGAGATTTAACAGAACAAGCAGCGAACGGAACTTACGGTTCAGACGCATTAAGTGCAATCAGAATTGAAGTTCAAGCAAGAATGGACGAAATCACAAGAATTTCTCAATCTACTGAATACAATGGTAAATACCTATTAAATCCAAAAGACCCAAATGGCGTTAAAACAGATATTAAATTACAAGTAGGTATTAAGTCAGATGAACAAAGTGTTATCACTTTGAAAAAAGAACTGTTTGAAAGTACAAACGCATCAGTACTTCTAGGTGTTAAAGACCTTACAGGTGCTAATGACAAATACAAAGATAACGATACAGCAAGAACATTCTTGACTGATATTGATAAAGCAATCGCAACAGTTACAGATAAATTAACTCAAATCGGCGGTATTCAACAAAGATTGTTATCTGCGGCAGATATTGCTGAAACAATGACTTCATCAGTAACAAATTCATTATCTACAATTAAAGATGCTGACATTGCAGAAGAATCTTCTAACTATGTAAAAGAACAAATTCTTCAACAATTATCAACTTCAATGTTAGCAACTGCTAACCAATCTCCTGCAATCGCATTGAACTTGGTTTAATAAGCAGGAAAAATAATCAGTAAACAAAAATAATAATTCTCTTATAATTTATTTCCCTTAAACAATTTTTAATTACACGCCCAGACTCTGGGCGTTTTTTTTCGTTAAATTTTAAAATAAAGTATTAAACAAAGAAAAACCCGCAAATAAAACATTTACGGGTAATCATTGCCATAGTATGTACTAACTGATCTCAAAACTTTTTTAATAAGTACTTACTTTTTTTTAATCAGGAGTTCTGATTTTACTCAGAACCCCGTTTTATATAATCTATCCCAATTTATACTAGGTTAAGTGCGATAGATGGTGCTTGGTTTGCAGTTGCTAACAAACTTGCAGATGTTTGTTGAAGAATTTGTTGTTTTACGTAGTTAGAAGATTCTTCAGCGATATCAGCATCTTCGATTAATGATTTTGCAGAAGTTAAGTTAGTTTGCATAACACCTGCGGCTTCCATTGCAGATGAAATTCTTTGTTGATAACCACCAATTTGAGTTGTTCTATCTGTAATATCTGCTAATGCTTTATCAATATCTTCTAGGAATGCACGAGCGTGTTCGTCTGAATCATAAACATTGTTTAAAGTTTTAACCTTATTACCAAGTATTGTTGAAGCCTTAGCATCTGCAAACAATTTTGCATCAAGTTCGATTGTACTTTTATCTGTGTCTTTTGTAATACCTACTTGTAATTTAATACCATTTGCAATACTTCCATCAAATAATGTTTTGGCATTAAATTCAGAAGAATTTGCCAATCTTGTAATTTCATTAACTCTGGCTTGAACTTCTGTTTGAATTGCTTTCATAGCATCATCACCATAAGTTCCGTTTGCTGCTTGTTCTGTTAAATCTCTGATACGAGTCAAGTTATCGTTGATAACACCTAAAACTCCTTCAGCAGTGTCTAACATTGATACACCCATTTGAGCATTGTCTTGAGCAACACCTAATGAACCAATTTTATAATTCATTTTGTTTGCTACAGCCATACCTGCTGCATCGTCTTTTGAAGAGTTGATTTTCAAACCTGTTGTCATACGTTCCATTGCTGTATTCATTCTTGTTGTAGCATTGTTCATTGATTTTTGTGCTGTCAATGATGGAATGTTTGTGTTTACTGTAATAGCCATAGTTTTGATCTCCTTTCAATTAGTACATATTCGTCATACTATGTGTTTCCTTACATATCTATTATCGCAGATTGTTAACTTTTATTAATATTTCTAAAGTTTGAAGTTTCTCAAACTTTAGTTTGAAATTTTAGACAAACCTGCAAATTTGAAAGAGCATGCTACAAAAAAGCATGCTAATAAGCATGCTTTAAAACAAATTCATAAAAAAGTCGGGCATACTTGAATCAAGCATGCCCGACTTAGAAATTATGAACTAATAAATTAGTCTTCTTTTCTTTGTGGAATTCTCATCGCATAGAATGTGCGAAGAACAAAGATTAAACTTACTACCAAGAATACAATACCCACGATGTGAGCGTATTTTTGGAATGCCGGGTTAATAGCAATTTCCATTGCTAATAAGCCGAACAATGTTGTAAATTTAATAATTGGGTTCATTGCTACAGAAGATGTATCTTTGAATGGATCACCAACTGTATCGCCAACTACTGTTGCATCATGTAATGGAGTTCCTTTTTCTGCTAAGTCAACTTCAACGATTTTCTTAGCATTATCCCAACATCCACCTGCGTTAGCCATGAATACTGCTTGGAATAAACCAAATACAGCGATTGCAATTAAGTAACTTACGAAGAAAGATACAGGATGCATAATTTCTCCAAAAGGAGCAGATAAGAATGCAAATGCTAAAGCGAATGAGAACAATGCGATAAAGATGTTCCACATACCTTTTTGAGCATATTGAGTACAAATCTTAACAACTTCTTTTGAATTTGAAATATTTGCAGATTGTTCTTCTGAATCCAAATTAATGTGTTTTCTGATATATTCAACCGCAGAATATGCACCAGTTGTAACTGCTTGCATAGATGCACCTGAGAACCAGTAAATTACAGCACCACCGGCAATTAAGCCAAGTAATGTGTATGGATTTAATAAGTTTAAAATCATTTCAGGTTCAATACCTAAAGAGTTTTTAATAACTAAGATTAGAGAGAAAATCATAGTTGTAGCACCAACAACTGCTGTACCAATTAATACCGGTTTTGAAGTTGCTTTAAATGTGTTACCTGCACCATCATTTTCTTCTAAGTATTTTTTAGCGTTGTCGAAATCAGGTTTAAAACCATATTCTTTTTCAATTTCTTCAGCAACATTAGGAATACTTTCAATTAATGATAATTCATAAACTGATTGAGCATTATCTGTTACAGGGCCATAAGAGTCTACAGCAATTGTAACAGGCCCCATTCCTAAGAAACCGAATGCAACTAAACCAAAAGCAAATACTGATGGATATATCATTACTGATTCAGGAATGAATAGACTTGCACCATAAGCCAAGCCCATTAACAATACGATAACTGCACCAATCCAGAAACCAGAGAAGTTACCTGCAACAATACCTGAAAGGATTGTTAATGAAGAACCACCTTCACGAGAAGCAGTTACAACTTCTTTAGTATGTAATGCTTGAGGTGATGTGAATTTTTTAGTTGCTTCAGGAATTAAAGCAGCACCGATAGTACCACAAGAAATGATTGTTGAAAGTACTAACCATAAATGGTTAGGCATATCTGACAACAACCAGTGGCTTACACCATAAGTCATAGCAATTGATAGGATTGATGTAATCCATACCAAGTTTGTTAAAGGTTGTTCGAAATCGAACTTAGCAGTTTTTACTGCATATACTTTTGTAACTAAAGCATTTACACCATAAGAAATTACAGATGTTAAAATCATCAAGAATCTCATAGTGAAAATCCATGCTAATAATTTACATTGATCAACTTCACCATTTACAGCCAACAAGATGAATGAAACTAAAGCAACACCGGTTACACCGTATGTTTCGAAACCATCTGCTGTAGGTCCGATTGAATCGCCTGCGTTATCACCTGTACAATCTGCAATAACACCAGGGTTTCTTGGGTCATCTTCTTTGATACCGAATTGAATTTTCATCAAGTCAGAACCGATGTCAGCAATCTTAGTAAAGATACCGCCGGCAACACGTAGAGCAGAAGCACCTAAAGATTCACCGATTGCAAAACCGATGAAACAAGCACCTGCAATGTTACCTGGAACAAATAATAAGATTAATAACATTAAAATTAATTCTATAGATACAAGTACAACACCGATTGACATACCTGCTTTTAAAGGTAAGTTCAAAATATTTAAAGGATTACCTTTCAATGCTGTAAATGCTGTTCTTGAGTTAGCCAATGTGTTCATTCTGATACCGAACCAAGCAACTGCATAAGAACCTAAAATACCAATAACTGAAAATGCTAAAATGATTAGAACACCTTGCCAACCCATTTTAGCCAATCCACCAAAGTAAAATGCAATACATAAACCGATTAAAATTTCTAATGCGATTAAGAATTTACCTTGTTGAACTAAGTAAGTTTTACAAGTTTCAAAAATTGTATTACCAACATCTGCCATGCATTTGTGAACTTCAATTTTCTTAACTTGTGCAAACGCAATAAGACCAAAAATCAAGCCTAAAACTGAAACCAAGATACCCCACAAAAGTAGAGTATGACCTAATGGATAGTTTTTAGCGATTTCCGGAACGACTAAATCTGCTTCACTTGCAAATGCAGGAGCAGACACCATTAACAATGAAAGCAATGAAGCCATCAATGTTTGTTTCGCTCTTTTTTTCATTTCTTCTCCTTCACTAAAAAAAAGTTAAAATATTAATATCCAAGTTCATTTTTGCATAAAAATAAAGAAAAGCAAAGTTTGTAAACAAAATTTACGTAAAAATCCCCCTAATGGAGGATAGGCTAAAATTAGTGTAAATATTACATTATAAACTATTGTAAAATTTTAAAAAACAAACTAGCAAATTTATTTTTTAGGGAATTTATATCAGTGTACAATTTACTAAAATTAGAATCGCTAAATTATGATACTTAACAGTTTAGATATTCAAAAAACTTCTTACATTCAACCAAAAACTCAAACACAGGATAAAACTGTTACACCTCAAAACGTGCAACCACAAATTCAAACAACTGATGATAAAAAAGGTTCTCAAGCAATTTCTAACTACTTTAGAGGTGGACAATTAGTTAGTTTCAAAGGTCATCATTGCGATAAATCAGGTTTTAAAGTAAAAAAAGAAGAAGGTATCCCTTGTGCTTGTTGTGGTCGTATGATGATGACTAACGACGGAGTTAAACATTTTGAAAATTCTGCTGTAGGTGCTACAGGTGAAGATTTGCAAGGTCTTTTGAACGCAAACATGGAATATTTCAGAGGAACAGAAAAAGCAGTTGTTAACTTCCTTTTAAAAACTTCTCAAGAAAATCCAAAACTTACAATGAAAGGTTTATTGACAAAATATTCTCCAAATGCAAGAGTTTTACTGGAAGATGAACAATACAACGTATTAGATGAATTAACTCAAAAAGCATCTGTTTTAGGAAAAGATAACGCAGTAGAAAAATGCGTAAATCAAGCAAGAAATAAAATTAAAAATAGTACAGACGAAAACCACTTTGAAAGAAAACCTTTCTTAAAATCAATGGTTAACGTTACAAAAAATTTAAAAGACAAAGAATTAGCAGGTCAATTATTAGACATTGCTGTAAAAATTCCAATGTCGCAAAATTCAATTGAAGCCTTCATCGTAAAATATGCTCATGGCGACAAAGACGATAAAGCAATTGCTCACAGACTTGCACAAACAGCAGTTTCGACAGCAGAACATATTCATCCGGACTCTCTTGGTGGTCCAGACAACACTGCAAACTACGTTGCTGAATGTGGTGATTGCAACTCAAAACGTGGACACATGCCGTTAGAAGAATGGATGCAAAACTTCCCTAACATGCCAAGAAGCGTACAAAGAAATATTGATGAAGTTACAGAACGAATTATAAACGGTAATTTAGGCACAGATTATGACGATTATCCTGTAGATATTCAAAGAACAATGGATAGAGAAACCGGCGGACTTGTTAAAATTAAAGTTAAAAATCCGGAAGAAATAGACAAGGCTCGTGAAGAAAGAGGACTTCCAAAACCTACTGATAGCAAAGAACCTACTCCATCTAAACGAACTTCTGACAAAAAATCGAAATAAAACTTTACAATATGGTATCCATGATTTAAAGTTGATATATAATAAAAATATAAAAATTAATGGTCAAATAAATTATAAATAAACACAAAGATATTTAGGAAAGAAATAGGGTCTCAAAAAAAATGCAAGTACAAAGAATTTATGCTGCAATGCCAAAATCGACAATGGCTGTTGCAAAAGAAAACAAATCACAATCTCAAGAAAATCTTAAAAACGTTACAAATCCTTTTGACGCACAAAATTCATCAAAAGCATCACAAATTGCCAGAAATTACTTTTTAGGCGGTCAAAACTTAAACATCGCATTCACAGGTTTTCCATGCTCAACAAGTAACTTTAGAGTTAAAGAATTGGAAGATATGCCTTGCACATGCTGTGGTCGTCCAATGATGAACAACAAACAAATCGATGAATTCACAACAAACGCAGGTAAAGCAAGTGGTGCTGAATTAAATCAAATTTTAGATGATAACATGGATTATTTCAGAGCAGAAGAAAAAGCAATTGTTCACTACATTCAAAAACAATTGAAAGATATGCCTGATGCAACTTTAACAACTGCTATTACAAGAAAAGGTGCTGATGCCGGTCAAATTTTGAAAGATGAACAAGTTGACGTTTTAAAAAGAACAAGTGAAAAATCTAAAGAACTTTTAGGTGAAGATAATGCAATTCAAGGTGCTTGCGAAAGAGCATTGAGTGCATCATTTGGTATCAGTTCTAGCAGAGTAAAAAGAGGTAAAACTTCATCATTCAGCAGAACAGGTTTTTTAACAAACTTAGTTGATTTAGAACAAAAGAAAGGTATTGACCACAAAGCAATGCACAAAATCTTAGATGTTGCTGTTCAATTACCTGAATCAGAAAAAACAATTCAAAAAATGCTTACAAATTATGCTTACGGCGGAAGCGATTCTAAATTTGCACGCAGATTAATTCAAAAAGCAGTTGTAACAGCAGAACATATCCACCCAAAATCTAAAGGTGGTCCAAATGCAACTGATAACTACATGGGTGAATGCCAAGAATGTAACGGCTCTCGTGGTAACATGTCTTATGATGAATGGATGAAAAGATATCCAAACATGCCGGACAATATTCAAGTTAACGCAGATGCTGTAACTGAAGAAATTATTAAAGGTAAAATTGGCGGAAACTATGATGATTATCCGGTTGATATGAAAGCCGCAGTTGAAAAAGAAACTGAAGGTAAAGTTGTTATCAAAGTTAAAAATCCTGAAGAAATTGATAAAGCACGTGAAGAAAGAGGTTTATCACAACCTGTAGCAGATGCTAAAGAAAAAGCAAATGCATCTGGTGCTTACCAAGGTTCATACCATGGTTCAACTTCAAAATCTAACAAATCTGATTCAACAGAAAAAACAACAAAACCTAACAAATCAGGCAAACCTAAAAAAACAGGTAAAAGACATAAAATTGTTAGATTCCCAGAAACACAACAAACTCAACAAACTCAAAACACTCAACAAGCACAAGATTCAGAAGAAATTGCTGCTTAGTTAGACATAACACAAAATAATATATTGCAGAAATAAAAATCCTATTCTTTTTTAAGAATAGGATTTTTACATGTATTTGAAAAACTTTATTAAGCCTTACGCAAAAAAGTTAAAAACTTGTCGCCATATTTTTTCTGTTTAATAATTTCAAAACCTTTAAAGTCCACATTTGTTGTATGTTCAAGAATTACAATTGAACAATCGTTTATTGTCGAAAGTGCTTGCTCATAAACTCCTGCATAATATGGCGGGTCAACGTATACGACATCAAAATATTCATCTGTTGTATATTTTAGACTATCACCTTTAATTAAAGTTTGTTTTTCACCGATTGATTTATAATTATTTTCTAAAATTCTAAAAACTTTTGGATTTTTTTCTATTGCAACCACTCGCACAAAACCTCTGGATAATGCTTCCAACCCCATAATTCCAGACCCTGCAAACATATCCAAAAAAGTTGCACCCTCAAAATCAATAATGGATTGAAGGGTATTAAAAAGAGCCATTCTAACTTTTGAAAGTGTTGGGCGAGTTATATTTTCATCAGGGGCAACAACCTTTTGCCCTTTGTATTTTCCTGCGGTAATATTCATTTTATGCTCCGTTGATTGAAAAATAAACATCTTTCAATCGTTTTTTACTAATATGCGTGTATAATTGAGTCGTCGCAACATCACTGTGTCCTAAAAGTTCTTGTACCACACGTAAATCTGCACCATTTTCAAGTAAATGTGTTGCATAAGAGTGTCTTAGAGTGTGTGGTGAAATATTTTTATGAATTTTTTTACCTTGCTCGTGAATAAAAGTGTAAATGTCTTGACGTGTTAATTGTTTTCCTTTTTCTGAAATCAAAAGAATATTTGTGTTCAAACGAAATTTTTTAAGTAAAAATTCTCTTTCTTTTAAATAATCTTTTAATGCTTCGATTGCTTTTTTTCCTAAAGGAACAATACGTTCTTTAGACCCTTTACCAAAGGCGGTAAGATATTTTGCACTTAAATCAAAATTATTTATTTTCAAATTTGTTAATTCCGAAACACGAAGTCCGCAACCATAAAGCAATTCGATAACTACACGTTGAGTTTTTGTAAGATTTTCTCGTAAAATTTCTTCAATTTCAGCAATTGTCATAACTTTTGGCAATCTTTGCGGAATTTTTGGACGTTCAATAGTTATCGTTGGGTCAACTTTACATAATTCGTTTGCACAAAGCCATTTAAAAAAACCTCTCAAAGAGGCTATCTTCCTTATAACACTTGTAGGAGAGTAATCTTCTTCACGCAAAAAACGAATATACGAATTTATACTCATACGTGTAACGTTATCAAAATCAGGATGTTGACAAAAATCGAAAAACATTGACAAATCTCGACGATAGGCATCAATTGTATTTTTTGCCAATCCTCGCTCTAATTCAAGATATTCCAAATATTCAGACAAAAGTTGCACGTCCATATTTTAATTATAGCCATATAATTAATTTGATTTATGCTTTAAATAATTGATTTTGTTTCGTAACTTTTAATTTTATTTCGTAAATTATGTCATCAAGTGGTTTATTTATATAATTAAATGATTGTATTCCGTCTGTAACCTCTACAACTCCGTATCTGTTATTGCGTTTTACAACAAAAGTTTGAACGGTTTTATTGTAAAAATACGCATAAATTTCCTGATAGTTAGGAAAAACTAATTCCTTACCATTCAAAGTCTTAACTCCATAACCGTTTTCAGCAGGATAAACAAAAACATAATCTTTGTTTTTATCCCTATAGACATAAATATCATTTTCAAGCGATTCTAAGTTTTCATTTTTTAATAGTAAAATGTCCTTATACTTGCATTTTAGAACTTTTTTGCCATTATATTTAAGAACCCCGTATCTATCTCCGTATCTATCGGTTATCTTAACTTTCAAAAGTTCATCGTCAAATTCTGACAAACGTTCTATTTTATCGTAAATAAAAGGCACAATTAACCTTACTTTTTGGTTTAAAATTCCATATTTTCCACAAAATTTAACCACATAACCGACAAATTCAGAATTATATTTCAACAAAGAAATATCCTGATAAACAGGAAGCAAAATAAATTTTCCATATAAATCTGAAATACCCCACTTATCGCCTTTAGCAACATAATAAACAAAATTATCTTCGTCATATTCGATTTCGTCATAAACCATAGGCAAAACAACCTCTAAAAATTGGTTTAAAACTCCGTCATATCCGCCTTTTCGCAAATAAAAATTATTATGTTCAAATGTAATAATGTCAAAACTTAAATCTAAAAGCCACTCTCTCTTTTTACTTGAATAAATTCCATATCGATTGTTTTTTCTTGCGATATACAAGTCATTTGTCGCTAACGTAAATTGGTCTAAGTGCGGAACAATTTCCCACTTTTCATCAAAAAAGTTATAAAGTCCGTATTTTCCATTTGCTTTTACAATAAAATTGTTATCGCCGGCATTTACAATATCATCATAAATTGGCTTCAGCAAAACAGCACCACTTGCAAACATAATCCCTTTTTTGCCATTCAACTCAACTAAATAAAAATCGTCTTTCGAATTAGTAACCTTTTCAATATAATCGTAATTTTTAAGAATATATTTGTGATATTTAACAACAAAATACTTACCGTTTTTGACAACAATTTTGCCAAAATCTTCTGCAAATGCAGACATTTGAACAGAAAAATTTAAACATAAAACTATAAAAACGATAAAAATAAATTTGTTTTTCATTAATTCACCTTAGATAAAATATATCATAAATTATGATTTATACCAAGGTTGAAATTCATTAATGCTTTTTAATAAGTTTGTGTAATCACCGTCAAAAAAGATACATCTATCATCTATATAAAGCCAACAAAGTTCTTTGACATTTGTTATATCATCGACAAGTTTATCTAAATTATATTCAATTAACCATTTTGCAACTAAAAGTTTATTTCTTGTAGTAAAAATTTTAACAATGAATTTTTCATTTAATTTTGTCAAAAAATCAACCACACCATTTTTTGGTTTTGGAATATAATTTTCATCGAAATATCCTGAATAAGTATTCAAAACACCATCTAAATCTATTAATATAACTTGTTTGTTCATTTCTATTTTTAAGTGCTACTCTTCTTATTTATGTAACTATACTAACATTTATCATTATCATACTTACTGGATAGACAAAAGTCAATAAAATATAATATTAGTATGAAAGATGAACGAATAAAAACTATTGCTAACAATTTAAGAGCAGAAAGAAACCGCAAAAACTACTCTCAAGAAGTTCTTGCAGAAAAAACAAATCTTTCTGCTCAAACAATTAGTTATATTGAAAGAGGAGTTCAAGTTCCCTCATTATTAACAGCACTCGACATCGCAAATGCTTTAAAAATTGACATCAACGAGTTGTTAAAAGGGCTTTAAATTTTATATTTCTAGTCAACCGAGAAGATTTCTTTAATATCGTCAATTGTAAGCGATTTTGTAATATTTCTATCAACAGAAATTACGCTATCAACAAGGTTTCTTTTGATTGATTTAAGTTTTTGAATTTTTTCTTCAACCGTATTTTTAGTAATAATTCTATAAACAAATACTTTTTTAGTTTGTCCGATACGATAAGCACGGTCAGTCGCTTGATCTTCAACCGCAGGATTCCACCATGGGTCATAATGAATAACATAGTCCGCACCGGTTAAGTTCAAACCAGTACCGCCGGCTTTTAAACTGATTAAGAAAATTGGAATGCTTGTTGAAGAATTAAATCTTTCAACTGCACCTTGTCTGTCTTTTGTTTTACCTGTCAAGTATTCATAAGGGATTCCACTACGTTCTAACCAACCTTTGATAATGTCTAACATATCAACAAATTGACTAAATAATAGAACTCTATGACCTTCAGAAATAATTTGTTCTAACATTCCTTTTAAATGTTCAAATTTACCCGATTGAATATCGCCCTTAACCATATCCTTGTCGTACAAACGAGGGTGGCAACAAATTTGACGTAAACGCAATAATGCAGAGAAAATTGACATTCTGCTCTTTTCAAGACCGTTTTGTTCAATAGATTTAAACAATTCTTCTTTTGTACTATCCAATACATCAAGATAGAAATCTTTTTGTTCCGGAGTCATTTCACAATATGCAATATTTTCAACTTTATCCGGTAAATCCTTCGCTACATCTCGTTTCATACGACGTAAAATAAATGGATAAATTTGCATTTTCAAACGTTTTTCAACAGTCTTGTCTTGACGTTCCATAATAGGATTTACATATCGGAAATTAAATTCAGCAACATTAAACAAGAAGCCTGGCATTAAGAAATCAAATACAGACCACAATTCTTCAAGCCTGTTTTCAATTGGAGTACCTGAAAGAGCAAGTTTATGGTCAGCATCTAACATTTTCACAGACTGAGCAGTTTGACTCATTGCATTTTTAATATTTTGAGATTCATCAAGAATCACATATCTAAATTTAATAGCCTTTAATTCCTCAATATCTCGACGAATCAATGCATAACTTGTAATAATAATATCGTATTCAGGAATTTTATCAAAAAGATTTTTTCTATCGACTCCGGCAAGTTTCAAACTTGTTAAATCCGGTGTAAACTTTTGAATTTCAGATTCCCAGTTGAATACAACAGATGTCGGACAAACTACCAATACAGGCATACTTCCGTCTTCTTCTTTTGCCTTTTGAATCAAACTCAAGGCTTGAAGAGTTTTACCAAGACCCATATCATCTGCCAAAATACCGTTTAAGCCATATTTATACATAAACCATAGCCAACTGAACCCTTTCATCTGGTATTCACGAAGTTCAGCATTTACGCCTTTTGGTAATGTTAAATTTTCATCAGTTGAGAATGACGTTATTTGCGACCAGAATTTTTTAAATTCCTCGCTTAATACTAATTCAAACCCTCTTGTTTCAAGTTCTTGAACCAAACCTGCACGATATGTTTTAACTAAAAATTTATTTTCGTCGTTTCTATATGCGTCAAACGAATTAAACGAACGCATCATCGCATAAATATCTTCCGCAGGATATTCAACAAATCCTAAACTTCTCACACGACTGTATTTTTCGTTATTTTGAATAGTTTCATAAATTTCATCAAAATTAATGACATCTTCGCCAACTTGTCCATATAATTGAATTTCAAAACTATCTTTTGAATCCTCAGAAAAGTCTATTTTTGCACACATTCTAAACGGTTCTTCTATTAATTTGAAGAAACTAATATCGTCTTTTTCTTCAAATACCCAACCATCACCTGCTTTGTTCATATAATAATTATAAAAATCAATTGCATTCTCTTTTTCTAAAGCAAGGTTGTTTGTCTGCATTGGAACGAATTTACAAGCCAAAAGCATTTGATAAGATTCAATTTCGTGTTTGATATTACGTTTAACCCAATAAACCATATCATTTTCTTTGCTTTTTACCGTTACATAAGGAGTTTTATCCGCTGTTTTTGAAAATGGTACTCTAACTCCGTCATATTCAAACTCCAAAGAGGCTTTTAATGATTGGTCGTAATCAATGCCCAATGTTACAATTTTCTTTGGCGGACGTTGTTCTAAGAATAATTTGCTAATTGTTTCAGAAACTTCAACGTCAATTACTTCCTGCAATTTTGGCAATTCCTCGTAAATAAATTTTCCGCCCTCAGCATCTTTTAAATCTGTGAATGTAGATTTTAACAAGTTTTGAGGAACAACATTCATTGAAACATTTGTTGGAAAAATAATATTTTTATAACGTCCCCATTTTATTTGACGTGAGAAATATCTAACTTCTTCAAACGGTATAATATCATCTTTGTCAGGACGTTTCCAAAATAATTCAAGCATAATATTACCTGCTTGAGAAGTGTTTACAGACAATACCAACTTCCATTCCTGATCTGTAAATTTTATACGATTTTTTGTTTTTTCATCTAAAACCTCGTCCGCTTGAGCCAACATTGGGAACATTGGTGCAAATTTTGGAATTGGAATATCGTACCAACCGGCCTTTTTATCTTGTCTTGCAGTTTTTAAAATTTGTTTAAAGATTTCAACTTCAACCAATTGAGAGTGGTTTAAAACAAAATTCGGGTCATTTTTTTGAGCCTCAACCAAACCTAACAAAATAGGCTCAATCGCCCTAATAACCTTACCTGTAGTTCTTGAAATAACCAAAACAGAGAAAAAATTTGGCTTTCTTTTTGGGTTAAAGTGAAAAATATAATTACCTTTTGGCGGTTCTGTCATTACAGTGTTTTCATCGCTGTAATCCGCTTCAATACCGTATTTTGTTTCTAACCAATCTTCATAAGCGTGTTCATCAATCGCTTTGATTGCAACGGCTACAGCATGTTTACACCATTCTTCCTTCAATGGGCAATTACATCTTGCTTCTACTTTATTTTTTTTAAAAATTAAATCTGTATTATATGAGTCCTGAAAACTACCTTTTACCTTTCCCATATAAAAATTCTTTTCAGGGTAAGATTCAAGTATCATATCCTTTGTATAATACTCATAGCCACGACGCCAACTACCTGCGGTAGCGTGTTCTTTCAAATATTTAAAATTAAATTCAGGAGTACTCATTAATTCAAGTGAGACTTTCTTTGTTTACTTAAGGGTGTAACAACGGTTTAAGTATAAAATACTATTACTCTTAAGATTGACCGTAATTAAATTATTGCACGAAAAATTTTAATTGCAAGCAAAAAATACATCAAACGTATGATTTTCAAATAGTTGCCCAAATAGTAATATATATTATATAATAGACATGGGGGATGTGGAAAATGCCACAAGCATTGAAAAAACAAACTAGTTATAGCAATTATGGATACCCAAGAGCATATTCTTACGTTGATGTTCCAACGCAACCTAAAAAACGAGTTCAAAATGCTCTACACTCAAAGAAAGTAAAGAAGAAAAAAGTTAATCCTATTGCGAGGTTTATTTCGCTTTCTATTTTATTCTGTATTGGCTATTTCATTTTGCCAGTTGCATTTCACGACATTTCGATGCCTCTGTTAACAGGTAAACAAAACAATGCAGATATTAAAACCGATTATTATAATTTGATGTTCCCAACAACAAATTATTTATCAAACACTTTATTTGAAAACAGAAGAGCATTAGCACCTGTTGAAACTAAAAAACCTCTAATGACTCCGATTTATAAAACTGATGAAATGGTTATTCTTGAAAAAAGTTTGAAAGAATTAATGCAGAAATATCCGTCAATCCACCCGGCAATTACCGTTTGGGATTTCAACACAGGAAAATATGTTGACATTAATGGCTCGGAAAGTTTTTCTGCTGCAAGCATAATCAAAGTTCCGGTTTTGATTAACTTATTCAAATCAATTGAGGCAAACAATTTATCAATCTATGATGAAATGTATTTGACACATTACTACAAGGCTTCAGGCTCAGGAAACTTGCAATACGCACAAAACGGCAAAAAACTTACAATCAACGATTTAGCAAAAACAATGATTGAAGATTCTGATAACTCTGCAACAAACATGCTTATGTCAAAATTAGGTTCAATGACAGCAGTAAATTCAGCAATCAGAAGTTGGGGTATCAAAAATACTCACGTTCAAACTTGGTTACCTGATTTAAAAGGTACAAACCACACAACAACAAACGATATGGCAACAATGCTTTTCAACTTAGACAACCCTAATTTCTTAAGTATAAATTCAAGAGAATACATTGTTGATTACATGAGCCACGTTAAAAATGATAGATTAATTCCACAAGGACTTGGCAAAGGTGCAACTTTCTTACACAAAACAGGTGATATAGGAACAATGCTTGGAGATGCAGGTATTGTATATATGCCAGACGGAAGAAAATATATCGTTGTAATTATGGCACAAAGACCTTACAACTCACCTCTTGGTAAAACTTTTATTCAACAAGCATCAAAAATTATTTACACTTATATGGCAAACTTAACATAAACCGTATTTTTGTTTTAACTTAATAATTTTATCGTAAGACACTTCAATACAATTTTGAAGTGTTTTATCATTTTCTGCCTTTTTAGCAATATTTTCAATAATTTTCATAGTTTGCTCATCTGAATATCGGTATAAAAACATATTTACACCGGCTCTGATAGACTGTTCACAAGCGTTTTCGTAATTATCTAATGCCTTCATAACCATATCATCAGAACAAATTACCCCATCATAAAAGGTTCTCAAATAGTCAATTGCATTTTTGCTTAACGAAGTTGGTACAACTTCTTGATTAAAACAAGTACAATGTAAATGGGCAACCATTACAATATCCGCAAGTCCTTTATCAATAAGAGTTTTAAAAGGTTTTATATGAGTTTTTTCCATTTCTTCCAATGATAAATCTATCTTAGGTAAAACCAAATGACTATCACAATTAGCATCACCATGTCCCGGAAAATGTTTTATGCAAGAAATAATTCCATTTTTGCGATAAACATTTATAACCGCCTCAGCCCCTTTAATAACTTCGTCAGGATTGTCGGAAAACGCTCTTTCTCCAATAATCGGATTGTCAGGATTTGTATTTGTATCGCAACAAGGTGCGTAATTTAAGTTTATGCCATAACTTTTTAATTCATCAGAAATCATTTGAGTTTGTTTTTCTAAAAAGTCTAAACCCTTTTCATACGCATATTTTGCACTCAAATATCTCTTTCCATGCCAAATGTTTTCAGTACGTTCTACACGTCCGCCTTCTTGATCAATTGACATAAAAGGCATGGTTTTTGAATGGCATGCCAAATTTTTAATCAAATTTTTAAAATCCTCTATTGAGAGGATATCGTCTTTAAAGAAAATAATACCGCCAAGTCCTTTTTCTAAAGCACTTTCAAGGTTATTTCCCTTGCAACCGAGTACAAACATTTGATACAATTTTTGTGTGATTTTCATATAAATAATCATACATTTAATTGAGGTCAAATTGCAAGTTTTTTTGTATGATATATACACAAATGTAGGGGACGGGTAATGAAAAAATTATTAACACTAACTTTAGCAGCAATTTTTGTGATAATCGCATTCACAATGGACGCTTCTGCGGCAAAAAAATCATCAAAAAAAATGCAACCGGAAGTTATTGCGGAAATGACTACAACTATTGATAATTTAACTAAAAAAGTGTACGCACACGCACTTTTATCACCAGAAGATAATCAAAATTTAATCGAAGTAAAAATTAAATTGGACAACCAAATGCTTTTACTTCCTGACCCAAGTTTAGCACCACTTTATTACAAGGCTGGCTATTTATATAAGCAGAGAGAAATGAAACAAGAAGCAATTGAATGCTTCCAAACAATCTTAGAAAACTTCGCAGATACTGCACTTGCCCCAAAAGCAAGAACTTCACTAAGAGCAATGGGAATTCAAGTTGCTGAACCTGTACAAAAATCTGAAGATGATGAAGAGGAATAAAAAATCTAGGGATAGGAAATTTAACAGACATTTTTTGGCGGTTTTGATAAATCAAAACCGCCATTCATTTATTTAAATCAAAACAAAAGGCACGAGCAAATGCTCGTGCCTTAAATATTATTAATCAAAAACTATTTTACAAGTTCTTTGAATTTTTTACCAGCAGAGAATGTTGGAACTGTTTTTGCAGCGATTTTAATTTCTGCACCAGTTTGAGGATTTCTACCTGTTCTAGCAGCACGTTTGCGTGGTTCGAATGTGCCAAAACCAACTAAAGTTACTTTTTTACCTTTAGAAACTGTTTTTTCAATAGTGTCTAATGTTGCAGAAATAACATCTGATACTGATTTTTGAGATACTTTTAATTTTTTTGATACTTCTTTTACTAAATCTTCTTTGTTCATTTTGAACCCCTTTCCTATTTTTGTAAACGTTTCAGTACTATCAAAACTCTAAAAAGTCGACGAACACAACCTTTTACAAGTGTAATATGTTCACTTTATAGGTTTGATAAACTTTATAAGTTTTATTATACACGCAAGGCTAAATTTTGCAATACTTTTAAGCAAAAAAAAATTAAAAAAGTTTACATTTAAAGGGTTTAAAGCCATTTTTGAATAAACAATCACCCAAAACACCTATAAATAAAGGTTTTTACTATTTGTAATACTCCTGTTTTATACGTGCAAAACGTATATCTTTGTAAAAATATTGTAATATTTGATAGGCATTATATCCTTGTTTTGCCAAATTATTAGCCCCATGTTGCGACATGCCAACTCCATGCCCGTTGCGTTTTACATTACTATCATAAGACGGTACTGAACGAATGTATGGTAAATCTCGTTCCCAAGTCTTTGATTGACCGCCAGCAGAGGCTGAATAGTAAGCAGGAATAATTTTTAAATCATAAATTAAAACAATACCGTAAGAATCCGCAACCGCTTGATTTGTTTGTTTTGTTTCTGCTGAAGCACCATTATATGCTTGGTCTTCCGGAGTATCTTTTAAGTCATAACCATAAGCACCACGTTTTCCTAAGTTTGCCAATGCATAACTTCTTGCGGCAATTGCCTGTGCTTTATGAGCCTCGTAAGCCCAACTTGAAGGCATTTCAGCCGGAACAACCCCTTGAACATAAGATTCTATATCAAGTTTATTTATCAGAGTTAATGCACCGTTTCTGTTTTTAATTATAAAAATGCCCCGATACCAACGATTTTTAGCACTTACAAATCCGTTACTTTCCGGTCTGACAGCAATTTCATCGGTGTCTAAACTATAATATTTTCCACTAACTTTAATTAATATTTTATTTTCATAAGCCTTGAACTCGTAGTTTCTCATAGGACTAAGAGTATAAATCGTTCTGTTCGTATGAGAATTAATTATTGGAGCATAAGATGAAGCACCAATACGCAATGAATCAACGCTTGTAATCAAGCCAATTTTAATTGCATGTGCCGGCTGAACAAACACAAATAAACAGAATAATGTTATTAATACTCCCAGTTTTTTCATGATTTACAACTGTTCCTCGACAATATTATAAATCAAATGGGGTAAAATGTTAAATTTTAAAAATTATGCTTTCTTTTCTTCTTCGTAAGGTTTGATACCTAATTTATCAGAAACCCAACCGCCTAATTTTCTGGCATATTTTGGACCATAAATTGTTGCTAAAGAATATGCAATACCTGTAATTACTGCCGGTAATTGTCCCATTCCTTTTGTTTTTTTAGAAAAATCACCCACTTTTGTAGCAACGTTATTTAAAGATTTTGTATTTTTTACAAAGTCAGGCAAAGTATGTAACATAACGTGTTTTGCAGTAAATTTTGCTGTCCAACCCATTGTTTCTTCAATCGCTTTTCTCATAGGAGATGAAGATTGGAAAACTTGAACAGCAGATCTGCACATACCCATTTCATCGCCTTGTTTTGCAACATCAGCAATCATGCCCATTGTTTTCAAAGAATCACTATTTTCAGAAGCCTTAGTGAAAGAATCAATAACACCCTTTGCTGCATCACCCCAACTATTATCAATTTTAGCCAATTTATTAGTAACCTTAACAGCATTACCTAATGCGTTGAAAGTTGCAAATCTGTCGCCATTTGCGGCTTTCTTAAGGTTTCTTACTAATGATATTGATTCTGAAATATAATTTGATGACATTTTTGTTACTACTTTATTTTTGTTTTAATTTTTTTATCTATCCGAAATAATACTTTGTTTTTCCATCTGCGGTTTTATGATTATCCGGTGGCTGTTGGGATTTGTCTAAACCAAGTTTATCGGCTACCCAAGTGCCGGCTTTTCGAAAGGCATTTGAACCCACCATCGACCCGACAGTGAATAAAACACCATAAACAACCGCCGGAATTACTTGAAATGCACCACCCTTCTTACTACAGAAGTTGACCATTGCATCATTCATCTGTTTAATGCCTTTAATATTTGCAATATCTTTTGCATGTTTAATCATCGCACCTTCGACAATAAACATACCCATTAAATCTGAGGATTCTTCTAAAAATGCTCTACCCGGAGTATCGGATTTTGCAACCCTTATCATTGCACAAGTAGCAGAAATTGGATCGGTATTTCTTGAAAGTTTTACACCCTTTCTAACTAAAGAACCAATCTTACTACCTTCAGTTGCTTTATTAAATGTATCGACAATACTTGTACAAAGTTTTGTTGTGGCTTCAGTACCTTGACCTGATGCCAACTTTGTAATTACCTTTGATGCATGTCCGACAACGGACGCATGCCTTAAAATATTTCCGTCTTTCGCCGCTTTTACATTACTCGCCAACGAAATTAACGATGCTACGTAATTTGACATTTTCCTTACACTACTAATCTATTTCCTATGTACCTACATTTTATAAAAGTCGTCAAAACCATGAAAAATGCTCATTTTTAGGTTTTTATTAACTTTTTGTAACATAAAATTACTACAAATGTAACACGTTTATTGTAGCAAATTCTTTTTACAAATGCAATAATAGTCGCATTTACACTTATTATTTTTTAACATAACTGCTTGAGAATTTGTTACTTGTTCAATACTTGCAAGGATTTTATTAATTTTTTCTTCGTATTTTTGCTTAAAATTTTCATCTAAAGTTATGACTTTTTCATCAAAATTTTTCAAATCTAAATAAACAAAATTCAAGGTTTCGTAGGTTTTTAATAACTTATCGGCACATAACAAATAAACTATCGTTTGATAATCATATTCCGGATTTTGAGGGATTGAACCTGTTTTATAATCTAAAATGTAATAATTTTCACCATTTTTAACAAGAGCATCTAAACGTCCGCCAATCCATTTTTCTCCAAATTTTGAAGTTAATTGATATTCACTTTTTACAAATTCGTAATTAAAATATTTCACTTTTTTTAAATAATCCCAAATTTGCTTTTCTTCTTTGGTCAAAATGTTCTCCATTTTTGAAACATCATAACCTTTAATAAAATAATTTGCTAAAGCGTGAATATTTTTACCTTTTTCATAAAAATATTTATTTTGAGGTAAACTAATTTTATCAACATAGATATATAAATATTTTTGTTGACATTCTTCAAAAATTTTCATCATTGCAGGAGAAATTATCATCAAAACGCTCCTTTCAATAATTTTTCAAAAATTATACTTGGCATTTGTTTTTGAACTTTGCCGTACGATTTAGTTTCACGTGAAACAGTAAATGTTATTTGCCGTTTTGCACGAGTTATGGCTACATAAAGAAGCCTCAAATTTTCTGCAATTTGTTCTTGCTTTAATTCAAATTCAGATTTTTTCTTGTATTTTGGATTTAGACCTTTGATTTGTTCAGTAAAATCAGTATTTTTCTTCAAATCCATTTGTGAAAAATCTAAAGGCAAGTATTTTTCAGTAAATTCCGGTAAAAATACGTAATCAAATTCATCACCTTTTGATTTGTGATAAGTCATAACTTGAACCTTGCCTGCTAAGAATTCTTTATCAGATTCTTCTTCCTCTGAGAAAAACTTAAATCCACTCAAATTAGGTCTTTTTGCCAACGCAGAAAGTTTATCTAAAACATTATCGAGGTTTCTATTTGCACTCGAAAGTCTTTTAATAAGAGTCGAAATTAAATACACATTTGATTTTTCAATATCACTTTTATAATAATGTAGTCCTATTTTTATCGCCAATTCTTCAACAGGTAAAGATGCAAAACTCAACCAGTAAAGCACGTCCCAATGAAACAGTGCAACATCTAAATCCATTTTATCAACATCTGCAAGCACAAAAGGTTGCTCGCAAGAACTTATGTCTAAATGTTTTCTTTGTTTGTAAAAACCATTTTCAGCAAGAATTTCATATGAAGAAGCCAAAATAGTATTGTCAAAAGGATTTTGAATAATTTTTAAAATTGCGTAAATTGTTCGATAAACCCCTTTTTGTTCAAGACATTCGGAACGTGAAATACTCTTTAGTCCTGCATTCATAATAAAATCAAGCCACGTTCCAACCTGATAATTACTACGCAAAAGTATACCAATCGTTGCTTTCGGATTATTAGTTAAAATATCTTTTATTTGTTTTAAAATAAAATTCTTTTCTGCAAAGTTATTGTCAAAAATGCAAGATTTTACGGCTTTTGAAGATACAGGATTTTTCCCTTCAACAGGTTTCATAAAAATTCTATAAAAAGAATTTTTATAATTTTCATTTTTTTCGGCAAAAGTTACAAGACTATTTGCAAGTTTCCAAACCTCATGGCAACATCTTTGAGAACAATCCATTTCTACGGAATGACTTGTTTTTATAAATCTTCTAAACCCTTCTGTATCTGCATTTGAAAACGTTGTTGTAATAGCCTGATTTATATCTCCACATCTTATCAAGTTTCCATGTTTTGCACTTAAAAGACCGATTAATCGTTGTTGAATTGCAGATGAATCCTGTGCTTCGTCCTCAATAATATATTGACAAATATCTTGATAATATTCCAAAATATCTTTATTATTTTCCAAAAGTTTAACAGAGGATAAAAGCATATCGTCGTAATCGATTAAATTTGCCGACTTTAGAGAATCTTCGTACAATTTATAAAATTCTATAAATTTTTGCACCTTTGTGTTTTCAACAGATTTTGGCAAAACACCCTGACCTAATTTAAAAACAGAAACGGCTCTATCATAATCTTCAATTTCATTCTTTTTCAGTTTTAAATTTGCAGAAATCGACTGAATTATACTTCCCCTTTGCGAATCATCACAAATTTCAAAATCAGGTGCAAGCCCTAAACGTTCAAAATTAGAATTATCTTTTAAAATTCTCAACGCAAGTCCATGAATTGTACTGATATTTGGCAACTTTGCATTTTCAGGATTTATATTTTTAATTCTTTCTCTAAAGTTTCTTGCAGCAGATTCCATATAAGTCAAAACAAAAATATTTTCCGGATTTATGCCGTCATTCAAGAGTTTAATAATCAATGCCAACAAAATCGTTGTTTTACCTGCCCCAGGAACAGCAGAAATTGCCATATTTCCTGATTTATAATCCAAAACAGGTTTTTGGTCATCACGAGGAACAAAATTAAATCCGATAGAATTTATTTTTTCTTCTTCATTTTTAAAATATTGTTCAATTCCACCAAAGTTTTCAACACCAAGCCCGTCAAAAAGACTTGAAAAAATATATACAAATTCTTTTGAACAAAGCATTAATTTACGCAAAACTCTTGCAGTTTTTTGCACAGACAACAGAACATCATCATTTATTGTATAATCGTCTTTACTCCAATCAGATTGAAAAACCCACGCATTATAAAGAGGGCCGGTGTCATTTTTAATCCATTCGTTTGAAGATGTATCAAGCCACAACTGAAATTTAGTCTGAATTTGATTATCGATAATTTTTTGCGGAGTCGCAATAACTAAATCCTTTTCGCCAATATCAACCGTAGAATAAGGATTTTCAGCGATAACTGAAGTTTCAATTTGCTTGATAATTTCTTCTGATTTATTCTTTATAAAATCTTCGGGAAAAACTGATTCAAAATCCTGCAATTCTTTTATAAAAAATGCAAATTTATTAATTTCATTGCGATTTGCTTGTTTAAAATCAAATAATTCTTTAAAAATTTTGTAAACTTTTTCAGACATTCGCAAGTTTGAAGTTTTAATTTCAAAAATTAAATTTTTAAAATTTTGATATTTTTTTGTATATTCTTCTAACTCAAACTCATAATCTATAAGAATTTTAGACTTATTAAAATTCTCCAAAATAGACTTACAATGTCTGATTGGAATATCTAAAATATTTGACAGAATAACTCTTAAATCAAATTCAGTAAGTTCGTTTTTAAGTTCCGTATTTAATTTCAAAATTGTCAAAGAAGAAAGTACATAAGTATTTTGAATTAATTTTTCACTACCTGAAAGAAACAATAAATTAGCCTTTTTTATTTTTTCTTTTAAGCAAAACTTAAGCATATCATCAATTACAGGGGTAACGATAGAAATATCAGAAGCCTTAAAACCTTTTTTCAAAAGTTCTTCAATTTTCAAAACTGCTAAATCAATCATTGTTGCACGTTTTGACGGTGAAATACTTGAAAAATTCCTCAACTTTATTGAAGTTCCATCAACAATGTTTGAAAACAAATTATTTGCATCATCTGTCATTCTTGATTTTAAAGGCAAAGTTTTCACTTCTTCGTTCAATAAGTCTTTAAACTTTTTATAAATATTTTTATCCGCACTCAAATACCCTGTACGACTAGAACCTAATTTATCACAAGCCACAAAAATCTTGCTTAATTGAGGTTTCAGATGTTTGATAAAATCAAAACAAACAGGCGTAATTTCATCTGCATCATCAATAATTAAATATTTAATATTTTTAAAAACATCAGCATTTTTATATATATAATTAAATAAAAGAGTTTGTCTTAAATAATCAAAACTTCGATAGTTCAATGTTTTCAAAAGCAATGTTTTTAGGGCTTTGTTTGTATCCTCTGCAAACCCCTCTTTTAAAACGGTTTTTGAACGCCATTCAACCTCATCATCAGTCAAATTGTTTTGAATAATTAAAGAATAACGTCTAAAAAGTTGTTGTAACAAAGATTTTTTAGAATTGTATCCCTCAAATTTTATATCTTTAATAATATCTTTAAGCAAAAATTGAGAAATCTCTAACCCAATCATATTAGGAATAACAGTAGTTCTTCCGTTTTGAAGTTTGTTTTCTAAAAATGCCCAATTATCAATAATAGTGTTATAAACCAAGCCAAAAAACGAATAGACCTGCATTTTTTCAAGACAATCAATATTCAAAAGTTCAAAAGTTCTTTCGCAAAATTTTTCTTTTGCAGAAGAATTATTCACTAAAACTAAAATTTCTCCGGCAGAAATGCCCGAATTTAACAATCGGGCATATTCTTCTACTAATATTTTAGTTTTATCTGATGAAATTGAACCTTCAATTAACATTTTCTAGTTTTAATTTCGTCTAAAATCATATCCACAAATTCATCAACAGATTTTGTACCAATTTGACCAACGCCTCTTTGTCTTACTGCAACCGAATTTGCTTCTTGCTCTTTATCGCCGACAACTACAACATAAGGGACTTTTTTATCTTGAAGATTTTCTCTTATTCTGTAATTCATACTTTCTGAACGGTCGTCTAAGTATGCTCTAATGCCATTATCTCTAAGTTTTTTGTAAACTTTTTCTGCAAAATCAATGTGTTTTTCATTAGAAATTGGAACAACAGAAACTTGAGTTGGTGCAAGCCAAGTTGGGAACGCACCTGCAAAGTGTTCAATTAAGATACCATGGAAACGTTCCATAGAACCAAAGATTACACGATGCAACATTACAGGAGTTTTCAATTGTCCATCTCTATCTTGATACTTAATACCAAATCTTTCCGGCAAGTTGAAGTCTAATTGAATTGTAGCACATTGCCAAGTTCTTCCAATAGCATCTTTAACTTTAAAGTCAATTTTTGGACCATAAAAAGCACCGTCGCCTTCGTTAATGTCATATTTCATACCACGTTTGTCCATTGCTTCTTTTAAGCCTGCTTCCGCTAAATTCCAATTTTCGATTTCGCCAACAAAACTTTCCGGACGAGTTGATAATTCAACTTCAAAACTCATTTTGAAAATTGCCATTGTATCTGAAACAAAATCGATAATTTGATTAATTTCATCAACCAATTGTTCCGGAGTACAGAAAATGTGAGCATCATCTTGAGTAAAGCCTTGAACACGAGTTAAACCTGATAAAGCACCTGATTTTTCACGTCTGTAAACTGTACCTAATTCCGCCATTCTTAATGGTAATGAACGATATGAATGTCTTTGAGATTGATAAATTAAGATATGGAACGGACAGTTCATTGGTTTTACAATATATTGTTCATCATCTTCATTTTCTTTTTGAATAAAGAACATATTTTCCTTATAGTGGTCAATGTGTCCTGAAAGTTCCCACAATTTAGATTTCGCAAGTTGTGGAGTTTGAACAATTACATAACCACGTTTTCTGTGTTCTGTTCTCCAGTAATTTTCAATTTCTTCTCTAACAGTGTAAAGATTTGGGTGCCACAAAACTAAACCACCACCGATTTCTTCTCTTACAGAGAACAAATCAAGTTGAGCACCTAATTTTCTGTGATCACGTTTTTCGGCTTCTTCAACCATGTGCAAGTAATCCGCTAAATCTTCTTTTGTCCAAAATGCTGTAGCATAAATACGTTGAAGCATTTTATTTTTTTCATTACCTCTCCAGTAAGCACCTGCAACTTTTAATAATTTGATAGCATTACCTTTGATATAACTTGTATTTGGAACGTGAGGGCCGGCACAAAGATCGTTAAATAAAACATTACCCTCTTTATCCTTTGTTAAATATAATGTTGGATTATCATTTCTGTGTTCTTCCAACAATTCTGCTTTATAAATTTCTCCTTGAGATTTAAATTCTGCAATTTTTGCATCTACATCTTCAACTTCATATTTTTCAAAAGTAAGATTTTGTTTCAAAATCTCTTTCATTTTTTCTTCAATTTTCGTCAAATCTTCTTCTGTAAATGTATGTTCATCTAAATCAAAATCGTAATAAAATCCTGTATCAGTTGCAGGTCCAATCGCTAATTTTGCATGTGGAAATAGAATTTGAACTGCTTGAGCCATTATATGAGAACAAGAGTGTCTTAAAGTATGCAAAGTTTCATTATTTTTTTCCATGACTATCCCTTTCTATACATGTTATCTATATATAATATATATCACTTAAAAAGTATAAATACAAATATTAATTACACTTACCTAAACATCTTTATTTTTAACCTTTCATCTATTTGGAGGAAATCATGTTGATTTTTCTAAAAATATCATTAAACATGTCGACGAACAAGGTATAACATATTATAAAGGAAGACGCTTATGGGCATGGCAGCATCGCAAGCAAGATTTTTAAATCTTACTGCAAGAAAAACAAACATTGAATATCAAGGTCAACAAATTAACGAACAAAGAACTTCTTTGTCAAATGAATCTGCTAATTTATATAACCAAATGTTGACACTTCAAGTACCAACACCACCAAACACACAAGATTACACAAAAGTATCTTATACATTTATGATGCCTGGCGGAAATGATGAAGCAACAGTAGCACAAATTGCACCAATTGCTGGTGAAACAGGTAAATATACAGTTATCTTTTCATATAAAACCGTAGAACTTGGAATGCCGGCATGTACTGATAGCCAAAAATCAAGAGCATACAAAAATACAACCGGTGGTGGTACAGTATATAATGTAACAACATCACAAGGTAAAACTTTTGAGTTATCAAAATATGATGACTCTGATGATGCTCAAAAGAAAATTCATGGCGATGCAGTAGCAAAATTAAAAGCAGATAACGCAGATTTTGGTGATGTATATTTTGTCAATGTAGGTACAGACGCAGCACCTAAATACCAATATTATTCATCTAAAGAATTAGAAGTTGCAACAGCAGATAATGCTATAACAAATGCAGTTACATATTACTCTGCCGCAGACGTTGAAACTTATGTAGAAGATTCATACACACCTTGTACAATAAATAGAGATACACAAAATCGTGTACAAAGTTTCACACACAATCCGGCAGGCGGAACACCTACAACATTTGCTGTTACAACAAAAACAATGACAGATGATGACGCATACAACGATGCAATGAATGAGTATACTTACCAATCATACTTGTATGAACAAGAAATGGCAAACATCAATGCTAAGACATCAATAATTCAAGCACAAGACAGAACATTAGAATTGAAACTTAAACAACTTGACACAGAACACAACGCTGTTCAAACTGAAATTGAAGCAGTTAAAGGTGTATGTAAGAAAAACGTTGAAGATTCATTCAAGACCTTTGCTTAATTTTCATTATCGAAATATTAAAAAAGTCCCCACAAGGGACTTTTTTAATGCGTAAAATTTTCAAAAAAATTCACTTAACTTTTTCATATGTAAAATATACATCACATGGACTAAATCATGTTGATTTTTCTAAAAATATCATTAAACATGTCGAAGAACAATGTAAGACATATTTTAAAGGAAGACGCTTATGGGCATGGCAGCATCGCAAGCAAGATTTTTAAATCTTACTGCAAGAAAAACAAACATCGAATATCAAGGTCAACAAATTAACCAACAAAGAACGGAACTATCAAATAAATCTGCAACTTTGTATAATCAAATGTTGACACTTCAAGTACCAACTCCACCAAACACACAAGATTACACAAAAGTATCTTATACGTTTATGATGCCTGGTGGAAATGATGAAGCAACAGTAGCACAGTTTACCCCAATTAAAGACAAAGAGGGTTCTTATACTGTAAGTTTTTCATATAAGACAACAAAAATCGATTTTGCAGGTTGCCCAGATAGTGAAAAACCAGCGGTAACAGACCACATGGTTAAAAACGAAAATAATAGGGACTGTTATCAAATTACGACTTCAAGCGGAAAAAGTTATCTTTTAACAAAATATGGAGACCTTTCTGAAGCAGATAAAAAAATTCATAAAGATGCAAATGACAAACTAAGCAGTATAAATAACTTTGGAGATGTATATCTTGTAAATGTAGGTACGGAAGCAGCACCTAAATATCAGTATTATTCAGGAAAAGAACTTGAAAAATGTATTAGCACCGGCGGAAGACCTCGTACTCAAAGTGTTGCAACATACTACACTTCAACAAACGTTGAAACATACGTAGAAGATACATATACGCCTTGTACAATAAACAGAGATGTACACAATCGTGTACAAAGTTTCACACACAACCCATCAGGTGGAAACCCTACAACCTTTGCGGTTACAACAAAAACTATCACTGATGACGATGCGTATAATGATGCAATGAATGAATATACATATAAATCATATTTATATGAACAAGAAATGGCAAATATCAATGCCAAAACATCAGTAATTCAAGCACAAGATAAAGAACTTGAATTAAAACTAAAACAATTGGATACAGAACACAACGCAGTTCAAACCGAAATTGAAACCGTTCAATCTGTTGCCAAAAAGAACGTAGAAGATTCATTTAAAACGTTTGCATAGCGGATTTTCGGTAGGGTGAAGTCGAGCATTAGCGAGCGAAACCCGTAAGTTGGAGGTCGGACGTTTTACCTCTCACAAAACTTGACATTTAGTCAACTTTTGCTCGGCAGAGTGCCGACAACCCGAATAATCCAAGACTGCCCTAATAACGAACAATAATCAAAAGATAATTCGTTTAAGGCGAGGGCGTAAGACCTCAAAAAATACCGTAACAAGTGCGGTATAACGGATAATTTAATTATTTTAACTATAAAATTTCATAATCACTCTTATAAATTTTTGGGTACTTTTAATAAAGTACCTTTTTTATTATTAAACATTTTACATCTAAAAATGTTTAGGTTAAAATGGAGAAAAAACTTTATAGGAGATTTTTAATATGGCAGAAAGACAAAGACAACACGAACAAGACCCAAATGTAAGAAAAACAAATTTTGACCCGGTTGAGGATAATTTAACAGACGAACAAGCAAAACTTGAAGCATCAAGATGCTTAAATTGTAAAAATCCAAGATGCGTTTCAGGTTGTCCTGTAAATATTAACATTCCGGCTTTTATTCACGAAGTAAAAGAAGGAAACATTGACAAAGCAGGCGATATAATCAGAGAATCAAGCATGCTTCCATCAGTATGCGGACGTGTTTGTCCTCAAGAAAGACAATGCGAAGGCAAATGTGTTTTGGGCATTAAAGGTGAAGCAATCGCTATTGGTGCATTAGAAAGATACGTTGGCGACGCAACAAAAGCCGCAGAAACAGAAATTAAACCAAGCGGTAAAAAAGTTGCAATCGTAGGTTCAGGCTGTGCAGGTATTACTGCCGCAGCAGACTTGAGAAAAGCAGGTCATGAAGTTACTGTTTTTGAAGCACTTCACGAACTTGGCGGAGTATTAAGATATGGTATTCCTCCTTTCAGATTACCAAGAACAGTTTTAGATAGAGAACTTGAATCATTGAAAAAAATGGGTGTAGTTTTCAACAAAAACGTTATTGTTGGTAAATCAATCACATTAAAACAACTTGAAGACGACGGCTATGATGCAATCTTCATTTGTTCAGGTGCAGGTCTGCCAAAAATGATGGGTATTGCAGGTGAAAACTTAAATGGCGTATATTCAGCAAACGAATTCCTAACACGTGTAAACTTAATGCACGCAAATGATGAAAAATTTCCAACACCACTAAGAGTAGGTAAAAAAGTTGCCGTTATCGGTGGTGGTAACGTTGCAATGGACGCTGCCAGAACATCTTTAAGAGTAGGTTTTGAAGAAGTTCACATCGTTTATAGACGTACAGAAGCAGAACTTCCTGCAAGAAAAGAAGAAATCAGACACGCAAAAGAAGAAGGTGTAATCTTTGATTTATTGCACGCACCTGTAGAAATCTTAGGTGAAGAAGGTTACGTAAAAGGAATGAAGTTTGAAATTATGGAACTTGGCGAACCTGATGAAAGCGGGAGAAGAAAACCTATCGGAACAGGCAAATATACAGTTATGGACGTTGATAGCGTAATTGTTGCATTAGGTACAGGTCCAAACCCAATCATTCAAAAATCTGCAACAGCAGAAGGTTTAGATATTACAACTGATAACAAAGGCTACATTACAATTGAAGCAGAATCAGGCAAAACTTCTATTCCTAGAGTATACGCAGGTGGCGACGTTGCTCCTACAGGCCCGTCAACAGCAATCAATGCGATGGGTGCAGGTAAAAAAGCGGCTAAGGCTATTAATGAATTGCTTAAATAGACTAATTATAACATTTATTGTAATAAACTTAATTCAATATCCAGCACTTGCAGTGCTGGATATTGACATGTCTGTCGACCAAGAAATCAGAAGGCAGTATAATCCAAACAAAATCGAAAACGATTTGTTACCACCATTACCTGATAATTTAAAAAATGATATTCCGCTAAAACCAAACTTTCCAACCCAACAACCGACAAAACCAACATCAAGCAATTCTAATATAAATAAAACAACTACAATTCCATTAAAAGAGGCTAATATTCCAAAATCTTCAGGGCAAAAATTAGTTTTAAAAAGAGGCACAAAATTTACAGTCAGACTAACTTCCGGAATTTCTGACAGAATGTCTGCGGGAACAAAAATTTACTTCAGACTTTCAAAACCAATTAAAACAAAATATTTTTCATTACCGGAAAATACACGATTTGTCGGGGTTGTAGTTGATTCTCACACTCCACAAATCAGTGGAAACGGAGGTTTGTTAGTAATAAAGATAGATAATGTAGTTATAAACGGTAGAACTCAAGAAATCAATGCAAAAGTAACTAAGGCAAATTATAAAAAAATCTTTTTTAACAACATCAAAGGTAAACACACTTATTGGAGAAGTGTAGAAAAATCGATTAAACCCGGAAAAAGATTTTACGACAAAACATGGGCAACAACAAAAAAACTTGCAAACAGTAATATGACAGTTATTTTTAGTCCATTCACACTTGTTGCCGGCGTTATGGTATTCGGAGTTAACATAATCGGTTCACCGTTGTTTGCAATGTTTAGTAAAGGTGGAAATTTGTCAATTCCGGCGAATACACCATTTGAATTAAAATTACTGGAAAATACAACAATATATAATTAAAGGAGAAATTATGCTATTTGAATTAATGTCTGCAATTATGATTAATCCGGACATAGACAAAATGAATTTACTTGCAGAAGCAAAACCTCAAGAAAAAACTGTTGTAAGTCAAACTGTAGAACTTGCAAAGATTCAAAAAAACAAATCTTTAACTCAAGCATTTGTAATTCAAGAGGATAATCCAACAAAAATCTATTACTACAACGAAATTGAAAAAAAATATGCACCTTTAGTTGCAAAAGTTGTAAAAGATTTTTCTGCAAGAAAAAACAATACTTCAGAATTTCTAAAATGGGTTGATTTACCGGCAAAACAACTTGCTAAAAATAACGGAAAATCTCACTTAGACGAAATTTATACACAAGCAAACGAATTAAAATCAAGAAAAAATAATACAGAACGTCCACTTGTAATTCTTGGTATTGGCGGTTCTAAACACACCGCAGAATTTTTATTAAACATGAATGGTGTTGGCAACAAGGGTAAAATCTATTTCTACTCTGATATTGACCCTGTAAGTTTTGCAAACTTTATAAATGAAATAAATAAACCTATTCAAGATTTGAATTTTTTAGTTGTATCAAAATCAGGTACAACTTTTGAAACAAAAGATAGTTTTATCAGATTTGAAAATATGCTAATTGATTATTACAAATCAACAGGAATGAGCAATGCACAAGCCATTTCAGAAGCACAAAAACACTTTGCACTTTGCACAGACAAAACTCCAAATTCAAAAAATTTACGTGGTAAAATCGGTTTAAAAAACGGCAAAGATAACAACTATATCAAAGAATTATACATTCATGACGGTGTTGGTGGAAGATTTAGTATGTTTGACGATGCCGGCTTGTTTGCAATTGCTTATGCTGGAGTTCCAAAAGACAAAGCCGTTAGAATTTTAAAATCAGCAGACGAAATGAGCAAAAAATGTTTAAGCCCAAAATTAGCAGAAAATCCGGCAATGAGAAGTGCTATTTTCAGTCGCTTTGCAGAAGATTTTGGATATGTTTTGAAACAACAACAATATTTCGGAAGAATATTTGAAGGTGGCGGAGAAAATTGGATAAAACAACTTTACTTAGAATCACTAAAAGACTTCAATTTTAACGCAACAAAAGCCCCTGACAGTATGCACTACGCATCAGAAGGATTTTTCTTCTCTCAAAACAGAGATAAATATCATGTTGTAATGACAGTTTTGTCGCCAGCAATTTCTAAAAACTACGAAAAATACATTTCTGCAATCTTAAAATCTTATGCGGAAAAAGTACCTGTAGAAATGGAAATTTTAGATGTAGAAAACGGAGCAATAAAACCTGAATCTATCGGTTCTTATGTTCAAGCAAAACACTTTGAAACAGTTTTCTTAGGAATGCTAAGACGTTCTGAATTACTTCCAAAATCAGAAAAACTTCCGGAAGTTTTTCAATCAAACGTTGAAGTTTATAAGAACAAATTCAAACCAAACAGTCCTTATGAACTTGCTCCAGGCAAATAAAACTTCAAAGAAAAACATGTTCGTGCTATCCTAGATATATGGATAGCACGATTTTTTTAAATCCCGTAATAATTTCAATTGTACTACTTTGCATACTTTGTTTATGCAAGGTTAATGTACTTTTGTCAATAATGATTTCGGCTATTACAGCAGGACTTTTTGCCAAAATAAACATTACGGAAATAATGAATACTTTTATCTCCGGAATGGGCGACAATTCAGAAACAGCATTGAGTTATATTTTATTAGGGGCTTTTGCTGCGGCAATGACTCAAACCGGACTTGCAACAGTTTTAGCAAAAAAAATCGGCTCAATAATTAAAAATAATAAATTCATTCTTTTTGTTATTTTAACTGTGATAGCAATGCTTTCACAAAACTTAGTTCCTGTACACATCGCATTTATACCAATTTTAATTCCACCATTATTACACATAATGAATCTTCTAAAATGCGATAGACGTGCAGTTGCATGTTGCCTTGCCTTTGGCTTAAAAATGCCATATATCGTAATTCCTGCGGGGTTCGGTTTAATCTTTCAAGGGTTAATTGCTGATAATATAATCCAAAACGGAATGGATATTGTAAAATCTGATATTTGGAAATATAACACTATCCTTGGTGTTGGAATGTTTTTTGCATTGCTTTTTGCAATTTTTGTTTCTTACAGAAAACCACGAGAATACGATGACATTGAAATAACGAAAGATAAGAACGATACAGAGATAAAACTAACAAAAGACCACTACATAACTTTATTTGCCGCACTTATAACTTTAACCGTTCAAATTATTACAAAATCATTACCATTGGGTGCTTTGATAGGTCTTGGAATTATTTTTGGCACAGGAACAATTAAACACCACAAAATGGATAAACTTATGGACGAAGGTATAGGTCTAATGGGCTATATTGCCTTTGTAATGCTTGTTGCTGCCGGATTTGCGTCAGTGTTAAAGTCAACAGGAGGTATAGAAACCCTTGTAAGTTCAGTTATGACAATTTTACCGCCAAATAAATTAATTGCCGGTGCTTTGATGCTTTTGGTCGGATTATTTATCACTATTGGTATAGGGACTTCTTTTGGAACAATTCCAATTTTAGCAGTAATTTTCGTTCCGGTATGCATAAATTTGAATTTTAATCCGGCAGAAACTATAATAATTCTATCCGCGGCAGCAGCCTTAGGTGATGCCGGTTCTCCGGCTTCTGACACAACATTAGGGCCTACTTCAGGTTTGAATGCTGACGGTCAACACAATCACATCTGGGATACTTGCATACCAACATTTTTGCACTTTAACATTGCACTAATTTTATTTGCCCTATTGGGTATTATCCTATTCTAAAAATAAATAGGACTGTTGACTAATTGTTTTATGGGGGTAAAAAAGGTTTAATATAATTAAATCTTTTTCATACTTCCAGCTATTCTTATGAGCCTTATTTAGGCTCTTTTTTTTATTCTTCATTTGTATAAATAACTTCAATGCCGTACTCTGCTAATTTTATAGGCAAAGTTTCATATTTATGCATCAAAATCGGATAATTTGCAGGAATTTTTACAATTTTAGGTGAATTTTCTATTGCTTGACGATTAATTTTTGCTTTTTCAACAATAAAAGAAAAATACTGATAATTGATTATAAAAGAATTTAAAAAACAAATAAAAAGCATTAAATTTGTCATTAAAATTATTTTTTTTGAAGATTTTTCACTTAAAAACATAAACAAACCGATAAAAATAGGCAAAGTCCAAAATTGTGGAATAAACCTAGCCCACCAAGCCTCGTGATTACCTAAAATTGAAACAATCAATATCGACATAATTGTCCAAAACAGTTTTTTATCCTCATTATTATTAAACCTTAAAAATATGCTTAAAATAAGCGACAAAACAAAAATTCCGCTAAAAAAGTAACCAAAACCTGCAAGACGCATATCTTCAAAAATAAATCTATCATCTCCACTTAGCGTAAATGGTATTTTAAGCCTTGGATAATCGTCAGACTCTATAAGTGGCGACAAATTTTTTGATACTGCAAAAGTTGAAAACAAAAACTTTTGAACCCTGTTCATCTTTTCAAAGCCTTGTGGATATGAGGTTATCATAAAATCTCTGTTTGCATTCACAATTGAACTTTGAATAACCGGATAAAAAGGATTTCTACCTTTTTGAATATTTGTAAAATAAGGATTAATTCCCGTTAACAGAAAAAATATGCATGAAATTGCAAACAATTTCAATAATGTTTTTGAGCGATATGCAATCAAAAAGACAAAAAACATTATTATAGCCGTAAAAAGTCCGGTAAGTTTGATATTTGCAAAAATCACACTAGATATAAAAATCAAATACAACGAAACTTTTCTGTCTAATCCTTTTGAATAATTTATCAATGCAAATAAAAGAATTAAAAAAGTATAATAAAATACAGCATCAACATAATTTGAAAGCATTTGGCAAATACAAATAGGATTATAAATCAAAACTAATGCGAAAAATAAAGATTTTTTACTTGATAATTCAAAGTTTTTTATACTATAAAATGAATAACAAAACGCAACTAACATAAAAATATAATTTGTTATTTTTGTAATTTCAATTTTGTCAAAAAACAAATAAATATTAGCACCAATAATTTCAAAAAACTTCAAAAAATTCTCCACATAAGGAATAGACGAAGTAAAAACATACTTTTGCGACAAAGTAAAACTTTGAACATTGTCAAAAACAGGATTTAAACCTTGCTTCAAAAGAATTATCATCGCTTGATGATAAGTTGTTCCGTCATAAGAAATATCCGGAATAAAATAACACAAAACTCCAAAAAGCAAAATTAAATCAAATAACACAATTATTTGAGCCAAAAAAGATTTAATAAAGCCTTTTTTATTATCATTAAACGTTAAAAATCCTAATAAACCGATAGAAACCCAAACTGAAATCGGTAAATACAAATCATTTATAGAAGAATTAAAAATAAATCCGCAAACAGACAGTAAAAATAGCATAAAAATGCCACTTAAAATAGATATTGTCCAATTCAAACAGATTTTTTTCATAATTTAATTATACATTGAAAATCTAATTTGCAGAAGATTCAGAATGTTCAGAAGATTCTATATTTTTTGGATTTTTTAACAAGAACACAAGTCCTGCAATACAAATAGCAACAACACCGCACCATCTAAATGCTTCCATAAAACCCCATAACGATGCTTGTTTTATCATTGAGCCATAAATAGAATATTCCGCCATATATCTTGCAACAGAAACATGTGTATATTGGCTAAATGCAGCAGTCATTGCGTTAACATTGTCTGCAAAAACTTGATTTAAAGGAGTTAAATGTCCAACCATATTTGCTTGGTGAATTTGTGAATATCTTGAAACTAAAGTTGTAACAATCGATGTACCAACTGCACCACCAACATTTTTAAGAGTATTTTGCAAACCACTTGCATTTGTCATTTGATCATTTCTCAAAGTAATTACAGATAATGCAATCAAAGGCATCATGCATAATCCCATTCCTAATCCGAAAACAAAGTTTGGAATAGCAATATTTAAACTGGAAATATCAAGATTCAAGAACCCAAATTCAAGTCCCGCAAAACCTACCAATAATAAACCTATCGCTGCAAATAGTCGGTTATCAACAATTTTTGAAAGCGAACCAAAAATAGCAATACCCGTTAACGCACCACAACCACGAGGCATAATTGCCAAACCACTTGTAAATGCAGTGTAACCCAACATTGATTGCAAGAATTGAGGTAACAATGCCATTGAAGACAACATTACACCCATAATGATTACTTGAACAAGCGTACCAATTGTATAATTTGCATCTTTTAAAACGGACAAATCGACAAGAGGGTTTTTACCTTTCCATTGAGAATAAACGAACGCAAGGAATGAAAATACAGAAAAAGCCGTTAATTTACAAATCCAAGACGCATTAAACCAATCAGCATCGTTACCTTTGTCGAAAATAACTTGCATACTTACAAGCCATGCAACAAGCAAAATAAAACCTATTTTATCTAAATATACATTTTTTTGTTTTTTTGCATAAGGTGGGTCTTCTAAGAATTTTTTTGCAACAAAAACAGTTATAATTCCAATTGGAACGTTAATAAAGAAAATCCAAGGCCAATTCCAATTATCAGTAATAAAACCACCAATAATAGGTCCTATAATCGGTGCAACAACAACTACTAAACCAAAAGTAGCCATCGCTTTACCTCTATCTTCCGGAGGAAAACTTTCTAACATTACTGCTTGAGAAACCGGCAATAAACCGCCACCGCCTAAGCCTTGCAATATTCTTGAAATCAAAATCATTTCAATAGAATTTGAAATACCGCACATAAAAGATGATATTGTGAACAAACAAACACTAAAAATAAAGAAGTTTTTTCTACCCATAAATCGGCAGAACCAGTCAACAGCGGTAATCATAATACCACTGGCAACAATGTAACTTGTCAAAATCCACATAGATTCTTGACGACTTACAGAGAAAGTTCCAGCCATGTGTGGTAAGGCTACGTTTGCGATTGTTTCGTCTAAAACAAACATGAATGCCGCAAAAATAGTCGGTATCGAAATTAACCATGGGCTAGATGAAGGTTTCCATTCTTGATTTTGAGCAACTGCTTCTGACATTGTTATTTAACTTTCACCTTTGGAACTACACTCATACCGGGAACAATATTATATTGATTTTCATCAATTGTTTCGTTAAAAATAATTTTCACAGGAATCCTTTGTACGATTTTTACAAAAGAACCAACGGCATTTTCCGGAGGGAATAAACTAGATTTTGCACCAGATGCTCTTTGTATACTATCAACTTTTCCTTTGAAAATTTTATTTGGATAAGCATCAATTTTAATATCTACAGGTTGACCTGCTCTCATTTTTCCAACTTGATTTTCTTTAAAGTTTGCAACTACCCAAACTTCATTTGGAACAATTGCAAATAACGGTGTACCGGTTTGAACATAAGCACCCACTTCAACTTTTTTACCTGAAACTGTTCCGTCTTGTGGTGCATAAATTTTTGTATAAGATAAATCTAATTCAGCCTTATCTTTCAAGGCCTTCAACATTTTAATATCCGCATCTGCAACTTTATTTTGTTCCGGCGACATAACATTTTCATCAGCATTAACCAAATTCGCTTGGCTTGATTCATATTTTGTTTGAGCCATATCTAATTGTTGTTTTGAAACAGCACCAGTTTTATAAAGTTTTTGATAACGTTCAAAATCTGCCTTGGCATTATTTATAGAAATTTGTGCAGCACTAAAATTTGCTTTTGCAACTTTTTGAGCGGCTAAAGCCTTTTCATATTGGGCTCTTGCTTGATTTGCTTTAATCACATAATCTGCTTTATCAATTTCTGCAACCAAATCGCCTGCCTTAACCTTTTGGTTATCAGTTACATAAACCGCAACAATCTGACCTGCAACTTTTGGGGCAACTTGAACCATGTGATTTTCTACATAAGCATCGTCAGTAGATTCAAATTGCAAATTATAAACTATAGCAACCGCCAATACAATTATACCAATAATACACAATGGTATAAAAATAAATCTTTTATGAAATGCTAAGTTTTTTTCTTTTGATTCTTGTGTTTCCATTTTTGCTCCTATATATTAAATTCTACTATCTCTGCTAATGCATTTTCCAGATTTGAAAGTGATTCCATCAATTCGTCCATCTGCTGGGCTGAAAATTTCTCTAACAATTTTTCCATAACTTTTGACATTATTGCAAATTGCTCAGAATAAATTTTTTGTCCGGATTTTGTAATTTGTAATTGTCTTATTAATCGGTTATTTTTTGTAGAATTTACCCTCTTTACAAAACCCTTATCTTCTAAAGAAGTCAAAATTCTACCGGTACGAACTCTATCTCGTAAAAGCATTTTTGCCAAATCTCTTTGACAAATATTCGGGTGGTTTAAAATATAATTCAACGCAGCAAACTCATCATCTGTTAAATCTACATTTCTAATTTCAAAGAAATTTTCACCTAATTTTTTTGTATAAATCGCCAATTGTTGTATTTTATAAAAAACACTTTCCGTAAAATCTACTATTTCGCAAGATTCTTTTGTCATATAAAAACTTTTTCCTTCCCTGTTACAAAAAATACATGTTGCATTTGTAACAAAACTATGGTATCATATCCTTGTAAAATTTGTCAAGTATATAAGGATAAAATTATGAAAACTAACAAAATTATTGCAATTGGGTTGCTTTTATCATTTTTAAATTTGAATTTTTTACCAGCATTCGCTATTCAAGATGTAAAAAATCAAGATGTTAAAACTGTTAAAAAACAAGAACGAATGTTAAAACACAAAGTAAAACGTAGTAAAAAATACAATGATGACTATAAATATGCTTATGTGAATTTAGATTTTTGGAAAAGTTTTAACGACAAAAATTTAGATAATTATATTAACTTAGCAATAAAAAATAACTATGATTTAAAAATGGCAACATTGAATGTTGATGAATATTACCAATATGTAAAAATACAATTTGCTGATGAATTGCCACAAGCGAGTGTTGGTTATATGCCTGCCGTTGCAAAAGTAGGTTCTTTAGCACCGGATTTCATTAGTTCTGATACAAATTGGTCTTTTGCTACTCCAATGATTATCAGTTATGAAGCAGATATTTTCTTGAAAAACAGAGATAAAACTCGTAGTGCAAAAAAATTATACGAAACATCTAAACTTGATGAACGTGCAGCATATATTTCAATCGCATCAGCAGTTGGAAGTGTTTATATGAACCTTGCAACTTTAGATGAGGTTATTGAATATCAAGAAAATATTGTAAAATTAAGAAAAGAAATTTACGAAATAATGCTAGAAAGCAATAGACAAGGGCTTGTTTCAACTGCCGACACTGTAAAAGCAAACAAGGCTTATGTTTATGGTACGTCTGAATTGATTAATTATAAAAAAGATAGAACAAAATTATTGCACCAACTTGCAGTATTAATAGGAGAAAGTCCGGAAAATATTGATAATTTGAAAATTTCTAAATTATCTGACATAAATTATTCAAAAACCATTCCTAATGAAATTTCATCTGAAGTAATTACAAACAGACCGGATTACTTAAAATCAATTAAAATGTTAGAAAAAATGGGTATTGACGTAAGAGTTGCAAAAAAAGAATTCTTACCGTCAATAAATATCAGCGGTTTGGCAATGTTTTTAAACGGTAAAAATCTTCCTATTGACGGCATTTACGCACTTGCAGCACAAGGTCTTTTACCTGTATTCACTGGTGGAAAAAGAATTGCAAATTTAAAACTTAAAAAAGTTCAATACGATAAAGCATTGGAAAACTACCACAAAACTAATTTAACAGCGTTGCAAGAGGTTAATGATGCTCTAATTACAGTAAAACGTGATAGTGAAAAACTTAGTGAACACAAAAAACAATTATCGCTTGAAAAACAAGATTTTGGATATACTCAACAACGTTACAACGCAGGTATAATTTCAAAATTAGACCTTATCCAAATGCAAGAAAACTTGCTAACAGTAAATCAATTAGTTGCAAGTACAACCGGAAGTTGCTTTGTAAATTACATAAGTCTTTACAAAGCAGTCGGCAGTAAACTTTAGTAAAACTTGTAATATTTGTTAATATTTAATAGAATTTATTAAAGTAAAAAAAATAAATGTCGATAAACAAACTTATAACAAACAAAAATTAGGAGGCAAGTATGGGTGATATTGGACAATTACGTAATAGATTTACTACAGTTAAACAAGAATTTCAAAAAGTAAATGATGGACTTGCAAAAAACCAACAAGCATCAATAACTAACGCAAACGATACAGCAAATAACAACACGGCATTAGATAATGCAAATCAAGCAGTTGCAACATCTACAGCAACTATACAGACAATAGACCAAAATAAAACAACAACTCAAGACGCTTTAGATACAATAAAAGATGCTCTATCGCAAACTTCTGACGATGATGCTGAAACAAGAGCAGCATACGAATCAAAAATCCAAGATAAAAATGCCGAATTAAAAGCCTTTGACGAAGAAATGAAAAAAGCAGAAGCAGAATTAAGTAAGGCAAAAGAAACTGTTTCAACATTAACAAAAGAACAAGATAAGTTAGTTAAAGAAGCAAAAGATAACGATAATGAAAAAACAACTTTGGAAACACAAAAACAAGTATTAACAGAAGAATATACTCAAATCCAAAAAGAACTAGAAAATGAAAAAGCAAAAATAACTTCAGGTATTGTTTATTCAGGTAAATCATCTGACAATAGCACAATAGATTCAGGAGAAGAAAAGGCTGATGCAGAAGTTACAAAAGCACAACACGAACAAGAACTAGCAGATTTAGAAAAAGAAATGAAAGAGTTTGATGGTTTAAAATAACAAGTCTTCCCCTTTCTGAAGTTTCTGTAAACAAATTTTAGAATATGATACAAACGAATGGCGATTTTTACTTCGTAAAAATCGCCATTCGTTTTCGTTTTTCATTTAAAAACTTATTGTTTATCAGGCATTAAAACTGAAATTACTGCATTATTAATATTCAAATAACGTTTTGCCGCATCTTGAACTTCTTCGATTGTAATTCCATTTAGAATATCTAAATAATCTTCAACAAGAGTCAAATCATTACATACGGTCATATAAGTACCGATTGTATCGCCGATTTCAGAAACAGTTTCTGCATTATAAGCAAATTTAGATTTTGTTTTTTTAACCGCTTTATTAAATTCTTTTTCTGTAATTGTTGATTTAATATCTTCAATTTCTTTTTTAATTTGTTCAACCGCTTGTTCTTTTTTGTCAGGGCGGAAGTTTGCTTCAACAAAGAAGTTATTTCCATCTCTAAATTGATAATGGTCAGTATCAATAATGTTAAAAATAGGCTCTTTTGCTTTTTCAATCAAATTTTGATATAAACGAGAACTTGCACCGTCGCCTAAAATAATATTAATTAAATCTACTAAAATTGTGTCTTTAACATTTTTTGCAGGACAAGTTAAGTAACCAAACATTAAAAATCCTGTATTTACATTTGCTGTTTGCTCTAAATAAATTGTTTTTTGAGTAGGCTTGTCAATTTCAAATTGCGGATTTTCAAAATTTTCTCTACCTTTCCAATCAAATTCTTTGCAAACCTTATCTAAGATTTCTTCATGGTCAAAATCTCCTACAACAATTGTTGTTACGTTGTTTGGAGTGTAATGTTTTTTGTAATAATCCATAATTGCAGATTGCGGTACTTGAGAAATAATTTCCGGAGTACCAATTACATCACGTTTATAAGGGTGATTTGTGTACATATTATGGTTTGCAATATTATAAACCTTTGTCCAAGGCTGGTCTTTTCTCATACGAATTTCTTCAATAACAACGTGTCTTTCACGTTTATTTTTAACCGATTTATCATCGTTAATATCAAATTCATGTCCGATTTCATCTTCAGGCAAGATTGGGTCTAACATCATATCTGCGTGAAGTTCAATTGCTTCATAAAAATCCTTGTTACCCTCACCTTTTGGTAAAGTTACATAGTAATATGTGTAATCTTTCCAAGTTGCAGCATTAACAATAGCACCTTTTGCCTCTAATGTTCTGTCAAAATAACCTGCTTTGTGTTTATGAGTTCCTTTGAACATTAAATGTTCTAAAAAATGTGAAATTCCGTTATTTTCATCATTTTCGTTAATAGAACCTGTTTTAACCCAAGAACTAACGTTAACCATATCGCCCTCTTTATGAGCCAATACGATTTTATGACCGTTTTCACGTTCATAAACTTCTACATCTTGAGTCAAAAATGGATATTTTACTAATGTTTTCTTCATGATTTCTTCCTTTTTCTTTAATTATATATTAAAAATAAACAGAAATTACTTTTGCCACACAAATCAATATCGACGCATACATCATAAGATTGCGAGCCTGATACATTCTAAATCTGAAACTTGCAATACTTTCGTCTTTTTGTTTAATTTTTTCAAAACCCTCAAATGGAAAGTGCCACAATTTCTTTTTAGGTATATATGCCTTGTTTTCATTAAATAGTAGCAAAGAAACTATTAATTCCAATACAAAAGGCACAGTAAAAAATACGATTAAAAATATCGGTGCTAAATTTTTTGAGGCTACGGCATAAAGCAATAAACCATAAGCACAACCGTAAATTATACCAAGTCCAAAAACGGCTTTATCTTTGTCATTAAAACGACTACATAAAGTTTTTTTGTGAGAAACTTTATCTCCGTCAAAATCTAATAAAGAATTTGTATACAAAAGTCCAATAGTAAACATTACAACGATTGTACCTACCAAAAAGACCTCAATACTGTAAGTTTGAGTCATAACCCAATAAACACCACCAAACAGAATTGGACCAAATGCTAATCCAACGGCAATTTCACCGATACCGGCAGTTGACCATTTAGCATAAGTTAAAACAAAAATTGAGCCTAAAAAGGCAAAAATTGCAACAGGATAACCCGTTTTCCACAACAAAAATGCCCCAATAAGACAAGCAATAGCACAATACAAAACTACAACTTTTAAAACGTCATTCAAAGTTGCCTCACCATTTGATATATATGCACATTTAGATTTTGTTTGATGCTCTAAAGTTCCGAGTTTTACTAATTTTTTGTAATCAACATAATCATCAAATAAATTTGTCGCCAATTGACAGCAACAAATTCCGATTAAGGCTAGAATTCCGTAAAAAATATTACCATTATTTAATAAACCAAAAGTAAACACTACAAACCAAGAAAAAATTGACATTGGAACAGTAAAAACTCTTGAATTTTCTAGCCAAAACCAAACTTTTTTAAACATCTAAAAATCCCTCAATCGCTTTGACTTCTTCATATAAAGCCCCGCCCTCAAGCAATTCCTCTGCGGATAAACCAAACATTGTAACTAAATCAAACACACTTTCATTGTGTTTAAAACGTCGTACAACCTCATTTATAGCATCATTTCTGGTCATATTTACAAATTGATTATGTCGACCCAAATTAATACTGCGTCTTTTAGACTTACCCAATTATTTTACCCCCAAAGCCAACAATCCTGCACCAATCATGCCGGCATAGTTGCCTGTTGTAGCCATTAAAACTTTGATTGGTTGAACAATAATTTGAGAATTTGCCTCTTTTTCAAGATATTCAACATCAACAAATTGAGCCATTGAGCCTGAAAGAACAACACAGTCAGGGTCAAACAAATTTGCCAAACCAATTATTCCGTTAAGAATATCATTTTGCCACTTATTGAAAGCCTCAACCATTTTTTCATCACCCGCTTTTAAACCGTCAATTACATCATAAGTAGTAACTTCAGGATTTTCAGTAACTTCTTCAGCAGTGTGTTTTAAACCATTACCCGATGCGTAAGCCTCAAAACAATCCCAACTTCCGCAAGTACAATGTCTTCGTTTATCCGAATACATTTTAAAGTGCATTTCGCCGGCAGAACCTGATTTGCCTTTGTATAATTTATTGTCGACAATAATTCCGCCACCGACACCTGTACCAAGTGTAAGCATTACTGAATAAGGCATACCTTTTGATGCACCCAAAACATGTTCTGCCCAAGCGGCACAATTCGCATCGTTTTCAACAAAAACTTTTTTCTTTGTTGATAATTTTTGAAAATCAATTGTTGTATAACCTTTTACAAGATTTCCTGTAGAACCGATTGCTCTGGTATGTTCATTATTAACCGCTCCAGCCGTTGAAAACGCAATAACATCAACTTCGTCTTCATGCTTTGCAATAATTGATTTAAAGGTATCTTTAATTTCTTGCAAATCCTTTGGTGTGTGATATTTTTCAATTTCGCTCAAAAAATTTCCGTTTTCGCCTATTATCGCAGAATAAATCTTAGTTCCGCCAACATCAAGAGCAAGTGCTTTCATTATTTATCCTTTCTTGAAACAAATCTTTTTGTAATTAATTGAGGTCTTGTAATAGCAGAACCTATCACAACGCAATGAGCCCCTAATTCAAAGGCTTTGTCTACTTCTTGCGGAGTCCAAATTCTACCTTCTAAAACTACAGGGATTTTTACTTTTTTAACAAGTTCTTCCAATAATTCAAAATCAGGGCCGTCATTTTTTAAAGGTGAAAACTGAGTATATCCGGCAAGTGTTGTCGAAATCATATTAACACCTAATTTTTCACAATTTAAACCCTCTTCAACTGTTGAAATGTCTGCCATTGAAACACGTTTGTTAATTTTAATAAATTTGATTATTTCTTCAACTGTACAGTTTTCGTGTTTTCTGCTTGTTCCGTCAAACGCAATAATATCTGCACCGGCCTTAATCAAAAAGCCTACATGCTTCAATGACGGAGTTATATAAACAATTTCTTTCCAATTTGCAGGAATTTCATCGGGTTTTGTAAGTCCAATAACAGGAACATCTGTCATTTTTTTTGCATTTTTAACATCTCTGACACCTGCAACTCGCAATCCACCCGCACCACCATTCAAAACTGAACGCATCATTGCCATCATACATTCTTCACGATACAATGGTTCATTTGGCATTGCCTGACAAGAAACAACGACTTTATTCTTTAATACTTCAATAACACCCATAACAACCCCTTATCTATAGTTTTGGAATTGTAGAGGGTAGTCATATTTGTCAGCATTTTCTCTCAAAATTGCAATAACTTCTTGTAAATCATCTCTGCTTTTGCCTGAAACCCTAACTTGGTCGCCTTGAATTGATGCTTGAACTTTGATTTTTGAATCTTTTATATCGCCAACAATTTTCTTTGCAAGTTCTTGAGTTAAACCTTTTCTTAAATTATAAACTTGACGAACAGCACCTCCTAAAGCATCTTCAACTTTTTGAGGGTCTAAAATTTTAATACTCAAGCCTCTTTTAACTAATTTTGATTGTAAAATGTCATAAATATTTCTTAATTTTGTTTCGTCTTCTGTTGTAATAGTAACACATTTATCAGCCTCTAAAACAACGTCTGATTTTGAATTTTTCAAATCAAATCTTGATGTAATATCTCTTTTAACTTGGTCGATTGCATTCACAAGTTCTTGTTTATCATATTCCGAAACAATGTCGAAACTAGAATCTTTTGCCATATAACCCTCCTATTTACTTTTAATTATTATAGCATAAATATTCATTAGTGAGTAATTGATAGTAAATAAAAAATAAAAAAAAATTAGCAGATATTTTCTGCTAACTTTTTTTAAAAACTTTTAAAAACTATTTACAAGTTGTTACAGGCGGAGTTGCCGTAGCATTAAGTACTTTGCTTGTATTATTTTTACATTTACCGTCAGTGCCTGCTTTTAGATAATCCATATTGTCAAAATTAATAACCCACGCTGTGGCATCTTGACCCCAACCAGTTGAATTTAATAGTCCAATATCTATATTAGGGTTAATAGTTATTTCATTTGTGCTGGTATTAAATAACAAACAAAACACGTCATTTCCAGCAACATTCTTTCCTTTAGGACCATCAATATTAAAATGTAAAAGCATACGAGTATGACCTAAATCCGCCGTCAAAGAAAACGAAGTACCGTCAGCAACTTGAAATTTGTATGATTGATTGGAAGCATCATAATCACCCATAGATCCACTCTGACCATTAATCATTTTTGGCGTTGTATTAGAAAAACATTTTTGATTTGTTGTAACTCCACAATTTTTAGATACTTTCATAAATTCAGTTATTCTATCGCCAAAACGTGTTGCTTGAGCAGTTGCCGTAGAATCATTAAGAAACCATTCGTTTACTGGCCCATAAACTGCTTGAGCACGACCTAGTGCGTCTTCAAGGTTTTGATAAATCTTTTTAACTTTAGCAACTTTTTCTTTTTCACCGGTTGATGAATTCAAGTTTGGTAAAGTCAAGGCTGAAACAATCCCAATAATACCCATTACAATAAGGGTTTCTGCCAATGTGAATGCTATAATTTTTTTCATAACCAATACTCCAAAATTTATTATACGTTTTCATTATAACAACTTTAAAAACTTATCGCAATACGGATATTCTAACCTATTCTATCAGATTAACGATTATCACTGATTTTCGTCAAAAACACCAGCCTTTTTACAAACTTTTACATTTCAATATTTTCATCATTTAGAAAACACGCAACTCTGTGAGTTTCAAAAAAAGTTTTCAACTCCGGTTCTTCAATTTTACATCTATTCATACAATATTGACATCTTGTATGAAATTTACAGCCATCAGGTAAATCAGTCGGAGAAGGTATATCGCCTGTTAACATAACCTTTTCAGGCTTGTTAAAACTTGGAACAGCATTCAACAATGCTCTTGTATAAGGGTGTTGAGGAAATTTAAAAATTTGTTCTGTAGAACCTGTTTCTACAATTCTACCCAAATACATAATCGCAATTCTATCAGCAATATGACGAATAACATTCATATCGTGTGAAATAAACATAATCGTCAAATTAAAATCTTTTTTCAATTGCATTAAAAGGTTAATTATTTGAGCCTGAATACTAACATCTAAAGCACTTACAGGTTCGTCTGCAATAATAAATTCGGGTTTTAAAATTAATGCTCTCGCAATAGCAATTCTTTGTCTTTGTCCACCGGAAAACTCGTGTGGATACAAATCCATAGCCCCTTTATCAAGTCCAACCGTTTCCAATGCTTGAATTACAATATCATCAATTTCTGATTTTGACATCTCATATAAGGCTCTGCCCTCTTCAGAATAAATGCATAACTCACTGTTAACTTTCAACGGTTCTTTTAAAATATCGCCAATTTTCATTTTGGGATTCAAACTTGAATATGGATTTTGAAAAATCATCTGCAAGGCTTGGCGATAAACCTTTAATTTTCCACCTTTTAACCCTAAAGTATCAACACCATGAAATAAAATTTGACCGGATTTTACAGGAGTTAAACGACAAATAGCACTGGCTAAAGTAGATTTTCCACAACCTGATTCTCCCGCAATTGCAATAATTTCTCCACGATTAACCTCTAAAGATAAATTATTTACAGCCTTTACAACTTTTTCTTTGTTAAAAACTTTACCTTTAGAGCGATATTCGACATTCAAATCTTTTATTTCTAAAACTGACATATAAATATTATAAATTAATGACAAAAACAGAGCAACATCTTTTTAGGCTAATTAACTTCCCTACGTCCTTCAAGTGCTTTAGCCAATGTTATCTCATCTGCATATTCCAAATCTGTACCAACCGGTAAACCAAAGGCAATTCTTGAAACCTTTATACCAAAAGGTTTTACAAGCCTTGTTAAATATAAACTTGTCGCCTCACCCTCAACTGACGGACTTAAAGCCAAAATCAATTCTTGAACATTTTCATCTGTTAAACGGTTTAACAACTCTTTTATTCTAATATCTTCAGCACCAATACCGTCGATAGGTGAAATTAAACCCTGCAAAACGTGATACAAACCTTTATACTCATTTGTTTTTTCAATAGCAATCAAGTCTTTTGTTTCAGCAACAACGCATATTGTACTTCTATCACGAGTTGCAGAAGAACAAATTTCACAAGGACTTGTAGATGATAAATTAAAACAAACCTCACATGCTACAGTGCTTTTTTTTGCTTCAATTATTGCCTTTGCAAACTTTTCCACCTCTGAATAAGGCATTTTTAACATGTGAAATGCCATTCTTTGAGCAGATTTTGGACCAACTGACGGGAACTTTTGAAACTGCTCAATCAATGTTGCTATTGATTTTGGATAAATCATTAAAATAACCCTGGGATTGAAATTCCGCCTGTGATAGCACGCATTTTTGTTTCCATTTCAGAAACGGCTTTTTCACTTGCTTGTTTAATCGCAGTTGTAATAACATCTTCAAGCATTTCAATTGTATCATCATCAACACTATCAGGATTTTCCGGATTAATTGCTTGTTTTGAAATTTTTATAGATTTGAATTTACCTTGACCGTCGCAAGTAACAACAACTCCGCCTGTTTCAGCATTAAATTCTGTTTGTGATAACTCTGCTTGAGTTTCTTGTAACTTCTTTTGAATAGATTGTGCTTTTTGCATCATTTGCATCATATTCATAATTTTTATCTCCTTTTATTAACGGCACTCCGCCCCATATTGTCAACTTGTACAAAATATTATACAATAAAATTATGGAATTGAAAACCTATTTACACGAAAGTTTCAAAAACGGAAAATTAATGCGTTGGACATTTATGCCACTAAACGTTTACATTTCGCCTATGAAATTTTACTCAAAACAAGGGCAAGACCACCTGTATCAAGGTATGGTTATCAAGGCTTGTCAAGAATGGGAACGTGTTAGTCAAGGCAAAGTAAAATTCAACCTTGTGGATAATATTTTAAGTTCAAATATTAATGTTGAATGGCGAAGAATTGACCGAAAAGCACTTGGACATTGTCAATTTAATTATGATGCAAATAACAGGCTTTACGGTGCAGAAGTTTCTATCGGAATTTCTGACGGTGTAATTTGTCAACGATATATGGCAGAAGAAGAAGTTTATCACACAATTTTGCACGAATTTGGTCATGCTTTGGGCTTAGGACACAGTCCTTATGACACTGATATTATGTACACTCCGCATAAATACGGAGTTATAACACTTTCAAAAAGAGATATTACAACACTTCAATGGCTTTACAAATTGAATCAGGGAACAACTGTCAATGACCTTGTAGCAAAATATAAATTTGGTTCTCAATATCCTGATGAAATTATTACAAAAGTTATTCTACAAGATAATCCTAGCGAATTTGAACAAGTAAAAAATTCTATAAAAGCCGACAAAAAAGATTTGTTAACAGAACAAACTAACATTGCCGATTTAAAAAAATACAACCTGCAACTTCAAAATATACAATTATCAGATAGTGTAATGCGTTACTTGGGTAAGAAAAAATAGAAAAATTTTTACAAAATTTGACTAATTTTAATTTGTAGTATAATAATGGTATCGAAAAGTACATTTTTGAAAAATACAAATAAAGAGGAAAATGGTACATGAGTATTCAAGAATGGTTTGATAAACGTAAAGAAGCACAAATTGAACGTCGTACAACCGAAGTAAAAGTAGAAAACATTACATTCCCGGGGTTGTGGACAAAATGTGTTCATTGTGGTGCTCAAATAACAAATAAAGATTTAGAAGAAAATTTAATGGTATGTCCACAATGTGATTACCATTTCAGAATAGGTGCAAGAGAAAGAATTAAACAACTTTTTGATGAAAATAGTTTCGTTGAAATGTTTAGCAGAATTCTTCCTACTGACCCATTGAATTTCACAGATACAGAACCTTATAAAGACCGCCTAAAAGAGGCGAAACAAAAAACAAATCTTGAAGATGCAGTTATTACCGGTATCGGCAAAATCAACGGTTACGAAGTTGCAACAGCAATCATGGATTTTGAATTCATGGGTGGTTCTATGGGTAGCGTTGTAGGTGAAAAAGTTACAAAAATGATGGAAGAAGCCGTTGAAAGAAATCTTCCAATGCTTGCTATCACTTCATCAGGTGGTGCAAGAATGCAAGAAAGTGCATTAAGCCTTATGCAAATGGCGAAAACTTCTTGTGCTTGTGCAAAAATGGACGAAGCAAAAGTTCTTTACATCTGCTTGTTAACAGAACCTACTTATGGTGGTGTTACTGCAAGTTTTGGAACTTTAGGCGATATTATTATCGCAGAACAAGGAGCAAGAATTGGTTTTGCAGGAAGACGTGTTATTGAACAAACTATCCGCCAAAAATTACCATCAGGCTTCCAAACTGCCGAATACCTTTTAAAATATGGTCAAATCGACATTATTTCAAAAAGAAAAGACTTAAGAGATAACTTAACAAAAATATTTGATATACATGGCTACTCTGTACCTGTAGAAGAATAATGAGGAAAAAATTATGTTTGAATTCGAAAAACCACTTGTAGAAATCAAAACAAAAATTGAAGAATTAAAGAAAATTAGTGCGGAGTCAGGAATGGATTTAAGCGAAGAAATCGAAAAATTTGAACAACAAGCAAATGAATATCAACAAGAAATCTATGCAAACTTAAAGCCCTCTGAAAAATTGCAAATAGCAAGACACGCAAATAGACCAAACTTTTTAGATTACATGAACTTAATGTGCACAGATTTTATTGAAATGCATGGTGATAGAGCAGGTGCTGACGATAGAGCAATCATCGGCGGTATCGGTAAAATTGGCAACTACAACGCAATGTTTGTTGGTACTCAAAAAGGCTCAACAACAAAAGAAAACCTTGAATGCAACTTCGGTATGCCACAACCTCAAGGTTACAAAAAAGCAATGCGTTTATTTAACCATGCCAACAAATTTAACCTACCAATCATCACATTAATTGATACTCCTGGGGCTTATCCTGGAATTACAGCAGAACAAACCGGTCAAGGTATTGCAATCGCTCAAAACCTTAGAGATATGGCAAAACTTGACGTGCCGGTAATCGCAGTAATTACCGGTGAAGGATGTTCCGGTGGTGCATTAGGTTTGGCCGTTGCAAATGACGTAAAAATGCTTGAATTTGCTTATTATACAGTAATTTCACCGGAAGGTTGTGCGTCTATTTTATTTAGAGATGCAACTAAAGCCGCTGATGCTGCAAACGCATTAAAAATTACAGCAAGTGATTTGTTAGAACTTGGAATTATTGATGAATGTGTAAAAGAACCTGTCGGTGGGGCTCACAATAACAAAGAAGAAATGGCAAAAAATCTTAAAAAAGAACTTCTTTCTTCTTTGAAAAAATACACAAAAATGTCGCCGGAAAAACTTCGTTCTCAAAGATACGATAAATACCGTAAAATGGGTTGTTTTATTCATGAATAATTACTATGAATTAAACCTTAAAATAAATCCAAAAATGTCAGATGTAATTTCTGACATTTTGTTTAATGCCTTTGATTGTGAGGGTGTTATCCTTGCTGAAGAAAAATACAAAGACCTTGAAATGATTGACACTACAGAGGGAACATTAAAAGCGTTTATTAGAACTGAAGTTCCAAATTGTGGCGAAATTCTAAAAGCACAAAAAGAACTTCTTCTATCAAGAGGACTTACCGAAGAAGACCTTGGTTCTTGGGATTACACATTTGAAACTAAAGAAAACGAAGACTGGTCTAAAAAGTGGAAAGAAAAATGGGACGTAACTCACGTTACAGAAAATATTGCGGTCGTTCCGACTTGGATTGAATACTCAAAAAAACCAAACGAAATTGTTATAAACTTAGACCCCGGTTGTGCTTTTGGTACAGGTACTCATCAAACAACACAACTTTGCATGAAAGCGTTAGATAAATATTTTAAGCCAAATAAATCAATGGCAGATATTGGCATGGGTACAGGTATTTTATCAATTCTTGCAAAAAAAATGGGTGCAAGTGAAGTCTACGGTTGCGATATAGACGATACAGTAATTGAAGTCGCAAAAGAAAATGCAAAATTAAATCACGAAGACTGCACATTTGAACTTGGTTCTGCTGATAAAATTACAAAAAAATATGATTTTGTATGTGCAAATATTCTTCATAACGTACTTTTTGACATAATGGGAGATTTAAAAAATATTCTTAAAGACGATGGAATTATGTCCTTAAGTGGTATTCTTCAAGAAAAAGCACCAATTGTCTTAAAAGCCATTGAAAGAGAACATTTAAAAATCGTAGAAGAAATTCAACAAGACCAATGGACATCTTTTGTTGTAAAAATATAGGAGAAAATTTTGAATAATGTAGAGTCTTACGTATTTTTTGAGATTATTATATCGTTTATATTTGCATTCTTTATCTTCTTTGTCGTTAAAAATATAATTCAATCTTTAGCAGAAAAATATTTTAAACTTAATTATGAAGAAGTAAAACCTCAACTTCAACATGCTCAAACCTCTTTTTTTATTAATTATGTTACTGTTTTTGAGGTTAAAGACAGCCTTATTAGTAAATGTTTTAACGGATTTAAAACTTTTCATTCAAGTTTTCCATTTCTTTTTAAATTATACTTATATCCTGATTGTATAGTTATAACTTTTTTGAATAAATATGCAGAAATTTTTAGAAAAAACGAATGCGAATTTAGTAAAAAAGGCTTTTTCTCATACTTTTCGATTATAAAAAATGACAAACAATACACAATGGAAGTTGGATTGAAACACAAACTAATCAAAGACTGGATTGGCAATAATTAATTCTTTTTGTGATAAACTTTTGTTGTAAAAATATAAAAAAAGAAGGTATAAAATGAATAAAACAGCAATTATAATACCTGCAAGATACGGTTCTAGCAGATTAGAAGGAAAACCGCTTTTAAAAGTTAACGACAAACCAATTATTCAATGGGTTTACGAAAAAGCAAAAACAGTTAAAGACGTCGATAGTGTAATTGTTGCAACAGATGATGAAAGAATTTTTGATACAGTAAAATCATTCGGTGGAGAAGTTGAAATGACATCTGTTAGCCACAAATGCGGAAGCGACAGAATAAAAGAAGTGGCTGACAGACATCCTGAATTTGAATATATAATTAATCTTCAAGGTGATGAACCGATGATAAAAGAAGAACATATTGAAGCAGTAATTGATGGAGTTAAAAACCACAACGCAGATATTTCAACTTTGATATGCCCAATCAAAGAAAAAGCAGAAGCAGATAATCCAAACTTAGTAAAATGTGTAATTGACAATAACGGATTTGCATTATATTTCTCACGTTCAAAAATTCCATTTGAAAGAAACGAAAATCCATCACCATTTTACGGACATATAGGAATTTATGGTTATACAAAAGAGGCCTTAACAAAAATGACAACCTCAGAAAGAACTTCGCTAGAAATTTCAGAAAGTTTAGAACAATTAAGAGCCTTGCAAATGGGCATGAAGATAAAAACATCAATTGTAAATGATAGACCGGTGGGTATTGACACGATTAAAGACTTTGAGGCTTTCAAGCAATTAGTAAGCAATAAATAAGAATAATCAAGGTTTTCAAAAATTTTTAAAATTTATGCTTGCATTTATTTCATGCTTAGATTAAGATATATTTATAAAAATAAATTTATATTAACAATAAAAATTTAGAATTTATTTAGTAGTTTAGAAAACGTAAGGAAAACACAATGACAGACGCTGAAATGCAAAATGAAACTGAAGACCGTCAACGAATCTTAGTCGCTGACGACGAAGCAAGTATCAGAAGAATATTAGAAACACGTTTAAAAATGGTAGGCTATGACGTTGTTGTAGCAGAAGATGGCGAAGAAGCAATCAACGCATTTAATAAAAGTAATCCTGATTTAGTAGTATTAGATGTAATGATGCCAAAAGTAGACGGTTACGGAGTTACGAGAGAAATCAGAAGAACTTCAGATGTTCCGATTATTATCTTAACAGCCTTAGGAGATGTATCAGAAAGAATTACAGGCTTAGAATTAGGTGCAGACGATTATGTAATCAAGCCATTCAGTCCAAAAGAATTGGAAGCACGTGTAAAAGCGGTATTAAGAAGAACAAATAATCGTGAAGCAATTGTTCCAACAGGAAAAGTTACTAAAAACGTTATTACAACAGGTAACATAAAAATTGATACAGCGAGAAGACAAGTATTCAGAAAGAATGAACGAATCAGATTAACAGGAATGGAATTCAGTTTGTTAGAATTACTTGTAAACAATTCAGGTCAAGCATATTCAAGAAACGAAATATTGCAACATGTATGGGCATACCCACCGGATCACAGAATTGACACACGTGTAGTAGATGTTCACATATCAAGATTACGTTCTAAATTGGAATCAGATCCTGCAAATCCGGAATTAATATTAACAGCACGTGGCATCGGTTATATGTTCCAAAGAATAAATTAATCAAGAAAAAGAATAAAAAAGAAATATCGGTGGCGGGTGTCGTCAAGTGGTTAAGACCTCGGATTGTGGTTCCGATATGCATGGGTTCGAGTCCCATCATCCGCCCCATTAAATTTTAAGACCTCGAAAGAGGTCTTTTTTATTGCTCATATTAATAAAAATTACCAATTATAACAAAATAAATTAAGAATAAATTTATATAATATCGCAAAAATAAAACTTAGAACAAATTTTTTCCATAATTTATCCTGAGAATTTAATAAATACAACATTGAACAAAATAATATTCCGGAAAGTCCAAACAAAATTATTTGCTCAACTTCCTTTGGTAATATAATTCCTATCAAATTATAACAACAACTTGCAAACAATATAACCAGTATTACACAAATTTGTATTAAAGTTTCTCTCGACAAATGTTTAAGCATAAGCCCATTATCGCATACTTTTAGTCTTTTGTAACCAACGATTAAGAGGATATTTTAAATACACAAATTTCAAAAGAAAAACCACCCGTTGGGTGGCTAAATTTTGAATTAATAATTGAGAGAGAGAGTATAAATTATTTTTAAAATCTTTTTTTTAATCGTTTGATTATTGTTTTGAGTGCGAGTGAGTGTTTTTTGTTTTGTTGTTTTTTTATTTATTATTGAATTTTGCGTAAGCATTTCGCTTCGCTCATTTTTTAAAAAATTCAAATTATGCGATGAAGTTAGAACCCATGAATGATGCACCGTGGAAGAAAGATTCTTTCATGATACCTTTTAATGAGTTTGCTCTTTTGTCTTTTCTTGCTTCTGTGTTGATTGCTTGAGTTGATGTTTTGTAAGCGTCTGCTGCAACTTGTGAAAATAACATTGACATCTTTTAAAAAATCCTCTCTTGCTCTCGTACTTATATAAAGAATTTTTTTCTAAAAAAATTGCTTTTTTTGAATAATACAGGTTAACAAAACTTAACACAAAGGTGCATTTGCCCGTCTTTATTGACGTTCAAAAATGTGTTGAGTTTGTTTTTGATTTTTATTTTACATAATGCTGTATTTTTACAGCATTATTTAACTGTATTTATATTAAGTATTTTTTGATATTTTTATTGCCTATGTACGTTATTATTGAGTTTCAAGAAATATATGTTTGAGAGAGGGTTAATTGTTCTTATTTCCTGACCTAAAAAAACACCTCAGAGAGGTGCTTTGTAAAATTTGTGTATAGGACTCTGCCGAGCAAAAGTTGACTTAATGTCAAGTTTTGCGAGAGGTGTAATTATCCTTATTTCCTGACCTAAAAAAAAAACACACCTCTGAGAGGTGCTTTGTAAAATTTGTGTATAGGACTCTGCCGAGCAAAAGTTGACTTAATGTCAAGTTTTGCGAGAGGTATAATTATCCTTATTTCCTGACCTAAAAAAAAACACCTCTGAGAGGTGTTTAGTAAAATTTGTGTATAGGTTAGGAAATAAGGAAACTTTTGTTCAACTATTATGAGAATAAGTTGAATGTTTTATCTACGTTATCTTTGATTAATGATTTTACTGAATCCATTTCTGTATTCAATGCACTGTGTTCTGTATCCAATGCTTTTAAATCATTATCCAATAATTTTTCTTTGTTATTGATTTTAGCAGTTTTAGAATTATATTCTGCTTCTGCTTTTGCTAATTCATATGTATCTGATTCGATTGCTAATTGTGTATTTGATGACACTGACACTTCACCTTTTTTAGATGTTGTTACACCATCTGCTGTTGTTGATGATATTGTTCCTTCAAGGTAGAATTGACCTGATTCAATCATCTCATACAATTCTGCTGCTGAATAATTTGTTGGAACTGTTGTTTTTGAATCTCTTGCTTTTAAGGTAAATCCAGAGTTTACCATATTTGTTGAGTTTAAATCCATTTTTACGGCTTTACCACTACTATAGTTTGTATAAGTATATTTTTGTTTATTCAATGCTTTTGTATAATCGTTTGCCACTTGTTCAGATTCATCTGCCAAACGAATTTTTGTATTTGAAATTTGTTGAGATTTAAACTCAACGTCGTTCATTCTTGATGTGATTGCTAACAATCTTGCTTGTGATGCTGACATACCCATAAGCGTTTCTCCTTATGACAGATTTCCTAACCTTACGTTATATATATCGGCTAAAATCATGATTACTTTAGGGTTTTAGCATGTTTTGTTACATTTGTTAACATA